>NZ_WIAX01000019.1 GCF_009467795.1 Nesterenkonia halophila
TGGCCGCGCAGAGCACCGAGGACGAGCCGCCGGTGGTCGACCCGGCCGAGGACACGTCCCCGGGACGGGGGCCCGCGCAGGAGCCCCGACTGCAGGCCCGCCGGCGGGCCGCCCGCCCGATGACCGATCGCGAAGGGTCCGCCGAGGCCCCGGAGCCGACGTCGTCCTCTGCGCAGGCCGCTGACGAGGATGCCCGCCGCACCGCCGATCAGCGGGGCGGCCTCCGCTCGATCTGGCGCCGTCTGAGGAGGAAATGATGCACCGACTGATGCACATGCTCGGCGAGACGCTCGCTTCGCTGCGGCGCAACGTCGCCATGGTCGCCTCGGTCGTGCTGGTCACGTTCATCTCGCTGACCTTCGTCGGCTCGGCGGCGCTGATGCAGACCCAGGTCGACCGGATGACCGACGAGTTCCACGACCGTCTGGAGGTCTCGGTCTTCCTCTGCACCGAGAACTCGCCGGAGTCCTCGTGTCCGACCGGCGCGGTCAGCGACGACCAGCGGGCCGCGCTGGAGCAGTCGCTCGAGGAGGGCGCGGCCAGCCAGTACGTCGACAGCTACCGGCACGAGACCCAGGAGCAGGCGCTGGAGAACTTCCAGTCCTCCCAGGACGCCGCGGCGCCCGCGATCGAGGCCGGCGACATGCCCGAGTCCCTCCGCGTGCTGCTGGTGGACCCCGAGGAGTACGACGTGGTCACCGAGCTCTTCGCCGGCGCCCCCGGCGTGGAGACGGTCGCCGACCAGCAGGAGGTCATGGACCAGGTCTTCGCCATCCTCGACGGGATGACGCTGGTGGCCCTGGCCGTCGCGGCGGTGATGATCGTCTGCGCAGTGCTGCTGGTCTCGACGACCATCCGACTCTCGGCCTTCAGCCGGCGGCGGGAGACCGGGATCATGCGTCTGGTCGGCGCCTCGAAGGCGATGATCCGCACCCCCTTCGTCCTGGAGGGCGTGGCGGCCGCCCTCCTCGGCTCCCTGCTGGCCTGCGCGGCGACCTGGGTGGTCGCCGAGCACCTGATGGGGGAGTGGCTCGACCAGCAGATCCCGGCCATCCAGTTCATCGACGGCTCCGCGGCCTGGGTCGTCATGCCGGTGCTGCTGCTGATCGGCGTACTGCTGGCGGTGCTCTCCTCCTGGGTGACGGTCCGCCGGCACCTGACGGTCTGAGCCGGATGCGGCCGCCGGACCCGTGCCGCGCCCGTCCAGGGGCGCTGCCGGACACGGCAGTCGGCGGAGCGTCCGGAATATTGCCCGGACGCGCGCCGTTGGCATACACTGGAGTACCTGCCCGATGGGGAACCTGAGGGCGGGGAACGGTTCTTGACAACCGCATACGGGGACGATCGGTTTCGACGATCTGAGTTGAGCATGGGGAAGCGGGCCGAGGATGTAGAGTGCCCTCGTAAAAACCCCTCTGCAACCCAATAAGTGCCGATTCTAAGCGCACTGACTTCGCCCTCGCTGCCTGATAGCAGCGACGCGAGTCTGTCAGCCTGAGTTCGCTGTCGACTCAGAGCCTGGCATCAGCTAGATAGCCACTGGACGCCGTCCTCGTCGTGGGGACGTCGCTCGACATTCACACGGCTGGGCCCGGGCCATCCACTCGTCTGCATGATGGATGGGGCCGAGCAACACCCGATGCGCAGACTGCGCCCGGAGAAGTCCATGCGAATCCAGATCGGACGCGGGTTCGATTCCCGCCGTCTCCACCGCTGACGACGCCCCGTCCGGACCACTGGTCCGGGCGGGGCGTCGTCGTGTCCGCAGCACGCACGGCGGCGCCGACCACGCCGTCACTCCTCGTCGGCGGACTCGGAGGGCGTCGTGCCGCCCAGGACCTCGCCGTCGTCGTCCAGCGCCTCGATGCGCAGCGACCCGGCCTCCGCGCCGCCGTCCGGGACCGGGATCGTGGTCTCGAAGCCGTCGCGAGCGACGGTCGCGGCCTCTTCCTCGCCGGCGGTCAGCCGCCACTCGGCGACCTCGGTCGCCCCGTTCCACGAGACCTGGACGGCGGACTCGCCGCCCTCCTCGGTCAGCACGGCGTCCGGGTCGGTCGTCGGCCGGCCCTGCCACTCGAGCGCGTAGCCCCGGTAGCTGCCTCCGCCGCCGTCATAGTCGCCGTCGAGGCATTCGTCCCCGTGGCAGACGTCGTAGATCAGCTCGCCGTCGGCGGTGTACTCCGAATAGTGCGGGCGGGATCCCCAGCCGATGAACATGCCGCCGTCGTCCAGCAGCTGGGCGTTGGCCATGGCGCTGGAGACCCGTTCCTCGGGAGGCCGGTACTCGGCGGCGACCTCGGCGGTCATCGCCTCCTCGTCCAGCGCCAGCCGCAGCCCGCGCGAGGACTCGTCGTCGTCTCCGCCGTGGGCATGGTTGTCGAAGAGCGTCAGCGTGCCGTCCGGGGCCCGGTGGGCGTCGTGCTGCCAGGAGAAGACCGCGTCCTCGTCCAGGCTGAAGTCGCTGGACGAACCGCCCAGCGTCCAGTCCACCGCGCCGGTGCTGCGGTCCAGGCGGTAGACCGCATGGGTGTGACGGGCCGAGACCAGCAGCGAGCCGTCGTCGTCGACGGTGATCGAATTGATGTGGAAGTAGTCGAAGGGCTCCTCCGCGGAGCCGAGCACCGCGGGGTCCTCGTCACCCTCGGCTTCCTCGGCGACCTCCTCGCGCTCGGCGGCGTAGTCGACCATCGTCTCCGTCACCGGCACATGGTCCAGGGCGCTCCACTCGAAGACGACGTCGCCGGTGGCGATGTCGACCTCCTGGATCACCGCGTCCTCGACGTGCCCGTCGGCGGGCCCGCCCACGTCGGTGAGGTCGGCCTCCGTCGGCACGTAGGCGGCCAGCAGCATCGTGCCGTCCTCGGTGATGGTCGTCTCGTGCAGGTCGGCCTCGTCGGGACCCAGCGACCCGCCGGTGGTGACCCGGGTGATCTCCTCATAGGAGCCGTCCAGGACCGTGACCTCGCCATGACCGTGGCCGCCCTCGCTGGGACCTTCGTAGACGGTGAGCACGTCCCGGCCGTCGTACTCCTGCACGCGCAGGTCGAAGGGGTCGTCGTCCGGGTCCTCGTCGGAGGCCGGGCGCATCCACACCAGCTCTCCGGCGGCGTCGAGGATGAGCGAGCCGTCCTGCGGCGTCCGCGTGCCGTAATTGGGGCTGAGGAAGATGTACTCGTCCGCGGCGTCCCGCCGGGCGGACCAGGCCGGTCCCTCGGTGATCTCCACGGCAGGCGGCTTCAGGTCCGGGCGGGAGAGGAACTCCTGGTGGGGGATGGGGCGGGACTCGTCGTCGCCGTCGTCTCCTCCGCAGCCGGCCAGCGCCAGCATCGCGGTCGCCGTCGCGGCCGATCGCCGCAGCCGGCGCTGCCCTCGGCGCACGCGCCCCATGCCACATCCTCCCGGAGTCGTCCGGGCCTGATCCTAGCCGCCGGCGGCCGAGGCCACCAGAGGCAGGCGGCTCAGTCGACGCCGAGATTGCGGTAGCGCATCGCCCGCTGGGCGTCACGCTCGTCCTGCTTGCGGCGCAGCGTCTCGCGCTTGTCGAACTCGCGCTTGCCGCGCGCGATGCCGATCTCGACCTTGGCCCGGCCGTCGGAGAAGTAGAGCTGCAGCGGCACGATCGTCATCCCGGAGGACTCGATCTGCCGGGAGATCTTGGCCAGCTCCTTGTGGTGCAGCAGCAGCTTCCGCTTCCGCCGGGCGCTGTGGTTGGTCCAGGTGCCGTTGAGGTACTCCGGGATGTGGATCTGCTCGAGCCAGAGCTCGCCGGACTTCGAGAAGGCGGCGAAGCCGTCGGTCAGCGAGGCCTGCCCCTCGCGCAGCGACTTCACCTCGGTGCCGGCGAGCACCAGGCCGGCCTCGTACCGGTCCTCGATGTGGTAATCGTGCCGAGCGCGGCGATTGGTGGCCACGACATGATTGTTCGGGTCCTTCGCGGCCTTGTTGCGGGCCTTCTGCTTGGCCTTCGTCGCCATGTGCCACCTCCTCCGGGCTGCGTGCCGCCCGCCGCGGATCGGGCGGCGGGGATCCGGGCCCGGGGCGACGGCGCGCCGTCGGGCCGACTGCCCATGATACACCCGGCGGCGGCCGCGCACGCCCGCCGCCGGCTCAGCCCAGCAGCAGTCGCGCGGCCGCGATCCCGGCGGCCGCGCCGGCGCCTCCGCAGAGCACGTGCATCGCCCAGAGCCCGGCGGCGGCCAGCCGCCGGCCGGCGACCCAGCGTTCGGCCGCGCGCAGCGAGACGGTCGCGAAGGTGCTCAGCGCGCCGAGCAGCCCGGTGGTCAGCGTGACCAGCAGCGGCGCGGTCGTCGTCCCGGGCTCGACCGCGGCCGGCTCGACGGTGATCCAGCCGTATACCAGCCCCAGGGCCAGGCAGCCGGCGGTGTTCGCCAGCAGGATCCCGCACGGCAGCAGACGGTCCAGCATCAGTCGCAGCACCGCCCCGGCCGCGCCGCCCAGTCCGACGCCGAGGACGACGGCGATCGTCATCTCTGCCGTCATCGGGCGGCTCCTGTGCGCCGGGCCCCGGGCTGCGGCGGGCCCACGGCCCCGAAGATCGCCCGGCCGACGGTGATGCCGGCGGCCGCGGCGGCGGTGCAGCCGAGGATGCTGATGAGCAGATAGGCGATCAGCTCCGGCGCGGCGGGATTGACGAGGGTCTGGGCGGCGAGCTCGTCGAACATCGCCCCCGGCACCGCCGGCATCACTGCGACGATGACCAGCGAGAAGGTGGTGTAGGAACCCAGCAGTCCGGTGCCCAGCGTCGGGACGACCCAGCGCGGCAGCCGGTGCACTGAGGCCACTCCGGTCAGCAGGCCGAGCAGTCCGGAGCCGGAGAGGTTCACCGCCAGCGTCGTCCAGGGGAACTTCATGCTCTGCTCGGGGAGCAGCTCGCCCACAGTCAGCCGGGCCAGCGCGCCGACGGCGCCGGCGAGGGCGACCAGCGGCACGATCAGGCGCAGCGGGGGCGCGGCGGGGGCGGAGGTCTCAGCATCGGGCACCGTCCCAGACTAGTACGACTCCGACGCGGGCCCGGCGACGGGCACGCTCAGCGATCGACCAGCGAGACGCGTATGGCGTGGGCCAGCTCATGGGCCAACCGGATGCCCTCGCCCGCCGGGGCGCGGGCGACGACGACGTCGCCGCCCTCCGTCGCGGCCGCAGTGCGCACGGTGATCCGCGCGCCGATGTCGACCTGCTCCTCGGCGAGCGTGCGCAGCGCGTCGGGCACGGCGTCGTCGACCTGCTCCAGGCGCACCGCGGCCGACTCGGGCACCCGGCAGAGCCGCTCGGTCTCCGGGTGCTCCATGCTCAGGTCCCGGCGGGGGATGGGATCGCCGTGCGGATCGACGGCGGGCCGCTCGAGCCGTTCGTCGAGCCGGTCGATGAACGTCTCCGAGACCGCGTGCTCGAGGCGCTCGGCCTCGTCATGGACCTCGCCCCAGTCGTAGCCGAGCTCGCGGACCAGCCAGGTCTCGATCAGCCGGTGGCGCCGGACCATGGCCAGCGCCAGTCGGCGGCCCTGCTCGGTGAGTCGCAGCGGCGCGTAGGGATGGTGGTCGACCAGTCCCAGCTCGGCCATCTTGCGCACCATCAGCGTCACCGAAGGGTTCGAGACCCCCAGGGTGCGGGCGAGCGCCGAGGCGGTGACCACCGGATCGTCCTCCCACTCGGTGAGGCCGTAGATGGTCTTGGCGTAGTCCTCCACCGAGGTCGTGGCGGTGTCGGTGCGGGTCGAGCGCCCCTGGGCGGAGGTGCGCGGGCTCATGGGATCCTTCCGCGAGAGGGGCCCGCCGGCGGGCCCGACGGGCATCGTGGCTGTGCTGGCGACGGCACTCGCCGACGCGGCGACGAGCCGCGACGGGGAGCGCCGGCATCGTGCGCCCAGTCTATCCGTCCGTCCCGGGCGTCGATGCCGGCAGAGCCTCGCCCCGTCGGCTCAGGCCGCGGCGGCGGTCCGTCGGGCACGCGCCGCCCGGGCGATGAGCCCTTTGTGCGGGGCCAGCACATAGGCCAGGCCGAAGAGCGTCGACTGCATCAGGACGATGGTCCCGCCGGTCGACAGGTCCAGCCAGTAGCTCAGGTAGACGCCGCTGACCGCGGCGAACACCGCGCCGCCGGAGGAGACCATCAGCATCCGTCCGAACGTCCGGCAGGTCAGCATCCCGGTGGCCCCGGGGATGACCAGCATCGCCACCACCAGGATGATGCCCAGCGTCTGCAGCGCGGTCACGGTGGTCAGCGCCAGCAGCACCAGCAGCAGCGCCGAGAGGGCGGCCGTGGAGAGTCCGACGGTGTGGGCGTAGGTGCGGTCGAAGGCCAGCAGGGTCAGGTCCCGCCGGGCCAGCAGCAGCACCGCCGCAGTCGCCAGCCCCAGCGCGAGGACCTGCCACAGGTCGGTCCGCGAGGTGCCCAGCACGTTGCCGAAGAGGATGTGCTGCAGATGCGTCTGGCTCGGCACCCGTGAGATCAGCACCAGGCCCAGGGCGAAGAGCGTGGTGAACACCACGCCGATTGAGGTGTCGCGCTTGATCACCGGGGTGCTGCTGATCCCGCCGATGAGCAGCACGGCGATCAGGCCGAAGACGAAGGCGCCGGCGGCCATCGGCACTCCCAGCAGCTGGGCCAGCACGATGCCCGGCAGGATGGAGTGGGCCACCGCCTCGCCCATCAGCGACCACCCCATCAGCACCAGCCAGCAGGAGAGCAGCCCGCAGACGCCGGCGGCGACGACGGCCACGGCCAGCGCGTTCTGCATGAAGGCGAACTGCAGCGGCGCGGCCAGGATCTCGACGATCAGCTCCATGGGGCCTCCTGTCGTCCGACGGCGTCCTCGGTGCTGTCCGCGGCGCCGCCGTCGTCGGCCAGCACAGTGCCGAAGGCGCCGGCGAGGGTGGACTCGGTCAGCACCGCCGACGGCGGGCCGGCGGCGAGCACACGGCGGTGCAGCAGCACCACCTCGTCGGCGAGGTCGGCCAGCGAGTCCAGATGGTGGGTGGAGACCAGCACTGTGGTCCCGGCGTCGCGGAGGGCATGCAGCGTGGCGGTGATCAGTTCCTCGGAGCCGCGGTCGACGCCGGCGAAGGGCTCGTCGAGCAGCATCAGCGGGGCCTGCTGGGTCAGCGAGCGGGCCAGGAACGCCCGGCGCCGCTGGCCGCCGGAGAGCTCGCCGACGGTGCGCCGGCGCAGCTCGGCCAGCCCGACCTGCTCCAGCGCCTCGGCGACGGCGGCACGGTCGGCGCGCCGCGGCCGGCGGGTCGGGCCCTGGTGCGGGATGCGGCCCATCATGACCATCTGCGCCACAGTCAGCGGGAAGGTGTGGTCGATCGTGTCGTGCTGCGGGACATAGCTGACCACATTGCGGCGACGCGCCTGCTGGGGCGGCTTCCCGTGCAGCCGGACAGTGCCGGCCAGCGGGACGCGGAGCCCGAGCAGCGCGGAGAACAGCGTGGACTTGCCGGAGCCGTTGGCGCCGACCAGCGCGGTGATCGTGCCGGCGGTCAGCCGCAGATCCACGCCCTGCAGGGCCAGCACGCCGGGATAGCCGGCGCTGAGCCCAGACACCTCGACTGCGGCGGCGGGAGCCTGGGTCATGGGTCCTCCCCGTCCTCGGCGCCGTCTTCGGCGCCGTCTTCGGCGCCGTCCTCGACGCCGGCCTCGGCCCCGGAGATGATCTGATCCAGATCGTGGCGGAGCAGCTCCAGATAGCTGGGCACCGGCCCGTCGGAGGCGGACAGCGAGTCGACGTGCAGCGGCTCGCCGAGCGTCGCCCCGGAGGCCTCGGCCACCTGGCGCTGGGCGTCGTCGTTGACAGTGGTCTCGCAGAAGATCGTCGGCACCTCGTGGGCGCGCACGTGCTCGATCTGCGCCTCGACCTGCTGCGGGGTGCCCTCGGTGTCGGCGTTGATCGGCCAGAGATAGTGCTCCTCGAGGCCGAGGTCCTCGGCCAGATAGCTGAATGCCCCCTCGCAGGTGACCACCTGGGCCGGCGACCCGGTGGACTCCTCGACGGCGGCGAGCCGGGTGCGGGCGTCTTCGGCGATCTCCGTCAGGCGCTCGCGGTAGGCGTCGGCGTGCTCGGCGAAGACCTCGGCGTCGGCGGGGGCGAGCTCGGTCAGGGCCCGTTCGACGGCGTCGACGTACTGCCGGCCGCGCTCCGGGGAGAGCCAGGCGTGCGGGTTGGTCGGCAGGTCCTCGCCGGCGGCCGGATGGCCGGAGAGCCGGGTCACCGGCAGCGGGTCGACGTCGGCGGTCGCGGTCGTCGACGGAGCCTCGGCGTGGTCGATGAACTGGTCGAACCAGGCCTCCAGCCCCATGCCGTTGGTGATCACCAGATCCGCCTCGGTCGCGGCGCGGATGTCGCCGGGGGTGGGGTCATACTCATGGATCTCCGCGCCGACGGGCGTGATGGAGCGGACCTGGACGCGGTCGCCGCCGATCTGCGAGACGATGTCGGCGAGCACGGTGAAGGTGGTCAGCACCACCGGGCGGTCGTCGTCGGCATCGCCGGACTCGCCGAGCCCGTCGGCGCCGGCGGGCCCGCAGCCGCTCAGCAGCAGGGATGCGCCGAGCAGCGCCGCGACGACGGAGTGCCGCCGCGCCCGGCGGGGCGTCCGACGAGAGGAGAGGGAGAGCGCCATGCCGTCCAGTATGGTTTAGGCATGCTTAAAACAGCAAGGGGCGCGTCGTATCACGAGGGAGGCGGAGGGCGTCCGTCCAGTCGGCGGCCGGGGCCGCAGGACGTGGTCAGGAGGGGCTGAGGCCGGTTCGCCGGGCCTCGTGCTGCGCCGCCTCCGGCGGCGTCGCGGCGCCCTGCGGCGCGTCCTCCACGGAGGGGCTCGCCCACGGAGTGGGGTCGTCCGGGGCCAGGGCGGCCAGGGCCGCCTGGTGCAGCAGCCCGTTGGTGGCCAGCGCGTTGCCGCCGGAGCAGCCGGGCTCGTCGTCGAGCGAGGTGAACTGTCCGCCGGCCTCGGTGACGATGGGCACCAGCGCGGCCATGTCGTGAAGCTCCAGCTCCGGCTCGGCGGCGAGGTCGACGGCGCCCTCGGCGAGCAGGCAGTAGGACCAGAAGTCGCCGAAGGCCCGCGTCCGCCAGACCGACTCGGTGAGCTCCAGGAAGTTCTGGCTGCGGCCCGCCGCGCGCCAGCCGGTCAGCGAGGAATAGGAGAAGGAGGCGTCGGAGAGCGCCGAGACCTTCGAGACCTCCAGCGGGCGCGCCGAGGCCAGCGACTTGCCGGTGTAGGCGCCGCCGTCGCGGGCGGCCCACCAGCGGCGGCCCAGCGCCGGGGCGCTGACCACGCCCATCACCGGCACGCCATGGTCGACCAGCGCGATGAGCGTGGCCCAGACCGGCACGCCGCGGACGAAGTTCTTCGTCCCGTCGATCGGGTCGATCACCCAGCGGCGCGGGCCCGACCCCGAGGAGCCGAACTCCTCGCCGTGGACGGCGTCCCGCCCGCGGGCCCGGCTCAGCTGGCCGCGGATGAGCTCCTCGGCCTGCCGGTCGGCCTCGGTGACCGGGGTGAGGTCCGGCTTGGTCTCCACGTCGAAGTCCATCGCGGAGAAGCGGGCCATCGTCTGCGCGTCCACCGAGTCAGCGATCATGTGGGCGAGGCGCAGGTCCTCGGTGTACGGGCTGGTCTGGTGGCGGTTCATGGGGACGATCCTAGTCTCTTCTCGTCCTGTTCCTCCGCAGATCCGGCGAGCGAGGAGAGCAGCCCGCGCAGCGAGGCCAGGCGTGCCGGACCGTGCGCTCCGGCGCGTCCCGCCGCGACCCAGGCATCCAGCGCGCAGCCGCCCTGCGGAGACTCATGGGCGCATCCGGGCTCGCAGTCGGCCGAACCCTCCACGAGGTCCTCGAAGGCGGCCAGCACGCCGTCGGGATCGACGTGGGCCAGGCCGAAGGAGCGCACCCCCGGCGTGTCGATGATCCAGGAGACGCCGGCGGCGGATCCGGCCTCGTCCGCGCTCGCCGAGGAGGCGACCCCGCCCGCGGTCCGCAGCCGCAGCGCCACCGCCGAGGAGGAGGTGTGCCGCCCGCGGCCGGTGACGTCGTTGACGCCGCCGGTCGCCCGTTCGGCGCCGGTGAGCGCATTGACCATCGTCGACTTGCCCACTCCGGAGTGGCCGATCATCGCGGTGACATGGCCGTCCAGCAGCGTGTGCAGCCGGGCGACGGCCTGCTCGTCGAGCGCGTCGTCCCCGGCGTCGTCCCCGGACTCGTCCCCGGCGCCGGCGTCGGACTCCGCGTCCCGGCGGCGGGAGACCACTGTCGTCAGGCTCAGCTCCGCGTAGTGCGCACGCAGCCCCGCCGGGTCGGCGGGGTCCGCGGCCAGATCCGCCTTGGTGATCAGCAGGATCGGCTCGATGCCGGCGTCGAAGGCGGCGACCAGGGCACGGTCGATGAAACCGGTCCGCGGAGCGGGGTCGGCGGCGGCGACGACGATCAGCAGCTGGTCGGCGTTGGCGACGACGACGCGCTCGGCGTCGTCGGTGTCGTCGGCGCTGCGGCGCAGCAGCGTCGTCCGCTCCTCGATGCGCACCAGTCGGGCCAGCGTGCCCTCGTCGCCCGAGGTGTCGCCGACCAGCGCGACGACGTCGCCGGGCACGATGGGCGAGCGGCGCAGCGCCTTGGCGCGCACGGCGGTGACCAGGCGCTCTCCGTCGTCGGCGCGGTGCATATGCACCCGGTAGCGGCCGCGGTCGACGGTGATGACCCGGCCCAGCTCGGCGTCGGGGTGGTCCGGGCTCTCCTTCGTCCGCGGGCGGGAGCCGCGCTTATTGGGCCGGACCTTGACATCCGATTCGTCGAAGTCGGACCAGCGGCGGCTCATCGTCCTCCGCCCTCGCCCGGTGCTGCCGGTGCGCCCGGCTCGCCGGTTCCGCCGGGGTCGACGAGGGCGCGCCACAGCTGCGGGAAGGTCGGCATCGTCTTGGCCGTGCAGCCGATGTCCTCGACCTCCACGCCGTCGAGCCGCAGCCCCAGCACGGCGGCGAAGGTCGCCATCCGATGGTCGGCGTAGCTGCGCACCAGGTCGCCGCGGACCGCCGGAGTGCGGATGCTGAAGCCGTCGTCGTGCTCGTCGACGGCGGCGCCGAGGCGGCGCAGCTCCGCGGCCAGCGCCGCGATCCGGTCCGTCTCATGGCCGCGCAGGTGCCCCACGGCGGTGAAGGTGGTCGCGCAGTCGGCGAGGGCGGCCAGCGCGGCGACGGTCGGGGTGAGCTCGGCGGTGCCGTCGACGACGCCGGGGGAGGTCACCTGCGGCGCGCCGGAGCCGTCTCGGCCGCCGCGCACGGTCAGCGTCTGCGTGGCCGGAGAATCCTGCCCCGTCGGCTCGTCGACGAGCTCGACGACGGCGCCGAACTGCGGCAGCAGCTCGGTCCAGCGGCGGCCGATCTGGGTGGACTCCCGCGGCCAGCCGCGCATGGTGACTTCTCCGCCGGTGGCCGCCGCGGCGACCAGGAACGGGCCGGCGTTGGAGAGGTCCGGCTCCACGCGCACGGTGAAGGCCGGGATCGTCGACGGCGCCACGCGCCACACCGCCGGTTCCGAGTCGTCGACCTCCACGCCGGCGGCGCGCAGCACCGCGACCGTCATCGCCACGTGCTCGGAGGAGGGCACCGTCGAGCCGGTGTGGCGCAGCGTGAGCCCCTCGCGCATGCGCGGAGCGGCGAGCAACAGCCCGGAGACGAACTGCGAGGAGGCGGAGGCGTCGACGGCGACCTCGCCGCCGGCCAGCCCACGGCGGGAGCGCAGCGTGAACGGCAGCGTCTCCGGCCGCGGCGTCCCGGCATCGGCGGATGCGCCGGCGGGGACCTCAGCGCCGAGCGCGGCGAGCCCCTCGAGGACCGCACCCATCGGGCGGACCCGGGCCTCCGGGTCGCCGTCGAAGCGCGCGGTGCGGCCGGTCAGCGCGGCGACTGCCGGCAGGAAGCGCATCACCGTGCCGGCCAGGCCGCAGTCGACCTCGACCGGCGGGGCGCCGTCGTCGCCGTCGGCATCCAGCGTCAGCGGCGTGATGCGCACCGCCGGCTCGCCGGTCGAGGGATGCTCGGCGAGATGCTCGACGCCGGCGCCGAGCGCGGACAGCGCCTGCAGCATCAGCGAACTGTCGCGGGACTCCAGGGGGTTGACGACCACCGACGGGCCGTCGGCCAGGGCGGCCAGCAGCAGGTGCCGGTTGGTCAGCGACTTCGAGGCGGGCACGCGGACCTCTCCACGCACCGGCGCCCCCGCCCGCGGCGCAGGCCACGGCTCCGGGGGCACCGGGTGAGCAGGCGTTGTGCGGGGCGCGGAGCTCAGGAGGCCGCCTCCGTCTTCTTCTTCGCCTCCTCGGCGACGGCGGCCACGGCCTGCCGCGCCTCGCGCTCGGCGTTCTTCAGTCCCTTGGCGGCGGCCTTCTGGTACGCCTTCAGCGTCTTCACCGCCTCGCCTCCGGTCCGCTCGGCGATCTTGTGGGTCTTGTCGCTGAACGGCGATCCCTTCGCGGTCTTCGCCAGGTGCTCGGCCCTCCAGGACAGCGAGGGGCGTCCGTCGAGGTCCACCACGGCCAGCCCGAGGCCTCCGAGGATGCCCAGGTTCTTCAGCAGCCCGGTGCGCACGGCGGCGCCGTCGGTGGACTCGGCCCGGGCGGTGCGGAACTCCACGTAGGTGTCGAGCTTGTGCACGCCGACCAGCGTCAGCGCGGCCAGCCGGGGGAACTTCCCGATCGCCAGCGCGGCGCCGGCGACGACCTGGACTCCGCCGAGGACCTGCGTGGTGCGCTGCGGGTGCCCGGTGACCGGTTCAGCCTGCGGCACCAGCGCCCCGACCTCCTCCAGCGTGGGCTCGAGCGCCTCGGCGGCCTCCGGCGTGTTCCGGAGACGGTCGACGCCGTGGACGATGAAGCCGGCGCCGAGCATCGGCCGGGCGAGTGTGCGGATCAGAGACATGGAATCCTCCTGTGGCGGTACCGCCGCCGGCGGCCTCGGCCGGCGGGGACTCGGGGTCGAGTCGGGACGTGCGCGCCGAGGCGACGAGGCCCGGGCACTCTCCACACGCCAATCTACCCAATCCGCGCGGGACTCGGAATCATGTCCGCGTGCTCACAGCTGGCCGCGGTGCGGAATGCCGCGGCCCCGCCGGTCGTTGAGCCGTGCATGAGCACAAGTACGCTGGAGCGACCACAGACCGCGAGTCCTCTCGCCGAGGTCCCGGGGGCCGCGCCCGCGCGGCCGGCTGGGGGCGCGGGCGCGGCGGTGCGCGTACACTCGGAGGCGATGGATGACCACGAGGAGAACGCCGACGTGTCCGAGGAGACCGAGGCCCAGCGCCGCCGGCGCTTCGAGGCCGAGGCGATGCAGTATGTCGACCAGCTGTATTCGGCGGCGATGCGGATGACGCGCAATCCCCAGGATGCCGAGGACCTGGTCCAGGAGGCCTACACGAAGGCCTACTCGGCCTTCCACCAGTACAAGCCCGGCACCAATCTCAAGGCCTGGCTGTACCGGATCCTGACCAACACCTACATCAACATCTACCGCAAGAAGCAGCGCCAGCCGCAGCAGGCCAACACCGAGACGGTGGAGGACTGGCAGATGGCCCAGGCCGCCGAGCACACCTCCTCCGGGCTGCGCTCGGCCGAGGCCGAGGCCCTGGACCACCTGCCGGACTCCGACGTCAAGGACGCCCTGCAGCAGATCCCGGAGGAGTTCCGCCTGGCGGTGTACTTCTCCGACGTCGAGGGCTTCGCGTACAAGGAGATCGCCGAGATCATGAACATCCCGATCGGCACGGTGATGTCCCGTCTGCACCGCGGCCGGAAGCTGCTGCGCGGTCTGCTGACCGACTATGCCCGCGAACGCGGCTTCAAGAACAAGAAGCTGGAGGCCCGCTGATGAGCGACGAGACCACCGACGAGACGTGTCGCGAGGGCGACTGCCGCGAGACCGACGAGCGCATGGAGCGCATCTACGAGTACCTCGACGGCCAGCTGAGCCGGCAGGACCTCGAGGACGTGCGCACCCATCTGCACGACTGCCCGGACTGCGCGACCGAGTACGACCTCGAGTGCATCATCCGCAGCGTGGTGCGCCGCTCCTGCACCGAGCGGGCCCCCGACACGTTGAAGGTCACCATCATGGAGCGCATCAGCCAGCTCCGCGGCGAGGCCGGCCACGACGTCGTCGGACGCGAATCGGCCTGAGCGCCTGACCGCCGGGCCCCGGCCCCAGACGCGTCGAACCCCCTGCAGACCACGGTCTGCAGGGGGTTCGACGTCGTCAGGTGCGCTCTCGCGCCTCCGGCCGATCAGGGCCGGGGCCGTCGGGTCACGGCCCCTCCGAGGCGCCCGCCGATCCCGTCGGGATCAGCTGTTCGGGCGCTTGCCGTGGTTGGCCTTGTTCTTCCGGCGCGCGCTGCGCTTGCGTCCACGCTTGCTCATAGGGCGAACTCCTCTCGTCGACTGGAACCCATCCTACTACGCCCCGCCGCGGCGCGGGCGACGGCGCTCGCCGCCGATCAGCGCCGCCGAGATGGCCGCCAGCCAGAGATCCTTGGCCAGCATCGTGCCCTCCTGGCTCGGTCGGACGCCGTCCTTGCGCGTCATCGCGTCGTTGCGGAAGTACATGCTCAGCATCCCCGCGGTGAACCCTCCCAGGGCGACGCCGGCGATCCGGTCGTTGACGAACGGCGTCAGCAGGGCGGCGCCGACGCCGATCTCGCCGACGGCCAGCGCCCGGCCGAACGTCTCGGGGGAGAGCGCCGAGACGGCGGGCACGCCGGTGGCGGCCATGCTCTGCAGCCCCGCCGCCGAGTCGGCGTCGAGGGAGAGCTTGCCGATGCCGGAGTCCAGGAGGAAGGCGCCGGGCACGGCGCGCAGGGCGACCGAGGAGAAGGACATGGAGAGGCTCCGTTCTGTGGTTGGGGGCGGCCGCGGCACGGCCGGACGGTCCGGCGGAGAGAACTCCCGCGGATGCGGCGTCATTCCCGGCGCCCGATCCGGCCCCGGCCAGCCCGGCACCGTCCGGACCGGCCGGCGCCGGAGGCGCCTCAGGTCGTCGGCTCGGCGAGCCCCAGCCACTGGTACCAGCCGCGGTGCAGCACCAGCCAGGCGATGAGGCCGTAGCCGGCCTGGCCGGGCTGGCCGTCGTTGGCGGCCAGGTCTCCGCGCCACTGCTCGTGCTGCAGCAGCGGGGTGAAGGTGTCCACGTAGACGTGTCGACGTCGTGAGGCGACGTCCTCATAGGCGGCGTTGAGCTCGGCGATGCGCTGATTGCGCTCGGAGTCCAGCGTCGGGACGGGACCGACCACCAGGCAGCGGATGCCCTCCTGCGAGGCGCGGTCCAGGATGTTGGCGAGGTTCAGCCGGCCCCGGGCCGACGAGGTCTCGCTGTCCAGGTCGAGGTCGTTGAGCGCGATGACGAGGTGGTTCTCCGTCCCGGCCTCGAAGCGGCGGAGCGTCTCCTCCCGCCAGCGCTGCGAGAGCGCCTCAGTGCCCTCGCCCGGCATCGCCAGCACGTAGTGCTCGAGACGCACCGACTCGGTCGGGGTCTTGGCGAGCACACGGCCCAGCCAGCCCAGCGCCCGGGGGTCGCCGACCCCGGTCAGCAGCTCGTTGCCGACTGCGACGATTCTGATGCTGCGTTCCACAGTGTCCTTTCCCAGTCCCTGATTCCGGTCCTGCATGGAGGCCGCGTCGTCGAGGGCGCCCCTTCCTGAGGGGCGCCCTCGACGACGCGGAGATCCCTGAACTCCGACCGTACTCGCCGTGCCGGCGGTGCGCCCGATGGACGCTCCGAGGGGCCGACGATCTCTCCGGATCGGCGGCCCCTCGGAGCGGCGACGGCGGACGGGATCAGAGGTCCAGGTGCGGGAACGCCTCGCCGAGCAGAGTCTCCAGCTCCTGGGCGTGGCGCCGTGCCTGGCCCACCGACGTCGCCGCGGAGTCGGACCGCGAGATCGACCGCATCTCGTGCGTCAGCTGCGGGAGCAGGTTGAGGGCGAGGAAGGGCCACGGGCCCTGGTTCGCCGGCTCGTCCTGGGCGTAGACGACGTCGGTCGCGTGCGGGTAGCGGTCCAGCTCGGCCTGCAGCTGCTCCACCGGCATCGGGTAGAGCTGCTCCAGCCGCACGATCGCGGTGCGCTCGTCCTGGTGCTTCTGGCGCGTGGCGTCCAAGTCGTAGTACAGCCGCCCGGAGGTCACCAGCACCCGCTCGACCTTCTGCGGGTCGACCGCGGCGTCGCCGATGACTTCGTCGAAGGTGCCGGTGGTGAAGTCCTCCACCGCATTCGCCGCGGCCTTCAGCCGGAGCAGCTGCTTCGGCGAGAAGACGATCAGCGGGCGCCGCGGCCGCGCGACGGCCTGGCGGCGCAGCAGGTGGAAGTAGTTCGCCCCGGTCGAGGGCATGACCACCGTCATGTTGTCCTGGGCGCAGAGCTGCAGGAAGCGCTCCGGACGTCCGGAGGAGTGGTCCGGACCCTGACCCTCGTAGCCGTGCGGCAGCAGCATCACCACGGAGGACCGCTGGCCCCACTTCTGCTCGGCCGAGGAGATGAACTCGTCGATCACCGTCTGGGCGCCGTTGACGAAGTCGCCGAACTGCGCCTCCCAGAGCACCAGGGCCTCGGGGTTCTCCACCGAGTAGCCGTACTCGAAGCCGACCACGCCGTACTCCGACAGCGCCGAGTCGTAGATGAAGAACCGCGCCTGGTCCTCGGTGAGGTTCTTCAGCGGGTACCACTCGTCGCCGTTGTGCCGATCGTGGAAGACCGAGTGCCGCTGCACGAAGGTGCCTCGCCGCGAGTCCTGGCCGGAGAGCCGGACCTCGGTGCCCTCCATGAGCAGCGAGCCGAAGGCCGCGATCTCGGCGAAGCCCCAGTCGATGCCGCCCTCGCGGGACATCTTGGCCCGCTTCTCGAGCAGCGACTTCAGCTTCGGATGCGGGGTGAAGTCCGAGGGGATGTTGGTGTGGACCTCGCCGATGTGGGCCAGCGTCTCCTCGGAGACGGCCGTGTCGGTCGGAGCCCGCTCGGGAGTGGCCTCCTCGTCGGCCGAGGAAGTCGGGGCCAGCTCGTCGCCTCCGCCGGAGTCGACGGTGGAGATCGGCTGGGTCTTCGCGGCGTGGGTCTCGGTGAAGACGCGCTCCAGCCGCTGGCGGAAGTCCTGCAGCGCCTGGTCGGCCTCCTCCTGGGTGATGTCGCCGCGTCCGACCAGCGCCTCGGTGTAGAGCCGACGGGTCGAGCGCTTGGCCTCGATGAGGTTGTACATCTTCGGCTGGGTCATCGACGGGTCGTCGCCCTCGTTGTGGCCGCGGCGCCGGTAGCAGATCAGGTCGATGACCACGTCCTTGTTGAACCGCTGGCGGTACTGGAAGGCCAGCTGCGCCACGCGGGCGACGGACTCGGGGTCGTCGCCGTTGACGTGGAAGATCGGAGCCTGGATGGCCTTGGCCATGTCGGTGCAGTAGGTCATCGACCGGCCCGCCTGCGGCGCGGTGGTGAAGCCGACCTGGTTGTTGACCACCACGTGCACGGTCCCGCCGGTGCGGTATCCGCGCAGCTGGGAGAGGTTCATGGTCTCGGCGACCACGCCCTGGCCGGCGAAGGCGGCGTCTCCGTGGACCAGCAGCGGCAGCACGGAGAACGAGTTGAGGTTGTCCGAGCCCTTGTCCAGGCGGTCCTGGATCGCGCGCGTGACGCCTTCCATCACGGGGTTGACCGCCTCCAGATGGGAGGGGTTCGCCGCGAGGTAGACCCTGGTGGAGTTGCCCTGGTCGGAGGTGAAGGACCCGCGGGTGCCCAGGTGGTACTTCACGTCGCCGGAGCCGATGCCGGAGTCGCGGCCCTCGAACTCCTGGAAGATCTGCGCGTAGGTCTTGCCGGCGATGTTGGCGAGCACGTTGAGTCGCCCGCGGTGGGCCATGCCGATGGTGACCTCGTCGAGGCCCTCGTCGGCCGCGCCGGAGAGGATGACGTCGAGCAGCGGGATGAGCGACTCGCCGCCCTCCAGCGAGAAGCGCTTCTGACCGACGAACTTGGTCTGCAGGAAGGTCTCGAAGGCCTCGGCGGAGTTCAGTCGGCCCAGGATCCGGAACTGCTCGTCCCGGGAGGGCTTCTCATACGGGTGCTCGATCTCATCCTGGAACCACTGCCGCTCCTCGGGCGACTGGATGTGCATGTACTCCACACCGGTGTTGCGGCAGTAGGTGTCGCGCAGCACGCCCAGGATGTTGCGCAGCGGGAGCATGGACTTGCCGCCGAAGCCGCCGGTGGGCCAGTCGCGGTCGAGGTCCCAGAGCGTCAGTCCGTGGGTCTCGATCTCCAGGTCCGGATGGTCGCGCATCCGGTACTCCAGCGGGTCCACCGAGGCCATCAGGTGCCCGCGCACGCGGTAGGCGTGGATGAGCTGCTGGATGCGGGCGACCTTGTTGACCTGGTCCTCGGGGTTGACCTGGATGTCGGCCGACCAGCGCACCGGCTGGTAGGGGATCCGCAGGGCCTCGAAGATCTCGTCGTAGAAGCCGTCCTCGCCCAGCAGCAGCTGGTGCATGGTCTTGAGGAACTCGCCCGACGTCGCGCCCTGGATGACGCGGTGGTCGTAGGTCGAGGTCAGCGTGATGACCTTCGAGACGGCCAGCTTGTTCAGCGTCTTCTCCGAGGCGCCCTGGAACTCGGCCGGGTACTCCAGCGCTCCCACACCGACGATGGTGGCCTGCCCCTTGGACAGCCGCGGCACCGAGTGGACGGTGCCGATGCCTCCGGGGTTGGTCAGCGAGACGGTGGTGCCGGAGTAGTCGTCCGGGGTGAGCTTGTTGTCCCGGGCGCGCTTGACGACGTCGTCGTAGGCCGCCCAGAACTGGGTGAAGCCCATCTCCTCGGAGGCCTTGACGTTCGGCACCACCAGCGCCCGGGTGCCGTCGGGGCGCGGCATGTCGATGGCCAGGCCGAAGTTGACGTGGGCCGGCTGCACGGCGGCGGGCTTGTCGTCCTTGACGTCGTAGGTGACGTTCATCGCCGGGTGCGCGCGCAGCGCCTTGAGCATCGCATAGCCGATGATGTGGGTGAAGGAGACCTTGCCGCCGCGGGTGCGCTTGAGGTGGTTGTTGATCACCACGCGGTTGTCGATCAGCAGCTTCGCCGGCACGGCGCGGACGGTTGTCGCCGTGGGCACCGAGAGCGAGGCGTCCATGTTGGCCGCGATCGCCTTCGACATGCCCTTCAGGACGGTGACCTCGTCCTCCTTCTCCTCCGTGGCCGTCGATTCGCCCGCCGAGGGCTCGGAGGGGATGGGGCGGGTGTCGGAGTCCGGGGCCTTCCGGGTCGTCGGCGTCTTCGGCGCAGCGGGGGCGGAGGCGGAGGTGGCGGAGGTCGAGGGGCCCTTCTCGCCGCGCGGCTTCTGGGCGTGGTCCGGCTCGGCCGGCTTCGCCGTCGACGGGGTGCTCCGCGGCGGCGTCGCTGTGCCGGAGCCGTCGCGCGAGGACTTCTCGGCGGGGGCCTCCGCGTCGGGAATGTCTGAGGCGGGCGCCGGTGCGGCGCCGTCGGCGGCGGAGGCCGAGCCGGCGGGCGAGGGGCTCGCCGATCCGCGGGCGCCGTCGTCGGCGGCGCCGCGGGCTGAAGAGCCGGCGGCGGAGGAGGCGGAGGCCGGAGGGGGCGTCGTCGAGGTCGTCGACGACGTCGGCGCCGACGGGGCCGCCGCGCCGTCGTCGGCGCTCTCCGACTCCATCCGGCGGAAGATGTCAGCCCACTTCCGGTCCACTGAGCCGGGGTCCGCCCTGTACTTGTCGTATATGTCGGCGACCAGCCATTCGTTTCCGGGGAATTCCTCCGCGAGACGGCTGGACGTTAGCTCTGGCACTGTGGATACGCCTCTTCCATATGTGTGTCGGTCGGTTCTGGAGCACCACGACCGTCCAGCTGCAGGAGCCGACGCTCGGCCGCGGTGCGACAGTCCTGCCCGGAGGGGAGATCCGACGACGGCTTCATCGCCGTCTCGGGGACATGCGCCCGGCGGGCCGGCGACGCTGTCGGTCACCTGCCGACCAGCATAGTGATTCGACCTGCCGCATCGCCACTGGGCGCGGTATCGTGTCCCAGGCCGTGCGACCCGCTCACGGGCAGGTCCCCGCGGCACGAGCACGACATATGAAGGGGCGGACGACCCGCGCATGAAGTTCCTCAACGAGCCGACCACCGATCTCACCTACGCCGACGTCTTCCTGGTGCCCTCGCGGTCCGAGGCGATGTCGCGCACCGAGGTCGACATCTCCGCCGACGACGGCACCGGCTCCACCATCCCGCTGGTCTCGGCGAACATGACGGCGGTGACCGGCCGGCGGATGGTCGAGACCATGGCGCGCCGCGGCGGGCTGGGCGTGCTGCCCCAGGACGTCCCGCTGGAGGTCATCCGTCAGGTCGCCCAGTGGGTCAAGTCCTGCCACCCGGTGCTGGAGACGCCGCTGAAGGTCTCGCCGCAGGACACTGTGCTCGACGTGCTGCACCTGCTCGACAAGCGCAGCCACGACGCCGTCTGCGTCGTCGACGAGGACATGCGCCCGGCCGGGGTCGTCCACGCCGAGGACGGCGTCGGCCGGGACCGCTTCTCCTCGGTGGGCTCGGTGATGCGCATGCCGCAGGTCCGCTTCACCACCGCCGAGCTGGGTCTGGAGGCCGACGACGACGGCGCCGCGCTCGCCGAGGGGCTGCGCCAGGGCTTCCTCGCCATGGACGCCGCCGCGGTGGAGTATGCGCCGGTGACCACGTCCGAGGGCGTGCTCGCCGGCGTGCTCACCCCGCGCGGGGCGTTGCGCTCGACGCTGTTCACCCCGCACGTCGACGCCTCGGGTCGTCTGGCGCTGGCCGCGGCGGTGGGCATCAACGGCGACGTCGCCGCCAAGGCCGAGGCGCTGCTCGACGCCGAGGTCGACGTGCTCGTCGTGGACACCGCCCACGGTCATCAGCGGCGCATGCTCGACGCGCTGGCCGCGGTCCGCGAGGTGGTCGACGTCCGCGGGGCGGCGGTGCCGGTGGTCGCCGGCAACGTGGTCACCGCCGACGGCGTGCGCGACCTGATCTCCGCCGGGGCCGACATCGTCAAGGTCGGCGTCGGCCCCGGAGCGATGTGCACCACGCGGATGATGACCGCCGTGGGCCGTCCGCAGTTCTCCGCCGTGCTCGAATGTGCGACCGCCGCCCGCGAGCTGGGCGGCCGCATCTGGGCCGACGGCGGCGTGCGCCATCCGCGCGACATCGCCCTGGCGTTGGCCGCCGGCGCCTCCCAGGTGATGGTCGGCTCCTGGTTCGCCGGCACCTACGAGTCGCCGGGCGACCTGGTCGCCGAGGCCGACGGCCGGCGGTACAAGGAGAGCTACGGGATGGCCTCCTCGCGGGCGGTGCAGAATCGCACCGCCGGGGAGGACGCCTTCTCCCGGGCACGGAAGGGGCTCTTCGAGGAGGGCATCTCGACGTCGAAGATGTACCTGGATCCGGAGCAGCCCGGAGTGGAGGATCTGCTCGACTCGATCACCTCCGGCGTGCGCTCCGCGATGACCTACGCCGGGGCGGGCGATCTGGCCGCCTTCCGCGAGCGGGCCGTGGCCGGGGTGCAGTCCGCCGCCGGCTACGAGGAGGGCAAGCCGGTCCCGACCACGTGGTGAGCGGGGTCCCGGCGTCGTGTCGGCGTCGTGCCGGGTGGTGGCGGTCACCCGCGGGCGTCGCTACACTGGGTCTTCTCATGGAGTATCGACAACCGGGTCCCGTCCCTCGACGCTCGACCCCGCACCACTCTGTCCTGCCCCACTACCGCCCGCGTCTGAGCCGGCCGCCGTACGGCGGCCCGCCCGCCGCGGGCGGACCCGCGCCGCGGCGGGGACGTCCCGGCGGAGCGCGGAGGTGCACCGCCTGACGTGGAATGGATCCTTCTGGGCCTCGGCCTGCTGCTGATCCTCGGCACGGCGTTCTTCGTCGCCGTCGAGTTCTCGCTGGTCGCCCTCGACCAGCCCACCGTCCAACGCGCCGTCGACCGCGGCGACCCCGGGGCCCGGGCGCTGCTGTCCTGCCTGCGTTCGCTGTCGACCCAGCTGTCCACCTGCCAGCTGGGCATCACCGTCACCACGCTGCTCACCGGCTACGTCGTCGAGCCGGCGCTGGGGGCGCTGCTGGACTCGCCACTGACCGCCCTCGGGGTGCCCGACGCCGCTGCCGGACCGGTCTCGCTGATCGTGGCGATGCTGCTGGCCACGCTGGTCTCCATGCTGCTCGGCGAGCTGGTGCCGAAGAATCTGGCCATCGCCGAGGCAGAGCGGCTGGGCCGCGCGCTGGCGCGCCCGCAGCTGATCGTCACCGCCGTCGCCAAGCCGCTGGTGCTGCTGCTCAACGGCTTCTCCAACCTGGTGCTCCACCGCTTCGGCCTGGAGGTCAAGGAGGAGCTCTCCGGGGCGCGCACTCCGGAGGAGCTCTCCTCGATGGTCCGTCGGTCGGCGAAGCTCGGCACGATGGACGCCGACACCGCCACTGTGCTGGACCGCACGCTGCGCTTCGCCGAGCAGACCGCCGCCGACGCGATGACCCCGCGTCCGCGGATGGCCGCCGTCGAGGCCGAGGCCCCGCTGACCGAGCTGATCGGCCTGGCCCGGCGGACCGGCTACTCGCGGTTCCCGGTGCTCGGCGAGTCCGTCGACGAGGTCCGCGGCGTCACTCACGTGAAGAAGGCCGTGGCGGTCCCGCGCGACAAGCGCGAGGGCCTGGTCGCGGCCACGGTGATGTCCGAGGTGACCCGCGTGCCCGAGACGCTCTCGCTGGACGCGCTGCTGCCGGTGCTGCGTGAAGCCTCGCTGCAGATGGCGGTGGTCGTCGACGAGTACGGCGGCACCGCCGGGGTGGTCACGCTGGAGGACCTGATCGAGGAGATCGTCGGCGAGGTCGCCGACGAACACGACCGGATCGCGCCGGGCGTGCTGCAGTCGGCCGGCGGCGACTGGTTCTTCCCCGGCCTGCTGCGCCCCGACGAGATCAACGCCCAGATCGTCGGGCTCGCCGTGCCCGACGACGCCGCCTACGAGACCGTCGCCGGATTCGTCGTCGATGCGCTGGGGCGGCTCGCCGCAGTCGGCGACGAGGTTCCGGTCTCCGGCGGCACGCTGCGCGTGGTCGTCGTCGACGGCCGCCGCATCGACCGAGTGCGCTTCATCCCCGACGCCGAGGCGCGCCGGGCCGCGCTCGTCGCCCAGGCTGAGCGCGGCGCGCCGGTCGGGTCCGGGGCGGCGCCCGCCGTCGAGAGCGCCGTCGAGAGCGCCGGAAGATCCGCGCGAGCCGAGAGAGGGGGACGCTGATGGGCGGCGACCTGATGGGCGCGGTGTGGCTGGTCGTGCTGCTGGCCGGCAACGCGTTCTTCGTCGGCGGCGAGTTCGCCGTGATGTCGGCGCGGCGCAGCCAGATCGAGCCGAAGGCCGAGGCGGGATCCCGACGGGCGAAGACCGCGCTGCACGCCATCGAGCACGTCTCGCAGATGCTGGCGGTCGCCCAGCTGGGCATCACCGTCTGTTCGCTGCTGATCCTGCTGATGTCCGAGCCGGCGATCCATCATCTGCTCACCGAGCCGCTGGTCGACCTGGGGCTGCCCGCCTCGGTCGCCGGCACGGCGGCCTTCGCCGTCGCGCTGGTGCTGGTGACCTTCCTGCACGTGACCTTCGGCGAGATGGTGCCGAAGAACTTCGCCGTCTCGGTGGCCGACCGGGCGGTGCTGCTGCTGGCGCCGCCGATGGTCCTGCTGTCCCGGATCCTGCACCCGGTGATCCTGCTGCTCAACGCCACCGCGAACCTGGTGCTCCGAGCCGTCGGCGTCACCCCGCGCGACGAGGTCGTCTCGACCTTCACCCTCGAGGACATGCAGTCGATCGTCGCCGAGTCCACCCGCGACGGCACCGTGCACGACGAGGCCGGGGTGATCGCCGGGGCGCTGTCCTTCAGCGAGGTCACCGCCTCCGACGTCATGGTTCCGCTCTCCGAGGTGATCACCGTCCCGGCCGACGTCTCGCCGAAGAAGGTCGAGCGCGCCGTCGGCCGCACCGGATTCTCCCGCTTCGTGGTGGTCGACGGCGACGACGCCTTCATCGGCTACGTCCATCTCAAGGACGTGATGAGCCTGCCGGCGAGCCGGTATCGCGAATCGATCCCGGTGACCGCGATCCGCTCGCTGGGCAACATGACCGGCGGCGACCAGGTCGAGGACTGCCTGGCGCAGATGCAGCGCACCGGCTCGCACCTGGCTCGCGTGATCGATGAGGACGGCGAGACCCGCGGGATCCTCTTCCTGGAGGACGTGCTCGAGGTGCTCGTCGGCGAGATCCACGACGCGACCCAGTCCCGTGACTCGCGGCGCCGGCACCGGGTCGAGGAGGAACCGCCCGAGGAGGAGCGCGAGGTCGAGATCGCCGGGCGCGCTGGGCGCGACGGACAGGCGGCCCGGACGGCACCGGCGGAGCGTCGGCGGGACGACGGGCCCCGGCCGGGTGAGTTGAGATTTGTTCGCAATAGGGGGCCCGGCGTACGCTGATCTCTGCAGTCGGCGGCCCGCGCCTCCGACCCGGGCTCAGCGCGAGCCGCGCGGTCGGCGGGCCGTCGCCTCCCTCTCGTCCTGAAAGGCTCCGCCATGTCCGGCCCTGTGATCTCCCGTCCTGTCGCGTCTACCGCGCCGGCGCGCCGTCGCTCGATCCGTCCGACGGCCGGCGCCGCGGCGCTGGCCCTGCTCCTCGCCGGATGCGGCGGCGCCCAGGGGGCGGACGACGACGAGCGGATGCTGGTGCTGACCTCCACCGACGTCTACGCCTCGCTGGCCGAGCACGTCGTCGACGGCGCGGCCGACGTCGAGGCCGTGGTCGACGAGCCGGCGCTGGATCCGCATTCCTACGAGGCGACGCCCCAGGACCGGCTGAGCGTCGAGGAGGCGGACGTGCTGATCGCCAACGGCGGCGGCTACGACCCCTTCCTGACCCAGCTGGCCACGGCGGCGGAGAAGGAGGACGCCGTCGTGCAGGTGATCGACGGCCCCAACGAGCATGCGCATGACGAGTCCGGCGGATCAGACGGCTCCGACGGCGAGGACGCGCACGCCGGCCACGAGCACGGCGCCGCCGCCGAGGCGCTCGCCGCCAACGAGCACGTCTGGTACGACCTGCCGATGATGAGCGACTTCGTGGAGGACCTCGCCGAGGAGCTCGGCGAGCGGTCGCCGGAGCACGCCGAGGAGTTCACGCAGAACGCCAAGGAGCTCGCCGCGGAGATCGACGCGCTCGACGAGGAGGCCCGCGCCGTCGACGCCGACGGCCTGCAGGCGCTGGCCACTGAACCGGTCTCGGCGCACCTGCTGGTCCGGATGGGATACGAGGATGTCACCGACCCCGACTTCCTCGGCGCCGTGGAGCACGGCGAGGACGTCTCTCCCCGGCTGCAGCAGCGGGCGCTGGGCGCCGCGTCCGGCGGCGAGGTCGACCTGCTCGCCTACAACTCACAGACCGAGACGCACCAGTCCGAGCGCATCCGCACCGCCGCCGAGGAGGCGGAGGTGCCGGTGATGGACTTCCGCGAGACGCTGCCCGACGACACCGACGACTACCTCGTCTGGATGCGCGACACCGTCTCCTCGGTCCGGCAGATCGTGGAGGACGACGATGCGTGAGGGCCCGGTCCTCGCCCTGCACGACGCCGCCGTCGGCTTCGACGGCCGGACGCTGTGGCGGCAGCTGGACCTGCAGCTCGCCCCGGGGGAGTTCCTGGCCGTGCTGGGCCCCAACGGCGCCGGCAAGTCCACGCTGCTGAAAGTGCTGCTGGGGCTGCAGAAGCTCACCGCCGGCACCGCCGAGATCGCCGGGCGGCCGGCGCGCCGCGGCAGCAGCGCCGTGGGCTACATCCCGCAGCAGCACACGCTGCCGACCGAGACTCCGCTCCGCGGGCGCGACCTCGTCGCCCTGGGACTCGACGGGCACCGCTTCGGCCTGCGCCTCCGCGGCCGGTCCGAGCGTCGCGAGGTCGACCGGCTCCTCGAGGAGGTCGGCGCGACCGAGTACGCCGACATGCCCGTCGGGCTGCTCTCCGGCGGCGAGCAGCAGCGGCTGCGCGCCGCCCAGGCGCTCGCGGGCGACCCGGCGGTGCTGCTCTGCGACGAACCGCTGCACTCGCTGGACCTGCACCACCAGCAGGCCATCACCGACCTGATCCAGCGCCAGGCGGCCGAACGCGGCGCCGCCGTCGTCTTCGTGACCCATGAGATCAACCCGGTGATCGACCACGTCGACCGGGTGCTGTACTTCGCCCGCGGTCAGCACCGAATCGGGGCCACGCGCGAGGTGATGCGCACCTCCGTGCTCAGCGAGCTCTACGACGCGCCCGTCGACGTGCTCGAGCATCGCGGTCGGCTGGTGGTCATGGGTCAGCACCTGGAGGGGCACCACTGCACCCCCGAGGACGAGCGGACCGCGGCGCCGGAGCACGACTCGGCGGAGCCGAGGCACGACGGACGGATCGGAGCGCACTGACCATGGACCAGTTCCTCTCCTCCTTCACCGTCGAGGACTATTGGCGCCTCTTCGACCTGGTGCGCAATTCGGTGATCACCGCCGGCGTGCTGGGGCTGATGGGCGGCCTCGTCGGGGTGTTCATCATGCTGCGGCGCACCGCGCTGGTCGTCCACGGGATCGCCGAGGTCTCCTTCGCCGGAGCGGCCCTGGCGCTGCTGCTGGGCCTCGACGTCGTCGCCGGATCGGCCGTGGGCGCCGTGGTCCTGGCGCTGCTCATCGGCGGGCTGAGCCTGAAGGACAAGGACACCTCCGGCGTGGCCGGCGTGCTGATGCCCTTCGGGCTCGGCCTCGGCATCCTCTTCCTCTCGCTCTACGACGGGAGGTCGTCGAACAAATTCGGCCTGCTGACCGGCCAGATCGTCGGCGTCGACGACGTGCAGACGCAGACGCTGGTCACCGGGGCGGTGCTGATCATGGCGGTGCTGGTCCTCGTCTGGCGCCCGATGCTCTTCGCCTCGGTCGATCCGCAGCTCGCCCGCGCCCGCGGCGTGCCGGTCAACGCGCTCTCGCTGCTGTTCATGGGGCTGCTCGGCGGCGCGGTGGCGATGTCGGTGCAGGTCGTCGGCGCGCTGCTGGTCCTCTCGCTGCTGGTGGTGCCGGCGGCGGCGGCGCTGAAGGTCACCGCGCGGCCGGTGCTGGCCGTGGGGCTGTCGATGCTCTTCGGCCTGATCTCCGCCGTCGGCGGCATCATGCTCGCGCTGACCGGCGAAGTGCCGATCAGCCCCTACATCACCACGATCGCCTTCATGATCTACCTGGTCTGCCTGGCGGCGGGCCGCGGCCGTGGCCGGCGCCGGCGTCGGCAGGCCGCGCAGATGCTCGACGGCGACCGCACGAGCGGCTCCGGCGCTGCGGGCGCTCCGACGGCCGCGGCCTCGTCCCGCGGCTGAGGCATCGCCGGGAGCGGTCCGGAGCTGGCCGGAGCTGAAGCCAGAGCTGGCCCGGGCAGAGGCGGCGTGGTCAGCCGGCGTCGGACTCGCCGTCGCGGGCGGCCGCGCAGCCGGCGCAGAGCCCGAAGATCTCCAAAGTGTGGTGGACGTCGGTGAAGCGATGCTCGGCGGCCAGCCGGCCGGTCCAGGCTTCGATGTCCGGGGCCTCGAACTCCACGGTCAGTCCGCATCGGCGGCACACCAGATGATGGTGGTGCTCCTCGCGCGCGCACAGCCGGTAGACGGCCTCGGCATCGTCGGGGCGGACGACGTCGAGCAGTCCGTCCTCCTGGTGGGACTGCAGCACGCGGTAGACCGTGGCCAGCGAGACCGTCTCGCCGCGCTCCTGCAGGATCCGGTGGAGCTCCTGGGCGCTGACGAAGTCGTCGAGCGCGTTCAGCGCCGCCCAGACGGCGCGCTTCTGGCGCGTCGAGCGGCCGCGGACCGGCGGGGCCGAGGAATCGGTGGTCACGGGCGGGGCCATCCTCCCAGGAGTCTCGATCACCGGGGGCCGAGCGCACCGCGCGCACGCCCCGGATCGGGCTCGTCCAGGATATCAGCGTGGTCTCCAGCGTCGGCCGGAGCGGTGCCGCCGCCCGTGAGGGTGTCGTCGAGGATGGGCGTGTATCGTTAAAGGACGGGGGTTGCCGCCCTGTGACCTGACGGAGGAGACGAGGAGAACCATGTCCACCACCCTGACCGCCGTCGTCGACCTGGACGTCGAAGGCCCGACCATCAGCCGCCATCTCTACGGCCACTTCGCCGAGCACCTGGGCAGGTGCATCTACGACGGGTTCTGGGTCGGCGAGGACTCGCCGATCGAGAACGTCGAGGGCATCCGCGCCGACATCGTCGAGGCCCTGCGCGGCCTGGACATCCCCAATCTGCGCTGGCCGGGCGGCTGCTTCGCCGACGAGTACCACTGGGCCGACGGCGTCGGTCCGCGCGAGCAGCGTCCGCGGATGGTCAACACGCACTGGGGCGACGTCGAGGAGAACAACCACTTCGGCACCCACGAGTTCATGCGGCTCTGCGAGCTGCTCGGCGCCGAGCCCTACATCTCGGCCAACGTCGGCTCCGGCACGGTCCGCGAGACCAGCGACTGGGTGGAGTATCTGACCCGCGAGGGCGATTCGCCGATGGCCCGGCTGCGACGGCAGAACGGCCGCGAGGAGCCCTGGCAGGTGGCCTTCTTCGGCATCGGCAACGAGCCCTGGGGCTGCGGCGGGAACCTCACCGCCGCGCAGTACGGGGCGACGGCGCGGCAGCATGCCACCTACGCCCGCGACCACGGGGGCAACCGGCTGCACCGCATCGCCGCCGGCGCCAACGAGGACGACTACGCCTGGACCGAGCAGCTGATGCGCGAGGTCACCTCGGGGCTGCAGGATGAGGAGCCCTCGGACATCTACCAGGCGATCTCCTTCCACTACTACACCCGCTCGGGGCCGTGGATGGACAAGGGCAGCGCCACCGACTTCACCGTCGACGAGTACTGGACCACGATGCGCGCCGCGCAGCGCGTCGAGCGGATCATCGCCGGGCACAAGGCGGTCATGGACGCCTACGACCCGGGGCAGAAGCTGGGGCTGGCGCTCGACGAGTGGGGGAGCTGGTGGAACGTCGAGCCGGGGACGAATCCGGGCTTCCTGTTCCAGCAGAACACGATGCGCGACGCGCTGGTCGCCGCCGTGCACTTCGAGGCCTTCCACGCCCATGCCGACCGGCTGCGCCTGGCGACGATCGCCCAGACGGTCAACGTGCTGCAGGCGATGGTGCTGACCGACGAGCACCGGATGATCCTCACGCCGACGTACCACGTCTTCGCGATGAGCACCGGCCACCACGATGGCGTCCGCCGGACGGTCCACCCGCTGAGCGAGGAACCGGTGCGCGCCGTCGACGGCGAGACTGTCCGGACGCTGCCGATCTCGGTCTCCACGCGCGAGGGGCGGATCACCGTCACTGCGGCGAATCTGGACCCCGACCAGGCGGCGACGGCGCGCCTGCGGCTGCGCGGCGGAGAGCTCGGCGGGGGAGTGCGCTCGGCGCGGCTGCTCACCGCCGAGCCGGCCGCGCACAACACCGCGGAGGTCCCGGCGGAGGTCGCGCCGCGGGACTTCGACGGCGCGCGGCTGGACGGCGAGGAGCTGAGGCTCGAGCTGCCGGCCTCGTCCTTCGTCGCCGTCGAGCTCTGAGTCGCGCCGCGGGCGAGTGTGGATCCGTGTGAAGCCGTGCGGAGCTGTTGACTTGTGATTCACGTCACTCGTACTGTTGCGTTAAATCGCCGGCGGGATGCGCCGGGGAGCATCTGCGAGGGAGGAGATGGATGATGAGGGACGACACCACACGGACCACGGCCCGCACCCGCCGCGCCGCGGTGCTGAGCGTCGCGGCCACGACGGCGCTGCTGGCGGTCACGGCCTGCTCGGGCGGCTCGGACGCCGCGGAGGACGGCGACGTCACGCTGCGCTTCACCTGGTGGGGCGCCGAGCATCGCAACGCGGTCACCGAGGAGGTCATCGCCCTCTACGAGGAGCAGAACCCCGGGGTGACCATCGAGGCGGAGAACTCGCCCTGGGAGGGCTACTGGGATCGGCTGGCGACGCAGTCGGCCGGCAATGACGCCCCTGACGTCATCCAGATGGACGCCAGCTATCTCAGCGAGTACTCCGAGCGCGGCGCGCTGCTGGACATGGACCAGGTCGACGTCTCCAGCTTCGACGACAACGCGGTGCAGAACGGCACCACCGACGACGGACTGGTCGGGGTGACCACGGGCATCAACACGATGACGGTGCTGGCCAATCCGGAGCTCTTCGAGCAGGCGGGCATGGAGATGCCCGACGACGAGTCCTGGACCTGGGACGACTATCTGGAGCTGACCTCCGAGCTGCGCGAGGAGCTGCCCGAGGAGGTCTACGGCGACGGCGGCGTGCCGCAGACCGCCGACCTGCAGATCTGGCTGCGCCAGCAGGGCAAGCACCTCGCCGACGCCGACGGCGAGCTCGGCCACAGCGTGGCCGATCTCGAGGAGTACTTCGAGTACCAGCAGGATCTGCTCGAGGCCGACTCCTATCCGTCGGCGACGGTGATGCAGGAGGTCTCCGGCATGGCGCCGGGAGAGTCGCCCTTCGAGACCGGCGACCAGGCGGTCGGCCGCTGGTGGTCGAACCAGGTGCCGGCCCTCTCGGAGCAGGCCGCCGTGGACTTCGAGCCGCTGCGCTTCCCGTCGCAGAGCGGCAGCTCCGAGGACAACGGCCTCTGGTTCAAGTCCACGATGATGTACTCGGTCAGCTCGGCCACCGAGCACCCCGAAGAGGCCCAGGAGTTCGTCGACTTCCTGGTGAACGACGAGGAGGCCGCCGAGATCATCGGCATGGACCGCGGCCTGCCGGCCAGCGAGGGAGCGCGCGAGGTGGTGCTGGACCAGATCGACGGCCAGGAGCAGGTGGTCGCGGACTTCATCGACGAGGTCTCCGACGAGATCGGCGAGGCCGAGCCCGTCCCGCCGGTGGGCTTCAGCCAGCTGCAGGATATCGCCTACCGGTACTGCAACGAGGTCTTCTTCGGGCGTCTGACCCCGGCCGAGGCCGCCGAACAGATGCACGCCGAGATGCAGGAGGCGCTCGACCAGGGCTGATCCCTCTCCTCCGCGCATCGCGGAGGCGGAGGCATCGGACAGCCGCCGCGCCGTCGACACCGTCCGCGGGTCGGCGGCGCAGTGCGTGCGGATGCGGGCGCCGCGGGTCGACGTTGCTAGCATGCCGCAGAGGACGGGTGCCCCGGCGGGGCCGGCGACGACGACCAGGAGGTGCGGCCCATGGGGGCGGTGACGATGAGCGACGTCGCCCGGGCGGCCGGCGTCTCGCCGATGACGGTCTCCAACGTGGTCAACGGCCGGGCCGGCGTCAGCGACGCGGTCCGACGCCGCGTCATGGAGACCATCGAGGAGACCGGCTACCGGATCAACGTGGCCGCCCGGAATCTGCGGGCCGGCCGCAGCGGCGTGATCGGGCTGGCCGTCCCGGAGCTGGACAACCCCTACTTCGGCGAGCTGGCCCGGCGGATCGTCGCCGTCGCCGGCGAGCACGACCTGCGCGTAGCCGTCGAGGAGACCGGCGCGGCCCCCGAGGGGGAGCGCGGGGCCATCCGCAGCTCGAAGCGGCTCGACTACGACGGGCTCATCCTGAGCACCGTCGGGCTGGACATGGCCGAGCTGACCACGCTGCCGCAGCTGCCGCTGATGCTGCTGGGGGAGCGGGAGAACCGCTCGGCGGTGGGCCACATCGCTCTGCCCAACGCCGACGGCGCCCAGGCGGCCGCCGCCCACCTGATCGACCGCGGGGCGCGGCGGCTGGCCTTCGTCGGCGGCCCGGACGATCGCGAGCCGACCATCCGCAGCATGCGCTGGGACGGCGTGCAGGCGGCGGTGCGTGCGGCGGGCATCGACGAGGAGGACCTCCGGCTGGTCGACTGCGAGATGCTCACCATGGACGCCGGCCGCGCCGTGGGCCGTCGGCTGGGCGAGCAGGGCGCCGCAGGCGGTCCCGACGGCGTCGACGGGATCTTCGCGCTGACCGACACGCTGGCGGTGGGACTGATCCGCGGCCTGGTCGACGCCGGGCTGCGCGTGCCCGAGGACGTGCTGGTGGCCGGCTTCGACGGCATCGGCGTCGGCGCGCATCTGACGCCGTCGCTGACCACTGTGGAGCCCGACCACGACTGGACGGCGCGTCGGGCGGTGGAGCGGCTGCTGGAGCGCATCGCGATGAGCGGTCCGCCCGGCGAGGACGAGATCGCGCCCTTCCGCCTGGTGGTGCGCGAGTCCACCGGCGGCTGAGCCGCGTCGCCGGCCGCCGCGGAGGAGTCCGCCGCAGGTACGATCGGGGCCGGGGCACCGGCCGCTCCGCGGCGGTGCCGACCCGGCACCGGACCCGCACCGCATCGCACGACGACAGGAGCACCTCTCATGAGCACCGTCTTCACCAAGATCATCCAGGGCGAGCTGCCCGGCCGCTTCGTCTGGCAGGACGAGACCTGCGTGGGCTTCCTGAGCATCAACCCGCTGGCCCACGGGCACACGCTGGTGGTGCCCCGCCGCGAGGTCGACCGGTGGACCGACGCCGACGGCGAGCTGGTCGCCCATCTGACGCGCGTCGCCCACCGGATCGGGCAGGCCCAGGTTCAGGCCTTCGACTCCGCCCGGGCCGGCCTGGCGGTCGCCGGCTACGAGATCGATCATCTCCACGTGCATGTGTGGCCGTCTAACTCGATGGACGACTTCGACTTCTCCAACGCGATGACCGCCCCGGATCCGGAGATGATGGAGGAGTCGGCCGCGACGCTGCGCGCCGCGCTGCGGGTGCTCGGCGAGACCGACCGCGTGCCGGACGCGTCCTGATGGTCCTGCCGCCGGGAGGCGGGGCGCGGGCACCGTCGATGGTCGACGTCGCCGAGCAGGCGCGCGTCTCCCATCAGACCGTCTCCCGGGTGCTCAACACTCCCGACGCCGTGCGGCCCGCGACCCGCGAGAAGGTCGAGCGGGCCATGCGCGAGCTCGGATACCGGCGCAACGCCACCGCGCGGGCGCTGAAGACGCGACGGACCGGGCTGATCGGGGTGATCACGCCGGGGCATTCGGCCTTCGGTCCCAATCGGATGACGCTGGCCGTCGAGGAGGCCGCGCGCGAGCACGGCTTCGCCACCGCGCTGAGCGTCGTGCGCGACTCGCGGCCCGAGACGGTCGAATCCTCCCTGGAGTTCTTCCTCGACCACGGCGTCGACGGGATCGTGGTGCTCGCCCCGATCATCGCAGTGGCCGAGGCGGCGCGGCAGATCGCCGAGACCCGCTCAGTGGTGCTCGTCGCCTCCGGGGCCGAGCCCACCGCCTCGCTGGACGTGGTCGGCATCGACCAGGTCCGCGGCGCCCGCGAGGCGGTGCGCCATCTGCTCGACGCCGGTCGGCGGCGGATCGCCCATGCGGCCGGTCCGGGCGAGTGGTACGACGCCCGCGGGCGTGTGCAGGGCTGGCAGGAGACGCTCTCCGCCGCCGGCGTCGCGGAGGGACCGCTGCTGCACTGCGCCGGGTGGACCGCCGACGACGGCTATGCCGCCGGGGCGGAGCTGGCGCCCCAGGTCGCCTCCGGCGTCGTGGACGCGGTCTTCGCGGCCAACGACTACATCGCCCTGGGCATGATGCACGCCTTCGCCGATCACGGGCTGAGCGTCCCCGAGGACGTCGCCGTGGTCGGCTTCGACGACGTCGACGGCGCCGCCCATCTCAGCCCGCCGCTGACCACCGTCCGCCAGCCCTTCGAGGCTGTCGGCCGGGCTGCGATCGCCGAGCTCTTCGGCGCCGGCGGCGGCGAGCACACCACGCTCATCGCTCCGACGCTCATCCGTCGCGCCACCGCCTGAGACGGACCCGCAGGCCGTCGAGGCGGCTCCTCGGGCGGCAAGCTCGCCGGACCGCGAGCCGCCTGGGCGATGTCATCCGGAGAGCGCGTTCCGTGGGCGAGGTCACGGTTCGGCGTATGCTGTCGCAGGTGACTCGACGGGGCCGCAGGGCCGCCGTCGCCGACAGCGAGGAGCGTGACGTGGCAGACCATGCGGCAGACGAGAGGGCAGCTCAGCGAGCAGGCCGCACCGCCGAGCATCCGGCGGGCGAGACCAACTGGGCGGGCAACCTGACCTACCGGGCGCGCGCGGTGCGCCGTCCGGAGTCGCTGGACGCGCTGCGCGAGGAGCTCGGCCGCCCCGGTCCGAAGCGGATGATCGGTTCGCGGCACTGCTTCAACGACATCGCCGACACCACCGGGACGCTGATCTCCCTGGAGCGCATGCCCCGGCTCCTGGAGATCGGCGAGGACATGGTGCGCGTCGGCGGCGGGATGCGCTACGGCGACGTCGCCGAGCAGCTCCATGCCCGGGGCCGGTCGCTGTCGAACCTGGCCTCGCTGCCGCACATCTCGGTCGCCGGTGCGGTGGCCACCGGCACCCACGGCTCCGGCGACGCGGTCGGCGGCCTGGCCGCCGCGGTGCGCGCCGTCGAGATCCTCACCCCGGCCGGCGAGCTGCGCCGGTTCGAGCGCGGCGAGCGGGCCTTCGACGGCGCCGTGGTCAGCCTCGGCGCGCTCGGCGCGGTCGTCGCCGTCGAGCTGGACACCGAGCCGGCCTACGAGGTGGCCCAGACCGTCTACGAGCAGCCGCGCTGGGAGGCGGTGCTCGCCGACCTCGACGCGGCGACGTCGCTGGGCTACAGCGTGAGCATCTTCTCCAGCTGGCGCGACGTCGAGGTGGCCGACCAGATGTGGGTCAAGGCGAAGGTCGAGCCCGGCGCGGCCACGGCGACGGCCGCCGATCCCGCCGTCCTCGAGGCGCTGGGAGTGCGTCCGGCCGACGGTCGGCGGCACCCGGTCCCCGGCGGCGACGTCGAGGCCACCAGCCTGCAGGGCGGCGAACCCGGTCCGTGGCACGAGCGGCTGCCGCACTTCCGGATGAACTTCACCCCGTCGGCCGGCGCCGAGCTGCAGAGCGAGTACCTGGTTCCGCGCCGCGATGCGGTCGAGGCGATCCGCGCGCTGCAGCGGCTGGCCGATCGGATCGCGCCGGTGCTGATGATCGGCGAAGTGCGCACGATGACCGGCGACGACCACTGGCTCAGCCCCGCCCACGGCGGCGACACCGTCGGGCTGCACTTCACCTGGCATCCCGACCAGCCCGCCGTCGAGGAGGTGCTGGCCGAGCTCGAGTGCGAGCTGCCGGCTTCGGCGCGTCCGCACTGGGGCAAGCTCTTCGTCATGGACCCCCATCGGATCCGCGGGCTCTACCCGCGCTGGGACGACTTCGTCGCGCTGCGCGAGGAGTGCGACCCGCCCGGGGCCCTGCGCAACGACTACACCGAGCGCCTGGGACTCTGAGGCCTTCAGGCGTCGCGCGCAGCGCCTCCTCAGGCATCGGACGGGGGATCCACTGCTGCTGAATCGCCGCATCGGCGACACAGCAGCAGTGAATCCCCCGTTCGCCGTCCGCATCCGACACTCCGGCGGGCGAGGCGGGCTCCGCGCCCGGCATGACGCAGGACACGGAGGTGTGTGGCGCCGGACACGACGAGATGTTAACGTTAACACTCGGATGTGCTCTGGAACACGCGAAGGAGTCCTGCAGAGATGACCACCACTGACCCCGTCGTGATCGGCATCGACTTCGGCACCCTGTCCGGACGTGCGCTCGTGGTGCGCGTCAGCGACGGCGCCGAGCTCGGCAGCGCCGTCCACGACTATCCGCACGCCGTCATGGACGACGCGCTGACCGCCCACCGCGGGGAGCCGCTGCCTCCCGAGTGGGCGCTGCAGGTCCCGGCGGACTACGTCGAGGTGCTCAAGACCGCGGTGCCGGCCGCCGTCGAGGCCGCCGGCGTGAGCCCGGAGCAGGTCGTGGGCATCGGCACCGACTTCACCGCCTGCACGATGGTGCCGACCACCGACGACGGCACGCCGCTGAACGAGCTGGAGGAGTACGGCGACCGGCCGCACGCCTACACCAAGCTCTGGAAGCACCACGCCGCCCAGGGGCAGGCCGACCGGATCAACGAGCTGGCCCACTCCCGCGGCGAGGACTGGATCGGCCGCTACGGCGGGTTCATCTCCTCGGAGTGGGAGTTCGCCAAGGGGCTGCAGATCCTGGAGGAGGACTCCGAGCTCTACGCGGCGATCGACCACTGGGTCGAGGCCGCCGACTGGATCGTCTGGCAGCTGACCGGCCAGTACGTGCGCAACGCCTGCACCGCCGGCTACAAGGGCATCTACCAGGACGGCTCCTACCCGTCGCAGGACTTCCTCGCCGCGCTGAACCCGGAGTTCGCCGACTTCGTCGCCGAGAAGCTCGATCACCGGATCGGCGAGCTCGGCGAGAACGCGGGCGGCCTCTCCGAGGAGGCGGCCGGCTGGACCGGGCTGCGTCCGGGCATCGCCGTCTCCGTCGGCAACGTCGACGCCCATGTCACTGCTCCGGCCGCCGACGCCGTCGACTCCGGTCAGATGGTCGCGATCATGGGCACCTCGACCTGCCATGTGATGAACGGCGACCGGCTCGCCGAGGTGCCCGGGATGTGCGGCGTCGTCGACGGCGGCATCCTCGCCGGGGCCTGGGGCTACGAGGCCGGCCAGTCCGGCGTCGGCGACATCTTCGGCTGGTACGTCGACAACCAGGTGCCGGCCTCCTACGCGGAGGAGGCATCCTCCCGCGGGATCGGGCTGCACGAGCTGCTCACCGAGAAGGCCGCCGCCCAGCCGGTCGGCGCCCACGGCCTGGTCGCGCTGGACTGGCACTCCGGCAACCGCTCGGTGCTGGTCGACCACGAGCTCTCCGGGCTGATCGTCGGCCTGACGCTGACCACCCGCCCCGAGGAGGTCTACCGCGCGCTGCTGGAGGCCACCGCCTACGGCACCCGGACCATCATCGAGTCCTTCGGCGACTCCGGGGTGCCGGTCACGGAGCTCGTCGTCGCCGGCGGCCTGCTGAAGAACCGCTTCCTCATGCAGCTCTACTCGGACATCACCCGGCTGCCGATCTCGACGATCGTCTCCGAGCAGGGCCCGGCGCTGGGCTCGGCGGTCCACGCCGCCGTCGCCGCCGGACACTACGCCGACGTCCGCGCCGCCGGGGCGGCGATGGGCGGACGCGTCGAGCGGGCCTACACCCCGGACCCGGCCGCCGCCGACGCCTACGACGAGCTCTTCGCCGAGTACACCCGCCTGCACGACCACTTCGGCCGCGGCGGCGACGACATGATGCGCCGGCTGAAGGCGATCCGCCGCCGCGCCCACGCCGAGCAGCTCGCCGAGCAGCCGGCCGATCGGCAGACCGAGACCGCCGCCGCGGAAGGAGCCCGCGCATGATCCGCCTGTCCGCCCTGCCCGAGCCGGTCCGCGAGGCGGTCGCCGCCGCGCGCGAGCGCGTCGCCGCGCTGCACGCCGAACTGCCCCGCAACGAGCTGGTCGTCTGGACCGCCGGCAACGTCTCCGAACGGGTGCCGACCGTCGAGGCCGCGCGGCTCGGCGCCGACGAGGAGCAGCCCGCGCTCTTCGTCATCAAGCCCTCCGGGGTCTCCTACGACGAGCTCACCGCCGAATCCATGGTCGTCTGCACCCTGGACGGCGAGAAGATCGACGACGGCACGCCCGAGACGCTCACGCCGTCCTCGGACACCGCCGCCCATGCCTACGTCTACCGGCACATGGACGAGGTCGGGGGAGTGGTCCACGCCCACTCGACCTACGCCACCGCCTGGGCCGCCCGCAGCGAGCCCATCCCGTGCGTGCTGACGATGATGGCCGACGAGTTCGGCGGCGACGTCCCGGTGGGGCCCTTCGCGCTCATCGGCGACGACTCCATCGGCCGCGGCATCGTCGAGACGCTGCGCACCTCGCGCTCGCCGGCGGTGCTGATGGCCCAGCACGGCCCCTTCACCGTCGGGGCCGGCGCGAAGCAGGCCGTCAAGGCCGCGGTGATGTGCGAGGAGGTCGCCCGCACCGTGCATGTCGCCCGCCAGCTGGGCGAGCCGCCGCGCATCGACCAGGGGCAGGTCGACTCCCTCTTCGACCGCTACCAGAACGTCTACGGCCAGAAAGGCGCATGATGACCACCACGCTGAGCAACCCCTACGCCGGCCGGAAAGTCTGGTTCCTGACCGGCTCGCAGGGCCTCTACGGCGAGGACACCCTGCAGCAGGTCGCCGACCAGTCCCGGCACGTCGCCGAGACGCTCGACGCCGCCGAGGCGATCCCGGCGACCATCGAGCACCGCGAGGTGCTCACCGACCGCGAAGCCATCCACGCCGAGGTGCTGGCGGCGAACGCCGACCCGGACTGCCTGGGCGTGATCGTCTGGATGCACACCTTCTCGCCGGCGCGGATGTGGATCCGCGGGCTCGAGGCGTTGACCAAGCCGCTGCTGCACTTCCACACGCAGGCGAACCGCGAGCTGCCCTGGGCCGAGATCGACATGGACTTCATGAACCTCAACCAGGCCGCCCACGGCGATCGCGAGTTCGCCTATATGGCCGCTCGCACGTCGACGCCGCGCAAGACGGTGGTCGGCCATGCCACCGACGAGCGAGTCCGGGCCAAAGTCGGCACCTGGGTGCGTGCCGCGGCCGGCTGGGACACGCTGCAGCACCTGAAGCTGTGCCGCTTCGGCGACACGATGCGCAACGTCGCCGTCACCGAGGGCGACAAGACCGAGGCCGAGATCGCCCTGGGCACCACGGTCAACGCCTGGGCGGTCAATGACCTCGTCGAGCGGGTCGAGGCCGTGCCGCAGGCCGAGGTGGATCGCCTGCTGACCGAATACGAGGCGCTCTACGACGTCGCCGAGGAGCTGCGCGAGGGCGGCTCGCGGCGCGAGTCGCTGGCGTACGCCGCCCGGCAGGAGGCTGGCATGCGCTCCTTCCTCGTCGAGGGCGGCTTCGAGGCCTTCACCACGAACTTCGAGGACCTCGGCGGACTGCGCCAGCTGCCCGGGCTGGCCGTGCAGCGGCTGATGGCCGAGGGCTACGGCTTCGGCGCCGAGGGCGACTGGAAGACCGCCCTGCTGGTCCGCGCGGCGAAGGTCATGGGCCACGGCCTCCCCGGCGGCGCCTCGCTGATGGAGGACTACACCTACGAGATGACCCCGGGGAAGGAGAAGATCCTCGGGGCGCACATGCTCGAGATCTGCCCGTCGCTGACCACGTCGCGGCCCCGGCTGGAGATCCACCCGCTGGGCATCGGCGACCGCGAGGACCCGGTGCGCCTGGTCTTCGACACCGATCCGGGCGAGGCGGTCGTGGTGGCGATGACCGACCTGCGCGAGCGCTTCCGGCTGACCGCCAACGCCGTCGACGTCGTCGGCCCCGACCACCAGCTGCCGAACCTGCCGGTGGCCCGTGCGGTCTGGGAGCCGCGGCCGGACTTCGCCACCTCGGCGGAGTGCTGGCTGACCGCCGGCGCGGCGCACCACACGGTGATGTCCACCGCCGTCGGCGTGGAGGCCTTCGCCGACCTCGCCGAGATCGCCGGAGTGGAGCTGGCGGTCATCGACGAGTCCACCAGCACGCGCGGCTTCGCACAGGAGCTGCGCCTCAACGCCGCCTATCACCGACTCGCCCAGGGGCTGTGATCTGGATTACGGCGACCCGTGAGACTATGTGACACGGCACCGGCCGGGTCGTGAGCCTCGACCCCCGATCCCCGGCGGCCGCCGCGCCGGCTCCTCTCCGCACCACCGTCGACGCACGGGAGGGGAGCGGCGCGGCCGCCGGGTCGCCGCCGCATCGGCGGCGCATTCGCACTGTCCGTCCGGAGCGCCGGACGGAGACGTCAAGGAGGACATGATGAGGATCAGGAATCTCACCGCACTGGGCGCCTCGGCGGCGCTCGTCTTCTCCGTCGCCGGCTGCGCCGGCGGCGGCGCCGGCAGCGGCGACGGCGGGGGCGACGAGGCCCCCGAGGACATGAGCGTCGGCGTGGCCATGCCCACCCAGACCTACGAGCGCTGGCTCAAGGACGGCGACAACATCGGGTCCGGCCTGGAGGAGCTCGGCTACGACGTCGAGCTGCAGTACGCCGACGACGACATTCCGACCCAGTCCCAGCAGATCGACCAGATGATCACCCAGGGCGTGGACGCGCTGATCGTCGGCGCCATCGACGGCAGCGCGCTGTCGGCCCAGCTGGACGCCGCCGAGTCCGCCGACATCCCGGTGATCTCCTACGACCGGCTGCTGACCGACAACGAGAACGTCGACTTCTACGTCACCTTCGACAACTACCAGGTCGGCGTGAACCAGGCCAACGCCCTGCTCTACGGCCTGGGCATCCTGGACCAGGACTTCGAACCGGCCGAGGATGCCCCGGAGGGACCGCTGAACGTCGAGCTCTTCGCCGGCTCGCTGGACGACAGCAACTCCCACCACTTCTGGGACGGCGCCATCGACACGCTGCAGCCCTACATCGACGACGGCACGCTGGAGGTCCCCTCGGGGCAGACCGACATCGAGCAGGCCGCCACCCAGCGGTGGGAGCAGGAGACCGCGCAGAAGCGCATGGAGAACCTGCTGACCACCCACTACAACTCCGGCGAGGAGCTCGACGGCGTGCTCGCGCCCGCCGACCCGCTGTCCCGCGGCATCATCACCGCGCTGCGCAGCGACGGACAGGGCGACACCATCGAGGACGGGCTGCCGATCGTCACCGGCCAGGACGCCGAGATCGCCTCGGTGAAGCTGATCGCCGACGGCGTGCAGCACTCGACGATCTTCAAGGACACCCGCGACCTCGCCGACCAGGCGGTCGAGGCGGCCGACACCTACCTGCAGGGCGGTGAGCCCGAGCCGAACGACACCGAGACCTACGACAACGGGGCCAAGGTCGTGCCCTCCTACCTGCTCGATGTCCAGATGGTGCTGGAGGACAACTATGAGGAGATCCTCGTCGAGTCCGGCTACTACACCGAGGAGCAGGTCGACTCCGGCCAGATGTGATCGCGGCGCGATCCCCCGCCGTCCCTGGCCCCGCGGCGCCGACACCACGGCGCGGGACCAGGGACGGCGGACCGCCCGGCGCCGCGATCCGCGGCGTGCGGTCCGGCCCGATGTCACCCCCGACGTCACCCCTCGACGCTCACCCTCGACACCCACCCTCGACACCCATCCCTCCCTGACGGCGGCCCCGCGGCGACATCCGGCGGGCCGTCGAGGCCTGGCCTGAGGAGGCCCCATGACCACAGCAGAGGACCACATCCTGCGGATGCGGTCGATCACCAAGACCTTCCCCGGAGTGAAGGCCCTCTCCGACGTGACCCTGCAGGTGCGCCGCGGCGAGATCCACGGCATCTGCGGGGAGAACGGGGCGGGCAAGTCCACGCTGATGAAGGTGCTCTCCGGGGTGTACCCGGACTCCAGCTTCGAGGGCGACATCGCCTTCGACGGCGAGCAGGTGCACTTCAACTCCATCAGCGACTCCGAGGATCGCGGCATCGTCATCATCCACCAGGAGCTGGCGCTGGTGCCGCATCTGTCCATCGCCGAGAACATCTTCCTCGGCAACGAGCAGGGAGCCGCCGGCTTCGTCGACTGGCACCGGACCAACGCCGCGGCCGCCGAGCTGCTGGAAGAGGTCGGTCTGGACGAGAACCCGGTCACCCCGGTCGGCCGGCTCGGCGTCGGCAAGCAGCAGCTCGTCGAGATCGCCAAGGCGCTGTCGAAGAACGTGAAGCTGCTCATCCTCGACGAGCCGACGGCGGCGCTGAACGACGACGACTCCGCGCATCTGCTCGGCCTCATCCGGAACCTGCGCGAGACCGGCGTGACCTGCATCATCATCTCGCACAAGCTCGGCGAGATCGCCTCGATCTCCGACGCGGTCACCGTGATCCGCGACGGCACGACGATCGAGACGATGCGCACCGAGGAGGAGCCCGACCAGCAGACGCTGACCGCCCGGATCATCCGCGGGATGGTCGGCCGCGAGATGGGCAGCATGTACCCGGACCGCGACGTCGAGATCGGCGAGGAGGTCTTCCGGCTGATCGACTGGCACGTCGGCCACCCCGAGCAGCGCGACCGCACCGTCGTCGACGGCGCCTCGCTGCACGTCCGCGCCGGGGAGGTCGTCGGCATCGCCGGGCTGATGGGCGCGGGCCGCACCGAGCTGGCGATGAGCGTCTTCGGCCGCTCCTATGGCCGCGACATCTCCGGAACGGTGGAGATGCACGGGAAGCCGGTGACCATCCGCGGGGTCTCCGACGCCATCGACCACGGCATCGCCTACGTCAGCGAGGACCGCAAGACGTTCGGGCTCAATCTGATCGACGACATCCGGCGCAACATCAGCGCCGCGTCGTTGACCAAGCTGGCCACCGGCGGCTGGGTGAACGCCAACGAGGAGATCGCCGTCGCCCAGGAGTACCGGGACTCGCTGAACATCAAGGCGCCCTCGGTGCTCTCCACCGTCGGACAGCTCTCCGGCGGCAACCAGCAGAAGGTCGTGCTGAGCAAGTGGCTCTACACCGAGCCCGAGCTGCTCATCCTCGACGAGCCCACCCGCGGCGTCGACGTCGGCGCCAAGCAGGAGATCTACACCATCATCAACCGCCTGGCGGCCGACGGGAAGGCGATCCTGGTGATCTCCTCCGAGCTGCCCG
>NZ_WIAX01000020.1 GCF_009467795.1 Nesterenkonia halophila
CGGTTGTCTTTCAACAAACCCCGTTCCTCACTGTTCGTGGGGTGTGGGTGGTGTGTTGGATAATGGTATAGAGTTGTTAGTTTTGGCAGCCACTGTGTGTGGTGGTTGTTCGTGTGACTCGCCCTGCCCCCTTTTTTGGTGGGGGTGTGTGGTGGTTAGAGTTACGGCGGTCATAGCGTGGGGGAAACGCCCGGTCCCATACCGAACCCGGAAGCTAAGACCCATTGCGCCGATGGTACTGCATGCGGAAGCGTGTGGGAGAGTAGGTCACCGCCGGACACCCTTTGAAGACAAGAGCCCCGTGAGGCGATCGATGGCGATCGCTTCCGGGGCTCTTGTCGTGTCGTGGGGCGGCCTCAGCCCCGGCGGTGACGCGGATGCCCCGGGCGTCCGAGGCTCCGCCGTCCACGCCTGTCCGGAGGCGTGCCCGGCCTCGGGCTCCTTCGATGAGCCCGACGAGGTCACCGGGTATCCTGGGGAGGCATCCCGCACCGGCTTCGCAAGGAGAGCACCAGAGTTATGCCCGCAGAGTCTTCTCGAGACCGCCGTTCCGCCGCACGGCGCCCCGACGATCGTCGTCCGTCCGGCGGCGATCGCGGCACCGGCCACGACGGCCAACGACGTGCGGGGGAACGACGCACCGAGCAGCGCGGCGACCACCGTCGTTCCGATCGACCGGATCGTCCCCGGTCGCCGGAGATCGACGAGGACGTCTCCGGCAAGGAGCTGGACAAGGAGGCCGCCGGGCAGCTCGGCACGCTCAACGGAGAGAACCGCAAGTGGGTCTCCAAGCATCTGGTGATGGCCGGCCGGCTCGTCGACGTCGACCCGGCCCTGGCGCTGGAGCACGCCCTGGCGGCCTCCCGCCGGGGCGGTCGTCTGGCCGTGGTGCGGGAGGCGGTCGGGCTGTGCGCCTATGCGGCCGAGGACTTCGCCGAGGCGCTGCGCGAGCTGCGCACCTATCGCCGGATCAGCGGAGACCAGACGCATCTGCCGGTGCAGGCCGACTGCGAACGCGGGCTCGGCCGTCCGCAGAAGGCCGTCGAACTGGGGGAGTCCGCCGAGGCTCGTCAACTCTCCGGCGCGGTCCGTGCCGAGCTGGCGATCGTGGTTGCCGGCGCCCATCAGGATCTCGGCGACCACGCTTCGGCGGCCCGCGCGCTGGAGGTCCCCGAGCTGCGCAAGGACCGCGCCTTCAGCTTCTCGCCCCGACTGTTCACCGCCTATGGCGAGGTGCTGGAGAGTCTCGGCCGCACTGAGGAGTCCTCCCAGTGGCACGAGCGGGCGTTCGTCGCCGAGCGCGCTCTCGGATCCGGCGCCTTCGCCGACCCGGAGATCATGGATTTCGACGACACTCCGGCCGAGGTGCCCAAGGTCAAGGACCTGCTGGACGGGTCGCGCGCCGAGCGTCCCGCGGCGGGCGAGCCGCAGGCTGGACAGGAGCCGCCGACAGCGGAGGAGCAGGCATGAGCCCGGCGCTGATCGATGCGCACGACGGGGTGCTCTTCGATCTCGACGGCGTCCTCTATGCCGGCGATGCGGCCGTCCCGGGCGCAGTCGAGGCGCTGGCGGAGCTGCGTGAGCGGGAGATCCCGTACGCATTCATCACCAACAACGCCTCGCGGTCCCCGGAGACAATCGCCGAACACCTGACTGCCTTGGGCATGACGGCCTCCGCCGAGCAGGTCTTCGGCTCCGCCGACGCCGGCGTGGCGCTGATGTCCGCCGAGATCCCGCAGGGCGCGACAGTGCTGGTGACCGGCAGCGACTTCCTGCGCACCCGTGTCGCCGAGGCCGGCTTCACCGTCGCCGCGGACGCAGAGGACCGACCGGCCGCCGTGCTGCAGGGCTTCAGCCCGGAGCTCGGGTGGAGCGATCTCGCCGAGGCGGCCTACGCCGTCGCCGCCGGCGCACGTTGGTTCGCCACGAACCTGGACCTGACGATCCCCCGGGGGCGCGGGATCGCTCCCGGCAACGGGGCGCTCGTCGAGGCGGTCTCGCGGGCCACCGGAGCCCTCCCCGCCGCCGCCGGCAAGCCGGAGCCGGTGCTGTTCACCCGCGCGGTCTCCGCGCTGGGCCTGAAGCGGCCGCTGATGATCGGCGACCGGCTCGACACCGACATCCTGGGCGCACGGCGCGCCGGGTGCACCGCCGCGCTGGTGCTCACCGGCATCGACTCCGCCGAGACGGCGGCCGCAGCCGACGACGAGCAGCGGCCGCATCTCATCCTCGAGACGCTGGCCGGCCTCTTCGCGGTCGAACCGGCGGGGAGCCGCGCATGAGCGGCGAGGAGCAGCCGATGCCGAGCGAGGCGTCCACCGGCCAGGTCGCGGCAGAGCTGGATCTCGAGGAGCTGGAGGCCGAGATCGACCGGGCCGAGGAGCTGCACGGCGAGCTGAGCCGGCGGCTGGACGCCGCCGGCCGGGACTGAGCGCGATGGGCTCGCGCCGTCTGGACCGCGCCCTGGTCGAGGAGCATCTGGTCGCCAGCCGCTCGCGCGCCGCTCAGCTCGTCGCCGAGGGCCTCGTCCGCGTCGACGGGCGCACTGTCCGCAAGGCCGCCGCCAAGGTCGCCGAGGCCGCGCGCCTCGAGGTCGAGGACGACCCCTGGGTCAGTCGTGCCGCGCATAAGCTGCTCGGCGCGCTGACCGCCTGCCCCGCGGTCGACCCGCGCGGCAGACGCTGCCTCGACGCCGGCGCCTCCACGGGCGGCTTCACCCAGGTGCTGCTCGCCCGCGAGGCGTCCGCAGTCGTGGCCGTCGACGTCGGCCACGATCAGCTCGCCGCCGCGCTGCGCGAGAACCCTCGGGTGACCTCCGTCGAAGGACTGAACCTCCGACACCTGGAGCCCGGCGAGCTCGGCGAGCCCTTCGAACTGATCGTCGCCGACCTGTCCTTCATCTCGCTGCGGCTGATCGTGCCGGCGCTGGCGGCCCAGGCCGCCGCCGGCGCGGAGCTGCTGCTGATGGTCAAGCCGCAGTTCGAAGTCGGCCGCGAGCGGCTGGCGCGCACCGGGGTCGTCAGCAGCCCGCAGCTGCGCCGCGAGGCCGTCGCCGGCGTCGCCGCCGCCTGCGAGGAGGCCGGCCTGCGACTGGTCTCGGCGCATCGTTCCCCGCTGCCCGGACAGGACGGCAACCTGGAGTTCTTCCTCCGTCTGCGCGCGCCCGGTCGATCCCACGACGGCGCGGCCGCGGACATCGCCGACACCGAGTCCGCGGGGGCGGATAGGCTGGAACGGATCGACCACATCGACTACCGGGACTGATCCCGCGGCTCGCGGGCGTCGACCACGCAGGAGGTGCCATGTCCCAGGCCGAGAGCAGCCGTGCGGTGCTCGTGCTGGCCCACACCGGCCGCCGGGACGCCGTCGACGCCGCCGTCTCCGTCGTCGAGCGGCTGCACGCCGCCGGTCTGACCCCGGCGCTGCTCGCCCGCGACGTCGACCGGCTGCAGGTCCTCGTCGGCGAGCGGCTGAACCGCGTGCCGCTGGCCGTCGTCGGCCGCGACATCACTCTGGCGCAGTGCGAGGTCGGCATGGTCCTCGGCGGCGACGGGTCGATCCTGCGCGCCGCCGAGCTCGTCCGCGGCGCCGATCTGCCCCTGATGGGCGTGAACCTCGGGCACATCGGCTTCCTCGCCGAGTCCGAGCGCACTGAGCTCGACGCCTCCGTGCAGTGGGTGGTCGACCACGACTACACCGTCGAGCGGCGCATGGCGATCGACGTCCGGATCTGGCGCGAGGGCGAGCAGGTCGCCAGTTCCTGGGCGCTGAACGAGGCCAGCATCGAGAAGAAGTCCCGCGAGCGGATGATCGACCTGGTCGTCGACATCGACGGCAGCCCGGTCTCGGCCTTCGGCTGCGACGGCGTGGTCATGGCGACTCCGACCGGTTCGACCGCCTACGCCTTCTCCGCCGGCGGGCCGGTCGTCTGGCCCGAGGTCCAGGCGCTGGTGATGGTGCCGATCTCCGCCCATGCGCTCTTCGCCCGGCCGCTGGTCGTCGATCCCGATTCGGTGATGGCCGTGGAGATCCTCCAGCACGAGGACGAGGAGGCGGTGCTCTGGTGCGACGGCCGCCGGTCGGTCGACCTGCCGGCCGGCTCCCGCGTGGAGGTCACCCGCTCGGCCGAGCCGGTGCGCCTGGCCCGGGTGAACCAGACGCCCTTCTCCGAGCGGCTCGTCGACAAGTTCAACCTGCCCACCAGCGGCTGGCGCGGTCCCGTGGCGTCGGAGGTCCGCCCGGAGGACGACGGGGTCGCCGGCACACGGACAGACGACCCCACCAGTCATCCGATCGGCGCCGAGATGGCCACCGAGCGCGGCACGCTGCGCCACGACGCGGCACAGAAGGAGGACGGTCAGTGATCGAGCACGTCACCATCAGCGATCTGGGCGTCATCGAGCGCGCCGAGCTCGAGCTCCATCCCGGCTTCAACGTCGTCACCGGCGAGACCGGCGCGGGCAAGACGATGGTCGTCACCGCCCTGGGTCTGCTGCTGGGCGCCCGGGCGGAGGCCTCGGCAGTGCGCAGCGGGGCGGCCAAGGCCGCCGTCGACGCCGAGGTGGCCACCGATTCGACCCACCGCTCGGTCCGTCTGGCCCGCGAGGCCGGGGCCTGGCTCGACGACGACGGCGCGGCCGAGGCCGCGGCCGACGGCACAGGGGACGACGGCGACGCCGCGACACGGACCGAGACCTCGCTGCTGCTCGGCCGGGCCGTCAGCGCGAAGGGGCGCAGCCGGGCGACGGTCAGCGGCCGCGGCGTGCCGGTCTCGCTGCTCGGCGAGATCGGCTCCTCGCTGGTCACCGTCCACGGCCAGACCGACCAGCTGCGGCTGAAGTCCCCGGCCGCCCAGCGCCGGGCGCTGGACGCCTACGCCGGCGAGGAGTTCGCCGGGCTGGCCGAGGCCTACCGTCGGCGGCACCGCAGCTGGCTGGACCAGCGGGCCGAGCTGGAGGAGATCACCGCGAATGAACGGCAGCGCCGGCTGGAGGCCGAGCAGCTGCAGCAGGCGTTGGAGCGCATCGACGAGGTCGCCCCGCAATCCGGCGAGGACGAGGAACTCAAGGCCGAGGCGATGACCCTGGAGAACGTCGAGGAGCTGCGCGAGGCCGCCCGGGTCGCGCAGACCGCGCTGTCGGGCCCGGACGCCGCCGAATCCGTCGGCGACGAGCCCAATGCGGTCGCGCTGGTCGAGACGGCGGCGCAGGCCCTGGCCGCCGTCGCCGACCAGGACCGGGAGCTGGCCTCCGTCCACGAGCAGATCGGCTCGGTCTCCTCGCTGCTCAACGACGCCGCCTCGCAGCTGGGCGTCCACGCCGCCAGCCTCGACGAGTCGGGGCCGGAACGGCTGGCCGAGGTCCACCAGCGTCGCGCCGAGCTGGACCGGCTGACCCGACTCTACGGCCCCGACGTCGACGCGGTGCTCGCCTGGGCCGGGGAGTCCCGAGCCCGGCTGGCGGTGCTGCACTCCGACGCCGACCGCATCGAGGAGCTGCAGGCGCGGATCACGGAGGAGGAGGCCGCGCTGCGCGAGCAGGCCGCCGAACTGCGCGCCCGCCGCGCCGAGGCCGGGGAGCGGCTCTCGGCCGCCGTCGGCGAGGAGCTGGCGGCTCTGGCGATGCCGCAGGCGCGGCTCGTCGTCGACGTCTCCGAGACCGAGGAACTGGGTCCGCACGGCGCCGACTCGGTGTCGATGCTGCTGGCCCCGCATGCCGGCGCGGACCCGCTGCCGTTGGGCAAGGGAGCCTCCGGCGGCGAGCTCTCCCGGGTGATGCTGGCCCTGGAGGTCGTCCTCTCCGCCCACGACTCGGCCGGGACCTTCATCTTCGACGAGGTCGACGCCGGCGTCGGCGGCAAGGCCGCAGTGCAGATCGGCCGGCGGCTGGCCATGCTGGCCGAGCATGTGCAGGTCATCGTGGTCACCCATCTGCCGCAGGTCGCCGCGCACGCCCAGCGTCACATCCGCGTGTTCAAATCCTCGGCGGAGACCGACGGCGACGCCGGAGCCTTCACCGCCAGCGACGTGCACGCCCTCGACGACGGGGAGCGGGTGGCCGAGCTGGCCCGCATGCTCGCCGGCCAGGAGGACTCCGATTCCGCCCGGGCGCACGCTCAGGAGCTGCTGGAAAGCGCCGGACAGCCGGTCTCCCGCTGACGCGGACGCTCCCGACTATTCCCGGGTGCTGCGGCCTGATACGATCGAACTCCGTGGCGCAGCGAACAAGTTCCCGGAATCAGACCAGTCCCGACCAGACCCGCCAGATCTTCGTGACCGGGGGTGTGGTCTCCTCCCTCGGCAAGGGTCTGACCGCCTCCTCGTTGGGGCATCTGCTCCGCGCACGGGGCCTCTCGGTGGTCATGCAGAAGCTCGATCCCTACCTGAACGTGGATCCGGGCACGATGAACCCCTTCCAGCACGGCGAGGTCTTCGTCACCGAGGACGGTGCTGAGACCGACCTCGACATCGGCCACTACGAGCGCTTCCTCGACGAGAACCTCGACGGCCTGAACAACGTGACCACCGGGCAGATCTACTCCTCAGTGATCGAGCGCGAACGGCGCGGCGACTACCTCGGCGACACCGTCCAGGTCATCCCGCACATCACCGACGAGATCAAGCGCCGCATGCGGCTGCCGGCCGAGCCGGCGGACGGCCGCGAGGCGCCCGATGTGATCATCACCGAGATCGGCGGCACCGTCGGCGACATCGAATCGCAGCCGTTCCTCGAAGCCGCCCGCCAGATCCGCCAGGACATCGGCCGGGAGAACGCCTACTTCCTGCACGTCTCGCTGGTGCCCTACATCGGTCCCAGCCAGGAGCTGAAGACCAAGCCGACCCAGCACTCGGTGGCGGCGCTGCGCTCGCTGGGCATCCAGCCCGACGGCATCGTGCTGCGCTCGGCGCGCGAGCTGCCGCAGGACGTGCGCGGCAAGATCTCGCGGATGTGCGACGTCGACGAGGACGCGGTGATCAACTGCCCCGACGCGCCGAGCATCTACGACATCCCGCGCATCCTGCACAAGCAGGGCATCGACGCCTACGTGGTGCAGAAGATCGGCCTGAAGTTCCAGGACGTCGACTGGTCGACGTGGAACGATCTGCTCGAGGTCGTCCACCATCCCGACCATGAGGTCGAAGTGGCCCTGGTCGGCAAGTACATCGACCTGCCCGACGCCTACCTCTCGGTCACCGAGGCGCTGCGCGCCGGCGGCTTCGCCCACCGGGCGAAGACCAAGATCCGCTGGGTGGCCTCGGACCTCTGCGCCTCCGAGGAGGGCGCGGCCAAGGCGCTGGCCGGCGTCGACGCGATCTGCGTGCCCGGCGGCTTCGGCATCCGCGGCCTGGACGGCAAGATCGGCGCGCTGCGCCACGCCCGTGAGCACGGCATCCCGACGCTGGGCCTCTGCCTGGGGCTGCAGACCATGGTCATGGAGTACGCCCGCCACGTGGTGGGACTGCCCGAGGCCAGCTCCACCGAGTTCGACCCGGACACCGGCTACCCGGTCATCGCCACGATGGCCGAGCAGGAGGACATCGTCGCCGGGGACGGCGACCTGGGCGGCACCATGCGGCTGGGCTCCTACGAGGCGGTGCTCGCCGAGGACTCGGTCGTCGCGCAGGCCTACGGCGCCACCCAGGTCACCGAGCGCCACAGGCACCGCTACGAGGTGAACAACGCCTACCGCGAGCAGCTGACCGACGCCGGCCTCGTCGTCTCCGGCACCTCGCCGGACGGTCAGCTCGTCGAGTTCGTCGAGCTGCCGGCCGACCAGCACCCCTACTATGTCGCCACCCAGGCCCACCCGGAGCTGAAGTCGCGGCCGACCGACGCCCACCCGCTCTTCGCCGGACTGATCGGCGCGGGCCTGGCCCGGCGCGGCTGAGCTCGGCGGCGCCCATGGTCGATGCGTCGACGGCCGAGGCCCCGGCAGCCGACGGCGCCGCCGGGGGCTCCTCCGCGCAGGAGGAGTCCCGCCGGCGCCGTCGTCGGCTGGAGCAGGTCCCCGAGACGCCGATCGGCCGGCAGATCGGCGAATATCTCACCCATCTGCGGATCGAGCGCGGCTCCTCGGCCAACACGCTGGCCTCCTACCGGCGTGATCTCACCCGCTACGGTGCCCACCTGCTCGACGCCGGCGTCGAGGACCCGGCCGCGATCGACGAGGGACTGGTGGCCTCCTTCGTCCAGGCGCTGAACACCGGCGACGACGGCGGCTCGCCGATGGCGCAGTCCTCCATCGCCCGCACGCTGGCCGCCGTCCGCGGCCTGCACCGCTGGTGGGCGCTGGAGGGCCACACCGAAGACGATCCCGCTCGGCACGTCAGCGCGCCCAAGCCGCGCCAGTCGCTGCCCAAGGCGCTGACCGTCGAGCAGGTCCGGCGCCTGCTGGAGGCGCCGAACCCTGCCACGCCGCTGGGCCTGCGGGACCGGGCGCTGCTGGAGTTCCTCTATGCCACCGGTGCGCGGATCAGCGAGGCGGTCAGCCTCGACGTCGACGACCTGCACGAGGTCCGCGCCACAGCCGGTGCGGAGATCTCCGGCGGCGGCGTGGCCGACGGTCCGGACGGCGGCGCGGGCGAGCGGCCGGGAGCGTCCGACGGGCTGATCGTCGTCCGGGTGACGGGCAAGGGCGACAAGCAGCGCGTGGTCCCGGTGGGGACCTTCGCCCAGCGGGCGGTCGGCGACTACCTCTCGGCCGGGCGGCCGGCCCTGGTCGAGGCGACCGCCCGGCGGCGCAGCTCCTCGGCGTCCTCGCCCGCGGGATCGCCGGCGCTGTTCCTCAACGCCCGCGGCGGGCGACTCTCCCGCCAGTCGGCCTGGACGATCCTGCAGCGTCACGCCGCCGTCGCGGAGATCGACGGCGAGATCTCGCCGCACACGCTGCGCCACTCCTGCGCGACGCATATGCTCTCCGGCGGCGCCGGGATCCGGCTGGTCCAGGAGATGCTCGGCCACGCTTCGGTGACCACCACGCAGATCTATACGAAGGTCACCGCCGAGTCCCTGCAGGAGAGCTACCTGGCCGCCCACCCGCGGGCGCGCTGAGCACGCGCCGCGGGCCCTCGGGCCCGCGGTCCCGACCGGCCGCGCCGTCGGCGGAGCCGCCTCAGGCCGCGCGGCGGCCGGCGCGCCAGACCGCATGGGTCAGCGGCATCCCGGGGCGATAAGCCAGATGGATCGCCGCCGGAGCGTCGAGGACGTGCAGGTCGGCGCGCTTGCCGACCTCGAGGGAGCCGACTTCATCGTCGACGCGCAGCGCCCGGGCGCCGCCGACGGTCGCCGCGCGGACCGCCTCGTGCAGGCTCAGCCCCATCTGCAGCACCGCAGTGGAGACGCAGAAGGACATCGCCGTCGTGTAGCTGGTCCCCGGGTTGCAGTTCGAGGCCAGCGCGACCTCGACGCCCGCGTCGAGAAGCCGGCGCGCCGGGGCCAGCGGCTGCCGGGTGGACAGGTCGCAGGCAGGCAGGCAGGTGGCCACCGTGCCCGGGCCCTCGCCCTCCCAGCTGCCGGCCAGTGCCTCGACGTCGGCGTCGTCGAGGTGGTTGACGTGGTCGACGCTTGCCGCGCCGAGCTCCACCGCCAGCCGCACGCCGGGGCCGGGGCCGAGCTGATTGCCGTGGACCCGCAGCCCGAGTCCGGCCGCCGCACAGTCTTGCAGCACCCGGCGGGAGGCCTCGGCGTCGAAGGCCCCGCGCTCGCAGAAGACGTCGGCCCACTGCACATGGGGCCGCACCGCCTCCAGCATCGGGCCGCGGACCTGGTCGAGGTACTCGGCGGCGTCGGCGCCGGGCGGGACCAGATGCGCGCCGAGGAAGGTCACCGCATCGACGGCCTCGGCGGCGATCCGCGCGTGGCGGGCCTCCTCCTCGACGGAGAGCCCGTAGCCGGTCTTGGTCTCCAGGAAGGTCGTGCCCCCGTCGACGGCGTCCTGCACGCGGGAGGCGACGAGGGCGGCCAGCGCGGCGTCGTCGGCGCCGCGGGTGGCCTCCATGGTGACTCCGATGCCGCCGGCGCTGTAGGCCTCGCCGGCCATGCGCGCCTCGAACTCGGCGCCGCGGTCCCCGGCGAAGACCAGATGGGTGTGCGAGTCGACCCAGCCGGGCAGCACGGCCCGGCCGCCCAGGTCGTGGACCGCGTCGGCGGCCGGGGCCTGCTCGGCCGGGCCGACCCAGGCGATGTGTCCGCCCTCGACGACGACTGCGGCCTCGTGCAGCACCCGGTGCTCGGCGTCCTGGGTGGTCAGCTCGGAGATGCCGGTGATCAGCGTCGAACCGGGGCGATCGGCGACCGTGCTGTCGGCGGGATCGGCGGCGGTGCTCTCGGTGCGGGCGGGGGAGGTGTTCGGCAGGGGGTTCATCGCAGCTCCGGGTGGTGGGCGAACAGGGACTGGTACAGCTCGGCCGGGTCGCCGAGACGCTCGTGGACGCCGTCGGCGGCGATGCGCTCGCCGCCGACGGTCACCGCGACGACGTCGGCGGCGGTGGCCGTCATCGGCAGCTGCTCGGGATCCGAGCCGATCGTGCGGACCGAGGAGTCGTCGAGCTCGATCACGTCCTCGGCCGCGGCGGCGGAGATCCCGAGGCTGCGGCGGCCGGCGGCCACGGCCGCGGTGCGCAGCGCCGCAGGGCTGAAGCGGCCGCGGCGTCCGGTGCGCAGCCGCTCGCCGTGCTCCATCGCGCGCATCTCCACCAGCGGGTCCAGGACCACGTGCTGGTCGGAGCCCAGCGCGATAGAGGCTCCGGCGTCGGCGAGCTCGCGGGCCGGTCCGATGCCGTCGCCGAGGTCGGCCTCGGTCGTCGGGCACATCACGACTGTCGAGCCGGTCCGGCCCAGCAGCCCGATGTCGGTCTCGGTGAGATGCGTGGCGTGCACCGCCGAGAGACGCTCGGAGAGCAGGTGATGCGAGTGCAGCAGCGCAGTGGGGCTGAGCCCGTGGGCGGCCTGCACTGCGGCGTTCTCGGCCGGCTGCTCGGAGAGGTGGACGTGCAGCGGCACCTGCGGGCGGTCCGCGGCCCAGTCGGCCAGCTCGGCGAGCTGGCCGGAGTCCACGGCGCGCAGCGAGTGCACCGCCGCGCCCAGCGACACCAGCCCGGAGCCGGCGTCCTCCTCGGCCAGGGCGTCCTCAAGCGACGCCCACCGGGAGGCCCAGGCGGCGACGTCGCCGTCGGCATAGCGGCGCTGGACCTCGCCCAGCGGCAGCGGCCGGCCCTCGGGGGAGAGGCCGCCCTGCAGATAGCAGGTGTCCAGCAGCACCAGGCGGATCCCTGCGGCGCGTGCCGCGCGGGCCAGCGCGCGCTCCATGGCGTGGTCCGGGTAGGCGGCGCCGTCGGGGGCGTGGTGCAGATAGTGGAACTCCCCGACGGCGGTCCAGCCGGCGACGGCCATCTCGGCGTAGACGGCGGTGGCCAGCCGCTCCATGCTCTCCGGGGTCAGCGCGCCGGCGAGCCGGTACATCTGCTCGCGCCAGCGCCAGAAGTCGGCCGGCGCGCCGTCGGCGCCGGCGTGGGTGCGTCCGCGCAGCAGTCGGTGGAAGGCGTGCGAGTGCGCGTTGACGGGGGCCTCGACGGTGAGGGTCACAGCAGCTCCTCCAGGGCGTCGGCCAGGGCGAGGACGCCGGCGGCCGCGTCGTCGTCCTCGACGTGCTCCTCGGGCGCGTGGCTGATGCCGGTCGGGTTGCGCACGTGGATCATGCCGGTGGGCACCCGGGCGGCCAGCACCCCGGCGTCGTGGCCGGCGCCGGTGGCCAGCATCGGGGCCGCGGGGGCGGTGCGGCGGACGGCGCCGGAGAGCGTGGCGGCCAGCTGCGGATCGAAATGCACTGTGCCGCTCAGCGACTCTTCGACGAGCTCGCCGGTGCAGCCCTCGGCGGCGGCGTGGGCGCGGGCGGAGTCGGCGATCTCGGCCACCAGCGCCGCGGTGACCTCGTCCTCGGCGTGCCGGACGTCCATCCACAGATCCACGCGGGAGGCGATGACGTTGGTGCCGCCGGGGATCGGGGAGATCCGCCCGACCGTCGCACGGGCGTCGGGGCGCGCGGCGGCGAGCCGGCGGACGGCCAGCACCGTCTCGGCCGCGGCGACCATCGGATCGGCGCGGTCCTGCATGAGCGTGGTGCCGGCGTGGTTGCCCTGGCCGCGGAAGCTCAGCCGCCAGCGGCCGTGGCCGAGCACAGTGGATCCCACCGCCAGGGCCGGGCCCGGGCCGGCGGGCCCGCGGTGGTCGGGGCCGTCGAGTCCGCGGCCCTGTTCGACGTGCAGCTCGACGAAGCGGCCGATGCGGTCCAGCGCCGCCGGGTCGGGGCCCATCCGTCGCGGGTCGAGGCCGTTGCGCTCGGCCGCCTCGCCCAGCGTGATCCCCTCGGCGTCGGTGAGCGCCAGGGCACGCTCGGGGGCGATGGCCCCGCTGAGCAGCCGCGACCCCAGGCAGGCGACGCCGAAGCGGGAGCCCTCCTCCTCGGGGAAGACGGCCACGGCCAGGGCCCGCTCGCGGTGCAGGGCACCGGCGGCCTCGCGCGCGGCGAGCTGGTCGAGGGCGGCCAGGGCCGAGGCCACGCCGAGCGGGCCGTCGAAGGCGCCGCCGCCGGGCACCGAGTCCAGATGCGATCCGGTGACCACCGCGTCGGAGCGGGAGGCCTCCAGCGAGCCGCCGCGGCGTGCCGCCGGCACGTCCCACCAGGCCCAGAGGACGCCGTTGGCGTCGGTGGTGGTCTCCAGGCCGCGGGCGGCGGCTTCGGCGAGGAACCAGCTGCGCAGCTCGCGCTCGGCGTCGGACCAGACCGGGCGGCTGTAGCCGCCGCGGCGCGGATCGGCGCCGACGTCGGCGATGGCCGCCAGCAGGGAGTTCACCGTCGTCGGGGAGGGGGCGTCGGAGGGCGGGGGGACGGGGGTGTACGTCATGCGATTCCTAGGATCAGAGCGGCCAGCGGCGTGGCGATGAGCAGGGTGAGGATGACCCGTTCGATCCAGATGATGACCATCTGCCAGATCGTCACGGGGATGCGGGTGGCCAGCACCGACGGCACCAGCGCGGAGAAGAAGATGATCGCCGAGACCGAGAGCACGCCGATGACCAGGCGCAGCAGCTCGGACTCGTGGCCGGCGACCATCGTCGCCGGCAGGAACATCTCGGCCACTCCGACGGCGGCGGCGCTCGCGGCCAGGTGCGGATCCGGCAGCTGCACGGCCCAGGTGACCGGCAGGAAGAGATATCCCAGCCAGTCGAAGACCGGCGTGTGCAGCGCCAGGGTCAGCCCGATGAGTCCGACCGACATGATCGAGGGCAGGATCTGCATCGCCATCCGCAGTCCGTCCAGGAAGCTGGACCAGAGGCTGCGCGGCAGCGAGTCCGCCTCGGCCAGCGCCTCGCCGGCGGCCCGCCAGGCGGCCGCCGTCCGCGAGGAGGTGATCCGCTGTTCCGGGCGCGGCTCGACGCCGGGGAGGCAGGCGTCGGCGATGCGGCTGGTCGGCGGGATCCGCACCACGATCGCGGTGACGAGGTAGGTCACCACCAGGGTGAGGAAGAAGTACCAGAGCCACAGGTGCATCAGCTCCAGCGTGCGGGCGACGACGACCATGAAGGTCGCCGAGACTGTGGAGAAGCCGGTGGCGATGATCGCGGCCTCGCGGCCGGTGTAGCGGCCCGAGGCGTAGACCCGGTCGGTGATCAGCAGGCCCAGCGAATAGCTGCCGACGAAGGAGGCCACCGCGTCGATGGCCGAGCGGCCCGGCGTGCGCCACAGCGGGCGCATCACCGGCTGCATCAGCACGCCGAGGTACTCCATGAGGCCGAAGCCGACCAGCAGCGCCAGGAAGATCGCGCCCACCGGCACCAGCAGCCCCACCGGGATGACCAGCGCGTTGTAGAGGAACGGGCCGAGGTCAGGGGCCAGCAGGAACGCCGGTCCGACGCCGAGCACCAGCATGGTGCCGGCGGTCAGTCCCACGATGTTCAGGAACGCGAAGACCGTCCGCACCGGCGAGGCCCGCCACTGCCCGGTCACGAAGGGACGGATCGTGCCGGCCAGGATGATCGCCAGGGCCACGTAGCGCGCGGCCGCGCCCAGGGCCTCCTCCAGCGCGGTCACCAGGTGGTCCAGCGGGATGGTCGTCGTGCCGGCGGCGGTGATCGGCACGAAGAACATGACGAGGCCGATCGCGCTGTAGAGGAAGAACCTCCAGCGGCCGCGAGGGGCTTCGGCGGTCTGCGCCGTCTGCGGGGCGGTGCTGTCCATGGATCCGTCTCCTTCGTCGTCTCCGGACGGGCGGCAGGTCAGTCCTGCCGACGCATCGGCACCCGCACGCCGCGCTCGTCGGCGACCTCGACGGCGCGGTCGTAGCCGGCGTCGACGTGGCGGATGACGCCCATCGCCGGGTCGTTGGTCAGCAGCCGCTCGAGCTTCTCGGCGGCCAGCTCGGTGCCGTCGGCGACGCCGACCTGGCCGGCGTGGATCGAGCGGCCCATGCCCACGCCGCCGCCGTGGTGCAGCGAGACCCAGGTCGCCCCGGAGCTGGTGGAGGTCAGCGCGTTGAGCAGGGGCCAGTCGGCGATCGCGTCGGAGCCGTCGGCCATCGCCTCGGTCTCGCGGTACGGGGAGGCCACCGAGCCGGAGTCCAGGTGGTCGCGGCCGATGACGATCGGCGCGGAGACCTTGCCCTCGGCGACGAGTCGGTTGAACAGCAGGCCGGCCCGGTGGCGCTCGCCGTAGCCGAGCCAGCAGATGCGCGCCGGCAGGCCCTCGTACTCCACGTGCTCGGCGGCGGCGTCGATCCAGCGGTGCAGGTGCTCGTTCTCCGGGAAGAGCTCCTTGATGGCCTCGTCGGTGACGCGGATGTCCTCCGGATCGCCGGAGAGCGCGACCCAGCGGAACGGTCCGAGGCCCTCGCAGAACAGCGGCCGGATGTAGGCCGGGACGAAGCCGGGGAACTCGAAGGCGCGGGAATAGCCGGCGTGGCGGGCCTCGTCGCGGATCGAGTTGCCGTAGTCGAAGACCTCGGCGCCGGCGTCCTGGAACTCGACCATGGCCTGCACCTGGGCGGCCATGGACTCGCGGGCCTTCTTGGTGAAGGTCTCGGCGTCCTCGGAGGCGGCCTGCGTCCAGTCCTCCATGGTGTGCTCGGCCGGCAGGTAGGACAGCGGGTCGTGCGCCGAGGTCTGGTCGGTGACGACGTCGACGGTCAGCTCGCCGGCGCGGTGCCGGCGCAGCAGCTCGCCGAAGACCTCCGAGGCGTGGCCCACCAGGCCGACGGAGAGGGCCCGGCGCTCGGCCTTGGCGGCGCCGACCTTGGCCAGAGCGGCCTCCAGGTCGGTCTCGACCTCGTCCAGGTAGCGCTTCTCGGCGCGCCGGCGCAGCCGGGTCTCGTCGACGTCGATGATCAGACAGACTCCGCCGTTGAGCGTGACGGCCAGCGGCTGGGCGCCGCCCATGCCGCCGCAGCCGCCGGTCAGCGTCAGCGTGCCGGCCAGAGTGGGCTCGTCGAGCCGGCCGGCCTCGTGCATCGAGCCGGCGACGGCGGCGAAGGTCTCGAAGGTGCCCTGCAGGATGCCCTGGGTGGCGATGTAGATCCAGGAGCCGGCGGTCATCTGGCCGTACATCATCAGCCCTTCGTCCTCCAAGCGGCGGAACTCGGGCCAGTTCGCCCAGTCGCCGACCAGGTTCGAGTTGGCGATGAGCACGCGCGGCGCCCAGCGGTGGGTGCGCAGCACCCCGACCGGCTTGCCGGACTGCACCAGCAGGGTCTCGTCCTCGTCGAGGTCGCGCAGCGTCTCGACGATGGCGTCGTAGGCCTCCCAGCTGCGCGCGGCGCGGCCGGTGCCGCCGTAGACGACGAGGTCCTCGGGGCGCTCGGCGACTTCGGGGTCGAGGTTGTTCATCAGCATGCGCAGCGGGGCCTCGGTCTGCCAGCTGCGGGCGCTGATCTCGGTGCCGCGCGGGGCCTGGACCGTGCGGCTGGGGTCGTGGCGGGTGAAGCCGGTGCTCATGGTGTTCTGCTCCTCCAGTGACAGGTGGGTGGGGCGGTCCGCCGGGGTCAGGCGGCGATCGTGTGTGCCTGCAGGATGTCCTCGGCTTCGGCGGCGACCAGCCGCCCGGTCCGGTCGACGACGTCGGAGGTCATGCGGTAGCTGGGAGCGACCACTGACAATGCGGCGACGATCTGAGGGTCGGAGTCTGCGGTCGCGGGGATCGCGATCGGTGCGGCCACCGCGGTGACGTCGGACTCGACCGCCTGGCCCACGACGGCGTAGCCCTCCTCGCCGACGGCGCCCGAGAGGGCGGCTCCGGCAGCCGATCCGGCGAGCGGGAAGGACCGGCCGACCCAGGAGGCGTGGCGGATCGAATGGGTGCCCTCCTCCATGGCGAGGTAGATGCACTGTTCCTGCTCGGTGCCCTGCAGATGTGGCACCGAGAGGTAGCAGGACTCGCCGGTGGCCTCGACCAGGCGCCGCAGCGGGGTCTCGGCCAGCGAGACCAGCGACTCGCTGCTGAGCGCCTGGGCGCCCAGCTGCACCAGGCGCAGTCCGGGGCGGAAGGAGCCGGCGGGGTCGCGGCGGACGAAGCCGCTCGACTCCAGCGTGCGCAGCAGACGCAGCGCCGTGGAGGAGGACAGATCCGTAGTGCGGGCGGCCTCGGCGAGGTTCGTCCCGCCGGCGTCGCAGACGGCGGCGAGGAGGTCGAGAGCTCGACTGACGGTGCGGGTGGCTGATTCGGCCATCAGTGGGGTCCTTCCGGGAGCGGCGGGCGCTTGCCATATGGCACAAAACACGTTTCACTGATTGAAACGCATACGTCACCAGATGGCAAGAGGCGCAGCCTCGAGCGTCAGAGATCACCGATCCGGTGCCCGGCACGCGGGCGGGAGGAAGAGAGCACCACCATGGCAGACCAGACCCACCACCAGGCAGGGGAGAGCGCCCGGCACGCCCCCGCGACCGTCACCCTCGGTGCGGGGGCGCTGGCCGCCGCCGAGGTCGTCGCGGTCGCGCGGCACGGCGCGCCCGTCGAGCTCGGTGCCGACGCCGTCGAGGCGATGGAGTCCTCCCGCGCGGTCATCGACGCCCTCGCCGAGGACCCGATGCCGCACTACGGCGTGTCCACCGGCTTCGGCGCGCTGGCCACCACGCAGGTGCCGGTGGAGCGGCGCGTGCAGCTGCAGCGCTCGCTGGTGCGCTCGCACGCCGCCTCCTCGGGCGCGCCGATGGCCGTCGAAGTCGTCCGCGGCCTGATGCTCAACCGACTGGCCACGATGGCCACTGGACGCACCGGTGTGCGTCCCGAGGTCGCCCGCCGCTACGCGGCGCTGCTCAACGCCGGGATCACCCCGGTCGTCGGCGAGCACGGGTCGCTGGGCTGCTCCGGAGACCTGGCGCCGCTGTCCCACTGCGCGCTGGCCGTGATGGGCGAGGGCGAGGTCTTCGACGCCGCCGGCCGCCGTCGCGAGGCCGCCGGCGCGCTGGCCGAGGCCGGCATCGAGCCCGTCGAGCTGGTCGAGAAGGAAGGTCTGGCGCTGATCAACGGCACCGACGGGATGCTGGGCATGCTGCTGATGGCGCTGGCGGATCTGGAGCGGCTGGCCCGCACCGCGGACATCGCCGCGGCGCTGAGCATCGAGGCGCTGCACGGCACCGACGCCGTCTTCGCCGAGGACCTGCACCAGCTGCGTCCGCAGCCCGGCCAGGGCGAGTCGGCGGCCAACCTGCGCCGGATGCTGGCCGACTCGGCGCTGATCCAGGACGCCAAGCACAACGGCCACCGCCACACCCGCGTGCAGGACGCCTACTCGATGCGCTGCGCCCCGCAGGTCCACGGCGCGGTGCGCGCGACGATGGCCCATGCGCGCGGGGTCGCCGAGCATGAGCTGGCCTCGGCGGTGGACAACCCCGTCGTCACCGTCGACGGCCGGGTGGAGTCCAACGGCAACTTCCACGGCGCGCCGGTGGGCTACGTGCTGGACTTCCTGGCCGTCGCCGCCGCCGACTGCGCTTCGATGGCCGAACGGCGCACCGACCGGATGCTGGACAAGAACCGCAGCCACGGCCTGCCCCCGTTCCTGGCCGACGACCCGGGCGTGGACTCCGGACATATGATCGCCCAGTACACCCAGGCCGGCATCGTCTCCGAGATGAAGCGGCTCGCCGCCCCGGCCTCGGTGGACTCCATCCCCTCCTCGGCCATGCAGGAGGACCACGTCTCGATGGGCTGGTCGGCCGGGCTGAAGCTGCGCCGAGCGGTCGAGGGCCTGGAGCAGGTGCTGGCGATCGAGCTGCTCACGGCCGCCCGCGGGGTCGACATGCGCGAGCAGATCGAAGGTGTGGGCTCCGGCCGCTCCTCGACCGCGCTGGGCGCGGTGCGCGCCGAGCTGCGCGAGCGGGTCGCCGGCCCGGACACGGACCGCTTCCTGGCCCCGGAGATCGCCGAGGCCGTCGAGCTCGTCCGCTCGGGCGCCATCCTCGCCGCCGCCGAGAAGGGCCTGGACGCCCCGCTGGCCTGAGTCGGCAGACACCGCGACGCCCGGGTGCCGTCGACGTCGTCGGCACCCGGGCGTCGGTGCGCCGCGCACGGGACGCGGCGCCGGGTCAGCGCGCGATCACAGGCTGCGCTCGTCCGGTCCGGAGTAGGCGCTCAGCGGGCGGATCAGCGCATTGTCGGCGCGCTGCTCCATCACGTGGGCCGTCCATCCGGTGATGCGCGAGGCGACGAACAGCGGGGTGAACATCGCGGTGTCGAAGCCCATCAGGTGATAGGTCGGGCCGGCCGGATAGTCGAGGTTGGGCAGGATGCCCTTGGCCTCCTGCATGGCCGCTTCGAGCCCGTCGTAGAGCCCCTCGAGCTCGTGCCGGTCGTAATGGGCGATCATCGCGTCCAGCGCCTGCTTCATCGTCGGCACGCGCGAATCGCCGTTCTTGTAGACGCGGTGGCCGAAGCCCATGACCTTGCGCTTCTCCTCCAGGGCGCGCTCCATCCAGGCCTTCGCCCGGACGGCGGCCTGCTCGCGCGTCTCGGCAGGGTCGACGCCGATCTCCTGGAACGTCTCCATCACCGCCTCGTTCGCCCCGCCGTGCAGCGGTCCCTTCAGCGCCCCGACGGCGGCGGTGAGCGCAGAATGCAGATCGGCCTGGGTGGAGGTCACCACGCGGGCGGTGAAGGTCGAGGCGTTGAAGGAGTGCTCGGCGTAGAGAACCATCGACACCCGGAATGCGTCGACGACCTCCGGGGCGGCCTCCTCGCCGAAGGTCATCCAGAGGAAGTTCTGCGCGTAGTCCAGGTCCTCCCGCGGGCCGACGGCCTCCTGCCCCCTCCGGCGCCGCTGGTCGTAGGCCACCACCGCCGGGAACGCCGCGAAGAGCTCCTGCGCCTTGGTCAGCTCCGCCTCGGGGGAGGAGTCCTCGGCCAGCCGGTGGTTCGCGCCCAGCACGGAGATGCCGGTGCGGGCCACGTCCATCGGGTGCGCGTCCAGCGGCAGCAGGTCGATCGCCTGCCGCACCCGCGGGTCCAGAGCACGGTGGGCGCGCTCGCGCTCGCGGAAGGCGGCGCGCTCGGCGTCGGTGGGCAGCTCGCCGGTCCACAGCAGCTGGGCCACGTCCTCGAACGGCAGCTCGGCGGCCAGCTGCTGGACCGGGTAGCCGCGGTAGAGCAGCGAGTTGGTCTCCGGGTTCACCTTGGAGATCGCCGTGTGGTCGGCGACGACGCCGTCCAGGCCTTTGTGGATCTGCTGCTCGTCGGTCCGCTCGCTCATCGCTGTCCTCCTGTCTCGGGTGCGCCGGGCACCTCGAAGCTGAAGATCCCGGCGTCGAAGGTGCTGTACCCCTGGTAGTCGACGAGGTCATAGAGCCGGGACCGGGTCATCATCTGGTCGACGGCGGCCTGCTGCGTCCCGTCGGCGGCCAGCGTGTCCAGCGTGCGCTCGACGGCGCCCATCGCCGCGCGCAGCGCGGTCACCGGGTAGATGACCATCGCCACGCCGGCGTCGGCGAGCTGCTCGCGGGTGAACAGCTGCGACTTGCCGAACTCGGTCATGTTGGCCAGCACCGGGACGTCCACAGCTTCGCAGACCGCGGAGAATTCGTCGAGGCTCTGCAGCGCCTCCGGGAAGAGGGCGTCGGCGCCGGCGTCGACCAGCGCCCGTGCCCGCTCGACGACGCCGTCGATCCCCGCGACGGCGCGGATGTCGGTGCGCGCCAGGATCAGGAACTCCGCGTCGCGGCGGCCGGCCGCGGCCGCGCGGATCCGCCGGGCGGCGGTCTCGACGTCCACTGTGTCCTTGCCGTCCAGATGCCCGCAGCGCTTGGGATTGACCTGATCCTCGATGTGGCAGCCGGCCAGCCCGGCGTCCTCGAGCTCCTGGACGGTGCGGGCGACGTTCATCGGCTCGCCGAAGCCGGTGTCGGCGTCGACGATCGCCGGCAGGTCGCTCGCCCGGGCGATCTGCCCGGCCCGCTGGGCGACCTCGGTCAGCGTGGTCAGCCCGATGTCGGGCAGGCCCAGCTCGTTGGCCAGCACCGCGCCGGAGATGTAGAGCCCGTCGAAGCCCTTCTCCTGGATCAGCGGCGCGGTCAGCGGGGTGAAGGTTCCGGGGAACTGGCGGGCGGCGCCGGGGACGAGCATCTCGCGCAGCGCCCGGCGCTTCTGCTGCGGCGTGGTGGTGGAGTAGAGCATCTCAGAAGAGTCCCTTCGGGGCGGCGGTCGGGTCGATGACGCCGTCGGCGGCGGCGACGGTCAGCTGGTCGAGCTCTCCGGAGCCCAGCGACTCCAGCCGCTGGACGGCCTCGAGGAAGCGATCGGCCTCGGCATCGTCGATCACGCCGGCGGACAGTGCGCGGAACTTGGCCAGGTACTGTTCGCGGGCGAAGGGCCGGGCGCCCAGCGGATGCGCGTCGGCGACGGCGATCTCGTCGCGGATCACCCGCCCGTCGGTCAGCGTGATCTCCACCGACCCGCCGAAGGCCTTCTCGGCGATGTCGGTCGAGTGGTACCGGCGGGTCCACTCGGGGTCCTCGGCCGTGGTGACCTTCTGCCAGAGCTCGACGGTGTCGGCGCGGCCGGCGCGCTCCGGCGCGTAGGAGTCGACGTGGTGCCAGGCGCCGTCCTGCAGCGCGACGGTGAAGATGTAGGGGATCGAGTGGTCCAGCGTCTCGCGGGAGGCTGTCGGCGAGTACTTCTGCGGGTCCTCCGCGCCGGAACCGATCACGGAGTGGGTGTGGTGGCTGGTCCGGATGAGCACGCTGTCGACGGCGGCTGGATCCGTCGCCTCCGGATGCTCATGGTGCAGCCTCCGGGCGAGGTCGATCCAGGCCTGGGCCTGGTACTCGGCCGAGTGCTCCTTGGTGTAGGTGTCCAGGATCCCGCGCTTGGCCTCGCCGGGGGCGGGCAGCGGGACCTCGTAGCGGGCCTCGGGACCGTCGAGCATCCAGGCGATCACCCCGTCCTCGCCCTCGTAGATCGGCACCGGCGACGTCTGGCCGCGCATCGCCCGGTCCACCGCCTCGACGGCCACCTTCGCCGCGAAGGCCGGCGCATGGGCCTTCCACGTGGAGATCTCGCCCTTGCGGGACTGGCGGGTGGCGGTGGTGGTGTGCAGCGCCTGGCCGATCGCCTGGAAGATCGTCTCATCGTCCAGACCCAGCAGGGTGCCGATTCCGGCGGCCGCCGACGGGCCCAGGTGGGCGACGTGGTCGATCTTGTGCCGGTGCAAGCTGATCGCCTTCACCAGGTCGACCTGGATCTCGTAGCCGGTGGCGAGGCCGCGGATGAGCTCCGGACCGGACCGGCCGGCGTGCTGCGCGACGGCGAGGATCGGCGGGATGTTGTCGCCGGGGTGGGAGTACTCGGCGGCCAGGAAGGTGTCGTGGAAGTCCAGCTCGCGGACGGCGACGCCGTTGGCCCAGGCGGCCCATTCCGGGCCGGCGAGCTGATCGACGCCGAAGACCGTCGCGCCGCTCCCGCCGGAGGGGACCGGGTGGTCCAGCGCCTGGGCCCGGGCCGAGGCCACCGGCGCGCGGGTCAGCGAGGCCGCGGCGACGGCGGCGTTGTCGATGATCCGGTTGATGACCATGTCGGTGACCTGCGGGTCGACGGTCACCGGGTCGGCGGCCACGCGGGCGAGCTTATAGGCGAGCTGCTCCTCCCGCGGGAGGTGCTCGCGGCTGGGGCGGACGGTGACGGGATGGGTGATCATCGGGCGGATCCTTCCAAGGGGGAGGGGGTGTCGGCGGGCGGGGTGTCGGCCTGCCGTCTCAGGGCGTGCTGGATGTGGGCGAGGCTGGCGCGCAGGTGCACCAGCATCGTCGCGGCGGCCAGCTCCTCGTCGCCGGCGGCGACGGCGCGGCAGACGGCCGCGTGCTCGTCGGCGGAGCGGCGCAGCCGCTGCGGGTCGTCGTGGGAGAGCCGCCGGATGCGGGCCAGGTGGGTGCGCAGCGGCTGCATCACCGCCACCAGCCGGGGATTGGCGACCGCGTCGTCGACGGCGGCGTCCATCTCCCCGACCAGGGCGTAGTACTCCTCGGCGTCGGAGGCCGCGCCGTCGACGTCCTCTCCGTCGGCCGCGGGGGCGTCGACGGGGTAGGACCCCTGGCGCTCGGCGGCGCGGAAGCGCGCGGCGAGCTCGGCGAAGACCGTTGGCTCGGCGCGGCGCGCGGCCAGCCGCGCGGCCTGGACGTCCAGCGGGATGCGGACCTCGAAGAGCTGCTCGACGTCGGCGGGGGAGACTGCGCTGACGACGGTGCCGCGTCCGCGCGTCTGGTCGGCCAGCCCTTCGGAGACCAGCCGGGCCAGCGCCTCGCGCAGCGGGGTGCGGGAGACGCCGAGGCGCGCGGCCTGCTCGACCTCGCCGAGGACGGTGCCCGGCGGCAGCAGACCCTCGACGATCTCTCGGCGCAGCGCCTCGTGGGCGCGATCACTGGCTCGCATCTGGCCAGTGTATACAGATTCTCGACCCAGGAGCGAGAGATGCGGAGATTCTCGGAGATATGTATACAAAGTATGGACGGCGCGTGATGCAGGTCATACGATGGCGTCATAGTCGGCCGCCCAGCTCACGAATTCCCGGCGGTCCACGATGCTCCGACCCTCAGGAGGGCGACGATGCCCCAACACCATCCGGCCGGCGGCGACTACCGCGCCGTCCACGACCGCTCGCTGCGCGATCCCGCACACTTCTGGTTGGAGACCGCCGGCCGGGTCGACTGGGAGGAGCCCCCGCGGCAGGCGCTCGACGTCTCGGCGACCCCGCTGCCCCGCTGGTTCCCGGACGGGCGGCTGAACATCACGCGCAGCTGTCTGGACCGGCATGTCGCCGAGGGACGCGGCGAGCAGACGGCCCTGATCCACGACTCGCCGGTCACCGGGACCGTGCGTCGCTTCAGCTACGCCGAGCTCACCGACGAGGTCGCCCGCTGCGCGGGGATGCTCGCCGCCCTCGGCGTGGGCCGCGGCGACCGCGTGGTCCTCTATCTGCCGATGATCCCCGAGGCCCCCGTCGCCATGCTCGCCTGCGCCCGGCTCGGCGCGGTGCACTCGGTGGTCTTCGGGGGTTTCGCCGCGAGCGAGCTGGCCGCGCGCATCGACGACGCCGCGCCGTCGGTGGTGCTCACCGCCTCCGGCGGCATCGAGCCCTCCCGCCGCGTGGAGTACCTGCCCGCCGTCGCCGAGGCGCTGGAGCTGGCCGAGCATCCGGTCGCCGACGTCGTCGCGCTGGAGCGCGAGGGCTTCGCCCACGGCCTCGTCGACGTCGCCGGGTCCGACCGGGTCCGCTGGCACGACTGGACGCGGCTGCTGGCCGGCGCCGAGCCGGCCGAGGCGGTCACCGTCGCCGCCACCGACCCCCTCTACATCCTCCACACCTCGGGCACCACCGGCCGACCCAAGGGCGTGGTCCGTGACCAGGGCGGCACCGCGGTCGCGCTGAGCTGGACGATGGAGGCGATCTTCGACGTCGGGCCCGGCCGGACGATGCTGACCGCCTCCGACGTCGGCTGGGTCGTGGGGCATTCCTACATCGTCTACGGGCCGCTGCTCGCCGGGGCGACCACGGTGCTCTATGAGGGCAAGCCGGTGGGGACCCCCGACGCCGGCGCCTTCTGGCGGATGGTCGACGAGCACCGCGTCACGGCGCTGTTCACCGCGCCCACCGCGCTGCGCGCGATCCGGAAGGCCGATCCGGAGGCCGCGCGCGTGGCCGATCACGACCTCTCCAGTCTGGAGCACCTCTTCGTCGCCGGCGAGCGGCTGGACCCGGAGACGCAGCGGTGGATCGGCGAGGCGCTGGGCGTGCCGGTGATCGACAACTGGTGGCAGACCGAGACCGGCTGGCCGATAGCTGCCAATCCGGTCGGCCTCGAGCCCCAGCCGATCCGGGAGGGCTCGGCGGGGCTGCCCATGGTCGGCTACGACGTCGCGATCCTGAGCCCGACCGGCGAGGAGCTGGCCGCCGGCGAAGAGGGCGAGATCGCGCTGCGGCTGCCGCTGCCGCCCGGCACGCTGCCCACGCTCTGGGGCGACGACCAGCGGTTCGTCGACTCCTACCTCGCCGCCCACGAGGGCTTCTACACCACCGGCGACTCCGGGTTCCTCGACGACGAGGGCCGGCTGTTCGTCATGGGGCGCACCGACGACGTGCTCAGCATCGCCGGACATCGGCTCTCGGCCGGCGCGATCGAGGGTGCGGTGTCCGAGCACCCGGCGGTGGCCGAATGCGCAGTCATCGGGCGGGGCGACGAGCTGAAGGGTCAGCGCGCCGCGGCCTATGTGGTGCTGAAGGCCGGCTGGGAGGACGCCGCGGAGCGGGTCCCCGAGGAGATCGTGGCCCTGGTCCGCCGGCTGATCGGTCCGGTGGCGGCCTTCCGCGACGTCGCCGTGGTGCCCGCGCTGCCGAAGACGCGCTCGGGCAAGATCCTGCGCCGGACGATGCGTCAGCTCGCCGACGGCCGGGAGGCGCCGGTGCCCTCGACGATCGAGGATCCGAGCGTGCTCGACCAGATCGCCGAGCTGCTGCGCGGCGGGGACGGCGACGACGCCGTCGGCGAGGCTGAGGTGCGGCCTTCAAGCTGAGGATGACCCCTGCGGTCTGTCGCGGGGGAACGCTCGGGGTAGTCTGGTCAGGTTGTGCCCGCCGGGCGATCTCAGCGTGGCCGCGGCCCCCGGGCCGGCCGGCCCCGCGCGGTGAAGGGCACGTCCACAGCGCAAGCGACGGCGGCAGGAAAGGCGAGCGAGTCCGTGAGCAATCAGCAGCCCACCGAGCTCTTCACCGTGCACGGGGAGCCGATCATCGGCCCGACCGGGCGGCCCAAGCACGAGTTCCCGGAGCCGCCGCCCCTC
>NZ_WIAX01000021.1 GCF_009467795.1 Nesterenkonia halophila
AGTCTCCATCCTGCCCAACGGCCCGATCCCCGCCGGATCAGCCGCCCACCTGATCGGAGGCGAAACCGCATGAGCCGCGCGCAGACTCCGCGCATCACCCGGTCACGACTCGTCGGCGGCGCCGTGGTCGTCGTGCTGGCCGCGGCGATGCTGTTCAACACCCGTTTCCTCACGCCCGAGGAGGTCGACGCGCTGACCCCCGACGAGTTCGACCCGGCGGCGACGGCGGAGGACCTCCACGCGCAGGCGGCCGAGGAGCTGGTCGGCGAGCCGGCCGATCTGGACGCAGTCACCTCCGCGATCGCCGAGGACCCCGAGGCCGCGGCCGAGGAGTTCGAGGCGCTCTCCCCCAGCGAGGGCACCGACGCCTACACCGTCTCGGCCACCGGCACAGTGGAGGACGCTGACGAGAACACCCTGACGCTCGGCGTCGACGGGCTCTCCACGGAGCGTCCGGTGGTCGTGCCGGTGGGCACGGCCGTCGACGGCACGCTGATCCGCGACCTGACGGGCTTCGAGTTCGGCGACGCCCCGGGCCAGACCGGCTACCAGCAGGTCGGCAACGAGCTCGCCGCCCTGCTCCGCGCCGACGCCGCCGAGGCGCTGGGCGACGACCCGTCGAGCCTCGTCGACCAGGAGGTCACCGTCCGCGGCGTGCTGCGCCATGTGCGCACCGGCGGCGAGGCTCCGGAGGGCAAGCCGATCACCATCCAGCCCATCGAGCTGGAGGCCGACGGATGAGCCCGGCGGAGGAGACCGGGGCCGAGCCCTCGACGCCCGCCGCCACGACGGCGGAGTCGGCGCCCACCGCAGACCGCGCCGGCGAGGTGGTGCTGCGCGCCGTCGACATCAGCAAGACCTACGGCGTCACCCGCGCGCTGAAGGGCGTGAACTTCGACGTCCGCGCCGGCGAGGTGACGGTGCTCTTCGGCGAGAACGGCGCCGGCAAATCCACGCTGATGAAGATCCTCTCCGGCGTCGAGCAGCCCACCGCCGGGCATCTCGAGCTCGACGGCGAGCGCGTCGAGCTCGCTTCGACCTCGCAGGCCGTCGCCCGCGGCATCTCGATCATCCATCAGGAGCTGAACCTCAACGCCAACCTCACCGTCCGCGACAACATCTTCCTCGGCCGCGAGATCCTCGGCGCGCGCGGGATCGACTATCGGCGGCAGGCCGAGATCACCCGCGAGCTGATGGATCGGCTCGAGGAGCCCGTCTCCCCGGAGACGCTGGTCCAGGACCTGCGAGTGGGCCAGCAGCAGATCGTCGAGATCGCCCGGGCGCTGTCCACCGACGCGCGCATCCTGATCATGGACGAACCGACCTCGGCGCTGAGCACCTCCGAGGTGCATGTGCTCTTCGGGATCATCCGCGAGCTCACCCGCCAGGGCGTGGCGATCGTCTACATCTCCCACCACCTGGAGGAGGCCATCGAGATCGCCGACCATGCGGTGGTCTTCCGCGACGGCGAGCTGGTCGCCGCCGAGGAGGCCGAGCACATCGACCTCCCTTGGGTGGTGCACACGATGGTCGGCCGCGATGCCGACTACGACTTCCGCGACCGCGAGCGCCGCCACGGCGACGTCGCGCTCTCCGTGCAGGACGTCACCGTCGCCGACCCGTCGACCGGCAAGATCCCCGTCGACCATGTCTCGGTCGACGTCCGCGAGGGCGAGATCGTCTGCCTCTTCGGGCTGATGGGCGCCGGCCGGACCGAGCTGATGGAGGCGCTGGCCGGGCGCGACGAGCTCGCCGGCGGACGGGTGACGCTCGACGGCACCGACCTCGCCGGACGCGGCATCGGAGACCGCATCGCCCAGGGCATGGGCCTGGTGCCGGAGGACCGTCAGCGCGACGGCATCGTGCAGATGCAGTCGGTGGGGCGGAACATGGCGCTGGCCAGCCTGCGCACCTGGGTCCGCGGCTTCTTCCTCGGCAAGCGCGCGGAGTTCTCCAGCGTCGCGCGGACCATCAGTGACATCGGGGTGAAGACCGAGGGGCCGGATGCGCCGATCATGTCGCTCTCCGGCGGCAATCAGCAGAAGGCGGTCATCGGCAAGATGCTGCTGACCGCTCCCCGCGTGGTGCTGCTGGACGAGCCGACGCGCGGCGTCGACGTCGGCGCCAAGGGCGAGATCTTCTCGCTGCTCTTCGACGAGGCCGACCGCGGCCTGGGCGTGCTCTTCGTGACCTCCGACGTCGGCGAGGCGCTGACCGCCTCGCATCGGATCGTGGTGATGAGCCGCGGCCAGGTGGTCTGCGAGCTCGACCCCCGCGAGACCGGCCGCGACGAGGTCCTCGCCGCCGCGGAGGGCACCGTCCCGGAGCACGCGCGGACCTCCGCGACCGCCGGGACCTCCGGACCCGCCGGAGACCCCGAGAGCACTTCCCGCACCAGCAGCACGAGCACCACGAACGGAGCATCATCATGAGCAGCACGACAGCTCAGCAGGCGGCGGCGGAGACGCAGCGCGGCTCGCGGTTCTCCTTCTCCCTGGGCTCGGTCCTCGTGGAGGCCCGCGCCCTGGTGGCCCTGGCGATCATCATCGTCATCTTCGCCGCCCTGAACGACAACTATCTGGCGGTCAGCAATCTGACCACCATCGCCAAGGACGTCTCCTTCAACGCGATCATCGCCCTGGGGATGCTGATGGTCATCCTCAACGCCGGCATCGACCTCTCGGTGGGCTCCACCGTGGGACTGACCGGCGCCGTGGCCGGCAACCTCTTCCGCGGCGTCGACCTGCCGCTGACCGAGGCGGTGATGTTCCCCGCGACCTGGGTGATCGTGCTGATCTCGATCGCCGTGGGGATGCTCGTCGGGCTCGTCAACGGGCTGCTGATCTCCCGGCTCAATCTGGCGCCGTTCATCGTCACCCTGGGCATGCTCTACGTCGGACGCGGACTCACCCAGGTGCTGCTGGGCGGCACGAACATCACCAACGAGCTGCGCGGGCAGGAAGGACTGGGCAACACCGGGTTCTTCGAGATCTTCGCCAGCCGGCCGCTGGGCGTGCCGATCGCGGCCTGGGTGATGATCGCCGTCGCCGTGGTCTTCTCGCTGCTGCTGACCCGCACGCCGTTCGGCCGCTGGCTGTACTCCACCGGCAGCAACGAGCGCGCCGCCGAGCTCTCCGGCGTGCCGATCAAGCGGGTGAAGACGCGCATCTACGTGCTCACCGGCATGTGCGCCGGCATGGTCGGCATCCTGCAGATCGCGAACATCCGCTCCTCCACCGCCGACCTCGGCGAGTTCTACGAGCTCAACGCGATCGCCGCCGTCGTGATCGGCGGCGCGGCCCTCTCCGGCGGACGCGGCACTGTGCGCGGCACCATCATCGGCGCCTTCGTGATCGGCTTCCTGTCCAACGGTCTGGTGATCGTCGGCGTCTCCCCGTTCTGGCAGACCGTCATCACCGGCGCGGTGATCATCCTCGCCGTCGCGGTGGACCAGATCCAGCAGATCGTCCAGCGCCGCCGGGCGCAGGCCCGCGCCGTCGCCGAGGCCCGACGAGTCTCCGAGCAGGCCGAGCGCGACCGGGACTCCGAGGGGAAGGAGGCCGCCGGCGTCTGAGCACGGAGCCGGCGTCGCGGCAGGGGCGCGGCGCGCCCGCCGCCGACGTCGACCGGACCCGCCGATCGCCTGATCGGCATCACCCGCACCGAATCCAGAAAGGCACCACCATGCGACGCACCATTCTGAGCACCACGGCGGCGATCGCCGCGACCGGACTCGCCCTGACCGGCTGCGGCGGCTCCGAAGAGGCCGACGCCGGCGGCGAGGGCGGCGGAGGCGAGGGCGGCGGCGAGATCTCGATCATCACCGTCGACCCGTCGAACCCGTACTGGTCGGCCGAGATCGACACGGCCGAGACCGTCGCCGAAGAGATGGGGTACTCCACCGACACCTCGGCCCACGGCAACGATCCCGACGAGCAGACGCGGCTGATGGAGACCGCGATCAACAACGACGTCGACGGGATCCTGCTGGACCCGGCCGGAGCCGACGAGTCGGTGGCCATCGTGCAGAAGGCCGTCGACGCCGGGATCCCGGTCTCGCTGGTCAACGCCGAGATCGCCGAGACCGGACTGGCCGAGGCGCAGATCGTCTCCAACAACGCCCAGGGCGCGACCGTCGGCGCCGAGGCCTGGGCGGAGGCGATGGAGTACGAGGGAACCTATGTGGAGCTGCTGGGCAAGCCCAGCGACAACAACGCCCAGGTCCGCTCCGACGGCTACGAGGGCGTGCTCTCGCAGTACCCGGACCTCGAGAAGGTCGGCGAGGAGATCGCCAACTGGGACCGGCAGGAAGGCCAGGAGAAGATGGAGCAGCTGCTCTCCCGCTACCCGGACATCGACGGCGTGGTAGCCGGCAACGACGAGATGGCCCTGGGCGCGATCAACGCGCTGGAGCAGGAGGGCGCCCTCGACGACGTCGAGGTCCTCGGCTTCGACGGCAACGACGACGCCGCCCAGGCGGTGGCCGAGGGCGACATGGCCGCCACCGTGCTCCAGCCCATCACCGAGGGCACCACTCAGGCGATGGAGGTCCTCGACGAGGTCATCCGCACCGGAGAGTCCCCGCTGGAGGACGAGAAGGTCGCCCTCGACTGCGTGCTGATCACCGAGGAGAACGCCGACCAGCTGCAGGGCTTCTCCCTGGAGCAGTGAGCGGCCGGCCCTCCCCGGCAGACTCAGCGATGGCTCTGGAGTTCGGGCCGAAACTCCCCCGTATCGGGGGCCGGCCCGAACTCCAGAGCCATCAGTCGTGTGCGGGTCCGGACGGCGCCGGTCCTCGGGAGCCCCGAGGGCGGATCACACGATGGTGAAGCCGCCGTCGATGCGCAGGTCGGCGCCGTTGACCATCGCCGCCTCCGTCGAGGAGAGGTAGACGACCGCCGCGGCGATCTCCTCCGGCTCGGCGAATCGACGCGTCGGGATCTGCTCCTGGTGCGCCTCGCCGTGCGGACCGTCCCAGGCCTGCTTCCCCAGCTCGGTCATCACCACGGTCGGCGAGATCGTGTTGGCGGTGACGCCGTGCGGCCCGAGCTCGCGGGCCAGCGACGCCGTCAGCCCGAACAGCCCGGACTTCGAGGCGCCGTAGGCGGCGTGCTGGTCCAGGGCGACGTGCGCCGCCTGCGAGGCGATGTTCACGATGCGTCCGTGCCCGGCCTCCTTCATCCGCCGGGCGGCGGCCTGACAGGCGTGGAACGTGCCGGTCAGGTTGACCGAGAGGATCGTCTCCCAGGTCTCCGGCGCCAGCTCCTCGACGGGGGCCAGGGCGACGACGCCGGCGGAGTTGACCAGGATGTCCATACGGCCGTGCGCGTCGGCGATGTCGCCGAAGACCTCCTCCACCGCCGCGGCGTCGGTGACGTCGACCGTGCGGGTGTCGACGCCGCCGCCGTCGGGGTGGTCGGCGCGCAGCCGCGCGGCCGCGACCTGGAGCCGCTCGGCGTCGCGGTCGGCGAGCACCACCGTCGCGCCCTGGCCGGCGAAGCCGCGGGAGATGGCCTCGCCCAGCCCGGAGGCGCCGCCGGTGACGACGGCGACGCGGCCGGTCAGGTCGAAGAGCCGCGCGGGGCGCGGGGCGTTCTCGGTCGGGCTCATCGCTCTCCTCCTCGCAGGTCAGCGGAGTCGACGGAATCGACGGCGTCGACGGCGTCGGCGGTCGGGCCTCCTGCAGGAGTCGGACTCTGCGGGGTCTCGACGCGGGCCGGGTCCAGCTCCTCGGCCGGGCGACGCCGGCCGAACAGCCGACCGTGCTTCTCCTTCTCCTCGTCCTCGGGGACCTCCAGGTGGCGGATCATCAGGAAGGCGCAGCCGTAGAGGGCGACGAACACCCAGACGACCAGGGAGTTGCGCGCGAAGTCCCCCATGCCGAACCACTCGGCGACAGTGAACACGACGGCGACCACGGCCGAGCCGAGGAAGGTCGCCCCGCCGGCGGCGGTGGTGTACATCGCCATCGCCGCGCCCTTGTGGTCCGGGGCCAGCGCCGGCATGATCGCGCCCATCGGCACGAATCCGGCCAGCAGGCATCCGAAGACGCAGCCGGCGACGACGGAGAGCAGGTAGCCCCAGGTGGATCCGGCCGGGACCAGGTGCGGGACGTACCACCAGAGCAGCAGGCCGATCGCCGAGCCGGTGATGCCGAACCACTTCACCGTCCGGCGCCAGCCCCACCGGTCGCCGATGGCGCCGAAGACCGCGTTGACCAGGATGTTGGTCGCGTAGACGGCGACGGTCATCGCCAGCCAGCGTGACTGGCCCCACTCGAGGGTGGTGGCGATGACTGCCGGCAGCACGATGAACATGCCGAACTGCGGGGCGGTGTTGATCAGCCGGACCAGGAAGCCCATGGCCACCCTGCGATTGGTGAACGTCAGCCGCAGCCCGGCCGTGATCACCTGCATCGACGTCTCCCCCTCCGGGGCGAGGCGCCGGCTGCCGCGCGCGTCGCGCACGCCGAACCAGCCCACCAGGAAGCCGAGGGCGACCAGTCCGCCGGCCAGCCACATCGCGCCGGTCTCGCCGACGCCGCCGACGCCTCCGCCGCCGAAGGCCGGGATCGCGCCGATCGCCACCAGTGAGCCGAGCGTCGGCAGCCCGCCGGTGTACATCACGTAGAACCAGCCGATCGCCGTGGAGTTCCGCTCCGGCGGGGCTGTGACGTTGATCCAGACCAGGAAGGCGAAGGCGAACATCGGGAAGCCGAAGCCGCGCAGGAAGTAGGTGACCGCGGCCATCTCCACGCTGCCCAGCGAGAGCGCGACGAGGAACAGCACCTGGAACAGCAGGAAGACCGCCGCGCCGACAGCCATGACCCGGCGCGGCCCGAAGAGGTCGGAGAGCGCCCCGGCCAGGTAGGAGGCGATGAGCACCGAGACCGAGTGTCCGGTGATGATCGTCGAGACCGTCGCCTCCGGGGAGCCGAGGACGTCGACCATGTGCGGGGTGAGGATATTGGACTCCACCCCGACGCCGGTCATCACCAGCAGCACGGCGAGGAAGCCGAAGCGCAGCAGATGCGGGATGCCGATGCGGTCCAGCCGCGTCTCGTCAGGGTGCCCGGCGGCCAGCGGGCCTCGCGTCGCCGTCGTCATGCGGTTTCGCCTCCGATCAGGTGGGCGGCTGATCCGGCGGGGATCGGGCCGTTGGGCAGGATGGAGACT
>NZ_WIAX01000022.1 GCF_009467795.1 Nesterenkonia halophila
ATCCCGTGCTCAGGGCACAGGGCAGACGCCGGAAGGGTCGCTCTGGGGTGCTGGGCCGGGCATGGCGACTGGATGGTCGTTGTTGTTGCTTCTGAGAATCTGATACTATTATTGATCGTGTCCCCGGGGTGAACGGGGTGTTGATCAGTGGTTGCGGCGGCGTTGTTCGTTGCGGGCTGGTTGGCACTGGTTTTGCGGGGATGGTGATCGTCTGGTAAGATGGAGAAGTTGCTTGCTGACGGTCTTCGCGGTTTTCACCGGGTTCTCGGCTTCGCTGAGGCGGAGTTGACATGGTGAGAACGGATGATCTAAGATAGTAAAGTTGCTTCGGAGCGATCCGGAAAGTTTACTGGGACGAAGCGTTTCAGGGTTTGGCTTTCTGGTGGTGCCGTGAGCATCTGTTGTTTGAGAACTCAATAGTGTGCCAAGTATGTTGATACCAAATATTTATTTGGTTGTTGCAGCGCTTGCCACCCCCGTGGTGAGTGTTGTGAGCAGCTTTGGATCACGTCATGCGCATGGTTACTGGGTCTTGTTTTTCCGGCAGGGTCTGGTGGTTGTGCGGTGATCTCTTTCATGTTTTTGATGGAGAGTTTGATCCTGGCTCAGGATGAACGCTGGCGGCGTGCTTAACACATGCAAGTCGAACGATGATGCTGGGTGCTTGCACCTGGCGGATTAGTGGCGAACGGGTGAGTATCACGTGAGTAACCTGCCCTTGACTCTGGGATAAGCCTGGGAAACTGGGTCTAATACCGGATATGACCAGTCCTCGCATGGGGTGCTGGTGGAAAGATTTTATCGGTCTTGGATGGACTCGCGGCCTATCAGTTTGTTGGTGAGGTAATGGCTCACCAAGGCGATGACGGGTAGCCGGCCTGAGAGGGTGACCGGCCACACTGGGACTGAGACACGGCCCAGACTCCTACGGGAGGCAGCAGTGGGGAATATTGCACAATGGGCGCAAGCCTGATGCAGCGACGCCGCGTGCGGGATGACGGCCTTCGGGTTGTAAACCGCTTTCAGCAGGGAAGAAGCTTTTTGTGACGGTACCTGCAGAAGAAGCGCCGGCTAACTACGTGCCAGCAGCCGCGGTAATACGTAGGGCGCGAGCGTTATCCGGAATTATTGGGCGTAAAGGGCTCGCAGGCGGTTTGCCGCGTCTGCTGTGAAAGCCCGGGGCTTAACTCCGGGTGTGCAGTGGGTACGGGTAGACTAGAGTGCAGTAGGGGAGACTGGAATTCCTGGTGTAGCGGTGAAATGCGCAGATATCAGGAAGAACACCGATGGCGAAGGCAGGTCTCTGGGCTGTTACTGACGCTGAGGAGCGAAAGCATGGGGAGCGAACAGGATTAGATACCCTGGTAGTCCATGCCGTAAACGTTGGGCACTAGGTGTGGGGAACATTCCACGTTTTCCGCGCCGTAGCTAACGCATTAAGTGCCCCGCCTGGGGAGTACGGCCGCAAGGCTAAAACTCAAAGGAATTGACGGGGGCCCGCACAAGCGGCGGAGCATGCGGATTAATTCGATGCAACGCGAAGAACCTTACCAAGGCTTGACATGGACCGGATCGCTGCAGAGATGTAGTTTCCCTTCGGGGCTGGTTCACAGGTGGTGCATGGTTGTCGTCAGCTCGTGTCGTGAGATGTTGGGTTAAGTCCCGCAACGAGCGCAACCCTTGTCCTATGTTGCCAGCACGTAGTGGTGGGGACTCATGGGAGACTGCCGGGGTCAACTCGGAGGAAGGTGGGGATGACGTCAAATCATCATGCCCCTTATGTCTTGGGCTTCACGCATGCTACAATGGCCGGTACAGTGGGTTGCGATACTGTGAGGTGGAGCTAATCCCTAAAAGCCGGTCTCAGTTCGGATCGAAGTCTGCAACTCGACTTCGTGAAGTTGGAGTCGCTAGTAATCGCAGATCAGCAATGCTGCGGTGAATACGTTCCCGGGCCTTGTACACACCGCCCGTCAAGTCACGAAAGTCGGTAACACCCGAAGCTCACGGCCCAACCCCTTGTGGGAGGGAGTGGTCGAAGGTGGGACCGGCGATTGGGACTAAGTCGTAACAAGGTAGCCGTACCGGAAGGTGCGGCTGGATCACCTCCTTTCTAAGGAGCTGGACCCGAGTCGGGTCCGCCCAGTGCGTCGGCGAGTGTTCGACGCTGGGTTTGCTCATGGGTGGAATATCAGCATGCAGTCACCGGTGGTGGCATTGGTTCTGGGTCGAGTACGCCTCCTTGTGGGGTTGGAAGGGTCTGGTTCTGGTGTGTGCTGCTGGTGCTTGGTACACTATTGGGTCCTGGAGCAACAGGTGTTGTTCTGGTGATTGTGCCGCCTGCTGCAGGTAGCCGCACGGTCGACCTCCTTTGTTGTGGGGTTGTGTGTGGTGATGGTGGTGGGGGTTGTTGTTTGGGAACTGCATAGTGGACGCGAGCATCTTGCTCTTGTCAGTGGTCGGCCTGCTTCTGGGTCGGTTGCTGGTGGGAGCGTGGTCAATGTGCATCACGATCATCGCCCTTGTGTGGGTGGTGGTTGGTGTTGTCCTTGGTTTTATGAACAACATGCCCTTTTTGGGGTAAGTGTTGAAGGGCGCATGGTGGATGCCTTGGCAGCAGGAGCCGATGAAGGACGTGGGAATCTGCGATAAGCCTGGTGGAGCTGATAACCGAGCGTTGATACCAGGATTTCCGAATGGGGAAACCCCGCATGCTGTTATGGTGTGTGACCGCCGGCTGAATGTATAGGCCGGTTGGAGGGAACGTCGGGAAGTGAAACATCTCAGTACCGACAGGAAGAGAAAACAATAGTGATTCCGTGAGTAGTGGCGAGCGAAAGCGGATGGGGCTAAACCGTGTGCGTGTGATACCTGGTAGGGGTTGCGTGCGCGGTGTTGTGGGACATGCCGTCCAGGATCTATCAGTCCTGGGAGTTGAGGTGCGGGCGTATAGACGAACACGTGATGAGTGCGTGACCGGAGAGGGTGGGAGTCCCGTAGTTGTAATGCGTTCCGCCGGCTTGTGTGTGTATCCCGAGTAGCACGAGGCTCGTGGAATCTTGTGTGAATCAGCCAGGACCACCTGGTAAGCCTGAATACTACCTGCTGACCGATAGTGGAACAGTACCGTGAGGGAATGGTGAAAAGTACCCCGGGAGGGGAGTGAAATAGTACCTGAAACCATGTGCCTACAATCCGTCAAAGCTGGTCCTTGTGGCTGGTGATGGCGTGCCTTTTGAAGAATGAGCCTGCGAGTTAGTGCTCAGTGGCGAGGTTAACCCGTGTGGGGAAGCCGTAGCGAAAGCGAGTCTGAATAGGGCGTATGAGTCGCTGGGTCTAGACCCGAAGCGGAGTGATCTACCCATGGCCAGGTTGAAGCGCGTGTAAGAGCGTGTGGAGGACCGAACCCACCTAGGTTGAAAACTGGGGGGATGAGCTGTGGGTAGGGGTGAAAGGCCAATCAAACTCTGTGATAGCTGGTTCTCCCCGAAATGCATTTAGGTGCAGCGTTGTGTGTTTCTTGCCGGAGGTAGAGCTACTGGATGGCTGATGGGCCCTACAAGGTTACTGACGTCAACTAAACTCCGAATACCGGTAAGTGAGAGCGCAGCAGTGAGACTGTGGGGGATAAGCTTCATGGTCGAGAGGGAAACAGCCCAGACCACCGGTTAAGGCCCCTAAGCGTGTGCTAAGTGGAAAAGGATGTGGAGTTGCTGAGACAACCAGGAGGTTGGCTTAGAAGCAGCCACCCTTGAAAGAGTGCGTAATAGCTCACTGGTCAAGTGATTCCGCGCCGACAATGTAGCGGGGCTCAAGCACACCGCCGAAACTGTGGCAATCAGTCCTTTGGGGCTGGTTGGGTAGGGGAGCGTCGGACACTGCTGTGAAGCGGCCGCGGAAGCGTGTCGTGGAGTGTGTTCGAGTGAGAATGCAGGCATGAGTAGCGAAAGAGCAGTGAGAAACTGCTCCGCCGAATGACCAAGGGTTCCAGGGTCAAGCTAATCTGCCCTGGGTTAGTCGGGACCTAAGGCGAGGCCGACAGGCGTAGTCGATGGACAACGGGTTGATATTCCCGTACCGGCGAAGGACCGCCCATGGTGAACTGGTGATACTAACCGCCCGAACCATGCTGGATGGCAGCTTTGCTGCCACGTGTGTGGGGAGCGCGGGACCTGAACTGGGGAGCCAAGCGTATTAACAGGTGTGACGCAGGAAGGTAGCCGGGCTCAGCGATGGTTGTCTGGGTCTAAGAATGTAGCCTTCAGTCCAGGTAAATCCGGGCTGTGTGTTGGTGAGATTTGATGGGCTCCCACGTTGGTGGGAGATCCGGTGATCCTATGCTGCCGAGAAAAGCATCGACGCGAGGTCCGAGCCGCCCGTACCCGAAACCGACACAGGTGGTCAGGTAGAGAATACCAAGGCGTTCGAGAGAATCACGGTTAAGGAACTCGGCAAAATGCCCCCGTAACTTCGGGAGAAGGGGGGCCTCGGTGGTGATCCGTCCTTGCGACGGGGAGCTGTTCGGGGCCGCAGAGACCAGGGGGGTCCGACTGTTTACTAAAAACACAGGTCCGTGCGAAGTCGTAAGACGATGTATACGGACTGACTCCTGCCCGGTGCCGGAAGGTTAAGAGGACGAGTTAGTCACCTTGTGTGGCGAAGCTCAGAATTTAAGCCCCGGTAAACGGCGGTGGTAACTATAACCATCCTAAGGTAGCGAAATTCCTTGTCGGGTAAGTTCCGACCTGCACGAATGGAGCAACGAGACCCCCGCTGTCTCAACCGTGAACTCGGCGAAATTGCACTACGAGTAAAGATGCTCGTTACGCGCAGCAGGACGGAAAGACCCCGAGACCTTTACTATAGCTTGGTATTGGTGTTTGAAATCACTTGTGTAGGATAGGTGGGAGACTGTGATGCGGTCACGCTAGTGATCGTGGAGTCGTCGTTGAAATACCACTCTGGTGTTTTTAGGCATCTAACTTCGGGCCCTGATCGGGTCCAGGGACAGTGCCTGGTGGGTAGTTTAACTGGGGCGGTTGCCTCCCAAAGAGTAACGGAGGCGCCCAAAGGTTCCCTCAGCCTGGTTGGCAATCAGGTGTTGAGTGTAAGTGCACAAGGGAGCTTGACTGTGAGACTGGCAGGTCGAGCAGGAACGAAAGTTGGGACTAGTGATCCGGCGGCACCGTGTGGAAGGGCCGTCGCTCAACGGATAAAAGGTACCTCGGGGATAACAGGCTGATCCTCCCCAAGAGTTCATATCGACGGGATGGTTTGGCACCTCGATGTCGGCTCGTCTCATCCTGGGGCTGGAGTTGGTCCCAAGGGTTGGGCTGTTCGCCCATTAAAGAGGCACGCGAGCTGGGTTTAGAACGTCGTGAGACAGTTCGGTCCCTATCCGCTGCGCGCGTTGGAGATTTGAGAAGGTCTGTCCTTAGTACGAGAGGACCGGGACGGACGAACCTCTGGTGTGTCAGTTGTACTGCCAAGTGCACCGCTGATTAGCTACGTTCGGGATGGATAACCGCTGAAAGCATCTAAGCGGGAAGCCGGCTTCGAGATGAGATCTCCGTCACCATCAAGGTGTGAAGGCTCCCAGCTAGACCACTGGGTTGATAGGCCGGATGTGGAAGCAAGGACTGAAGACTTGTGAAGCTGACCGGTACTAATAAGCCGATCACTTATCCCACCCCACACTTTCTGGTGTGGGTGGTGTGTTGTGTGGTGCTCGCGTCCACTAGGCGGTTGTCTTTCAACAAACCCCGTTCCTCACTGTTCGTGGGGTGTGGGTGGTGTGTTGGATAATGGTATAGAG
>NZ_WIAX01000023.1 GCF_009467795.1 Nesterenkonia halophila
CCAGACAGCCCTCAGTATCGATCATCCCGAGTAGAGAACCGCGAGAGGAGCCCTCATGCTCTCTGACCAGACTTGCCCGCAGTGCGCGCTCGACGTCGAGCCCGTCCCGTGCCCCGGTATCCACGTCGGTCGCGCCGACCACCGCGAGCGGTGGCTGCGCCTCGACGTCGACGAGACCGGCGACGAGCGCGTCATGCTCCCCTGCGACCCCGACACGGCCGAGGTCGAGCAGGTTCGGCTGATCCTGCGCGCGTGGCTAGCACGGCACCTCGACGATGCCGACATCGTCGAGACCATCGACGTCTTCGTCGATCAGATGCGCCGCGACAGTGACGACATCGACCTCGCCGTCGCAGACGAGGCCGCCGACCTCCTCGATATCCGGTGGCAGCTGCAGTCGTCCTAGGCAGCCGTCCGCCGGGTGGGGCGAGATGGTTCGGACATCTCGCCCCACTCTTGCGGGTCGTAGAGGTCGGAGCTACCCGGGGTTTAGTCTGCGAACGCAGATTGATAACCTTGGTTATAGGAGGTGGTCAGGATGACTACGATGCCGGCCCCCGAGGTGGGCTCAGACGTGAGGGCAGAGGTTCGGAAGGCGGCGAAGCTGCGCCGTCGTCGAGACCTCGATGATCTCGACTACCGGCGGACGCTGCGCAAGTTGCGCTCGGCAGTGGAGCGCCAGGGCGGCTATGTCCAGCGCTCTGTCGCTCAGGAGTTGGGCATCTCCCAGCCGGCGCTGTCGAAGGCGCTGCGCTCTACAGAGTCCGTCGAAGAGCCCCGCGAGGGTTTCTCTGGGGCAAGCCCCTATGAAATCTGCCAGCGTTATGACTCGGAGCTCATCGATCGTGAACAGCTCATCGACGAGCTCACCCGATGGAGCTATGGAGCGCAGGGGAGCACTGATGGTTATGACTCGCTGATCGTGGATGAGCCGGGCAGCTGGACCGATGTCGAGCTGGCTCTCGATCACGGGCTGATCGATGCCGAGACCTATGACTACATTCTCGATCAGATCAGTGATGCGTGATCGCTAAGTGGTGGAGTACTCACAGCACATCCAGACCATCACCGATTTCTCCAAGCCGGGGCAGCCGCTGGCGGCAGACGCCCCGACGGCGACCATCAACAACCCTGAGTGGTTCCGGCGAGACACGAAGACCGGGGCGCGCAGAACCCGCGCAACACGCAGGAAGCTCCACCTCCAACTGCGCCGGGAGGCGCGAGCGCAGGCCCCTGGCGTGCAGCAGGACCGCAGAGCCGTGGTGCTTGCCGGCCCGCCCGGGGCCGGGAAGTCGACGGTGCTCGACGACGTCCTAGGTGCCGACAAGCCGAAGTACCTCCGCATCGATGCTGACGACTTCAAGAAGTCGCTGCTGGAACAGGCGCTGCAGGATGGAAGCTTCAACGACTCGATCAAGCCCGCCGAGCTGAAAGATCACGAGTCCCAGACTGGCGACCGCTTCCATCCTATGGAGATGGCCTCCCTTGTCCATGAAGAGTCCTCTATGCTCGCTCGAACCATGCGGGCCGAGGCCATCGACAATGGCGAGAACATTGTCGTCGACACCGTGCTCTCCAGTGAGGACTCCGCCAAGGAACTGGGCGAGACGCTGAACGCAGCCGGATACCAAGTCGAGGTCATCAACGTTGAGGTGCCCTACGAGGTCTCTGCTCAGCGCATCAGAGAGCGGTGGGAACGAGACCAGCAGAAGGCCGAGCAGTCATCGCAGAATCTCGGCGGCCGCTGGGTGCCGAGCGAGTATGCCCGAGATGTCTATGACGGACCCGACGGCAAGACCAAATCAGAGCACGCGGCACAGCAGCTCGCGGAGAACTGCCCAGCGGTGAGGCGCTACCGCGTACACCGCACCACCTCCGAGTCTGACGGTGCCCAGCCGGAAGGGCGCTGGGACGTGGATCAATCGCGACTCCGCCGCGGTGACCCGCTGGTCTCGACAGAGGTCGTGAGAACGCAGCAGCGAGCACGCACTGCTGCCCCCGCGCGGCCGTCGAGGCCGACCTCCACACGTGAGGGGAACGGTCGGGAGTGATCACTCCTCGTCCTGCTCCCCGATAGATGCCCAAACCGGCACAGAGAGACCCCCGTCAAGGGTGGCGCGAAGCGCCATCGCGAAGCGACGCGAAGCGCCCTTGACGGGGGTCTCTCTGTGCCTGACCCTGCCGGCATCGGGGAGCAGGACCGCCGGCACCTAAGTAGGGCGATGGTTTAGTCCATCGCCGCCGACGATGAGTCGCCGTCGCCCGTCTCGGAAGGATGAGAGTTGTCACGCTCGTCGGAGCCCGCGCCGTCAGCCGCACTGGTGCTGCGCGCGGTCCCGGTGCGCTTCGATCCGCTGCGCGACGTCTTCTTTGTTGAGCGACGCTTCTTGGACGGATCAGAGAATCCGATCTTGCGGAGTTCGGTCTCGGACCAGCCTGCCTTCACAGCATCGTTCCAGGCTTGCAGCTCTTCTGCTTCGGCCTCGGTCAGGAGTCGCTTCACCTCTTCACGACGATCCTCCAGTGTCTGCTGTGCCTCGGCGAGGTGACGGACCGCGTTTACGCGCTCCTCCTGTGCTTTCTGTGCGCGCTCGACTGCTTCGTCGATGCTCGGTGGTGTAGTAGCCATGCGGCTACTGTATCGGTGAAGACGGACGGGGTCCATGGAATGGACCCCGAGCGCCTACGGCGCAGGGCCACCTTTCCAGGTGGCCGACAGAGCGAAAGGCGTCCCAGACGGAGCAAGCTATACGATAACCCTGGGGTTATCGGGCTTGACCCTAGACGCCGGGCTCTAGGGTGAGGCACACTGTAGGTGTGCTGTCCCCGCAGAAGGCGGGG
>NZ_WIAX01000024.1 GCF_009467795.1 Nesterenkonia halophila
CGTCGTCGACGTCCACACCTGCGGCGTCTGCCAGACCGACCAGCACTTCCAGCGCGGCGGAGTCGGCGACGACTTCCCCTACCTGCTCGGCCACGAGGCCACCGGCCGCGTCGCCGAAGTCGGCGAGAACGTCACCTCCGTGACCGTCGGCGACAAAGTCATCCTCAACTGGCGCGCGGTCTGCGGCAACTGCCGCGCCTGCGCCAAGGGCCAGCCGCAGTACTGCTTCGACACCCACAACGCGACCCAGAAGATGACCCTGACCGACGGCACCGAGCTGGAGCCCGCCCTGGGCATCGGCGCCTTCGCCGAGAAGACCCTGGTCGCCGCCGGCCAGTGCACCGTCATCGAGGATCTCTCCGACGAGCACGACGCCGCCGTGGGACTGCTGGGCTGCGGCGTCATGGCCGGCATCGGTGCCGCGATCAACACCGGCGGCGTCCAGCGCGGCGAGTCCGTCGCAGTCATCGGCTGCGGCGGCGTGGGCACTGCGGCGATCACCGGGGCCAAGCTGGCCGGGGCGACGACGATCATCGCCGTCGACCTCGACGAGCGCAAGCTCGAGACCGCCCGGTCGCTGGGAGCGACCCACACCGTCTCCGCCGCCGAGACCGACGTGATCGAGGGGGTGCGCGAGCTCACCGACGGCCACGGCGCCGATGTCGTCATCGACGCCGTCGGGATCCCGGCGACCTACACCCAGGCCTTCTATGCCCGCGACCACGCCGGACGGGTCGTGCTGGTCGGGGTCCCGGACCCCTCGTTCACCCTGGAGCTGCCGATGATCGAGATCTTCGGCCGCGGCGGTTCGCTGAAGTCCTCCTGGTACGGCGACTGCCTGCCCAGCCGCGACTTCCCCATGCTCGTCGACCTCTACCGACAGGGACGGCTGGATCTGGACGCCTTCGTCACCGAACGCGTCCGCCTCGATCAGGTCCAGCAGGCCTTCGAGACCATGAACCAGGGCCAGGTGCTGCGCAGCGTCGTCGAGATCGGCTGAGACCGCTCACCCGCTCCCGCACACCCTGCCCGCACACCCGGCCCGCACCCGACCGGCACCCGGCCGGCACCCGGCCAGCATCCGGCTGGTCGAGAGAGGAAGAACAGCTATGCCCCAGGCACGTATCGAGCACCTGACCACCTCCGGGTTCTTCACCCTGGACGGCGGATCCTGGGAGGTGGACAACAACGTCTGGCTCGTCGGCGACGACCAGGAAGTGATCGTCATCGATCCCGCCCATGACGCCGAGGCCGTCGCCGCCGCCGTCGGGGACCGGGAGGTGGTCGCGATCCTGCTCACCCACGGCCACAGCGACCACGTCAGCGAGGCCCTGGCCCTCCAGCACGCCGTCGGCGGGCGCATCCACCTCAACCCCGACGACCACGTCCTCTGGGAACAGGTCCACCCGCAGGCCCGCCCCGACGTCGAGATCACCGACGGAGACACCTTCACCGTCTCCGACGTGCGGCTGACCGCGCTGCACACCCCCGGGCATTCCCCCGGCTCGACCTGCTTCTACAGCGAGGACCTCGCCGACGAGCACCACGCCGGCGGGCCGGTGCTCTTCTCCGGCGACACCCTCTTCCAGGGCGGCCCCGGGGCGACGGGGAAGTCCTACTCCAGCTTCGAGCTGATCCTCGACTCCATCGAGGGCCGGATCTTCAACGACCTGCCGGAGGAGACCCGGGTGCACACCGGCCACGGACCGACCACCCGGATCAGCGACGAGAAGCCCCA
>NZ_WIAX01000025.1 GCF_009467795.1 Nesterenkonia halophila
CTCCGCCCTGCCGGAGACGATGCGCGCCGTCGTCGTCCACGGCCCCGGCGACTACCGCCTGACCACCCGCGACGTCCCCACCCCCGGGCCCGGCGAACTGCTGCTGCGCACCGACGCCGTCGGCGTCTGCGCCTCCGACCTGAAGTGCTACCACGGCGCGGAGAAATTCTGGGGCGGCGAGCACAAACCCGCCTGGGCCGAGACCGACCGCATCCCCGGCCACGAATTCGTCGGCACCATCGTCGCCGCCGGCGCCGGCGCGCTGAGCACCCGCGGCGCCGAGATCGGCGAGAGGATCGCCTGCGAGCAGATCGTGCCCTGCTGGGACTGCCTCTACTGCCGCCGCGGGGCCTACTGGATGTGCGAACCCCACGACATGTTCGGCTTCAAAGGCTTCGACGGCGCGATGGCCGAATACGTCCTGGTCCCCGCCCGCGCGCTGACCCACCCCGTCAGCTCCGCGCTGCCCGGCCACCACGCCGCCTTCTCCGAGCCGCTCTCGTGTGCGATGCACGCCGTCGAACGAGCCTCCATCCAGTTCGAGGACACGGTGGTCATCGCCGGCGCCGGCCCCATCGGACTCTCCGCGATCGCCGGAGCCCGGCAGAAGAACCCGCTGCGCATCATCGCCTTGGACATGGTCGACGAGAAGCTCGCCCTCGCCGAGGCCTGCGGCGCCGACATGAGCATCAACATCGCCACCCAGGACGCCGAGACCATCATCAAGGACCTCACCGGCGGCTACGGCGCCGACGTCTACATCGAGGCCACCGGCCACCCCTCCGCCGTCTCCCAGGGCATCAACATCCTGCGCAAGCTCGGCCGCTTCATCGAGTACTCGGTCTTCAAGGACAAAGCCTCAGTGGACTGGTCGATCATCTCCGACGACAAGGAGCTCGACGTCCTCGGCGCCCACCTGGGCCCGCACTGCTGGCCGGCGGCGATCAAGCTCATCGAAGACGGCACCCTGCCGATGGACACCGTCTGCACCCACCAATACCCCCTCGACGACTTCCAGGCCGCACTCGACATGGTCGGCGACTCCTCCGGCGGCTCGGTCAAAGTCTCCATCCTGCCCAACGGCCCGATCCCCGCCGGATCAGCCGCCCACCTGATCGGAGGCGAAACCGCATGA
>NZ_WIAX01000026.1 GCF_009467795.1 Nesterenkonia halophila
CATGCTGAGCATCGAGGAGGTCTCGAAGACGTTCTTCGCCGGCACGGTCAATGAGCGTCGGGCGCTGGTCGAGGTCGATCTGCGTCTGCAGCAGGGTGATGTGGTGACGGTGATCGGTTCCAACGGGGCCGGCAAGTCGACAGTGCTGAACACGGTGGCCGGGCGGCTGGTCCAGGATTCGGGCAGTGTGCGGGTCGATGGTCGGGAGATCTCGCGGCTGCCCGAGCATCGGCGGGCGGCTCAGGTCGGGCGGGTCTTCCAGGATCCGATGGCGGGCACGGCTCCGCATCTGACGATCGAGGAGAATCTGGCGCTGGCGGATCGGCGGGGGCGTCGTCGTGGGCTGGCGCGCGGGGTGACTCGGGCGCGGCGGGAGCGGTTCGCCGAGGCGCTGACGGTGTTGGAGCTGGGGCTGGAGGATCGGCTCAAGGCCAAGGTCGGGCTGCTCTCCGGCGGGCAGCGGCAGGCGTTGAGTCTGTTGATGGCGACGTTCTCCGAGCCGAAGGTGCTGCTGCTCGACGAGCATACTGCTGCGTTGGATCCGCAGCGGGCGGAGCTGGTGACGCGGCTGACGGAGTCGGTGATCGCGGAGAAGGAGCTGACGACGCTGATGGTGACTCACAATATGGCGCAGGCGCTGGCGGTGGGGAATCGGCTGGTGATGATGCATGAGGGTCGGATCGTGCTGGAGCTCGATGCTGAGGCGAAGCGGAAGGCCACGCCGGAGGATCTGCTGGCGGAGTTCTCGAGGCTCAAGGGTGCGGTGCTCGACGACAAGACGATGCTGCAGTGAG
>NZ_WIAX01000027.1 GCF_009467795.1 Nesterenkonia halophila
CCTCGGCCGGCGCTGGCTCATCCCCGCGTAGGCGGGGAGCACACAATGGCCGCTCTCGTGGCCTACCGGCATCGGGGCTCATCCCCGCGTAGGCGGGGAGCACAGATCCAGGCTCACGCTGAGGAGCTGAAAGCACGGGCTCATCCCCGCGTAGGCGGGGAGCACGAGGAGGAGACCGAGGAGGCGACGTCGCACGGGGGCTCATCCCCGCGTAGGCGGGGAGCACCACCCACCGCGAAAGCCGTAGTCGACGGGTTCGGGCTCATCCCCGCGTAGGCGGGGAGCACTCCTCAATCATGTTCAGCTCACCGAGCATCAGCGGCTCATCCCCGCGTAGGCGGGGAACACGTCCTCGTCGTCGGGGTCGCTGTTGCGCCGGTAGGCTCATCCCCGCGTAGGCGGGGAGCACGGCCGCCTGGACGACGGGCCTCGCACCCGCCGCGGCTCATCCCCGCGTAGGCGGGGAGCACGTTGCAGGCCATGCATTCGGGGTATTGCTCGCCGGCTCATCCCCGCGTAGGCGGGGAGCACCGGTCGGACGCGCTGGCCAGATCGGCGTGCAGCGGCTCATCCCCGCGTAGGCGGGGAGCACCGGTTCCTGTTCACCCGCGACGGGGAGCGCACGGGCTCATCCCCGCGTAGGCGGGGAGCACGCGCTGCTTCTCCAGATTCTCGCCAGAACACTGGGGCTCATC
>NZ_WIAX01000001.1 GCF_009467795.1 Nesterenkonia halophila
CGGTTGTCTTTCAACAAACCCCGTTCCTCACTGTTCGTGGGGTGTGGGTGGTGTGTTGGATAATGGTATAGAGCGATGATTTTTGGCAGCCACTGTGTGTGGTGGTTGTTCGTGTGACTCGCCCTGCCCCCCTTTTTTTTGGTGGGGGTGTGTGGTGGTTAGAGTTACGGCGGTCATAGCGTGGGGGAAACGCCCGGTCCCATACCGAACCCGGAAGCTAAGACCCATTGCGCCGATGGTACTGCATGCGGAAGCGTGTGGGAGAGTAGGTCACCGCCGGACACCCTTTGAAGGGTGACGCCCGTGCTCCTCCGGAGCTGGGTGGGTGGTGCAGCGAGGATGCTGCACCGACGAGCCCACTTCAGTTCGGAGTCGAGCGCGGGCGTCATCTGCATCAGGCCCGATCGTCGGGCCTGCCGTTTTGGCGACAGCGTCGGCGAACCGGTAATATGAGTTCTCGCGTGAGGGCCGAGGTCCGGAGCGCGGAGCACCTCCGGGGTGTAGCGCAGCTTGGTAGCGCGCCTCGTTCGGGACGAGGAGGTCGCAGGTTCAAATCCTGTCACCCCGACAGAGAGAAGGGGCTCGGTCTGTGGACCGAGCCCCTTCGTCGTGTCCGGGCCCGTGTCGCTGCGCTCGACGCCGGCCGGGTCCGAGTCGGGGGCGTCGAGCCGTCCGACGCCCGGGCTCGAGCCGGGTGAGCGTGTCGCTCGCCGACAGATATCCTGGAGGCCTGCAGGCTTCACCCCCCCCCGAATCGAGGAGACGTCATCAGCTCCGATCTGAGCAGATCCCAGGACTCCGGTCCTGAGCAGCGGCGCCCGCGGCGAGTCCAGATCCTGACGGCCGTGGGTGTCTTCCTGGTGCTGGGCACGCTGCTCACCGTGCTGATGCTGCCCGATCCGTGGGCCTGGGCCGCAGGAGCCGTCTTCGGTCTGGCCGGCGGCGCGGCCGCCTTCGGGATCCTGAGCACCGTCGAACATTCCGATCGTCGTCGGGCGCTGCGCCGCCGCAGCGAGCAGCAGCGGCTGCGCGACGGTCTGGCAGAGGTGGACGAGATGCTGCGCACCCGGTCGGGACGACTGCCGCCCTCGACTCAGGGCCAGCTGCGCATGATGACCGTCGGCCTGGATGAGATCGTCGAACGTTGGGAGGATCTGGAGCGTCTGCCTGAGCAGCAGGAGGGGGTGCGCCGAACGGTGGAGTCCCATCTGCCGCGGACCATCGAGCTCTTCCTCGCGCTGCCGGACGAGGACAAGCCGCGCCACGCGCAGGAGTTCAAGGCACAGGTCGGCCTGCTCGCCGAAGCGGTCGCGAAGACGCGCGACACCGTCGTCGCGAAGAACCTCCAGGCGCTGCAGACCAATCGGTGGCTGCTCGAGGAGTCGCTGGGCGACCCCGACGAGACCCTCTTCCGCGAGAACGGGCTCTGAGGCGAGTCCGCGTGGCGCTGACTGAAGAGCGTATCGTCGCGACCGCGCATGCCCTGCTGGTCGACCGCGGGCTGCCGGATCTGACCATGCGGCGCATCGCCGCCGAGCTCGACGTCCGGCCCGGGGCGCTCTACTACCACGTCGACAGCAAGCAGCAGCTGCTCGCCCGGATCGCCGCCCGCGTGCTGCGCCCGCTCCAGACGCCGGCGCCGGATGAGGACCCGCGTGAGCTGATGGAGCGATTCCGCCGTCTGGTGCTGCCGCTGCGCGACGGTGGGGACCTCATGCTGGTCGCCTTCGGACTCGACCCGCGGCTGCCGCCCATCCCCGGCCTTCTCGGACAGCTGACCACTCGCGGGTTCGGCGAGGACGAGGCCGAGCGGCGGGCCGCGGCCGCCGTGCGGCTGAGCCTCGGGGCGGTGGCCGTGGAGCAGAACGCCGCGCTGCTGCGGGCCGCCGACCCGCAGTCGGCCGGCGACGCGGCCCGGGAGACCGCCCGCCGCGCCGCCGAGGACGGGCTGCACGTCCGCGGCATCGACCTGCTTCTGGGCTGACGCGGAGACGGCCTCCCGGGCACGCTGCCTCCGCGTCTCGTCCGGCTCAGTCGAGGAGGTCGTAGGCCGGCAGCGTGAGGAACTCCGCGAACTGTTCGGCGTCCAGCACCAGCTGCCGGACGACGTCGGCGGCCGGCAGCACGTGCCGACGGAACGCCGCGGCGTCGTCGAGCTCCTCGCGCAGGCGTGCGACCTCCTCGTCGAGCAGCTCGGCGACCAGCTCAGCGGTGATGGTCCGGCCGGTGTCGGCGGCGACGGTGCCGTTGTGGATCTGCTGCCACACCTGCGACCGGGAGATCTCGGCCGTGGCGGCGTCCTCCATCAGGTCATGGATGGCGACCGCTCCGTTGCCCGAGAGCCAGATGGCCGTGTAGTAGACGGCCACGTAGAGGTTGGTGCGCACCCCCTGCTCGGTGACGTCTCCTTCGGCGGCACCGACGGCCAGCAGGTCGTCGGCGCCGACGGCGACGTCCTCACGCGTGCGGTCGATCTGATTCGGGCTGCCGTCGAGGACCGCGTCGAACTCGGCGAAGCAGTGCTCGACCAGATCGGGGTGGGCCAGCCAGGATCCGTCGAAGCCGTCGGCGGCCTCGCGCCGCTTGTCCTCGCGGACCTTCTCGATGGCCCGGGCGGTGACCTCGGGCTGTCGCCGATTCGGGATGACCGCGGCCATACCGCCCATCGCCATGGCCCCGCGCCGGTGGCAGGTGGCCACCAGCAGCTCGGTGTAGGCGCGCATGAACGGCTGGGTCATGCCGACCTGGGCGCGGTCCGGCAGCACGTACTGCTCACCGGCGGTGCGGAACTGTTTGATCAAGGAGAACAGGTAGTCCCATCGGCCGGCGTTGAGCCCCGACGCATGGTCGCGCAGCGCGTGGAGAATCTCGTCCATCTGGAACGCCGCGGGGATCGTCTCGATCAGCACTGTGGCGCGCACTGTGCCGTGCGGCAGCCCGAGCGTCTGCTCGGCGTGACTGAAGATCTCGTCCCAGAGGGCGGCCTCGCGGTGATGCTCGATCTTCGGCAGGTAGTAGAAGGGCCCGACGCCCTGGTCATGCAGCCGCTGGGCGTTGTGGAAGAAATGCAGCCCGAAGTCCACCAGAGCTCCGACGGCGGGGCGGCCGTCGACCTCGATGTGCTTCTCCGGCAGATGCCAGCCGCGCGGGCGCATGATCACCGTGGGCGCGTCGACGTCGTCGCGGACTCGGTATTCCTTGCCCTCCGGCGAGACGTGCTCGAGGTCACCGCGAGTGGCGCGGTACAGGTTGTGCTGGGCCTCGACGAGGTTCTCCCACGTCGGGGAGAGCGCGTCCTCCAGGCAGGCCAGCCAGACGCGCGCGCCGGAGTTCAGCGCATTGATCGCCATCTTCGCCGGCGCGGCCGGCCCGGTGATCTCCGCCCGCCGATCCTGCAGCGCCGGAGGATGCTCGGCCACCTGCCAATCGCCCTCGCGGATGGCACGCGTCTCCGGCAGGAAGTCGAGCCGCCCGGTGCGTGCGGCCTCCTGCCGCAGCGGGACCCGGGCGTCCAGCAGCTCGTCGCGGGTGCCGGCGAAGCGGCGATGGAGGTCCTCGACGAAGGCCAGCGCCTCGTCCGTGAGGATCGCCGCCGCGGCGGCGTCGTTCTGGGGCTGTCGAGCGGTGATCGTCATGAGCTGTTCCTTCGTGTCTCGGGTCCTCGGGACGGGCGGGGCGGACGGTCCTGCCGGCGTCGCCGGCGACGCTCGACTCCACCCCGCGCCCAGTATCCACTATGCGGAAGTTCGCGTCCAGATCACGGATTGCATGATGTGATGTGGTTGACATGGCCGGGTGGTCAGCGCCAAGGTTGCGTAAAATGAAAGTGATTGTCCGCGATTCGAAAGTCGAGGGGTCGATGACACTCGAGGAGTTCAACCGACTCGAGGCCGAGGGGGCCGGCGCGATGATCCGCCCGTGCCTCGACGTCGACCGCTGGGTCCGGGCTGTGGTCGAGGCGCGTCCTTACCGCGACGTCGAGGCATGCACCGTCGCGGCGCGGCAGGCGGCGCATCCGCTGCGTCCCGAGGAGATCGAGGCCGCGCTGGCCCAGCATCCCAGGATCGGGGAGCGCCGGGAGGGCTCCTCGGCCGAGGCGCGCCACTCGCGTCGCGAGCAGGCCGGCCTCGGCGACGTCGACGCCGCCGTCGAGGAGCGCCTGGCCGTCGGCAACGACGCCTACGAAGAGCGCTTCGGCCGGGTCTTCCTCATCCGTGCGGCCGGCCGTGACCATCGCGAGATCCTCGCCGAGCTCGAACGGCGGCTGCGCCAGGACCCTGAGGACGAGCTCGCCGAAGTCGGCGAGCAGCTCGAGCAGATCGCCGCGCTGCGGCTGGAAGGACTTCTCCGATGAGCTTCATCACCGCCCACGTGCTCGACTCCACCAGCGGCGCTCCCGCCGCAGGCGTCGACGTCGAGCTGCGCGCCGCCGACGGCGCGCTCCTGGCCGAGGCGCGGACGAATCAGGATGGTCGCGTCCCCGAGCTCGGCCCACAGACCCTGGAACCCGGCGACTACCGGATCATCTTCCGAACGGGAGCCTACTTCGCCGCACGGGGGCAGGAGCACTTCCACCCGTCGGTGACCGTGGACTTCACCGTGCAGCCGGGGGAGGAGCACTATCACATCCCGCTGCTGCTGAGTCCGTTCGCCTATTCCACCTATCGCGGCAGCTGACCCAGGAGTCGACGGGTCGACGGCGCGCTCCGGGCGAGGACAGCCGCCCGGGCGTGCGTCGAGCCGACGGCGGCCGCCGCGCGGCCTTCTTCGAGAACAGGAGCAGACGATGAGCGCAGTGAAGCTCATGAGCAACCAGTACGGCAAGGCGGAGAACCGCGTGGTCCGGGTGTACCGGGGCGCCGCACGTCACGAGCTGCGGGACCTGAACGTCTCCTCGCAGCTGCACGGGGACTTCCAGGCAGCGCACACCGACGGGGACAACGCGCATGTGGTGCCCACCGACACGCAGAAGAACACCGTCTTCGCCAAGGCGAAGGAGGAGGGGATCCGGTCTCCGGAGCAGTTCCTGCTGACGCTCGCCGACCACTTCACCTCCTCCTTCGGCTGGGTCACCGGCGGCCGCTGGTCCGCCGAGGAATACGGCTGGTCGCGGATCGAGGGGCATGATCACTCCTTCTACCGCTCCGAGCCGGAGGTGCGCACGGCGGCTCTGGTGCGCGACGGCGCGGCCAGCGAGCTGGTCTCGGGCTTCTACGGGCTGACAGTGCTCAAGACCACCGAGTCCGGCTTCGTGGGCTATCCGAAGGATGCGTACACGACCCTGCCGGAGACCGAGGATCGGATCCTCGCCACCGACATCTCCACCCGGTGGCGCGTCAGCACCACCGACGTGGACTTCGACGCGGTCTACCGGAAGGTGCGCGGGATCATCCTCTCGACCTTCACCGACCACTACTCCAAGGCGCTGCAGCACACGCTGTACCAGATGGGCGAGAACGTGATCGACGCCGTCGACGAGATCGACGAGATCCGCTTCTCCTGCCCCAATAAGCATCACTTCGCCTCGGACCTCTCGCCCTTCGGCCTGGAGAACCCGAACGAGGTCTTCCACGCCGCAGATCGGCCGTACGGGCTGATCGAGGCGAGCATCGCCCGCGAGGGGGTCGCGGAGCGTCCGGACGTCTGGGCCGGCGTGGCCGGGTTCTGCTGAGTCGTCGCAGGTCGTCCGGCCGGCGCTCCGGCGCCGGCCGGACGTGAAAGCACAGAGGGCTCCGTCCCGAGAGTGGTCTCGGGACGGAGCCCTCTGTGCTGTGCGGTCGGCGGCGGGGCCCTGGGTCCATCGGTCGCCCCTGGTCAGCGGCACTGCGGCAGGTGCGATCGCAGTCCCGGGATGCGGCAGATCAGCGGGGGTGCCGCGGGCGTCGGTGCGGCCGGCGTGACGGCCGGATGCAGGAAGAAGTCCGGGTCGTCGCCGCCCTCGGCAGGGACCTCTCCGACGTCGTGCGGCTGCGGGTCGTGTGCTGGCGTGGGTGTCATGGAACGTCCTCCGGCCCCGGCGGGACTGCCCGCCTAGTTTCGCAATACGGAATGATAATTCCGTATGGTGGTTCCAGTATCCGTCCCGCAGGGTCGGCGGTCAAGGGGTCGTGGCGACTCGGGACGCCTCCCCGCGGGCAGGGCGGGATTGGGCAGGGCGGGGTCGGACGGAGGGGTTGGACGGAGGGGGCGGACGGAGGGGGCGGACGGAGGGGTGGGCCGGCGATGCCGGGCGCCGGCGGGGGCGGTGCCCGGAGGTCAGGCCTGGGCGAGCGCCTCGGAGATCTGCTCGGCGCAGCGCCGCAGCAGCGGGACGGCGCGGTGGGCGAAATCGTCGTCCACGCGGCTCGTCGGGCCGGAGACGGAGATCGCCAGCGGCGTCGGTGCATCCGGCACGGCGGTGGCGAAGCAGCGCACGCCGAGCTCCTGCTCCTGCTCGTCGACGGAATAGCCGCGCTCGCGGATGCGGGCGAGCTCGTCCTCCAGCGCCTCGAGCGACCGGAGGCTGTGCTCGGTGTGCGGCGGCATCCCGGCGGTGGAGACGATCTGACGGACCTGCTCGGCGGGGAGCTGGGCGAGGATCGCCTTGCCCACGCCGGTGTCGTGGGTGTGGGCGCGGCGGCCGACCTCGGTGAACATGCGCATCTGGTGCGGCGAGGGCGCCTGGTCCACGTAGACGACCATGTCGCCGTCGAGGGTGGCGACGTTGGCACTCTCGCCGAGCTGCTCGACGAGCGTCCGCAGATGCGGGCGGGCGATGGCGCCGAGCTGGCGGCCGGCCAGCTCGCCCAGGCGCACGAGCTCAGGCCCCAGCGCATAGCCGCGGTCGGGCAGCTGGCGGACCACGCCGACGCCGAGCAGAGTCTTCAGCAGACGATGGATGGTCGGCATCGGCAGGTCGACGACGGCGGCCAGCTCGCTGAGCGTGGTGCGGCCGCCCGAGGCGGCGATCACCGACAGCAGGTCGAAGGCGCGCTCGACGGACTGGACTCCGCCGCGCGCCGGCCGGTCGACGGAGCTGTTCGGCTCGGCGGGGACGGCGTCCGGGGTGCTGCTGGCCATGGCGTCGGCGTCCTCCTGGTGTTCGGGGTGGAGGGGCGCGGCGTGCTGCACCGGCTCCCTGGTCGAGTCTCCGTGATCGAGTCTATCCGGTGTCCCGGAGCTGTCCCCGGCCGCATGCGGCGGGGCAGGCTGGACCTCGAGATGTGGCTTGAGTCATGGGAATGCTAGAGTTTTCGTATTGCAGACAGTAGCATCCGTATCGTGGAATCTAGATCATCGTCGATCGGAAGGCCCCTCTCATGACACAGCCGAGCCCCGGACACTCCATCACGCTGCGGGTGTCCATACCCGCCGGACCGGCGTCGGCCACGGACCTGGTGGCGGCCGTCGCCGGCACCGGTGCGGCGCTGACCGCCTTCGACGTCGTCGAAGCCGCCCAGAACGAGCTGCTCGTCGACGTCACCTGCGACACCCTCGGCGCCGAGCACGCCGCCGAGGTCGCCTCCGCGCTCACCGCCCTGGAGGGGGTGACGGTGAAGAAGTCCTCGGACCGCACCTTCCTGGTCCACCTCGGCGGCAAGCTCGAGTCGACGCCGAAGGCGCCGATCCGCACCCGCGACGACCTCTCCCGCGCCTACACCCCCGGTGTCGCGCGCGTCTGCCGGGCGATCGCGGAGGACCCCGCCGACGCCCGCCGGCTGACCATCAAGCGCAACACCGTCGCAGTGGTCACCGACGGCTCGGCGGTCCTCGGACTCGGCGACATCGGCCCCGAGGCGTCCATGCCCGTCATGGAGGGCAAAGCGGTGCTCTTCAAGGAGTTCGCCGGCGTCGACGCCTGGCCGGTCGCCCTGGACGCCCGCGACACCGAGGAGATCATCTCCATCTGCAAGGCGCTGGCCCCGGCCTACGGCGGGATCAACCTCGAGGACATCTCCGCGCCGCGCTGCTTCGAGATCGAGGCCCGGCTGCGCGAGGAGCTCGACATCCCGGTCTTCCACGACGACCAGCACGGCACGGCGATCGTCACGCTGGCCGCGCTGACCAACGCGCTGACCGTCGTGGCCAAGCAGATCCAGGACGTGCGCATCGTCGTCTCCGGCGCCGGCGCGGCCGGCCACGCGGTGGTGCAGCTGCTGCAGGCCGCCGGGGCGCGGCACATCGTCGTCTGCGGCCGCCACGGCGTGCTGGACCCGGAGGCCGACCACGCGGACCCGCACCGTGCCTGGCTGGCCACGCACACCAATCCCGACGGCGTCACGGGCACGCTGAAGGAGGCCGTCGTCGGCGCCGACGTGTTCATCGGCGTCTCCGCGCCGAACCTGCTCGACGGCGACGACGTCGCCGGCATGGCCGACGACGCGGTGGTCTTCGCGATGTCCAATCCGGACCCCGAGGTCGACCCGGGCGTGGCCGGACGCACCGCCGCGGTCGTGGCCACCGGTCGCAGCGACTTCCCGAACCAGATCAACAACGTGCTCGCCTTCCCCGGCTTCTTCCGCGGCCTGCTCGACGCGGAGGCCTGCGACATCACCGACGACATGCTCGTCGCCGCCGCGGAGGCCATCGCCGGGTGCATCTCCGCCGAGGCGCTGAACCCGCATCACATCATCCCCTCGGTCTTCGAGCAGGGCGTCTCCGAGCACGTCGCCGCCGCCGTGGCGGAGGCCGCTCGCGGCGACGCCGTCCATCGCCGGGGCGCCGCGGCGGAGGCCGCCGACCCTGTCCCCGCCCTCGCCGAGGGAGTGATCGCATGAGCGCCGGCAGCCCCCGACGGGTGCTCGGGGAGGACCTCCTCGGGCGCCTCGACACCGAGCTGGCGGCGGTCGACGCCGAGCTGGCCGCCCAGCACGATGGCGTCGCCGCGCCGCAGCCGGTGCACACTGTCTATGTCCCCGCCGACGCCTGGCACCCCGGACTCGCCGCCGAATGGGGCGAGCGCGCGCTGGCCGCCGTCGAGCGGCACGGCGGGATGCAGGCGCTGGCCGAACGCGTGCTCCGCGCCGCCGCGCAGGAGCCCGGAGCGGTGCGAGGAGTTCCGACGCCGCCGGCCGGCGAGGCCGCCCACGAGCAGGAGGCCGCCGGACTGGCCGACGCCGTGGTCGCCAAACTGCGCACTGAGCCGATCGAGGACCTCCGATTGGACTTCGAGGACGGCTTCGGCGAGCGGAGCGACGAGGAGGAGGACCACTGGGCCGCCGAGACCGGCCGCCAGGTGGGCCGGGCGCTGCTCGGCGATTCGGCCCCGCGCCGGATCGGCCTGCGGATGAAGTGCCTCGAGGTGCCGGTGAGGCGTCGCGCGCTGCGGACCCTGGACCTCTTCGTCGGCCATGTCCTCGAGACTGCGGCGGCCTGGCCGCGCGGTCTGGTCATCACCCTGCCCAAGGTCAGCACCGTAGAGCAGGTCTCCGCGATGGTGGAGGTCTGCCGCACGCTGGAGCAGGCCCACGGACTCGGCGACGGAGTGATCGGCTTCGAAGTGCAGGTCGAGACGCCGCGGCTGATCCTCGGCCCGACCGGCGAGGTCACCCTGGCTCCGGCGGTGCGCGCCGGAGAGGGGCGGATCACCGGACTGCACTACGGCACCTTCGACTACAGCGCGGCGCTGGGCGTCCCGGCCGAGCAGCAGGCGCCGGACCACCCAGTGGCCGACGTCGCCAAGCACCACATGCTGCTGGCCGCCGCCGGGACCGGCGTGGAGATCTCCGACGGCGCGACGAACGTGCTGCCCGTCGGCGACGACGCCGCAGTGCAGGCCGCCTGGGATCTGCATGCCGGGCTGGTGCGACGTCAGCTGCAGCACGGCATCCGGCAGGGTTGGGACATGCACCCCCATCACCTGCCCACTCGGCACCTGGCCACGTTCCACTTCTTCCGCCGCGGCTTCGGCCCGGCGGCCGCCCGGCTGCGCGCCTATGTGCGCCGGGAGCACGGCGCGGTGCTCGACGAGCCGGCGACGGCGAAGGCGCTCGCCGACCACATCCGCCGCGGGCTGGACTGCGGGGCGCTGGCCCTCGACGACCTCGAGCGCAGCGTCGGCGTCGACGTCGACGAGCTGGAGCGCCTCGTGCGCACCGGGCGGACGAGCCCGCACGCGGCGACGCCGGTGTGAGCTCCCCGCCGAGTCCGCCCCGTCACCCGCCGAGCCCTGAACTGCACCTCACCGGAGGAAGGAAGTCCCCTCGTGGCAGACCACCGAGACGACCCCGAGGCGGCGACGGCCGCCGCGACCGGCTACTACGCCCCGCACGGCGGCCACCCGCCGCAGACCGACCTGCTCACCGATCGCGCCCGGGTCACCGAGGCCTACACGGTGATCCCGCGCGGAGTGCTCCGCGACATCGTGACCACAGTGCTGCCCGAATGGCGGGAGACCCGCGCCTGGGTGCTCCATCGGCCGGTGGCCGGAGGCGCGGTGACGTTCTCGCAGACGATCCTCGAGATCGCGCCCGGGGGCGGATCCGACGCGCCGGAGCCGCAGTCGGAGGTCGAGGGCATGCTCTTCGTCATGGAGGGGGAGCTGACGCTGACCCTCGACGGCGAGGAGCATCAGCTCGGCCCCGGCGGCTACGCCTTCGTGCCGCCGGCGGCGGCCTGGCGTCTGCAGGCGACCGGCGCGCAGCCGGCGCGGCTGCACTGGCTGCGCAAGCGGCACCAGCCGCTGGCCGACCGCCGGCCGCGCGCCGTCGTCGGCCACGAGCAGGACGTCGAGCCGAGTCCGATGCCGGGCACGGAGGGCCGCTGGCGCACCACGCGGCTGCTGGATCCCGCGGACCTGGCCTATGACATGCACGTCAACATCGTCACCTTCGAACCGGGGGCGACGATCCCCTTCGCCGAGACCCATGAGATGGAGCACGGCCTCTACGTGCTGCAGGGCAAGGCCGTCTACCGGCTCAACGAGGACTGGGTGGAGGTCCAGGAGGGCGACTACCTCTCGCTGCGGGCGTTCTGCCCGCAGGCCTGCTACGCCGGCGGGCCGGGTCCCTTCCGCTATCTGCTCTACAAGGACGTCAACCGCCAGGTGGTGCTCTGAGGCGCGCCCTGCCGTCGTCCTGCGGCAATCGCCGGCCGAGATGAGGTCCGGGTCGCCACGATCGGAGGCCCGGGCCTCGTCGCGTGTCCGGATGCGCTGGCGGAGTCCTCATCCACGAGGACCCACATGATCAGCGGAAATGGCAGCGGGAGCCGGGTCAGCGCGAGGGCGCGCCGGACGACCGCATGGTGGGCGTCGACGGCCATCTGCACGTTCGCCGGGAAGACGGCGACGAGGAGTGCAGCCGCGGCACGTTCCGCGAGGCGGCGCATCGCGGGGTTCAACATCCCGACCGCGCAGGCCAGCTCCGCGACCCCGGAGAGGTGCACCAGCGCTCGCCGGTGCGCGAGGCCGCGAGGGACGATCGGCTCGACGATCTGCGGGCGCACGATGTGCAGCGTGCCGGAGAGGAGGAAGGCGGCCGCCACGGCTCGTCGTCCGCGTGAGAGGTGTGCCATGCCGCCGGTCTCCCAGAGCGCGGGCCCGCTCGGGCGTGGCCTCCGTCGGACGCTCCCGACGGGGGCGGAGGCCTCCTGAGGCGCCGGCATCGGGGAGGGCGGGAGATCATCCGGCCCCCGACGTCGGACGGTGGTCCTGGGGCGGGGGCGATCACCGTCGGCGGCGGAGACCTGCGACGTTCCCGCCCTCGGGCGCAGCGACGGTTTCGGGGCTCCCCGGCCGTTGCGGCGAGGCCGGGGTCTCCTGGTCCTGCTGATGCTGCTCGCCGTCGGCGAGCACCGTGGGGATCTGGCTGGTGTCGGTGATCTCGCCGCACTCGATCTTCTCGCGGACCTCGTCGAGCTTGTCGTCGGGGATCAGCGGGATCTCCTCGCCGTCGCAGTCGACGAACCGTCCGTCGCGGAACACATCGCCCTCGCGCAGGTCCCGGAGATCGGTGGGCGAGAGCACGCGCACCGGCTTCGCGGCGAAGACCGAGGGGTCGCGGGAGTTCCCGGCGCTGAGCTCGTTGAACAGCAGGTTTAGCAGCACCGCCATGATCGCCGCCGAGGAGATCCCGGAGTGGAAGATGGTCTGGAACCAGGCGGGGAAGGCGTCGTAGAAGTCCTCCTTCACCACGGGGATCATCGCGAAGGCCAGCGAGGCGGAGACGATGATCAGGTTCATGTTCCCCTCGTAGGAGACGCTGCGCAGGTTGCGGATCCCGGAGCCGGTCACCGTGCCGAAGAGCACGATCCCGGCGCCGCCGAGCACCGGCATCGGGATCGCGGAGATCACCTGGCCCAGGATCGGCATCAGCCCCAGGGACACCATGATGGCGCCGCTGCCGGCGACCACGAAGCGGGACTTCACCCCGGTCAGTGCGACCAGCCCGACGTTCTGGGCGAAGGCCGACTGGGTGAAGGAGCCGAACAGCGGGGCGGCGGCGGAGGAGAGCATGTCCGCCCGGAGTCCGTCGGCGATCCGCCGACGGTCTACCGGTGTGCCGATGATCTCGCCGACGGCGATGATGTCCGCCGCGGTCTCGGTCTTGATCACCAGGATCACGATGGTCATCGAGACGATCGCGGCGACGTCGAAGGTCGGCACGCCGAAGGCCAGCACCTCCGGCATGGCGACGGGCGCGCCGCTGCCGATGTCGCCGAAGTCCGCCATCCCCAGCGCGGCTGCGACGGCCGTGCCTCCGATCAGGCCGAGCAGGATGGACAGCCGGGACAGCGTGGCCGAGCCGACTTTGCTGAAGAGCAGGATGATCGCGAGCGTGCCGAAGGCCAGCGCGATGTTGGCCGGCGAGCCGTAGTCTCCGGCCTCGGCGTCGCCGCCCATGGCCCAGTCCGCCGCCACCGGCACCAGGGTCAGACCGATCGAGGTGATCACCACGCCGGTGACCACCGGCGGGAAGAAGCGGATGATCCGCGCGAAGAAGGGGGCCACCACGAAGCCGATGGCGCTGGCGGCGATGATCGAGCCGAACACCGTGGTCAGGTCGTTGCCGGGGCCGGCGAGGATCGCCAGCATCGTCGAGACCGCGGCGAAGGACACGCCCTGCACCAGCGGCAGCCGGGAGCCCAGGAAGGGCACGCCGATGCTCTGCAGCAGAGTGGCCAGGCCGCCGACGAACAGGCTGGCGGTGACCAGCAGTGCGGAACGTTCCGGGCTCAGTCCGGCGGCGCCGCCGATGATCAGCGGGACGGCGATCAGGCCGCCGTACATGGTCAGCACGTGCTGCAGGCCGAACGTCGCCAGGCGGCTCACCGGCAGCCATTCGTCCTCGGGGCGGTCCGAGGACCGGGGGATGGCCCGGCGTCCTCGGGCGGATCGGGGGGTCTTCTCACTCATCGTCGAGCACCTTTCCGGGGTGTCTGCGGGGCGGGATCTCGCGTCGCGTCACCGGCCGGGGACGGTTCGGAGCGGGCGGCGGACTCGTCGTCGAGAGCGACGTCGTGGCGTGCGGGAGAGGTCTCCGCCGTCGAGACTGGAAATTCCGCGATGCGATATTGAGGTTTCGTATAGTGACGAAGTGTATCCCAGGTCACATCCGGCGGGTCAACAGGGCCGAGCGGCGCATGCGGCATCCGGGGTGGTTGACCTTGATCACGCCGCCCCGTAGCCTGTTCTCACGTTGCGGAGTTTAAGTTCCGCAAAGTGGAAGTGTACGAATCGCCCCAGGAGGACTCATGACGACGCGGATGGACTTCACCTCGCCCGACAGCTACCTCGTCAACTGCTCGACCCTGCTGACCGAGCACCCCGTCGTCGACCGGGCCGACGCCGCCGCCCGCGCGGGCTTCTCCCGCGTGGAGTTCTGGTGGCCCTTCGACGGCGAGCCCCGCCCGGCCGACGCCGACGTCGACGGCTTCATCGACTCGCTCGCGGCCGCCGGGGTCTCGCTGGAAGGGCTGAACTTCTGGGCCGGGGCCATGGCGCAGGGCGACCGCGGCATGGTCTCGGTCATCGGCCGCCGCAACGAGGTCGCCGACAACGCCGCGATCGTCGCCGAGATCGGCCGGCGCACTGGATGCACGGCCTTCAACGCGCTCTACGGCCTCCGGCAGGACGGCCAGGACCCGCAGGCCCAGGACGAGCTGGCCGTGGAGAACCTGGTCACCGCCGCCGAGGCCGTCGCCCCCATCGGCGGCACTGTGCTCGTCGAGCCGGTCTCCGGCGCGGAGGACTACCCGCTGAAGACCGCCGCCGACGCGCTCGCCGTCGTCGAGAAGGTCCGCCGGGCCGGTGCGACCAACGTCGCGCTGCTGGCCGACTTCTTCCACATGGCGGTCAACGGCGACGACGTCGCCGCGGTCATCGAGCAGCATGCCCAGGAGTTCGGCCACGTGCAGATTGCCGACGCCCCGGGCCGCGGCGCGCCGGGCACCGGCGAGCTGCCGCTGCAGGAATGGGTCGAGCTGGCCTATGCCCGCGGCTATGCCGGCCCGGTGGCCCTGGAGTACAAGCAGCAGCAGGAGACCGCCTTCGACTGGCTCCGCCAGCCGGCCGGCTCCCCGCAGGGCTGAACCCCGCCGACGGCGGCCGCCTCCCGCTCCCGCGCACCGCCTCCACGCGCTGCGCACCCCTGAACGCCCCGCCCGCCGCCGGCGACATCCGGCGCGGGACCCGTCGAGAGGACTCGAACTCATGAGCAAGAACATCGCCGTCATCGGACTCGGCATCATGGGCCTGCCGATGGCCACCAACCTGGTCGGCGCCGGCTTCGCGGTCACCGGCTACAACCGCTCCCCGGAGAAGACCCGGGCCCTGGCCGAGGCCGGCGGCACCGCCGCGGACTCGATCGCCCAGGCCGTCGCCGGGGCCGACGTCATCATCACCATGGTCCCGGACTCCCCGGACGTGGAGGCCGTGCTCACCGGCGAGGACGGCATCCTCGCCCACGCCGAGGCCGGCGCGCACTGGATCGACGCTTCGACCATCCGGCCCGACACCGCGATCGCCCTGGCCGCGCAGGCCCGCGAGGCCGGGCTCAAGCCGCTGGACGCCCCGGTCTCCGGTGGCGAGCAGGGCGCGATCGACGCTGCGCTGTCCATCATGGTCGGCGGCGAGCAGGCCGACGTCGACGCGGTGCAGGACGTCCTCGACGCGATCGGCAGGACCATCGTGCGCGTGGGCCCCTCGGGCTCCGGCCAGACCGTCAAGGCCGCCAACCAGCTCATCGTCGCGGTGAACATCCAGGCGCTGGCCGAGGCGGTGGGCTTCCTCGAGGCCTACGGCGTGGACACCGACGCCGCCCTGCAGGTCCTCGGCGGCGGGCTGGCCGGCTCCAAGGTCCTCGACCAGAAGGGGCGGAAGATGCTCGACCGCTCCTTCGACCCGGGCTTCCGCCTGCAGCTGCACCACAAGGACATGGGCATCGTCACCTCCGCGGCCCGCGAGGCCGGAGTCGCGACGCCGCTGGCCGCCTCGGTGGCCCAGCTGGTCGCGGCCACCGTGCAGCAGGGCAACGGGCACCTCGATCACTCGGGGCTGTTCACGCTCGTCGAGCAGCTCTCCGCCGTGCCCGCGGAGACCGCGGGGGACAGCGGGGCCGCGGCCTGAGCCGACGGCGGTTCCGGTCGCCCCGTCGGCGTCTCTGCGTCGGCGCCGGCGGGGGCCCGGCTCGCCGCTCGTCCACCATCCGGCGGAGCTCCCCGCGGCGTCGCAGCCGCGTTCCAGCCATGTCCGACTCACGTTCCACCCACGTCAGCACAGACGACCCACACAGAAGGAGGCGCGCGATGACACGGATGCGCGCAGTTGATGCGATCGCCCTCATCCTGGAGAAGGAGGGCTCCGTGGAGACCTTCGGCCTCCCCGGCGCGGCGATCAACCCGCTGTACTCGGCGATGAGGGCCCACGGCGGGATCCGGCACACCCTGGCTCGCCACGTGGAGGGCGCCTCGCACATGGCCGACGGCTACACGCGGGCCGCCCCCGGAAACATCGGCGTCTGCATCGGCACCTCGGGCCCGGCCGGCACCGACATGATCACCGGCCTCTACGCCGCCCAGGCCGACTCCCAGCCGATCCTGTGCCTCACCGGCCAGGCACCGGTCGCGGTGCTGGACAAGGAGGACTTCCAGGCGGTGGACATCGCCTCCATCGCCGAGCCGCTGACCAAGATGGCCACAACGGTGCTGGAGGCCGGCCAGGTCCCCGGCACCTTCCAGAAGGCCTTCCAGCTGATGCGCTCCTCGCGGCCGGGGCCGGTGCTCATCGACCTGCCGCTCGACGTCCAGCAGACGGAGATCGACTTCGACATCGACACCTACGAGCCGCTGCCGGTGACCACGCCGCGGGCCACCGCGGCCCAGGCCGAGAAGGTCCTGGACATGCTCGCCGAGGCCGAGCACCCGCTGATCATCGCCGGCGGCGGCGTGCTCAACGCCGACGCGGCCGAGCAGCTCGTCGAGCTCGCCGAGCTGCTGGACGTCCCGGTCTCGCCGACGCTGATGGGCTGGGGCGCGATCCCCGACGACCACCGGCTGATGGCCGGCATGGTCGGCATCCAGACGCACACCCTCTATGGCAACGCCAGCTTCCTGGAGGCCGACGTCGTCCTGGGGCTGGGCAACCGGTGGGCCAACCGTCACACCGGCGACCTGGAGACCTATCGGACCGGCCGGCGCTTCATCCACGTCGACATCGAGCCCACCCAGATCGGCCGGGTCTTCGCCCCGGACTACTCGGTGGTCTCGGACGCCGGCGCGATGCTGGAGGCTCTGCTGACCGCCGCGCGACGGCGCCTCGAGGCCGGATCCGGAGTGTCGTTCGGCGACTGGGCCCGCCGCTGCGCCGAGCGCAAGGGCACCCTGCAGCGCAGGACGCACTTCGACGACATCCCGATCAAGCCGCAGCGTGTCTACCAGGAGATGAACGCGGCCTTCGGGCGCGAGGCCACGTATGTGACCACGATCGGCCTCTCGCAGATCGCCGGCGCGCAGATGCTGCACGCCTACCGTCCGCGCTCCTGGATCAACGCCGGCCAGGCCGGCCCGCTCGGCTGGACGGGCCCGGCGGCCCTCGGCGTCGCGAAGGCGACGCCGGAACGGCAGGTCGTCGCGCTCTCGGGCGACTATGACTTCCAGTTCATGGTCGAGGAGCTCGCCGTCGGCGCTCAGCACCGGATCCCCTACGTCCACGTGGTCGTGAACAATTCGTACCTGGGGCTGATCCGTCAGGCCCAGCGCGGGTTCGAGATGGACTTCGAGGTCTCGCTGGCCTTCGAGAACATCAACGCCTCCGGTCCCGCGGCCGGATATGGTGTCGATCACGTCGCCGTCGCCGAAGGGCTGGGCTGCAAGGCGCTGCGCGTCGAGGAGCCGGGGCGCATCGGCCCGGCCTTCGCCGAGGCTCGCGAGCTGGCCGAGGAGCACCGGGTGCCGGTCGTCGTCGAGATCATCCTCGAGCGGATCACCAACATCTCGATGGGCGCCTCGCTGGACGCGATCAACGAGTTCGAGCCCATGGCCGAGAGCCCCGAGGACGCGCCGACCGCGCTGGTCGCGCTGCAGTCATGACCGTGCCCCCGCCGGGCCGTCGCGGCCGCTGCGCGGTGCGGGGGACGGGCGGCGGAGGTCCGGCGGGCGGAAGCACGGCGAGCACAGGAGGAATGACCATGACACAGAACATCCGAGGCACGGTCGACGGTGCCGTCTCCGGCGGGCGGGCCGTCCATGAGCTGGTGATCCGCGCCGAGCGGGCCCTGCTGCCCGAGGGCTGGGCCGCCGTGGAGATCGGCGTGTCCGAGGGCCGGATCGTCGCCGTCGCCGCCGCCGGCGCCCGGCTGGCGGGGGAGCGGCGGATCGAGCTCGCCGCGGACGAGGTGCTGCTGCCCGGACTCGTCGACAGCCATGTCCACGTCAACGATCCCGGCCGCAGCGAGTGGGAGGGCTTCGCGACCGCGACCCGCGCCGCGGCCGCCGGGGGCGTGACCACGCTGATCGACATGCCGCTGAACTGCCTGCCCCCGACGGTCGACGTCGACGCGCTGGAGACCAAGCGTGCCGTCGCCGCCCCGGCGGCGCACGTCGACGTCGGCTTCTGGGGCGGGGCGATCCCGGGGAGCACGGCGCAGCTGGCGCCGCTGCACGAGGCCGGAGTGTTCGGCTTCAAGTGCTTCCTGGAGCACTCCGGCGTGGACGAGTTCCCGCATCTGGAGCCTGAGGAGATGGAGCGGGACATGGCGGTGCTCGCCGAGCGGGACTCGCAGATGATCGTCCACGCCGAGGACAGCCGCACGTTGGCCGACGCGCCGACCGCCTCCGGGCGGCGGTATCGCAGCTTCCTCGAGTCGCGGCCGGAGGAGGCCGAGCATGTGGCGATCGCCGCGGTGATCGACGCCGCCCGACGCACCGGCTGCCGAGCGCACATCCTTCATCTCTCCGCGGCCGGAGCGCTGGAGCAGATCGCCGCGGCCCGCGCCGAGGGCGTGCGGCTGACCGTCGAGACCTGCCCGCACTATCTGGTGCTGGCCGCCGAGGAGATCGCCGACGGCGCGACCACCCACAAGTGCTGCCCGCCGGTCCGCGAGGGTGCCAACCGGGATGCGCTGTGGCAGGGCCTGCTCGACGGCACCATCGACTGCGTGGTCTCCGACCATTCGCCCTCCACTCCGGAGCTGAAGGAGGTGGACACCGGGGACTTCGGCACCGCCTGGGGCGGGATCTCCTCGCTGCAGCTGGGCCTGCCGCTGCTGTGGACGGCGGCCCGGCGGCGGGACATCGGCCTGGAGCAGGTGGTGCGCTGGATGTCCTCCGGCCCGGCCGCCGTCGCCGGCGTCTCCGGCAAAGGCTCGATCGTCGAGGGCGGCGACGCCGACTTCGCGGTCTTCGCTCCAGAACGGGAGTGGACGGTGGAGGCCGCCGAGCTGCGGCATCGTCATCCCCTCACCGCCTACCAGGGGTGGCCGGTCCAGGGTGCGGTCACCCGCACGATCCTGCGCGGCGAGGAGGTGGACGGGGCACGGCCCCGCGGACGGCTCGTCGAGCGGTCCTGACAGCTCATCGACGCCGAGTGCGGGGCGTCGGGCCGGAGTGGCATGACGTGCCGGCGCGGCGTAATGTGCATGGGCGAACGATCCGCGATCGGCACCGCGGCCACGCGAGGAGAAGGGGGATGATCATGGCTCAGCGCGCGGAGCGCCCGCAGGATCCGACGCCCCGGCAGACCGTGTCGAACGCGCGGCGTCCGCCGCGGGAGGGGAAGGCCACGTCATCGGCGAGCACGCGACGCAGAGCGGCGGCGGCCGGGGCCGCGCTGCTGACGCTGCTCTCCGCCGGCTGCGCGACCGGCGAGTCGCCCGCCGCGGACGGCTCGGCCTCCGCGCAGACCGCGGCGGCCGAGTCCGGCGCTTCGGAGAGTCCGTCGGCGTACGGATCTGCCGAGGCGTCGTCCGAGGCTCCGGCAGGGGATGAACAGAGCACGCTGTCCGTCGAGCAGGTCGGCTCGGAGCCGTATGGGCTGACCACCGAGCAGCAGCCGTCGGGCACGATGGACGACGTCTCCGGGCGGCTGATCGTCGGACCGGGCGGCCATCTCGCGCTGGTCTCCGCGGATCAACCGCAGCTGCTGGTGTTCGGCGACGACGCCGAGTTCGCGCTGCGCGGCGACCGTCCCTCGGTGACGGCGCCCGGGCTCGGCACGCTGGAGGTCGGCCGGCAGGTCGAGCTCTCCGCCGTCGAAGTGCCCACGACCACGCTGGACGGCGTGCCGGCCGGGCGCCTGCAGGGGGCCGCCGGGACGGCGCTGGTCGTCGTCGCCGAGTGACGGCGCCGCCTCGGTCGCGTCGGTGGTGATTCGTCCCCGGGGGCGGGTCTGGCTACGCTGGGCAGCAACAGGTGCCGTGGAGCCGGCCCCCTCGGGGCCGGGCCTCTCGGTGCCCGAGCGCCGGAGCTCACGATGCGAGGGACGGAGCATGGAGCCTTTTCGGTTCACCCTGCGCCAGCTGCAGCACTTCATCGCTGCGGCGGAGGCGGGCACGGTGACCGCGGCCGCCGCGGATGCCAGCATCTCGCAGGCCGCGATGTCCCAGTCGTTGAGCGAGCTCGAGCGGGCGGTGGGGCAGCAGCTCATGGTCCGCACCCGCTCGCAGGGGATCCAGCTGACCTCCGCGGGGCGCCGGTTCCTCTCGAACGCGCGGGATATGGTCGGTCGCGCCGCCGACGTCCAGCAGGAGATGGCCGACCGGTCCGGACGGCTCATCGGTCCGCTCGACCTCGGATGCTACACGGCGGTCGCCCCGTTCTGGGTCCCCTTCATCGCCCAGCGGTTCATCCAGCCCCATCCTGACGTCTCCGTGCGCATCGTCGAAGGGGACGGCAAGGAGCTGCAGCAGGAGATGCTCGACGGGCGCTTCGACGCCGTCATCACCCATACCGCGCACCTCGTGGAGGGGGTCGACCATGACGTGATCCGTCGCGGTCGCGGGTATGCGCTGGTGCCGCCCTCGCATCGCCTGGCGTCCCGCGAGACGGTCGCGGTCGCCGAGTTCGGCGACGATCCCTTCGTGCTGCTGGACGTCCCGGCGGTCCGTGAGACGCAGATCCCGAAGCTGCGGGCGGCGGGCCTGGAGCCGAACATCCAGTGGCGGTCGTCGAGCTTCGAGGCCGTCCGCGGACTCGTCGGGCGGGGCCTCGGCTGGAGCGTCCTGGTGCAGCGACCGCCGGTGGACGTCTCCTACGACGGGCTGCCGGTGGTCCCCGTGCCGCTGAGCGACTTCGAGCCGAGCGACATCTGCCTCGCCCATGTGCGCGAGCGTCGCAGCCGGCGGCTGCAGGAGCTCATCGACCTCTGCCGCGCCGAGGGCGCGCGGCTCGACGAAGAATATCCGCCGAGCCGCGCGCCCGAGGGGTGAGGTGGTCTGCGCGGAGGGACTCCGCCCTCAGCGCATCTCGCCCTCCAGATCCAGCTCGCGTCCCTCCCGCGTGCCGAGGATGGCCGCGACGGCGATCAGGAACACCACGATCCAGGTGATGGCGAGCAGCCACAGGGAGCCGCCGGCCAGGGCGACGATCCCGGTCGCGAGCATGGGGGTGAAGCCCGCGCCCACCGTCGACGAGAGCTGGTAGACGAGCGAGGAGCCGGTGTACCGCACGCGGGTGGGGAAGAGCTCGGCGCAGAAGGCGCCGAACGGGCCGAAGATGGAGCCCTGCACGATGCCCTGGGTCAGGATCAGTGCGAGGGCGAAGGCCCAGAGCGCCCCGAGGTCGAGCAGGGTCATCACGGGGAAGGCCAGGGCCGCGCCGCAGAGCATGCCGGCGATCATGATGGGGCGGCGGCCGATCCGGTCGGAGAGCCGCGAGGCGAACCAGACGACGACCACTGTGCAGGCGGCGCCGAGTGCCTTCACCCAGAGCGTGTGGGTGGAGTCGAGGCCCTGGTCGAGGACGTAGGACAGGCCCCAGACGGTCATCAGCCCCTGCACCGTGTAGGAGCTCATGCCGGCGATCACGCCGAGGACGAGGCCCTTCGGGTGGCGAGTGACGATCTCGAGGAGCGGGGCCTTGCGCTCCTCGGCCTTCTCCTCGAGACGGGCGAACAGCGGCGACTCGTGCACTTTGAGGCGCACGAGGAGCCCGATGAGCACCAGCACCGCGCTGAACAGGAACGGGATGCGCCAGCCCCAGGCGATGAACTGCTCGTCGGGGAGTATGGTGAACAGCGAGACCATGATGGTCGCGAAGATGGCCCCCGCCGGACCGCCCATGTTCGCGAAACTGGCGGCGAATCCGCGGCGCGACGAGGGGGCGTGCTCCAGGGCGATCAGCATCGCCCCGCCCCATTCGCCGCCGACGGCGAGTCCCTGGATCACGCGGAACACGGTCAGCAGGATGGGCGCGGCGATGCCGATGGCCGCCGTCGGCGGCAGCAGGCCGATCGCGAAGGTCGTCGCTCCCATCAGCAGCATCGTGGTGACGAGCACGCCCTTGCGGCCGAGCCGATCGCCGAAGTGTCCGAAGACCGCTCCGCCGAGCGGGCGGGCGACGTACCCCGCCGCGAGGATGGTGAAGGAGAGGAAGGTCCCCAGCGTGGCCGGCAGATCGGTGAAGAAGACCTGGCTGAAGACGAAGGACGAGGCGGTGGCGAAGAGGATGAAATCGTAGAACTCGATCATCGACCCCAGGAAGCTGGAGGCGAGGATGCGTCGCATCATCGTGGTGTTGAGCGACGTGGAGATCTCTCGAGTTCGGGGGTCATGCGCCTGGGCGGAATCGACGGACATCAGCGAACACCTGCTTTCGGGGCCTCCGGAGCGTGGTCCGTCTGCTCGGAGGAGAGGGCGATCGTGGTCAGATCATCGGGCACCTGGAAGCGTCCGGAGAACGTCCGAGCCAGCTCGTGCCAGCGTTCGCGGAGAGTATGGCCCGGGACGAGGTGGTGCAGGGCGAGGTGCGCGGCGCCGGCGCGCTCGGCGACGTCCACGGCCTGCTCGGGGCTGGTGTGGGACTTGCGGTGGTGGTCGATCGACGCGCGGGCGGTCTCGTCGGGGTGCGCCCCGTAGCGGGACTCCACCCAGTCGAAGTCGATCGCCTCGTGCAGCAGAAGATCGGTGCCCCGGGCGAGCGTGACCAGGTTGTCGGTGGCTGTGGTGTCCCCGGAGATCGTGACCGAGCCCTCCGCCGTGTCGAAGCGGAAGGCGAAGGCCGGGGCGATCGGCGGGTGCTCGACGAGGATCGCGGTCACCGTCACCAGCTCGTCGCGGTGGATCACGAACGGGGCCATCCCGGCCGGGGTGGGATTCGTGTTCGGGTGGTACCCGCTCTCCTCGGGGATGGGGATGTCGGTGATCGAGAAGCAGTCCAGCGGGGAGGGGCGCAGCGCGTCGAGCACGCGGTCGTTGACGTCGGTCGCGTAGGCCTGCACGAGAGAGCGCACCATGCCGGTGATGCCCGGCGTGGGGTTCTCCGGGAACACCGGGGCGGGCGGGACCTCGGCGCGGGGCGAGGCCGGCGGGAGGGCTCCGCGCTCGCCGGGGCCGAGGATCCGGATCGGATCCAGCATCGCCGGATCGCGCTCGTAGAGGCCCATCAGCAGCAGGCTCGGGAGGTCGACGGTGTGGTCGGAATGCAGATGGGTGATGAACAGCCCTCGCATGTCCTGGAGGGCGAGGCCCGCCTTCTCCAGCTGGCGGCCGACGCCGAGACCGGCGTCGACCAGGTAGAAGGCGTCTCCGACGACGACGGCGGTGGCGATCCCGTGGCGGTGGCCGGTGCGGCCTGCACGGCCGTCGGCGCCGGACGGCCACCAGCGCGGGCCGCCGGCGGTGCCGAGCGTGATGACGCGTGGCTGCAGGCTGGTGTGCGAGGAGGTGTGCACATGAACTCCTTCGTCAGGTGGCGGGGGAGCGGCGCCGCGGAGCTGCGGCGTGATGCATACCACTGTGACGGGGCTCATAGCAGAAGTGAAACGGATTTATCCGATGGTCATCATCGGCCATCCTTATAAAGCGGGTCCGCGGCGGTGCGGATCGCCGGAGACTGCGCCGACCCGCAGGCCGCGCGTCGGTCCTGACTCCGGGTCAGGCGCCCAGCGTCTCGCGCAGAGCGGCGACGTGGCCCTGGGCGTCGACGTCGTACTCCGCATGGGTCAGCGACCCCTGGTGGTCGACGACGAACGTCGAGCGCCGGGTGATCGTGCGGGGCGTGCCTTCGATGGTCTTCTCCCCACGGGTGCCGTAGGCCTCGGCGACGGCGCCGTCGGCGTCGGAGAGCAGCGGGAAGGTCAGCGCCTGGTCCTCGGCGAAGGAGCGCAGCGCCTCCGGCTCGTCGGGGGAGACGCCGAGCACGCGGTAGCCGGCGGCCTGCAGCGAGCCGAGGGTGTCGCGGAAGTCGCAGGCCTCGGTGGTGCAGCCCGGCGTCGCGGCCTTCGGGTAGAAGTACACGATCACTCCGCGCTCGGCCTGCGCGGCCTCGTCGGCCAGCGAGACGGGGCGGCCGGAGGCGTCCGGCAGGGTGAAGGCGGGGGCCTGCTGGCCGGTCTGCAGCGTCGTCATGGATCTCTCCTCGTCGTGGGGTGAGGGGCCATGTCAGTCTATCGTCATGCGGAAAAGTTATCTCGTTGTGCGAGATGCTATGACGCCGGAGCGGTCCGGCTCAGTACCAGGCGGAGTCGTCCTCGCCGACGACGTCGATCGGGCCCGACTCGGGGGCGCCGCGCTCCATCTGCTCGATCACGTCAGTCGGCGGGTCGATCATCAGCGTGGCCTCGTCGCGGTAGGTGCGCAGCACTTCGTCGATGAAGCTGGGCAGCGCATCGGTCAGCGCGACGTCGTGGCCCTGCTGCTCGGAGAGCTTCCACCGATGGTCGATCAGCTGGTGCATCAGCTCGGCCGGCTCCAGCTTGTCGCGCAGTTCGCGGGGGATCTGGGCGATGACCGGCTGGAAGACCTGCTGGGTCCACATATGCGCGGCGACCGCCTCGTCGCCGTGCGGGTCGTGCTGGGCCCGATAGGCGTCGATGGCGCCGAGCAGCCGGCGCGCCTGGTTCTCCTGCACATCCAGCCCGGTCAGGTTCATCAGTCGGCGCTGGTGGTGGCCGGGGTCGACGACCTTCGGGCGCAGCAGCAGCTTTCCGTCGGCGCTGGCCGAGCGGATGTCGTACTCCTCGACGTCGAAGCCCAGTTCGTTGAGCCGCCGGATCCGCTCCTCCACCAGCCACTGCTGGTCCGGATCGAAGGCGGTGTCGCCGGTGAGCTCCTGCCAGAGCCCGCGGTAGGCGTCGATGAACTGATGCGAGGTCGCCACCGGATCGACGTCCTCGTCGATCATGCCGCCCTCCATCAGGTCCATCAGTTCGCCGGCGATGTTCACCTGGGCGACGTCGAGGTCGTACTCGCGCTGGCCGGTGGACAGCTCGGGGTGCAGCTCGCCGGTCTCGGCGTCGACCAGATAGGCGGCGAACTTGCCGGCGTCGCGGCGGAAGAGCGTGTTCGACAGCGAGACGTCGCCCCAGTAGAAGCCGATCAGGTGCAGCTCGACCATCAGCAGCGCCTGCGCGTCGATGAGCCGGTGCAGCGTCTCCTTGCGCATCATCTGGTTGAACACTGCGCGGTAGGGCAGAGAGAAGCGCAGATGCCGGGTCACCAGCGCCGGCGTCAGCTCCGTGCCGTCCTCGGCGGCGCGGCCGTTGACCTCGGCCACCGGCTTCACGCAGGGTGCGCCCAGCCGCCCCAGGCGGCGCAGCATCCGGTACTCGTGCCGCGCGGCCCGCTCGGAGGTCTCCTTGATCGCGATCACCGAGCCGCCCAGATAGGCGAAGCGGACGATGTGCCGCGAGATGCCGCGGGGCAGCGCGGCGAGGACATCTTCGGGCCACTCCTGCAGCGGCAGCTGCCACGGCAGATCCAACAGCTCCTGGGGGATGGTGCCCGAGGCGGTCAGGCTCAGGCCGGGGACGGTGGTCACAGGGTGCTCCTCATGCGTACGGCGCGGTGCCGGGGCGGGTCGGTGTCGAGCGGGGAGGGGCGTCCGCCCCGCGGGCCTCGGCCCGCGCGGCGATCGCGGCGAGCACGCCGGCCAGGTCGCTCGGGGCCGAGATCCGATGGCCGGCCCGGGTCTCGCCGGTGCCGACCTTGACGCCGACGTCGTCGTCGCCCAGCACGGCGAAGCCCTGCTCGTCGGTGACGTCGTCGCCGGCGAAGAACACCGCCGCGGCGCCGGTGCGCCGACGCAGCGTCCGGATGGCCTCGCCCTTGGTCGCGTGCACGACGGGGACCTCGACGACCATCTTGCCGTCCTTCGGATGGGCGCCGTCGACGGCGCCCGCGGCCTCGCGGGCCTCGGCGAGCAGCGCCTCGGCGGCCGCGGCGTCGGCGACGGCGCGGACGTGCAGCGCCGCGCCGGCCGGCTTGCGCTCGACCAGCGCGCCGTCCACCCGGTTCGCCAGCTCCTCGAGCAGCTCGAGGACCTGCTCGCGGGTGCGCCGCTGCGCGACGGTGAGCTGCAGCGGCGCGGCGTCGGCGCCGAGATCCTGCTCGGCGCCGTGCGAGCCCACCAGCAGCACGCCGGTCGGCGGCTCGGCCAGCGCGCGCAGCTGCTCCAGCGGCCGCCCGGAGACATAGGCGACGACGACGTCATCGAGGGCGGCCAGCCGCTCGACGGCCGCGGCGTTGGCCGGCACCGGGGCCACGGCGGCGGGATCGTCGGCGAGCTCGGCCACGCAGCCGTCGAAGTCCAGGCAGACCAGCACCGGCCGGCGGGCGGCCAGCGCCTCGACCGCGGCGCGGAGCGCCTCGGGCGGTTCGGCCGGCTCGAGCGGCGCGTCGGAGGCGGGGCTCATCGTGCCGCGACCTTCAGCTCGGCCAGCCGGCCCAGGAAGTCCCGGGCCCACCGCTGGACGTTGTTCGACACCACCTGCCGGCGCAGGCTGCGCATCCGGCGGCGGGCCTCGGCGGGGTCCATCGTCGCGGCGGTGACCATCGCGGCCTTGAGCTCGTCGACGTCGTGCGGGTTGATCAGCAGCGCCTGGCGCATCTGGTCGGCGGCTCCGGTGAATTCGGAGAGCACCAGCACGCCGGTGCCGGACTTCCGCGCGGCCACGTACTCCTTCGCCACCAGATTCATCCCGTCGCGCAGGGCGGTGACCAGCATGACGTCGGCGGCCAGATAGAGCGCGACCATCTCCTCCACGGGATACGAGTGGTGCAGATAGCGGATGGCTGTGTGCGCCAGCGTGTCGAACTCGCCGTTGATCCGCCCGACAGCGCCCTCGATCTCCTCGCGCAGCACCCGGTAGGACTCGACTCCTTCGCGCGACGGGCTGGCCACCTGGACCAGGCAGGCCTGGCCGACGGAGAGGTCACCGTCCTGCAGCAGCTCCTCGTAGCCCTTCATCCGGTGCCGGATGCCCTTGGTGTAGTCGAGCCGGTCCACGCCGAGGAAGACCGTCTCCGGGTCGCCCAGCTCCCGGCGGATCTGCTGCGAGCGGGCGATGATGTCGGGCCGTTCGGCCAGCTCGACGATCTTCTGCGTGTCGATGGAGATCGGGAAGGCCCGCGCCTCGGCGACGCGATGCTCGCCGTCCTCGGCGGTCGGGGCGGACAGCCGGCGCGCAGCGGTGCCGCGGGAGGGGTCGGCGTCGAAGCCGACCAGCGGCGAGCCCTCGTCGGTGGCGCGGGAGCCGGCCGGCACATGGATGCGGTCGGACTTGATGTAGTGGCCCAGCCGGTGGCGGACCACCCGCTGGAAGTTGCGCGCGTCGGACTCGCGCTGGAAGCCGATCAGATCCGCCCCCAGCACGCCGCGCAGCACCGAGTGCCGCCAGGGCAGCTGGGAGAACAGGCCCGGGGGCGGGAACGGGATGTGGTTGAAGAAACCGATGGTCACGTCGGGACGCAGTTCGCGCAGCATCTGCGGGACCAGCTGCAGCTGGTAGTCCTGCACCCAGACGGTCGCGGCCTCGGCGGCGACGCCGGCGGCGGCCTCGGCGAAGCGGCGGTTCACCCGCCGATAGGCCTCGAACCAGTGGCGATGGAACTCCGGGCGGGCGATGACGTCGTGGTAGAGCGGCCACAGCGTGGCGTTGGAGAATCCCTCGTAGTAGTCCTCGACCTCCTGGCCGCTCAGCGGCACCGGCACCAGGTGCATGTCGGCGTGGTCGAAGGGCTCGAGCTGCTCGTCGGCGGCTCCGTGCCAGCCGACCCAGGCGCCGTCGGACTCGGCCATCACCGGTGCCAGGGCGGTGACGAGTCCGCCGGGGGAGCGGCGCCATCCGATGGTGCCGTCCTCGTCGGTCACCCGGTCGACGGCGAGTCGGTTGGCCACCACCACGAAGTCGTAGCCGTGGTCGTATCGGTCCTGCTGCGTCGTGGTCATCGTTCCGATCCCCTTTCCTCGCAGGGCGACGCCGGCCGAGCCGGGCGCGCCACCACGGTGACGTCCGTCGCGGGCTCTGCGGCCCAGCCTACCCGGAGGAGCCCGTCGTGCCGCTCCGCGGCCCGGTCCGCGCCCAGACTCTCTCCGGGGGCTCGGCGGCGGCCATGCAGGTCGAGACGCTACCCTGGCCCCGTGTCCCGCCGGCGACCCCGGCGGCGTCGGCCGTCCCGACCCGGTCCGTGCCGGGACGGGCGTGCGATCCAGCACGACAGAGCATCGTCCCAGACCCATCGGAGAGAACATGGCTCGCAACCAGTCCTCGGGCGAGAATGCCCGCGAACAGGCCCGCAGGATCCAGCAGGAGCAACAGCGCCGCCAGCGCGGCGCCTCAGTGCTGCTGCGCGTCGGCGTCGTGGTGGTGGCGCTCGTCGTCGTCGCCGGGCTGGCCTTCTTCGTGCTCAACCGCCAGGGCGGCGGCGAGGAGTTCTCCGCCTCCGAGGGCGAGGCGCCGGCGTTCGCCAACGAGCAGGGCGGCATCACGCTGACCTCGGCCGCCGAGCTCGTCGACGGCGCCGACATGGGCAGCGTCGACGCCTCCGACGTCCCCGGCTCCGGCGACTCCGAGGCTCCGGTGCCCGGCGCCGAGCCGCGCGAGGAGGGCGAGAAGCCGCACCTGATCCTCTACGTCGACGCGAACTGCCCGCACTGCGCGAACTTCGAGTCCTCGCAGGGCCAGCAGATCAAGCAGTGGCTGGAGCAGGGCGACATCACCGTCGAGTACCGCATGCTGGGCATGCTGGACGGCAACTCCACCACCAACTACTCCTCGCGGGCGGCCAACGCGATCACCGCCATGGCGGTCGAGTCGCCGGAGGACTACCTGGCCTACCTGGAGCAGGTGGTCACCCACCAGCCCTCCGGCGAGCTGTCGGACGATGAGCTGATCAGCATCGCGCAGGACGACTACGGCGTCGACCTCTCGGAGCCGGTGGAGAACAACACCTACCGGGCCTTCGTCTCCTACACCACGAAGCAGGCCTCCGAGGTCGGAGTGCAGGGCACTCCGACGGTCTACATCGGCGACCAGAACTGGCAGGACTCCGAGCAGGCCTTCGGCGAGTGGGCCGGCGGCATCGTCGAGGAGTACCGTTCGGAGACCGGCGACGGCTCGGGCGACGGTTCGGGCGGAGACTCCTCCGAGGAGTGAGCAGCCTTGGGGGCCGGACTGGTCCCCGCGTGCGCGTCGCCGGTAGTATCGGACTCCGGCGATGCGCCGCGCCTCCTTAGCTCAGCAGGTAGAGCAGCTGTCTTGTAAACAGCAGGTCGTCGGTTCGAACCCGGCAGGGGGCTCTCCATCGGCCCGTCCGCGCTCGCGGACGGGCCGTTTCACCGACGTCGACCGGCCCGGGAATAGGGAACGGCGCGTTCCAGTTGATACCGCGTGGAACGGAGGCCGCCCGCGCGGCCGGACGCCGCCGCGTCCCGGGAGCGGGCCCCGTCGACTCTTCCGACCGCATCGCCGCACCCCGGCTGCGCCCGCGTCCGGGCAGGACGCGCGCGGCCGGCGACCACTCTCGCCTGGAGGCCCAATGAGCGCACAGACCAGCCCCTCCGACCCGCCGCCGGCCGAGGCCGCGCCGGACCGGCTGTCCGCCGGGAACAAGCTGACCATCGGCGTGCTCCTGGTGTCGGCCTTCGTGATGATCCTCAACGAGACCGTCATGAACGTCGCGCTGCAGCCGCTGATGGAGGAGTTCCAGGTGGCCGAGTCGACGGTGCAGTGGCTGACCACCGCGTTCATGCTGACGCTGTCGGTGGTCATCCCCACGACCGGCTGGCTGATGCAGCGGCTGAACCTGCGGGCGACATTCACCCTGGCGATGAGCCTCTTCGTCGTCGGCACCGCCGTCGCCGGCGCCGCCGTCGGCTTCCCGATGCTGCTGGTCGGACGCGTGGTCCAGGCCGCCGGCACAGCGATCGTGCTGCCGCTGATGATGACCACAGTGCTCACCCTGGTGCCGCTGCACCGCCGCGGCGTGGTGATGGGCAACATCGCCATCGTCATCTCCGTGGCTCCGGCCACCGGCCCGGCGCTGTCGGGCACGATCCTGCACTTCGCCGACTGGCGCTTCCTCTTCCTGACCATCCTGCCGATCGCCGCGGCCGCGCTGCTGCTCGGCCGGCCGCGGCTGTCCGATGACGGCGGCGGCGGGTCCGAGAAGCTCTCGGTGCCCTCGCTGCTGCTGGCGGTGCCCGGCTTCGGCGGGCTGGTCTACGGCATCAGCCAGCTGGGCGGCGGCGGCCACGGCGCCGGCGCGGCCGACGGCGTCTCCGTCGACCCGGTGGCCGTCGTCGTGCTGATCCTCGGCGCGCTCTTCCTGGCGGCCTTCACGCTGCTGCAGATCCGGCTGCAGTCGCAGGGCACCGCGCTGCTGAACCTCCAGCCCTTCCGCTACAGCATGTTCACCCGGTCGCTGCTGATGATGCTGCTGATGATGATCGCGCTCTTCGGCGCGCTGATCATGCTGCCGCTCTACCTGCAGACCGCCCGCGGGATGGACACGCTGCAGACCGGACTGCTGATGCTGCCGGGCGGCCTGCTGATGGCGCTGCTGGCGCCGACCGTCGGCCGGCTCTACGACCGCGTCGGTCCGAAGCCGCTGGTCGGCCCGGGCGCCGCGCTGCTGGTCATCGCGATGTTCCTGCTGAGCCTGCTCGGCGCGGACAGCAGCATCTGGCTGGTCCTCGGGCTGCATCTGATGCTCAGCCTCGGCCTGGCCTTCCTCTTCACCCCGGCCTTCACCACGGCGATGAACCCGTTGCCGCAGCCGCTGTACTCGCACGGCTCGGCGCTGCTGAACACGCTGCAGCAGCTCGCCGGGGCCACCGGCACCGCCCTGCTGGTCGCAGTGATGGGGATCGGCGCGGCGGCCGCGGCCTCCGGCGGGGCCGGCGCGGACGAGGCGCAGATCGCCGGCTTCCAGACCGCGTTCCGCACGGCGTCGATCATGAGCATCGGCACGCTGCTGCTGGGGCTGACGCTGCGCGCGACCGAGGAGTCTCCTGAGGAGTCGACTGAGGAAGCGCCCGAGGAGGGCTGCGCGGACCAGGCCGTCGAGGGCGAGCCCGGCTCGGGAGGAGGCGTCGCCGAGCAGGTGCGCTGACCGGCCCGCGGGCCGAGGGGTGCCCGGGCAGAGACAGGGCCCGGCAGGATGTGCTGATCATCCTGCCGGGCCCTGTCCATGTCGTCGGCCCGGCTCCCGTCGGGGAGGCGGATCGACTGAGGAATGCGCGGAGGTCCGGCGTCTCCGTCGCTGAGGTCGAGCATCCCGGGTGGGAATGGGGCCCGCCCGCACCGAGCGGGCCCCGTCGCACCCAAGTGAGATCCACCTTAGCGGTGGGGGGTTCGATTACGCAATACCTATGTGTCGAAATCTCGGCGCGCGGCTGATCTCAGCTCAGGCCGAGCAGGCGCAGCCCGGCCGCCGCGGCCGCGCCGACGAGCACCACGACGATGAACGGCGCCCGCAGCAGCAGGGCGACGGCCGCGGCGGCCAGGGCGCCGAGCCGAGCGTCGAAGGCCAGGCCGTCGTCGCCGTCGACAGTGTTCATCGTGACCAGCGCGGCGAGCAGGGCGACGGTCATCAGGCCCGAGATGCGGCCCACCAGCGGGTGGCGCAGCCAAGCGCCGGGGACCAGATGGCCGGCCAGTTTGGTCGCGTAGACGGCGGCGCTGGCGGCCAGCACCCACAGCCAGAGCGTCATCGGCGGGCCTCCTCGGTCGCGGCGTCGTCCGGAGAGTCGTTCGACGTCTCCTCTCGTCCCGCGCCGCCGCGCCGCCGGGAGGCCAGTCCCCAGCCGATCGCGACGACGGCGGCCAGCAGCACCGGGGCGCCGGCGGGCAGCGTCGGCATGGTCAGCGCGGTGACCAGTGCGGCGGCCACGGCCAGCGCCCAGGGCTCGGCGCCGCGCAGCCGCGGCCAGAGCAGCGCGAGGAAGGCCGCGACCACGGCGCCGTCGAGCCCCAGAGCCTCCGGCTCGCCGACGACGTCGCCGAGCAGCGCCCCGGCCGCCGTCGCCAGGTTCCACCCGGTGTAGCAGGCGACGCCGGTGACCCAGAAGCCGCGGCGCCGCTCGGCGTCGGTCGACTGGCTCATCGCCGTCGCCGCGGTCTCGTCGATGGTCAGCTGGGCGGCGAGCAGCCGTCGTGCTCCGCGCGGATCCAGCAGCGCCTTCATCTGCACGCCGTAGAGCGTGTTGCGCGCGCTGAGCAGCGTCGAGGCCCCCAGGGCCGCCGCCGGGGCGCCGCCGCCGGAGAGGATCCCGATGAAGGCGAACTGCGAGCCTCCGGAGAACAGCAGCGCCGACAGCGCGACGGTCTGCCAGAAGGTCATGCCGGCCGCGGCGGAGAGTGCGCCGAAGGACAGTCCATAGAGCGAGACGGCCGCGGCGATGGACAGTCCGGTCCGGGTCGCCGGGGTCAGGCGGGCCCGCATCCGCCGGCCGGCGCGGGCGGCGTGCGCGGCGTCGGCCGGCGCGCTCATGCCGGGTGCTCCATGACCAGCACGAACCAGGCTCCGGCGGTCAGCGCCTCGTAGCGATGCGGAGCGTCGCCGGGGAACATCGCATAGTCGCCGGGCCCCAGCTCCACCGGCTCCTCGGTGCGGCCGAGGCGCACCCGGCCGGCGCCGACGACGACGTGCTCCAGCGCCCCGCGCGGATGCGGCTCGGCGTCGCGGAGCTCGCCGGGCTCGAGGGTGACCACGTAGAGGTCGCGGCGCGCCTCCGGCCGCCCGCCGCTGAGCAGGGAGGCGGCGAAGTCGGCATGCTCGGCGCGGACCTCCGGCCGTTCTCCGGCCCGGACGATCCGCGGCTCGGGGGCGGGGGCCTCGACGAGTCGGGCGAAGGGGATCTCCAGCGCCGCGGCGATGGCCCAGAGCGTCTCGACGCTCGGGTTGCCGGAAGCCGACTCCAGCAGCGACAGCGTCGACTTCGACCGCCCGACGCGCCGGGCCAGCTCGCTGAGCGACAGGCCGGCCCGTCGGCGTTCGGTCTGCACGGCCGCGGCGATGCGGGTCAGCGGCGCGCCGCCGTCGTCGCCCGGCTCCTCCGGCGTCTCGGTCATCGCCCCTCCCTCAGTTCCGCATGACGAATCGTTCGCTGATCCTGCCATACGTTCGATGGATCGAACAACAGGTCCTCGATCGGTCCGTGCCCGGAATAGTGGCGCCGTGCTGCTGTTGTGCCCGGTGCCGTCGTGGTCGCGACGGTGCAGCAGACTTCGCAGGAGGAGACGATGGCTGACGAGACGCGTGTGGTGATCCTGGGCGGGCACGGGAAGATCGCCCTGCTGGCGGCCCCGAAGCTGGTCGAGGCCGGCTATGCGGTGGACTCGCTGATCCGCAATCCCGAGCACCGCGACGAGGTCGCCGCGACCGGCGCGAATCCGGTGCTGCTGGACATCGAGCAGGCCGACGTCGACGCGCTCGCCGAGGTCTTCGCCGGTGCGGCGGCCGTGGTCTTCTCCGCCGGCGCCGGCGGCGGGAACCCCGAGCGGACCCGTGCCGTCGACCACGACGCGGCGGTGCGATCGATGGACGCCGCCGAGCAGGCCGGCGTCCCCCGGTACGTGATGGTCTCCTACGCGCGCAGCGAGACCGACGTCGAGACCCTCGACCGCGAGTCCTCCTTCTTCCCCTACGCGCAGGCCAAGCACGACGCCGACGAGCACCTGCGCGGCACGGGGCTGGACTACACGATCCTCGGCCCCGGACGGCTGACCCTGGAGCCGGCGACGTCGGCGCTGTGGCCGCTGGACTCCGCCGGGCGTCCGCTGGACGGCTCCGAGCCGCCGGCCGAGCTGCCCGGCGCCTCCCGGGAGAACGTCGCCGAGGCGATCGTCCACGTGCTGCGCACGAGGGCGGCGCGGCGCGAGACGGTGAACTTCGTCGACGGCGAGACCCCGCTGGCCGACGCCTTGTCCTGACCCGTCTCCGAGATCCTCGTCACGACCGGGGGCCTCCGCGGCCTCCGGTTTCCCCTCGCGGCCTCGACGGTGCTAGGCTTTTCTGGCAATCGTCCGCGGCTCGCGCCGCGACGAGCGGCGCACGGATCCGTAGCTCAGTTGGTCAGAGCGCTCGCCTCACACGCGAGAGGTCGATGGTTCAAGTCCATTCGGATCCACCCCCTTCGAAGAGCCCGTCGGTCCCCGGCGGGCTCTTCGCGTCTCTCGACGCCTCGTGCCGCCCGCGCGTCGGTCGGTCCTGCTGGTCGCCTTCGGCGAGGAGGCGGCACACTGGGGCCATGAGCACCGTGCCGGACGAGACGCCCCACGACCCCGCCGTCGCGCAGCAGCGCACTGTGCAGCAGAGCGCCGTGAAGCACGTCGTCGCCCAGACCACCGTCGACTCGGCCGCCCGGGCCGACGAGCTGGCCCGACGCGTCGTCGCAGCCGGGCTGGCCGCCTGCGTGCAGACCAGCGAGGTGCGCAGCGTCTTCGCCTGGGACGGCGCCGTGCAGCAGGAGCCTGAGCAGCTGCTGGCGATGAAGACCACCGCCGCCGCCGTCGACGGCCTGCGCACGCTGCTGGAGGCCGAGCACCCCTACGACGAGCCCGAGCTCGTCGTCCTGCCGATCGTCGACGGCTCGCCGTCGTATCTGGCCTGGGTGACGGAGAGCGTCGCCCCCGGCTGAGGCGTCGGCGGCCGGTTCATCGGGAGCGACGGCGTCGTGTCCGCCGCGGAGTCGCGCGGGGCAGTACATTGAACACCGGCGCCCGAGGAGGCTCGGGCGCCCCGTCGCGCGGAGGCGGCGGACGGGACCGTGTCGAGCGGCGCGCCGCCGGCGCGCCGCGACCAGCAGAGGAAAGGAGGGGCAGGTGGCCGCTGACGAGGAGCGTCGGGAGACGACGGAGGACCGGGAGCCGCGCACGACGGCCGAGGACTACGAGCCCGAGGCCATCGACCCCGTCATCAGCGGACCTGACCCGCACACCACGCTCATCCCGGTGGTCCGTCCGGCCTCGGCGCCTGAGGACGACGAGGACGGCCCCGGGCTGGTGCGCGCGCTCACCGGCTCGATCGCCTCCTCCTGGCAGGCCTCCCGCGAGGCCGAGGCCGCCCTGGAGTGGGAGGAGTACGACGCCGAGGCCGCCGAGGAGCGGCTCCAGGAGCAGGACGGGGCCGAGGCGGCCCGCCACGAGTTCGCCCCGGATGCCTTCTACGAACAGCCCGGCGCCGACGGCGGCGAAGCCCCGGCCGCCGAGGCCTTCCCCACCGGCAGCTCCTCGCTGGTGCAGGGGTGGACCGACAGCCAGTCGGAGGCCCCGTCGGAGGCTCGGCACGAGGCTCGGGGCGGCGGCATGACCGGCGTCGCGCCCGGCGTCGTGCCCGGTCTCGACTCGGCGGGCGGCGAGCGTCCCGACGGCGGCGAGCCCGGCGACGGCGCAGGACCCGCCGCCGAGGTCCCCGCGGAGGCGCCGGCGACGCAGCCGATCCGGCGCGGCTCGGTGCTGCGCCCCTCGCGGCTGAAGCAGAAGCTGCCCGACCCGCTGAAGAAGGCGCCGCTGTTCGACCGCAGCGTCTTCGAGCAGAAGGTCTCGCCGCCGATGTTCTTCCGGCGGATCATGCGCCCGCAGGGCCCGCCGACGACGTCGGTGCCGCTGGTGGCGCATCTGGCCGGCACACCCTTCGAGAACGTCCGCCAGGCCGAGCAGCCGGTGGACTCCGACGAGCTGGCCACCATCTCCTTCGTCCTGGACCTGGGCGAGACGCTCTTCCGCTACGGCGCCGGCGCCCTGGAGGTGGAGACCTCGATCATCGCGGTCACCGCCGCGTTCGGCATGTCCAACACCGATGTCGACATCACCAACCAGTCGATCAGCCTGAACTGGGCCCCGGAGGGCAAGATCCCGTACTCGCGGGTGCGGGTGGTCCGATCCTGGTCGGGGAACTTCAAGTCGCTGGCGGCGGTGCACCGGCTGGTCAGCGACATCAGCGCCGGGCGCATGACGCGCGCCGAGGCCGCGACGCGGCTGCACGAGGCCACCCACGACCCCAAGCCGTATCCGCGGTGGATGGCCACGGTCTGCGGTGCGATCTTCGCCAGCTTCTTCGCCGCCTACCTCGGGGCCCCGGTGCTCGACGCCGCGCTGGGCTTCGCGGCGACGCTGCTGGTGCTGGGCACCACGCGGCGGCTGGCGGCCTGGCGCGTGCCGGAGTTCTACGGCCTGGCCGCCGGCGGGTTCGTCGCCACCTCCATCGCGATGGGGGCCTTCGGGCTCGGCGCGCCGGTGGCGCCGTCGATCGTGGTCTCCGGCGGGCTGATGATCCTGCTGCCCTCGGCGCGGATCGTCTCGGCCATCCAGGACGGGATCAACGGCTTCCCGCTGACCGCCGCCGGACGCCTGGTCTCGGCGATGATCGCCTTCGCCGGCATGACCGCGGGCATCATGGCCGCCGTCGTCGTCGCCGATCTGTTCGGCGCCCCGGAGATCGACGTCGCGGTGCCGATGCACCGGCTCTATCACCCGGCGGTGCTGGTGGGGCTGGTCTTCTGCGCGGCGGTGGCGGCCGCCGTCGTCGAGCAGACCCGCTGGACGATGCTGCTGCCCACCGGGGCGATCTCCGCGCTGGGCTTCCTGGCCTACTTCGCCGGCGAGCAGATCGGGCTGGGCGAACGCATCATCCCGGTCATCGGCGGCACCGTCGTCGGGGCCCTGGGGCGCGTGGTCGCGCTGCGGATGGGGGCCCCGCAGCTGGTGATCGCCGTGCCGGCGATGATGTTCATGCTGCCCGGGCTGATGATCTTCCGCGGCATGTACCAGATCGCGATGGGGTCGACGACGACGTTCATGATGGGCGGCCTGACTCAGCTGTTCAACGCCATGATCATCATCATGTCGATCGCCGCGGGCATCGTGCTCGGCGATGTGATCATGCGCCGATTCACCACGGGGCTGCCGTCCAACGAGCGCGAACGGGCCCGACGGCGGTAGCGCGGCTCCGTCGCCCGGGCTTCGGGCGCGGGCGTCGGCGCCTGCGGCGTCGCTAGAGCGACCAGTCGACCGGTTCGGCGCCCATCGCCTGCAGCGCCGCGTTCGCCCGGGAGAACGGCCGCGAGCCGAAGAACCCGCGGCGGGCCGAGAGCGGCGAGGGGTGCGAGCTGGTGAGCACCGCCGTGTGCTCGCCGGCGTCGAGCAGCGGCTGCAACGACTTCGCCTGGGCTCCCCAGAGGATGGAGACCAGCGGCGTGCCCCGCGCGACCAGCGCGCGGACGGCGGCCTCGGTGATCTGCTCCCAGCCGATCCCGCGGTGCGAGGCCGACGAGCCGGCGGCGACGGTCAGCACCCGGTTGAGCATCAGCACGCCCTGGCCGGCCCAGGGACGCAGATCCCCGTGCTCGGCCGGCGGCAGGCCCAGGTCGGCCTGCCGCTCCGCGTAGATGTTCTGCAGGCTGCGCGGGACCGGGCGGACGTCGGGGGCGACGGCGAAGGACATCCCGATCGGATGCCCGGGAGTGGGGTAGGGGTCCTGCCCGATGATCAGCACCCGGACCTGGTCGAAGGGCTGCCGGAAGGCGCGCAGCACGTCGGGCGGCTCGGGGAGCACGTGCTCGCCGGCGGCGCGCCGGCGCGCGACCTCGGCGCGCACGCGGTCGAAGGCCTCCTGCTGCGGAGCCAGGGCACGCTCCCAACCGGGATCGAGCGGGGCGATCAGATCGGTGTGCAGGTCCATCGCGCTCCACCCTAGGCCCCTCGAGGGCGCGGTCGCGAGGCCGCGGCGAGGCCGAGGGCGAACACAGAGCGCGGGGATGCCGCCCCCGTCGGCCGTCGCGCCGTAGGATGGGCGGTGCACCGACCAGTCAGGAGGAGGCCCCGATGAGCGCACCCGGATCCGCGGACGCGATCCTGGAGACCTCGCCGGACGCCGGGCCGCCGCGCGCGGAGGCGGGAGAATCGCCGGCCGAGTCGACGGCCCCGCGGCGCGCCGACCAGCTCACGGACCAGGAACGGCAGATCCTGGACCTGGAGCGCCAATGGTGGAAGTACGCCGGCGCGAAGGACCAGGCGATCAGCGACCGGCTGGGGATCTCGGCGGTGGCCTATCACCAGGTGCTGAACCGACTGATCGACGCGGAGGCCGCCCAGGCCCACGACCCGATGCTCGTCAAGCGGCTGCGCCGGCAGCGCGACGCGCGCCAGCGGGGCCGGGCCTCGCGACGATGAGTGGGTGGACGAAGAGCCCGGCGGCGTCGCGGACGCCGCCGACGGCCGCCGGATCGCACCGGCGAGGAACCAGTGACACTGATGACGCGCACGTGGTGAGGACGCGACGACGATGACCCAGCATCATCCGCAGGACCAGTTCGACGAGGTGCCGCCCTATGCGGACGGCCGGATCGGCAAACACCGGGCCGCAGCTCCGGGCGCGGAGCAGCGGCGCGGCGGCGCCGCGCTGCGCTGGGTGACGCTGCTGGCGGCCTTCGCGCTGCTGGTCGGAGCCTTCAGCTACTTCGTGCTGCCCCGCCTGCCCGAGGGCTGGGTGCCCATCGCCGGCGACGACGCCGCCGAGCAGCAGGCCGAGCCCGCCGGCGAGGCCTCGGGCGCCGCAGACGGCGAGTCCTCGGGCGGCGAGTCCGGAGAGGGCTCCTCCGGCGGCGAGGGATCCGAGGAAGGGTCCGCCGAGGAGACGCCCACCGCCGCCGACACCGAGACTCCGGTGCAGATCATCGACGCCGGCCTCCCCGAGGGCGGGCTCGACGACGTCGAGGCCCAGCTGGCCGAGATGCAGTACAACGTCACCAGCACCGCCTCCTGGGAGGACTCCTGGGGCGAGGTCGAGACTCCGGTGATCTACTACCCGAGCGGGCAGCAGGAGCACGCCCAGGACCTGGCGGAGGCGTACGGCGTCGAGACCGTCGAGGAGAACACCAGCTGGAGTCACGTGGCGCTGGTGGTCGGCGACGAGCAGGCCGAGTGAGGAGCCGGGCCGCGGCCCGGCGAGAGCTTGCACTCTCCTGGGCAGAGTGCTAAATATTGAGCTGGCACTCACTGTATGAGACTGCCAGGCGACGCGTCGGCGTCGGGCCGACTGCCCGGCGTCGTCCTCGCCCGGCGGCCTCAGGCAGGAGTGGGATGAACCTGAACAGGTGAGGCCGAGAAGTGCGCCTCCGGTGACGCGGAGGCGCGGCCGTCCGTCGCGGGCATCTGGCGAGGTTCGACCCTTCTGACGCGAACACGTCCGAATCACACCATCCGCAGTCCAGGAAGGACACGTGCCGACATGGCTAAGACCATCGCATTCGACGAGGAGGCCCGCCGGGGCCTCGAGCGAGGCCTGAACAGCCTCGCCGACGCCGTCAAGGTCACCTTGGGCCCCCGCGGCCGCAACGTCGTGCTGGAGAAGGCGTGGGGCGCTCCCACGATCACCAACGACGGCGTCTCCATCGCCAAGGAGATCGAGCTCGAGGACGCCTACGAGAAGATCGGCGCCGAGCTCGTCAAGGAGGTCGCCAAGAAGACCGACGACGTTGCCGGCGACGGCACCACCACCGCCACGGTGCTGGCCCAGTCCCTGGTCAAGGAGGGGCTGCGCAACGTGGCCGCCGGCACTGACCCGATGGGGCTGAAGCGCGGCATCGACAAGGCCGTCGAGGCGGTCACCGAGGAGCTCTTCAAGTCCGCCAAGGAGGTCGAGACCAAGGAGCAGATCGCGGCCACCGCCTCGATCTCCGCGGCCGACCCGCAGATCGGCGAGCTGATCGCCGAGGCGCTGGACAAGGTCGGCAAGGAAGGCGTCATCACCGTCGAGGAGTCGAACACCTTCGGCCTGGAGCTGGAGCTCACCGAGGGCATGCGCTTCGACAAGGGCTACCTCTCGGGCTACTTCGTCACCGACTCCGAGCGCCAGGAGGCGGTCCTCGACGACCCGTACATCCTGATCGTGAACTCCAAGATCTCCAACGTGAAGGACCTCATCGGAGTCCTCGAGCAGGTCATGCAGTCGAACCGTCCGCTGCTGGTCATCGCCGAGGACGTCGAGGGCGAGGCCCTGGCCGCGCTGGTGGTCAACAAGCTCAAGGGCACCTTCAAGTCCGTGGCCGTCAAGGCTCCGGGCTTCGGCGACCGCCGCAAGGCCATGCTGGCCGACATCGCCGTGCTGACCGGCGGCCAGGTCATCGCCGAGGAGGTCGGCCTGAAGCTGGAGAGCGCCACGCTCGACCTGCTGGGCACCGCCCGCAAGGTGGTCGTCACCAAGGATGAGGCCACCATCGTCGAGGGCGCCGGCGACGCCGACGAGATCGCCGGCCGCGTCTCGCAGATCAAGGCGGAGATCGCCAACAGCGACTCCGACTACGACCGGGAGAAGCTGCAGGAGCGGCTGGCCAAGCTGGCCGGCGGCGTCGCCGTCATCAAGGCCGGCGCGGCCACCGAGGTCGAGCTCTCCGAGCGCAAGCACCGCATCGAGGACGCAGTGCGCAACGCCAAGGCCGCCGTCGACGAGGGCATCGTCGCCGGAGGCGGTGCGGCGCTGCTGCAGGCCGGCGCCCGGGCCTTCGAGAACCTCTCGCTGACCGGCGACGAGGCGACCGGGGCGAACATCGTCAAGCTCGCCGTCGAGGGCCCGCTGAAGCAGATCGCCATCAACGCCGGTCTGGAGCCGGGCGTCGTGGCGGAGAAGGTCAAGTCGCTGCCGGACGGCACCGGGCTGAACGCCGCCACCGGCGAGTACGAGGACCTGCTCGACGCCGGCGTCAACGACCCGGTGAAGGTGACCCGCTCGGCGCTGCAGAACGCCGCGTCGATCGCGTCGCTGTTCCTCACCACGGAGGCGGTCGTGGCCGACAAGCCGGAGAAGAACGCCGCGGGTGCCGGCGCCGAGGGCGGCATGGACCCGATGGGCGGCATGGGCGGCATGGGCGGCATGATGTGATCATCGGCGCCCGCCGCGCGGGCTGAGCCGGCCGCCGGCTGAGCCCGCACCGCACAGAGGCCCCGCAGGAGCGATCCTGCGGGGCCTCTGCTGTGTGGTCGGGGGCGCTTGGCGCGACGCGCGGTGCGACGGCCGTCAGGTCAGCTCAGCGAGCCGTCGTCCGCCTCGGAGTAGTCCGACTCGTGGTCGCTCTGGTCCTCGGGCTCGACCATCGGCAGTCGCAGCGTCATCGTCGCTCCGCCGCCCTCGGTCTCGCTGTGCCGGATCGTGCCGTCGTGCTGGGCGGCGATGGCCGCGACGATGGCCAGCCCCAGGCCGGTGCCGCCGGTGCCGCGGTCGCGGGAGGTGTCGACCCGGTAGAAGCGCTCGAAGATGCGTGCGGCGTCCTCGTCGGAGATGCCCTCGCCGTGGTCGCGGACCTGCAGCACCGAGTCGGTGCGCCCCCGGATCAGACTCTCGGTGCCCACGGCCAGCTCCAGCGGGGAGCCGTCCGGGGTGTAGCGCAGCGCATTGGTGATCAGGTTGGTCACGATCTGGCGGATCTTGCCCTCTTCGCCGAACACCGGCGCCGGACGCGGCGGTCCGCCGTCGAGGCCGACCACCCGGACCTCGCGGTCGGGACTGTTCACGCCGAGGTCGGTGGCGGCGTCGTGGGCGATGAGGTTCAGGTCCGCCGGGGTGGACTGCAGCGGACGCTGCTCGTCCAGACGGGCGAGGTGGAGCATGTCCTCGACCAGCTGCGACATCCGCTTGGCCTCGGACTCGATGCGTCCCATGGCCTCCTCGACCTTCTCCTCCTCGTCGAGCCCGCCGTGCCGGTAGAGCTCGGAGAAGCCGCTGATGGTCACCAGGGGAGTGCGCAGCTCGTGCGAGGCATCCTGGATGAAGCGGCGCATCTTCTCCTCGGAGTCGGACTTCGCCCGGAACGCCGCCTCGATATGCTCGAGCATCGCGTTCAGCGAGCGGGAGAGCCGGCCGATCTCGGTGTCCGGAGGCGCCGTGGTCCGCACGCGCTCGGAGAAGTCCCCGCCGGCGATGGCCGCGGCGGTCTTCTCCACCTGGATCAGCGGTCTGAAGGCGCGGGTCACCACGGCATAGGCGATCGTCGAGGCGCCGAGGGTGGCGAGCAGCCCGATGGTGGCCACCAGGAAGATGGCGCGCTCCACCGAGGTCTCGACAGTGTCGAGCTTCAGCGCGACCGCGATCGAGTTCTCGCCGGACTCCAGCCGGTAGAACTTCACGCGCCAGCCGCGCGAGTCGGGCTCGGTGCCGGGGACGTTGATCGACTCCCCGCCGAGCTCCAGGACCTCCTCGTCGGTCATCGTCGGCAGATCCGGCAGATCGCGCCCGGGCACCGCCGGATGCGTGGACGCTCCGGGGACCTGTTCGCCGTCGTTGGTCAGCAGCACCCCGTAGAACCGCAGGATGGAGAGCTCCTCGGCCCGCTCCTCGGCGCTGTCGGCGTTGGAGACCCGGGTGAGGTACATTGAGATGTTGTTGCGGTTGGCGTAGAGGTCCTCGTCCAGATTGCGCAGCAGCTCCTGCCGGAACAGCGAGGCCGAGACGAAGGTGGTCACCGCCAGGGTCAGCACCAGCAGCCCGGAGATGATGGCGACCAGCTGCGTGCGCAGGCTGGCGCGCCGCCAGGTCCGGGCGGCGGCGTGCCAGGGAGCGGCGATCATGCCGCCGCGGCCTCGACGGCGGCGGCGTGGGCCGGTCTCGGCATCAGGCCAGGCCCTGGGCCCGCTGGCGGCGCTCCCAGGTCTGGAGCACGTAGCCGACGCCGCGCTTGGTCTGGATCATCGGCGCGCCCTCGGCGCCCGAGTCGATCTTCCTCCGCAGGTAGGAGATGTAGGACTCGACGATCGAGGCGTCGCCGTTGAAGTTGTACTCCCAGACGTGGTCGAGGATCTGCTGCTTGGAGAGCACCCGGTTGGGGTTCATCATCAGGTAGCGCAGCAGCTTGAACTCCGTGGGGGAGAGGTCGATCATGTCGCCGGCGCGGCGGACCTCGTGCGCGTCGTCGTCGAGCTCGAGGTTGTCGATGGTCAGCACCGCGTCCTCGTCCTCGAAGGGGGCGGTGCGGCGCAGCACCGCGCGGATGCGGGCGACGACCTCGTCCAGCGAGAACGGCTTGGTCACGTAGTCGTCGCCGCCGACGGTCAGTCCGGTGATCTTGTCGTCGGTGTCGTCCCGGGCGGTCAGGAAGAGCACCGGGAAATGCTTGCCGACCGCGCGCAGCCGTCGGGTGACGGTGAACCCGTCCATGTCCGGCAGCATCACGTCGAGCACTGCGAGGTCCGGGTGGAACTGCTCCGCGGAGTCCAGGGCCTCGCGACCGGTGGACGCCGCCGCGACCTCGAACCCGGCGAAGCGCAGGGACGTGGCGAGGAGTTCACGGATGTTCGGCTCGTCGTCGACGACGAGCAGCTTGGCTTCAGGCGTCTTGTCACTCACGGGGCCCAGTGTCCCTCCGATTTCTGGACATTGTCTGTACGAGTACTGTATGTCCGGTATGGGCCGCGTGCCCACCCCCTGGTGCGTGCCGCGTCCCCTGTGATGACCCTGTGGAGCGTGGGGCGGGAGGGGAGGAGCGGGTCAGACGATGTCGTCGCCGTCGAGGATCGTGTAGCCGTAGCCCTGTTCGGAGAGGAAGCGCTGCCGCTTGGCCGCGTACTCCATGTCCACCGTGTCGCGGGCGACCAGCGTGTAGAAGTGGGCGCGCTTGTCCTCGTCGGCGGCGTCGGTGCGCAGCAGCCGGCCCAGCCGCTGGGCCTCCTCCTGCCGCGAGCCGAACGTCCCCGAGACCTGGATCGCCACTGAGGCCTGCGGCAGGTCCACCGAGAAGTTCGCGATCTTCGAGACCACCAGCACGTCCACCTCGCCCTCGCGGAACTGCTGGAAGGCCCGCTGCCGCCGGGCGGTCGACGTCGAGCCGGTCAGCACCGGCGCGTCCAGCCGCTCGCCGAGGGCCTGCAGCTGCTCGACGAACTGGCCGATCACCAGGATCTGCTCGCCCCGATGCCCGTGCCGTTTCACCAGCCGGGCGACGACGTCGTCCTTGGTCTCGGTCGCCGCGGCCAGCCGATGCTTCTCCCGGTCCGGAGCGGAGGCGTACTCCATCCGCACGGCCCGCGGCAGATCCACCCGGATCTCGGTGCAGTCGGCCGGGGCGATCCAGCCCTGGGCCTCCATCTGCTTCCACGGGGCGTCGTAGCGCTTCGGCCCGATCAGCGAGAATACCTCGCGCTCGCGGCCGTCCTCGCGGATGAGCGTGGCGGTCAGCCCGAGCCGGCGGCGGGCCTGCAGATCCGCGGTGCGGCGGAAGATCGGCGCCGGCAGCAGGTGGACCTCGTCGTAGATGATCAGCCCCCAGTCATGCTGGTCGAGCAGCTCCAGATGCGGGTGCAGCTCGCCGCGCTTGACCGCCAGCACCTGGTACGTCGCGATGGTCACCGGTCGGACTTCCTTGCGGTCGCCGGAGTACTCGCCGATGTCGTCCTCGGTCAGCGAGGTCCGGCGCAGCAGCTCGTCCTTCCACTGCCGGGCCGAGACCGTGGAGTTGACCAGGATCAGCGTGATGGTCGAGGACACCGCCATCACTCCGGCGCCGACCAGCGTCTTGCCCGCCCCGCAGGGCAGCACCACGACCCCGGAGCCCGCGGCCCAGAAGTTGTCCATCGCCTCCTGCTGGTAGCCGCGCAGGTTCCAGCCGTCCTGCTCCAGGGTGATCGGATGCGCGGTGCCGTCGACGTACCCGGCCTCGTCCTCGGCCGGCCAGCCCAGCCGCACCAGCGCCTGCTTCAGGTCCCCGCGGGCCTGGCCGTGGACGGCGACGGTGGTCTCGTCGATCCGCGGGCCGAGCAGCGGGGCCACCGCCGTCGCGGAGGAGACCTCCTCGACGTCGGCGGCGTCGGCGCCGCGCATCACGAGCCCGTGGACCGGATCCTGCTCCAGCCGCAGCCGGCCGTAGCGGCTCATCGTCTCGGCGACGTCGACCAGTAGCGCGTGCGGGACTGGGAAGCGCGAGTGGTTCAGCAGCGTGTCGATGACGAACTCGGCGTCGATCCCCGCCGCCCGGGCGTTCCACAGGCCCAGCGGAGTGATCCGGTAGGTATGCATGTGCTCGGGCGCGCGCTCGAGGTCGGCGAAGGCCGAGACCGCCCGGCGGGCGGCGTCGGCATCGGCGTGGTCGACCTCCAGCAGGATGGTCTTGTCCGACTGGACGATCAGCGCTCCGCTCATCGCGCCTCCTGACGGTGGTGGGTCTCCGGCGTGCTCGCGGCGTCGTCGAGGGTGGCGGCGGTGATCCGATGCACCAGCAGCACCGCCTCCTCGCCGCCGGCGGTGCGCAGTCGCACGCGCCCGGCGTTCAGCGCCGTGGGCACGCCGCGGGCGGGGTGCTCGCGGCCCTGGGTGTCGACTCGGTGCAGGCGGACCGGCTGGCCGGAGCGGACCGCCGCGCGCAGCAGGGCGACGACGTCGGAATCCTCGGTCACCGCCGCCGCGCCGGAGGCTCCGCGGCCGGCGCGCAGATCGGCGACGGCGCGGCGGACCGCGGCCGGGTCGGCGTCGGCGGCGAGGGTGCGCACCGGGGTGCGCTGCCACGGCGAGGCGATCAGGCTCCACGCCGCGGCCGACTCCTCGGCCGGACGGGCCTCGGCGGCACCCGCGGCGGTTCCGCTCGGCGCCGCGGGCGCGTCGTCGTCGACGGCGGCCACGCCGACGCCCTTCAGCGCCCGGGAGAGCTCGGCGGGGGAGGCGTCGCAGACCAGTACCTGCTCAGTCAGCGGGCGCAGGCCCAGCCGCCGCAGCTCCGGGTGGTCGAGCAGCGCCTGCCGGGCCTCGGGGTCGGACTCCAGCAGCCAGGCCGAGGCGCCGCCGATCCGCACACCGCGCCAGGTGCGGGCGGCGTCGTCGATCAGCGTGGCCAGCGACGACGGCGGCTCGGCCGTCGCATGGGCGGCGAGGAACGCGCGGATGCCGTCGGCCGTCCAACCGGCGGAGAGGCCGCGCTGCAGCGAGGCGGCGGTGAAGCGATACGTCGGAGCCCCTCCGCGGGTCTCCTTCTCCGCCAGCTGGTCCAGGCGCGCGGCGAGGTCCGGAGTCGGCGCGCCCAGCGGCACGGCGGTGAGGTCCGACTGCAGATGCACCTGCTCGACCAGCGGCGGCAGGCTCTCGGCCAGCCGGTCGGCCAGCGCGGCGGCGCCGCGGGCCAGCGACCCGGGATCGTCGGGCTCCTCCGCGGAGTCGGCGGCGAGGCCGTCGAGCAGCGTGCGGCCGAACGTGCTCAGCGTCCCGGCGGACAGCAGGCCCAGCCGCTCGGCCTCGCGGACCATCGGCGGCAGCACGCCGGACACCCGATCCGTCGGCACCGGCGCCTCCCACGCCAGCCGCTCGAGCAGCGGGCCGGTCAGCGCGTCCGCGGCGGGCTCGGCGTCGTCGGGCAGTCGCAGCGTGTAGAGCTGCGGCGGCTTCTCCGCGGCCTCGTCGGAGGCGGATGCGGAGGACGCCTCCTCGGTGAGCTGTCCGGCGGCTGCCAGCAGCCGCATCCGCAGCGTCGTCGCGTCGCCGCGCTGGCGCTCCGCCGTCAGCGTCGGAGCCGGGCGCGCGGTGGGATGCGGGCCGCGGACCAGCAGCGGGGAGCGCGGCGCGAGCAGCCAGGCCGAGACCAGCAGCTGGTGGCGGCGATGGCGCGGCGCCTGCAGCCAGCGGCGGGCCAGACGGGAGGCCGCCCAGCGGTCGGAGTCGACGTCGAGGTCGATCAGCCCCGCCGCGGCGGTGAGCTCCAGCAGCCAGCCGGTCTCGCCGACGTCGGCGTCGACGGGTTTGGCCGCCGCGCCGCGGGCGACGGTGAGCCGGCGCAGCTCGCGCATGCCGACGCCGCCGGTGCGCAGCGTCGCCGCCGGGGTCTCGGCGAGCACGCCGAGCAGATCCTCGACGGCGCTGAGCAGCTCGGTGACGGCGGCCAGGGCCCCGTTGCGCACCAGCGACGGCGGCACCGTCGCCGCCGCGGCGGCGGTCGGCGGATCGAGCGGAGTCTCGGGGACGCGCCGCGGCCGCGGCAGGTCGGCCAGCACGCCGAGCAGGTTCGCCGCGACAGTCGGCCGCGCGGAGTCGGCCGCGGTCGCGGCATCGGCGGAGCCGGCGTCGGTGTCGGCGTCCGTGGCACCGGCCTCGTCCTCGGCGCGGTCGAAGACCAGCCCGCGCGCTTGCAGCTCGGCGAGGATCCGCGCAGTGCGCGCGTCGGCGGGCAGCTCCGGGGCCGCGTCGCGCTCGACGGCCGCGGCGACTTCGCCGAGCACCGCCAGCTGCGCGGCGTCGAGATGCTGCAGGCAGCGGCGCAGGCTCATGTCCGACTGCACTCGCACCGCCAGGCCGGTGAAGTCGGCGGGAGCGGGACGGAGCAGATCGGGGCGGGAGGTCAGCAGCGCGGCCAGCTCGTCGTCGTCGCGACGGGCGAGCAGTCGGGCCAGCGGGGCCATGCCGAGCGGGTGCGCGGACATCCTCAGACGTGCCGGCGCCGGCGGGCGCGCCGGCTCCACGCGGACAGGGACACCATGTGCGCGACCATCAGCAGGAACCCGGCCGGGATGCCGACGAGGACGACGGCGTACAGCGCCGGGGCCGGCTCGCCGCCGGTGAAGTACACCCCGAGGATGACCACCAGGCAGACCGCCCCGACCACGGAGAGCGTCACGCCCAGGGCGAGCAGCAGGCGCAGGGTCAGGCGCAGCGGCGTCGGGGGAGCGCCGGTCGCGGAGGGCTGAGCGGAGGACATGGGGCGATTCTATCTCTCCGCCGCGCATCGGTATCCTGGAGAGCGGGCGACGCCCGTCATGATCACCATCCGACGGCGTGCTCGACGATGACCGCACGGGAACGACGACGAGGTGGAGGAACGTGCCGACCGGGAAAGTGAAGTGGTTCGACGCCGAGAAGGGCTTCGGATTCGTGACCTCCGACGACGGTCAGGAGGTGTTCCTGCATTCCTCGGCCCTGCCCGCCGGCGTCTCCAACGTGAAGACCGGCACCCGGATGGAGTACGGCGTCGCCGACGGTCGCCGGGGCAAGCAGGCGCTGAGCGTGCGGATCCTCGACGACGGTCCGTCCGTCGCCCGCGCCTCCCGGAAGCCCGCCGAGGAGATGGCCTCAGTCGTCCAGGACCTGGTCAACGTGCTCGAGGGCACCACCCGCACGCTCCGGAGCGGCTCGTACCCGCAGCCGGCCCAGTCCAAGAAGATCGCCGCACTGCTGCGCCGTGTGGCCGACGATTTCGAGGCATGACATGGCCCGCAGAGACGCTGTGCTGACCGCGGCGACCGACCTCGCCCGCGAGGCGCTCGCCGAGATCGCCCCCGCCGAGCAGATCGGCGACCATCTGACGGTGAAGGCCGAGGAGGACCGGCTGCACACCCATCGCTTCGCCGCGCACCGGACCGGCTACCGGGGATGGGAGTGGTACGTGACCGTCGCCCGCGCCCCGCGGAGCAAGAAGGTCACCGTCTGCGAACTCGGTCTGCTCCCCGGAGACGACGCGCTGCTGTCGCCGAAGTGGATCCCCTGGGCCGAGCGCATGGACGCCGAGGAGAAGGCGCAGGCCCGCGAACAGGAGGCCGAGATCGCCGCGGAGAAGGCGGCGGAGCAGGCGGAGGCGGGCCAGGGCGCGGCGCCGCAGGGCTGAGGGCATGTCAGTGCGCCGCGGGAGGATGGACGCGACGGCGGCGCCGGTCGGCGCCGCAGCCGTCCCCGCCGACTGACCGCCAGGAGGTCCCCGCCATGTCCGCCGAGCACCCCGCCGCTCCGCAGATCCCCGAGCCGACCGCCGTCGTCGGCCCCGCCTCGCGGCTGGCCGCCGAGATCGCCGTGCAGGCCCACTCCGGACAGGCGGACAAGGCCGGCGTCGACTACATCCAGCATCCCGCCCGCGTCGCCCGCCGGCTCGCGGCGGCGGGGGAGGACGACGCCGTCGTCGCCGCCGGCTGGCTCCACGACACGGTGGAGGACACCGGAGAGACGCCGGCGTCGCTGCGGGCCGCCGGCGTCGACGGGCGCACGGCGGCGATCGTCGAGCGGCTGACCCGCGGCGACGCCGACGGCTACGAGGACTATCTCCGCCGCGCCGCCGCCGATGCCGCCGCGCTCGCGGTCAAGCGTGCCGATCTGGCCGACAACGCCGATCCCGAGCGGCTGGCGGCGCTGGATCCCGAGCTCGCCGCCCGGCTGCGCGAGAAGTACCGGCGCGCCGCCGAGGTGCTCGACGAGGTCGCCCGTCACGGATGACGCCGCCCGATGATGCCTCCACACGGCGATGACTCGGCGGAATGTGCGGGAATGTCGTCGTATTCCCACACATTCCGCCGAGTCATCGCCAGGGGGGACGGGGCGCGTTCAGCCGCTCAGGAGGTCAGGCCCTCCAGAACCATGTCGATGCACCGCAGCAGCCGCGAGACGTCCTCGGGCTCGATGCCCACGAAGGTCGCGATGCGCAGCTGGTTGCGGCCCAGCTTGCGGTAGGGCTCGACGTCGACCACGCCGTGGGCGCGCAGGATCGTCGCGACCTCCGCGGCGTCGACCGACTCGTCGAAGTCCACCGTGACGATCACGTGCGACCGGTCCTCGGTCCGCTGCACGAACGGCGTCGCCAGCTCGTGGGCCTCGGCCCACGCGTACACCCGGGACGCCGAGTCGGCGGTCCGGGCCGCGGCGAACTCCATCCCGCCCGAGGCGTTGAGCCAGCGCACCTGCTCGTCGAGGGTGATCAGCGTCGCCAGCGCCGGGGTGTTGTAGGTCTGCTCCTTGCGCGAGTTGTCGATCGCGGTGGTCAGGCTCAGGAAGTCCGGGATCCAGCGGTCGGCCGCGAGCCGCTCGGCGCGCTCGATCGCCGCCGGGGACATCGCCGCCAGCCACAGCCCGCCGTCGGAGCCGAAGTTCTTCTGCGGGCCGAAGTAGTAGGCGTCGGTCGCCGCGACGTCGACGGCGAGCCCGCCGGCGGCCGAGGTGCCGTCGACCAGCACCAGCGCGCCGTCGTCGGCGCCGTCGACGCGGCGGACGTCGGCGGCCACGCCGGTGGAGGTCTCGTTGTGCGGCCAGGCGTAGACGTCGACGCCGGCGCTCGCCCGCGGCGTCGGACGGGTACCCGGCTCGGCCGTGAGCACCTCGGAGTCCTCCAGGAACGGCGCCCGGGAGGTGGCCGCGGCGAACTTCGCGCCGAACTCGCCGAAGGACAGGTGCTGGGCGCGGGTCTCGACCAGGCCGAAGGTCGCCGCGTCCCAGAAGGCGGTGGAGCCGCCGACGCCGAGGACGATCTCGTAGCCCGCGGGCAGGGCGAGGAACTCGGCGAGTCCGCTGCGGATCGAACCGACCAGATTCTTCACCGGGGCCTGGCGGTGGGAGGTGCCCAGCGGCCCGCGGGCGGCGGTCTGCAGCGCGGCGACCTGCTCGTCGCGGACTTTGGAGGGGCCGGCGCCGAAGCGGCCGTCGGCGGGCAGCAGTTCGCTGGGGATGGTCACGCGGGCTGCAGGCGCAGCTGACATGGGGTGCTCCTCGACTGTGGTCGGTCCGGCCGGAGGCGTCGGCGGGCCGGAACGCCGGCCCAGCCACTATGCTGTCAGTGGTGCAGGACGCCGTGCTTCACGGTATCAAGAGCCTTCGTGCCGCGAGCCTCCGGACGGGCCGCCGTCGCCGGGCGACATCGCCGTCGTCGTCGACGCCCGGGGCTGGGGCGGGACGCGGGACCCGGCTGAGGAAAGTGATCCCCTTTTGACAGATCTCATCGACACCACCGAGATGTACGTGCGCACGATCCTCGATCTCGAGGAGGAGGGCATCGTGCCGCTGCGCGCGCGCATCGCCGAACGCCTCGAGCACTCGGGGCCCACGGTGTCCCAGACAGTGGCGCGGCTGGAGCGCGACGGGCTGCTCTCGCTGACTGCGGAGCGACATCTCGAGCTGACCGCGGACGGTCGCGAGCTGGCCGTGCGGGTGATGCGCAAGCACCGGCTCGCCGAGCGGCTGCTCTCCGACGTCATCGGCCTGGACTGGCCGCACATCCACGAGGAGGCCTGCCGCTGGGAGCACGTGATGAGCGAGCGGGTGGAGCGCCGGCTGGTCGAGCTGCTCGAGGATCCGGTGGTCTCGCCCTACGGCAATCCCATCCCGGGGCTGGAGAAGCTCGGCGTCTCGCGCGCTCAGCAGGTCGCCGAGCAGCTGGTCACGCTGCGTCGGGTCGCGGAGGAGGGCGGCGACGTCGACGGCGGTGCGGCCGCGTCCGCCGGCGGGGCCGGTCGCGCGTGGCGGGTGCAGCGGCTGGCCGAGTCCATCCAGGTCGAGCCGGAGGTGCTCGAGCAGCTCCTCGAAGCCGGCATCCGCCCCGGCGTGCGGGTCACGCCCGGGGAGGTGTCCGAGGCCTACGTCTCACTGGTCGTCGCGACCGAAGGGACGGGCGAGGAGGTCGAGGTGGAGCTCCCGCTCGAGGTCGCCCAGCACATCTTCGTCGACCGCGGCTGAGAAGTCCGGCTTCTGGGGAGATCACGACATCATCACGACATCTGCGCCGGCGTGTCGTGCGGTCGGTCACGGGTCGCGACGTCGAAGGTGCCCCCGCAGAACATCCCGAATGCGCGCTGACCAGGATTGATGGCCTGGCTCACGCAATATTCCCTCGATATTCGGTGAACGTTGACTGAATCGATGCGACGCCCGCCGTGATCTGAGCGTGACATCGGAGGTGCTCTGTTATAGCGTCGTGTCCGGCACGCGGGGCGGTGACGTTCGTGGTCCCGCGAGCCTCCGACGATGTACACCCTGCCGTCGTCGGGATATGGACTTTGCAACTACCGCATGGCAGGGGGCGGGGATGCACGGTCGGGCGTGAGCCGACGGCACGGCCCTCGGCGCGCTCCCCGGATGCCCGTCATACACAGGAGAGGTACCAACCCCGTGACTGAGAACACGACGAACAGCTCGCGTCGCGAGCGTCGCCGTCAGGCGCAGCCCCTGCTGGCTCGCGCCGTCGCCAACAACGCCGGCTCCTTCGGCCGGGGCGTGGCCATCGCCGCCGCCGCCTCGGGCATGCTGGCCTCCAGCGCCGTCGCCGCGAACGCCGTTCCCCAGGACGACCAGGATGCCCCCGCTCAGCGCACCGAGAGCGGCGCCATCCCGGGCCAGGAGCTCACCGATTACCTGCCGGGCACCCGCGGCGCGATCGAGCAGCTGGCCGCCCAGAAGGGCGTGGGCGAGTCCCTGCTGTTCCAGCAGCTCGTCTCCGACCAGGACTTCGTCGCCGACAACGGCGAGCTCGACCACGGCGCCATCGCCGACCAGGTCGAGTCCCAGGATGCGGACGCCGAGGAGAACTCCGGCTCCGACCAGACCCTGGATGACTATCTGCCGGGCACCCGCGGCGTCGTCGAGGAGCTCGCCGAGCTGGAGGGCCAGTCCCCCGAGGCCGAGTTCGAGGCGCTGATCTCGAACGACGCCTACGTGGCGGACAACGGCGAGCTGGACCACCAGGCCCTGGTGTCCCGCGTCGCCGAGCTCAGCGGCCAGAACGAGTCCGCCGAGCAGGAGAGCGAGCAGGAGGCTCCGGCCGAGCAGGAGCAGGCCCCGGCGCAGCCGGAGCAGGCCCCGGCCGAGGAGAACTCCTCCCAGCAGTCCAGCGCCTCGCTGGACGCCTACCTGCCGGGCACCCGCGGTCTGGTCGAGGAGCTGGCCCAGCTCGAGGGCACCAGCGCCTCGGCGCTGTTCCAGGAGCTCGTCAACGACTCCTCCTACACCGACGGCGGGGTCCTGGACCACGCGGCCCTGCAGAGCCGTGTGGCCGAGCTGAGCGGCTCGAACGACGACGCCGGCCAGCAGCAGGCCGAGGTCCAGGCCGAGGTCCAGGCCGAGACTGACGTCGAGGCCGAGGTCAACAACGACAGTGCGGGCGTCTCCGCGATCGCTTCCGTGGGCGGCGACTCCTCCGGCGACGACACCGACTCGGCGCCGAGCCCCTCAACCGGTTCCGCCAGCGGTGCCGTCGGCGCGGCCTACGAAGGCCTCGGCACGCCCTACGTCTACGGCGGCAAGGGCCCGGGCGGCTGGGACTGCTCCGGATTCGTCGCCTGGGCCTACGCCCAGGCCGGCCACGACATTCCGTCGAGCACCGGCGCGATCCAGGCCTCGGGCGACCTGCGCTGGACCGACAACCCGCAGCCGGGCGACATCGTCGTCCAGAACGGCGGCGGTCACGTGGCGATCTACGTGGGCAACGGCCAGTTCATCGGCGCCCAGAACTCCAGCACGGGCACGCTGCAGTACAGCTACGACTCCCGTCCGGGCAACACCCACGTCGGCTACCTGACCCTGCGCTGAGCAGAGTCGGCTCCGCCGACGGACGTCGACCGGGATCGACGGCCACCACGATGACGCCGCAGGCGCCGTCCCAGAAGGGGCGGCGCCTGCGGCGTCTCTGCATCCGGCCGCGTCGTCGTCTTGAAGCCGCCTCCGAGCAGGCCCGGGCCGTGACCCACGTCATGGGATGTCGTTCTGTCCGCCGACCGTCTATATTGTGGGGAAGTGAGGCGCGGAACGGCGCCGTCGGCGCTGCTCCGTGCTCGATTCGACGAGGGACGGAGGGACCGCCATGCGCACCCTGGTGCTCAACGCCGGCTATGAGCCGCTGAGCGTGGTGTCCTCCCGACGCGCCGCCGTGCTGGTGATGCGCGGCAAGGCCAGTGTGCTGGCCGAGGACGGCGGGCCGATCGTCTCGCCGACGACGCTGTGGCCGCGCCCGGCCGTCATCCTGCTCCACCAGTACGTCCGCGTGGTGCGACGCCGGCCCGGATCACCCTCCCGGCGCGGCATCCTGCGGCGTGACCAGCAGAGCTGCGCCTACTGCAGCCGCTCGGCCGACACGGTCGACCACGTCATCCCGCGCTCCCGCGGCGGCGATTCCAGCTGGGAGAACCTCGTCGCCTGCTGCGGGCCCTGCAATCTGCGCAAGGGCGACCGCACCCTCGGCGAACTCGGCTGGTCGCTGCGCGTGACGCCGCGGGCTCCGCGCCACCACGCCTGGCTGCCCCAGGAGCTCGACACTCCGCATGAGCTCTGGATGCCCTTCCTCGAGCATGCCCGCTGAGCGCGGCCGCGCCGCCGCGGACGGCCCGCCGCGTGCGGCCGTGCTGCTGGCCGGCGGGACCGGATCCCGCCTCGGCGGGGCGGACAAGGCGCTGCTGCGGCGCGGCCGCTCCACGCTGCTGCAGGACTGGCTCGAGGCGCTCGTCGCACGTCAGGTCGCCGTCGTCGTGGTCGGTCCGCCGCATCTGCGCCCGCAGCTCGACGCCACGGGGCGCTCCCGCCCGGCCGCCGGTTCTGCCCCGGAGGTGCTGCTGACCCGCGAGGACCCGCCGCTCTCCGGGCCCGCCGCCGGCGTCGCGGCAGGGGTCCGGGCGCTGGCCGCCGCCGATCTGCTGCCCCACGAGGGGCATGTGCTGCTGCTCGCCGTCGACACCGTCGACCCGGGGGCGCTGCTCGATGCGCTGCACGGCGTCGCCCCGGGGCCCGGACGCGGGGCGATCCCCGTCGACGCCGCGGGCCGGGAGCAGCGGCTGGCCAGCATGGTCGACGCCGCCGCCCTGCGTCGCACGGTGGACGCCCTGGCCCCCGGGGAGGAGGTCGGATGGCCGCTGCGTCGTCTGCTGGAAGGTCTCGCCGTCGACCATCCCCGACTGCCCGCAGGCCTCGGCCGGGACGTGGACACCGTCGCCGATGCGGCCGCCCTGGGGATCGAGCTCCCCGAGGCGGAGGGCGACCCGCCGCTGTGAGAAGCTGAAGACCCGGAGCAGGAGCAGACAGGAGGCGCGCAGCAGATGATCGATGGACGGACCGAGGACGCCCCGGGCGCGCAGGCCGCGGGAGACGGCCAGGACCCCGCCCGCGCGGCGATCGAGGACTGGGTGCGCGACCTGGCCCACCACCTGGAGATCGACGATGTCGAGCTCGACGTCGACGCCGTGCTCCGCCTGGCCGGCCAGGCGGCGCACACTGTGGTGCGGCCGGCCGCCCCGGTGACCACCTACCTGATCGGCTATGTCTCGGGACTGGCCGAGGCCACCGGTCAGGCGGACCATCCCACGGCATCGCGGGCCGCCTCGCGAGTGGCCGCCGAGCTGCTCGCGCGCCGCCGCGACGCCCAGGATGCCGGCGATTCCGGCGATTCCGGCGGCTCCGCGGGCGCGCAGGACGCATGACCGACCAGCACGCCGCGACGACGCTCGCCGACGCCCGACGCCGGGCGGCCGCCGCGGCCGTCGCGCTGCGCGGCCCGGCCGTCCCGACGCCGCCGCGGAGCGCGGCGGGGCGCGTGCTCGCCGAGCCGGTCCTGGCCCGCACACAGATTCCGCATGCGGCGACCTCGGCCATGGACGGCTGGGCGGTCGCCGGTCCTGGCCCCTGGCGGCTGCGGCCGGCCGGGGCGGCGCCGAGCCCGGCTCATCCGCCCGGCAGCCCGGCGCCCGGCGAGGCGGTCGCCGTGGTCACCGGCTCGCCGATCCCCGCCGGCGTCGACTCGGTGCTGCGGGCCGAGCACGGGACGGTGCGCGCTGAGGACGGTGTGGACCGCCTGCACGCCGACCCGACCACCGGGGATCTGGCCGCCGGACGGCACATCCGCCCGGCCGGTGCGGAGGCCGCCGCCGGCGAGATGCTGCTCGCCGCCGGCAGCGTCGTGACCCCGGCCGCGGCCGCCGTCGCCGCCGTCGCCGGCCACGACCTGCTGTCCGTCCGCCCGGCGCCGCAGGTCACGCTGATCTGCACCGGCGAGGAGGTCATCACCGTCGGGCTGCCGGCTCCCGGCCAGGTCCGCGACGCCTTCGAGGTCTCGGTGCCCGCGGCCGTGGAGGCCATGGGCGGCCGCACTGCGGCGGTGCGGCGGGTCGGCGACGCCGTCGAGCCGCTGGTCGAGGAGCTGGCCGCCGCGGCGCATGGTGACGACGGGCCGGGGGAGGCGACGGATGCGGAGCGCGCGGCCCCGCGGCTGATCCTGACCACCGGCGGCACGGCCGGCTCCGCCGCCGACGCGCTGCACCCGGCCCTGGAGCAGCTCGGCGCCGAGCTGCTCGTCGACGGGATCGCCATGCGGCCCGGCCATCCGACCCTCCTCGCCCGGCTCGGCGACAGCCTCGTGGTCGGGATGCCTGGGAACCCGCTGGCCGGCTTCGCCGCGCTGCTGAGTCTGGGCGGGGTGGTGCTCGACGGCCTCGCCGGCCACGAGCGCCCCGAGGACCGCCGCCTGGGGAGCGGGCGTGCGGCCGAGGAGCTGCCCGGCGCCCGGCGCGGTACCCGACTGCTGCCGGTGATCCTCGACCGTGCCGGCGTCGTGCCCGCCGGACGCGACGGATCGGCGATGCTGCGCGGGCTCGCCGCCGCCGACGCGCTGGCCGAGGTCCCCGCGGGAGGCGTCGCCGCCGGGTCGCCTGCGAGACTGCATCTGCTGCCCTGGACCGCCGACCGAGGGGAGGTCGCATGGGACGCCTGACCCAGCGCCACCGCGTGACCCGACTCAGCCGCGACGGCGCGGTGCGCACCCGCGCCGACGTCGTCGCCGTCGAGGAGCCCATGGAGCTGCGCCTGGCCGGCGAGTCCTTCGTCGTCACCATGCGCACCCCCGGCCATGACTTCGAGCTCTGCGCCGGCTTCCTGGTCTCCGAGGGGATCATCGGCGCGGCCGAGGAGCTGCGCGGGCTGCGCTACTGCGTCGGCACCGACGAGGACGGGCTGCAGACCTACAACGTCATCGACGCCGCGCTGGCCCCGGGGCTGGAGCGTGTGCCGGTCGGCCGCCGACGCGAGGTGGTGACCACCTCGGCCTGCGGCATCTGCGGGACCACCTCCATCGATGCAGTGGAGAAGACGCTGCCCGAGCGGCCGGCCGCGGGCCCGGCGCTGCGCATCGGCGCGCAGACGCTGATGGATCTGCCGGACACGCTGCGCGCGGCGCAGCCCATCTTCGACCGCACCGGGGGAGTCCACGCCGCCGGAATCTTCACCGGCGACGGCGAGCTGCTCTGCCTGCGCGAGGACGTCGGCCGGCACAACGCCGTGGACAAGGTCGTCGGCTGGGCGCTGATGGACCACCGCCTGCCGCTGACCGGCACCGCCCTGCAGGTCTCCGGGCGGGCCTCCTTCGAGCTGGTGCAGAAGGCCGCGCTCGCCGGCATGGAGCTGCTCTCCGCCGTCGGGGCGCCGTCGTCGACGGCGGTGGACCTCGCCGAGCGCGCCGGTCTGACGCTGGTCGGCTTCTCGCGCGGCTCCGGGGCCAACGTCTATACCCATCCCGAGCGGATCATGGAGCTCGCGGAGGAACAGACCGACAGCGACTCGGAGGACGGGGCGGCGGAGGCCGCGGCGGAGGCCGTCGACGGCTGACCTGGATCCGGCGCCGCGAATCTCCGGTGAGGTATGTCACCGGACGGGATCCTCTGGGACAATGGAGGCATGGGATTGATCCACGGACGTCACGGTGAAGCGACCTCCGACGAGCTCGAGGAGACCGGCGACGGCGTCCGCGGCCGTCGCGCCGAGGTCGAGGAGATCGACGAGGACGCGCTGAGCGTCACGAAGCCGAAGACCTCGGCGGCCGGGCTGACCGCCGTCGGCGTCTCCATGGCTCGCGGTCTGACGCAGGGCGGGGTGAGCCGTACTGTGCGCTCCCTCTACCGGGTGAACCAGCCCGACGGCATCGACTGTCCCGGCTGTGCCTGGCCGGAGTCGATCAAGGGCGCGCGCAAGCATGTGGAGTTCTGCGAGAACGGCGCCAAGGCGCTCGCCGAGGAGAACACCCAGCGGGTGGCGACTCCCGAGTGGTGGGCCGACCACTCGATCGCCGAGCTGGAGGAGGCCACCGACTACTGGCTCGGGCAGGCCGGCCGCATCACCCACCCGATGGTCCTGCGCGAGGGCGACACCCACTACCGACCGATCAGCTGGGACGAGGCCTTCGCCACGATCGGCGAGCACGTCCGGGCGACGACGCCGGACCGTTGCGTCTTCTACACCTCCGGCCGCACCGCCAACGAGACGGCCTTCATGTATCAGCTGATGGCCCGGTCGCTGGGGACGAACAACCTGCCGGACTGCTCGAACATGTGCCACGAGTCCTCCGGCGCGGCGCTGACGCCGACGCTGGGCGTGGGCAAGGGCACCGTCACCCTGGAGGACGTCGAGCAGTCCGAGCTGGTGCTGGTCGTCGGGCAGAACCCCGGCTCCAACCACCCGCGCATGCTCGGTTCGCTGACCGAGGCGCGGAAGAACGGCGGCAAGGTCGTGGCCGTGAATCCGCTGCCCGAGGCCGGGCTGATGAACTTCAAGGATCCGCAGACTCCCAGCGGGCTGATCGGCGACGGCGACCGGGTCTCCGACGAGCATCTGCAGATCAAGGTCGGCGGCGACCAGGCGCTCTTCAAGGCGCTGGGGCACCTGCTGCTGGCCGCCGAGGAGGAGAACCCCGGCACAGTGCTCGACCACCAGTTCCTGGAGGAGAAGACCAGCGGCTTCGCCGAGTACCGGGCCGCCCACGCCGAGATCGACTGGGACGAGATCGAGGCCGCCACCGGGCTGACACGCGCGGAGATCGAACGGGTCGGGCAGATGCTCCTCGAGTCGAAGGCCACAGTGGTCTGCTGGGCGCTGGGACTCACCCAGCAGCCCCACTCGGTGGACACCATCCGCGAGATCGTCAACATGCTGCTGCTGCAGGGCAACGTGGGCAAGCCCGGCGCCGGCGCCTGCCCCGTCCGCGGCCACTCCAACGTCCAGGGCGACCGCACCTTCGGCGTCTGGGAGCAGATGCCGGAGAGCTTCCACCGGCGTCTCGACGCGGAGTTCGGCCTCGAGACGCCGCGGGAGGTGGGGTACGACTCCACGGAGGCGATGCAGGCGATGGCCGACGGCGAGGTCGACGTCTTCGTCTCCATGGGCGGCAACCTGGCCCGGGCGAACTCCGACACCCGGATGATGGAGACCGGCATGCGCCGGACCGGGCTGACGGTGCAGGTCTCGACCAAGCCGAACCGTTCGCATGTGGTCCACGGCGGCACGGCGCTGATCCTGCCGACGCTGGGCCGCTCCGACCGTGATGACAAGCACCCCGGCGGCCGGCAGTTCCTCTCGGTGGAGAACTCGATGTCGGTCATCAGCTCCACCCAGGGGCGGCTGGAGCCGGTCTCCGACCACCTGCTGGCCGAGCCGGTGATCATCTCCCGGATGGCGCAGGCGATGCTCGGCGAGGACCACATCGTCGACTGGCAGGCGATGGGCGAGGACTATGACGTCATCCGCGACCACGCCTCGCGAGTGATCCCCGGCACCGAGGACTTCAACCGCCGGATCCGGCAGAAGTACGGCTTCGTGCTGCCCAACGCCCCGCGCGACAGCCGCTCCTTCGACACGTCGGACGGCCGCGCGGCGTTCACCGTCTCCGGCCTCGAGTACCTGGCCGCGCCCGAGGGGCATTTGGTGCTGCAGACGATGCGCTCGCACGACCAGTACAACACCACCATCTACGGCCTCGACGACCGCTATCGCGGCATCTCCGACGCGCGCCGGGTGATCCTGATCCATCCCGACGACCTGGCCGCACTGGGCTACTCCGACCGGGACCTGGTCGACGTCGTCTCCGTCTTCCGCGGTCGCGAGCTGCGCGGCGAACGCTACCGGCTGGTGGGATATCCGACGGCGCGCGGCTGTGCGGCGGCCTACTACCCGGAGGCCAACGAGCTGGTCCACCGGGAATCGGTCGCCCGGGAGTCGAACACCCCCGGATTCAAGTCGATGATGGTCCGCTTCGAGCCGCATCATGGGGAATCGGAGCAATCTGCGCAGGCCGAGGCGGATATCCCGTCGACTCAGCCGGCGTGATGGCGTAGGCTGGAAGCAGCACATCACCTGCTGCGGCGGGGGATGTGCCGATGATTGACCACTCAAGACTTTTCGCGACGTCGCGCGCACACTGCGCGTACGCTGATCAGACGCACAGTCGACGTCGTTCCCCACAGTCCAGCGGCCTTCATGAACGCCGCGCCCGGCCCGGCCAGGGTGGGCGCGGGACAAGCATCGTGAGATCGGTGCATCGAAAGTAGAGTAAGGAAACACAATGGCCACTGGCACCGTGAAATGGTTCAACGCTGAGAAGGGCTACGGGTTCATCGCACCCGACGACAGCTCGGACGACGTCTTCGTGCACTTCAGCGCGATCCAGAGCTCCGGGTTCCGTACCCTCGAGGAGAACCAGAAGGTGGAGTTCGAGACCGCCCGCGGCCCGAAGGGCCTGCAGGCGGAGGACGTCAACCCCCTCTGAATCCCAGCGGCGACTCCCGCCCGTGCCGCGTGATGCGTGCGCGACGGTGAGCTGAACCGCAGCAGGCCGGCCCCCGACGATCGCCCCGTGCGATCGTCGGGGGCCGGTTCTGTGTGTGCGGGGCGGGGTGCGCGGGTCCGGGGGCCACGGGCCTGCGACAGCCGGCGCAGGACGGGGAGGGATCAGCGGCGGCGCAGCTGGGCGCCCACCAGCAGTGCGGCGGCGAGCACGAACACTGCGGCGATCGCGCTGGTCAGATGCACACCGTCGACGAAGGCCGCTCGGGCCGCAGCCAGCAGGGCGTCGCCGGCCGTGCCGCCCATCTGCTCGGCCGCCGAGACCGCCCCGCCCAGCGTCTGCGTCGCGGCCTCCGGCACTGAGCCGTCGAGCGCGGCGTCGTGGTCCAGGTGCGCGGTGTAGCCGGCCGAGAGCACGCTGCCCAGCACGGCGACGCCCAGCGCCCCGCCGAGCTCATAGGCGGTCTCGGAGATCGCCGAAGCCGCGCCCGCCCGATCCGGAGGGGCGGCGGTCAGGATGGCATCGTTGGTCATCGTCTCGGCCAGCCCGGAGCCCAGACCCAGCAGGGTGAAGGCGCAGAGCGCGACGACGGCGCCGTCGGCGGTCGGGACCGTCGCGAGCACGAGGAAGCCGGCGGCGTTGATCAGCATGCCGCCGACGATGGCGGTCCGCAGCGAGGTGCGCCGCGCGATCGGGATGACGATGAAGCTGGCGACCACGGAGATGATCAGCCCGGGCACCAGCACGAGCGAGGCGTGCAGCGGCCGCATCCCGTAGCCCAGCTGCAGCAGCTGGGAGAGGAAGAACAGCGAGCCGACCATCGCGAAGACCAGCAGGAAGTTGCCCATCACCCCGGCGCGGAACCGCGGCACGGCGAAGAGCTCGAGGTCGATCAGCGGGTCGGTCAGCCGCTTCTGCCGCCGGACGAAGAGCGTGACCAGCCCGACGCCGACCACCAGTGCGGCGATCGGCAGGGCGCCGACCTCGCCCTCGGCCAGCTTCTTCAGGCCGAAGACCGCAGTGATCATGCCGACCAGCGAGAGCAGCACGCTCAGCGGATCCAGCCGGCCCGGCGTCGGCGTGCGCGACTCGCCGACCAGCAGCGGCATGGTCACCAGCAGGAGCACGACGACCGGGACGTTGATCAGGAAGACCGAGCCCCAGTAGAAGTGCTCGAGCAGCACCGCCCCGACGATCGGCCCCAGGGCCGCGCCGGCGGAGAACGCCGAGCCCCAGACGGCGATGGCGACAGTGCGCTGCCGCGCGTCGGGGAAGAGATGGCGGATCAGCGAGAGCGTCGAGGGCATCAGCGTCGCGCCGGCCAGTCCGAGCGCCGCGCGGGCGGCGATCAGCACCTCCGGGCTGGGGCTGAGCGCCGCGGCGGCCGAGGCGACGCCGAAGGCCGCCGCGCCGATCAGCAGCAGCCGCCGTCGTCCGATGCGGTCGCCCAGGGATCCCATGGTGACCAGCAGGCCGGCGAGCATGAAGCCGTAGATGTCGACGATCCACAGCAGCTGCTCCCCGCTCGGGGCCAGCGCCTCGCTGAGGTGCGGCACGGCGAAGCTGAGCACCGTCATGTCGATGGAGATCAGCAGCACCGGCAGCACGAGGGTGGCCAGTCCCAGCCACTGGCGGACTCCGGCTCGGGGCGCCCGCGACGGCGCGTCGAGGTTCTGGTGGGGATGCGAGGACATCGTCCCTGGACCTTCCGCATCGCTGCGCGGGACGGCGGGGCGCAGCGGGATCAGTTCGTCAGAGGGGCCGCCTGGGGCAGATCGGCGGCGGAGATGCTGACCGTCCTTCCGGGTCGCTCGCGGCCCGGCGAAGCCATCGTAGCACCGAACATTACATCTGTAATGTTCGCGTCTCCGGGGGATAGGTGACGGCGACGGCCGCGGTCCTTGCCGTTGACGCGGCGTCAGTCCATAGCGTGTCGGCCATGGGCCTCAGCACAGACGCCGCCGGCACTTCGACGTCGACGCCGTCGCCCGCCTGCAGCAGATCCTGGTGCTGCGCGGGCGAGGGTTCTCGCTGGCCGAGATCGGCGAGCTGCTGGACGAGCCGGGCGCCGAGGCCGAGCATCTGACGCGGCTGGTCCAGCGGCTCACCGCCGAGCACGACCGGCTCGAAGTCCGCATCCGCGCCGTCCGGCACACGCTCGACTCGCGCCGGCACGGCGCCGAACCGTCGATGGAGAAGATGATGGACGGCTTCGAGGCAGAGCACGAGGACGAAGTGATCGAGCGCTGGGGCGAGGATGCCTGACGGTGCAGCGCCGCCTGGTGGGAGTCCACGTCCTTCGCCGAACAGGCCGAGTTCCGTCGGCGCGCCGACGACCTGGTCGCCCGCTGGAAGGGGGTCGCCGACGCCGGGGAGGACCCGCGCGGGGCGCGCGGCCGGGCCCTCGCCGCCGAGCAGATCGACTGGCTCGGCGGCATGCCCGGCACGCCGAGGAGTCCGGTGATCCGGCGACTCGGGCCGAGTACGTACGCTGCCTGGCGCACATGTACGTCGACGACGCGCGCTTCGCCGAGACCTATGGCGGCCGGCGGAGCGGGGAGTTCGACCGCGACGCGCTGCTGGCCCATCTGGAGGGCTGAGGCCGCGCCGCCTCCGGATGTGCGACCCGGAACGGCGCTGGACGCTCAGTTCTGCGCGGCCTCCGCCGTCGCCTCGAGCGTCGGGTAATCGGTGTAGCCGCGCTCGCCGCCGACGTAGAACGTCTCCGGCACCGGGGCATTCTCCGCGGCGTCGAGCTCCCACCGGCGGGCCAGATCCGGGTTGGCGATCGCCGATCGCCCGACGCCGACCGCCTCGGCGACGTCGTCGGCGACCAGCGAGACGGCTTCCTCGCGGGTGGTCTGCACGCTGAAGCCGGTGTTGGCGATCAGCGGGGCGCCGGAGGCCCGCCGGATGGTCTGGACCAGCTCGCCGGCCGGCTCGGCGTGCAGCACGTCGACGTGGGCCAGGCCCAGCGGGGCCAGCCCCTCGGCCAGCGCGCGGTAGGTGGTCAGCGCGTCGTCGGCGTCCTCCTCCAGCGCGCCCTGGATGTTGTGCTGCGGGGAGAGCCGGATGCCGGTGCGGTCGGCGCCGATCGCCTCGGCCACGGCCGCGGCGACCTCGACCGACAGCCGCGCCCGGTTCTCCGGGGAGCCGCCGTACTGGTCGGTGCGGGTGTTGGTGGAGGGCGCGGTGAACTCGTGCAGCAGATAGCCGTTGGCGCCGTGGACCTGCACTCCATCCATGCCGGCGGCGATCGCGCGGCGGGCGGCGGCGGCGAACTGTCCGACGGTCTCGGCGACTTCCTCCGTGGTCAGCGCATGGGGAACCGGGTGCTCGTCCTTGCCCTCGGGCGTGCGGATCTGGCCCGGTGCCGCGAGCGCCGAGGGAGCGGTGACCCGGCCGGTGGTGGAGACCAGGCGGTGGCCGATGCGGCCGCCGTGCATGATCTGCATGACGATCGTGCCGCCGGCGGCGTGGACGGCGTCGGCCACCCTCCGCCAGCCGGCCATCTGCTCGGTCGTCTCGATGCCGGGCTGGCCGACCCAGGTGCGTCCCTCGCCGATCGGGAAGGTGCCCTCGGTGACGATCATCCCCAGCGAGGCGCGCTGGGCGTAGTAGCGGACCATCGCCTCCGTGGGCACGCCGTCCTCGTCGGCGCGGATGCGGGTCAGCGGTGCCATCACCAGACGGTTGTCCAGCTCGACGGCGCCCAGGCGGGCGGGGGAGAAGAGCTTCTGCGCTGCGGTCTGCTCGTCGACGGAGTGCGTCATCCGAAGGTCCTTTCGCGAGGGTCTGCCAGGCGCCTGCCTGGGCTCACGAGAAGGGCCAACGGGGCGACGGCGGCGCTGATTCCGCAGTGTGCGGGGGATCACCGGCTCATGCGGGGCCGATCACTCGTGGGGCTGCTCGTCGATGAGGGCCTCGAAGGTGACCTCGCCGTCCTGCTCTCCGCCCGAGGTCACCGTGACCCCGTAGGAAGTGCCGCCGTCGGTCAGCGTGCAGCGCACTTCGGATCCCTCCTCGGCGGGGAGCGGATCGGGGCAGTCGACCGCGTCGGGCTCCTGGCCGACCTGCTCGGCGAGCGAGCTCGTCACCTGCTCGGAGAGCTCGTCGGCGGGCACCTCGGTGCCGCAGGCGGTCAGAGCCAGTGCCGCCGCGGCGAGCACAGGCACCAGGGCGCCGGCGCGGGTCGTCATCAGGGTCCCCTCCAGTGGTGCGACGGCAGTGCGAGAGCCCATCGTAGGGTCGCTGTCGAGTGGCCGCCAGAGATCGCGTCCCCGGCGTCTCATGTCCCGTCGGGCGGCTCGGTCGAGGCCAGCCGGTCGAGGAAGGAGCGGACGACGTCGCGCTCCTCCGGGGTGAGCTCGGCGACGGCGCGGAATCGGTCGGCATGCGGGCCGCCGACGGCTCGGCGGGCCGCGCGCCGGGTCTCCTCGACGACTTCGATCGCCGTGCTGCGGCGATCCTCGGGATGGGGGAGGCGCCGGATGTGGTCCTGCGCGGCGAGGCGGTCGAGCAGCTTGGTCACCGAGGCCGTCGAGATGTCCAGGTGTCGGGCGAGCCCGCCGGGCGTGGCGAGCCGCTCGTCGCGCTGGGCGGCGATGATGAAGCGCAGCGCGCGCATGTCCGTCTCCCCGAGGCGCATCGCCGCCTGTGAAGCCTCGTTCATCCGGCGCTCGGCCAGATGCCAGCGGCGCAGCGACTCCAGCACCCCGACGATCTGGTCCATCTCCTCCGCGGCGATGCCGGCATGCGGGGCGAGCGCCCCCTCCGGATCCATCACGCGGGGGTCCACCATGCGGGGCTCGTCGCGGTCCGGGGCGGAACGGTCAGGCATCGAGATCAGAGTCCTCTGGTTTAGCTAGCTGAGAGTAATGCTAGCCTGGCTAGATGAATGGCGGGGAGGGGGGCGACGCCGCGGCGTCGGCCTCCACGCTACCCCTCGCCGGAGCACCCGCCCGTGAGAGAGGACGCTTCCCATGACAGTCGACGACTCCGGTCCGCTGGCGCCCGACGGCGACGCGGTCCCCTTCGCCACGGAGGCCTCGGCCGCCGGCGCGCCGCACGTCTCCTCCCCGCAGGAGTACGATGCGATCCTGCTCGCCGGATTCGGCGGGCCGGAGGGGCAGGAGGACGTGCTGCCGTTCCTGCGCAACGTCACCCGCGGGCGCGGCATCCCGGACGAGCGCCTGGAGGAGGTCGCGGTCCACTATCGCCACTTCGGCGGCGTGAGTCCGATCAATGAGCACAACCGGCAGCTGCGGGCGGCGATCGAGGCCGAGATGCGGCGCCGCGGACTGCAGCATCCCGTCTACTGGGGCAACCGGAACTGGACGCCCTACCTCGAGGACACGGTGAAGGAGGCGGTCGAGGCCGGGCACACCCGCCTGCTGGCCGTGGCGACCAGCGCCTACAGCTCCTACTCCAGTTGCCGTCAGTACCGCGAGGACTTCGCCCGGGCGGTGCTGGACACCGGACTCGCCGGAATGGTGCAGATCGACAAGGTGCGCCAGTTCTTCGACGTCCCCGGATTCGTCCGGCCCTTCGCCGAGGGCGTGGCGGACGCGCTGCGCGGATTCGCGGAGGAGGGCCTGGCCCCCGAGGAGATCCGCGTGCTCTTCGCCACCCACTCGATCCCGACCGCCGACGCCGAGCGGTCCGGTCCGCAGGAGCTGGGGCTGGGCGAGGGTGGCGCCTATGCGGCCCAGCATCGGGCCGTCGGCGGTCAGATCATCGAGCAGCTGCGCGCCGAGGGGCATGCTGGTGCGCAGACCGGCTGGGAGCTGGTCTACCAGTCCCGCTCCGGCCCGCCCACGCAGCCGTGGTTGGAGCCCGATGTCTGCGACCGCATCGCCGAGCTGCCCGCCGAGGGCGTGAAGGCCGTCGCGGTAGTCCCGCTGGGCTTTCTCAGCGACCACATGGAGGTGCTCTGGGACCTGGACGAGGAGGCGATGGCCGCCGCCGGCGAGGCCGGGCTGCATGCGGTGCGAACGCCGACTCCGGGGGCGCACGAAGCCTTCGTGGCCGGTCTCGTCGACCTGCTCGAGGAGCGCATGCAGGCGGTGGAGCCGCAGCGGCGTCCGCAGCTGACCGACCTGGGCCCCTGGTACGACGTCTGCCGGCCGGGGTGCTGCGAGAACGTCCGGCGCGGGTTCAGCCCGGCCGCGGCCGGAGTGACGCCCTAGGCATGCGCCTCTGGTCGCTGCATCCCTCGCTCCTGGACCGTCAGGGACTCATCGCCTGCTGGCGGGAGACTCTGCTGGCCCAGGCCGTGCTGCTGGGCCGCACGCGCGGCTACACCCGGCACCCCCAGCTCGAACGGTTCCGCGCCCATCCGGACCCGGTCGCCGCCGTCGGGGCGTACCTCTGTGGTCTGCACGAGGAGGCGACGACGCGCGGCTACCGGTTCGACGCCGGCCGGATCGAGCGGTCGCCGGAACCCGGCGCCGTCGTCGAACCCCTCGCGGTGACGACGGGGCAGCTCGCCGTCGAGACCGAGCACCTGCGGTCCAAGCTCGCCCGACGCTCGCCCGAGGTGCTCGCGGCGCTCGAGGCGTGGCTCGTCGCCGCTTCCCCGGAGGCTCACCCGCTGTTCCGCGTGGTGCCCGGCGACGTCGAACCCTGGGAGCGCGGGGCGGGTCGGTGAGGGTCGCCGGGGTGACCGGCCGGCCGGCTGCTGGCCGATCGATCGCGACTGCGACGACGCCGCTCGGTGCCGTGTCTGGTGCCCCCGGCAGGATTCGAACCTGCGACACCCGCTTTAGGAGAGCGGTGCTCTATCCCCTGAGCTACGGGGGCTGGACCGGAACCATCCTACCGTCTGGTCCCGCGTGCGCCGCGTCAGCGGCTCGTCGGCTCGACGACAGTGCGACGGAACAGCCGGGTCAGCACTGAGGTCAGCACGCACAGCCCGACGAGGATCAGCAGCACCCAGCCGACCACGGTCAGCGTCGAGGCGGTGGTCACCGCCGCCGTCGACGGGTCCTCGGCGGCCAGCAGCCGGTCGATGAGCACGTTGTCGACGATGTCGACCACGGCGAAGGCTGCCGCGCCGGCCAGCACCAGCCAGCGCGCCCTGTGCCGCATGGCCAGGCCTGCGGTCGCCCAGGAGGCGAGCAGCACTGCCAGCGGGAACAGCGTGCCGGCAGTCTTGTGCACGAAGCTCAGCTGCCCGCGGGCGTCGGCGTCCATCACCTGCTGGAGCCGCTCGACGTCCTCGAGGTCGTAGCCCAGGACCCGTGCGTCGGGCATCGCGAAGCCGCCGGAGAGCTGGGTCATCTGCGGCAGCACGAGCAGGTGCAGATACCCGAAGAGCAGGACCGCGGTGACGACCAGCGCGCCGACGAGCAGCATCGGCTGGGACTGTGCGGCCGCGCGCTGCGTGGCGGAGCCGACGCCGGATGAGGCCGCGGCCGCGGCCGACGTCCTCGACCTGTCGGCATCGGCCGACTGCGGTGCGCCGCGGGGCTTCTTCCGCCGTGTGGACATGCTGCTTCCTCACCCCGTGTGATCGGTCCGTCGTCGAGCCGGGCCGTCGTCGGCCCCGTCGTCGTCGATTCTTCCAGAGTGCGCCGCCGGCCGCCCGCCGCGGGCCCTGCACGGCCTTCGCCGCGGGCGGCGTGCGTCGGCGCCGGACCGTAGACTGGGACGATCATGGAGTTTCTCTTCACCCCGCCGTCGGACCCTGCCGAGAACGCCCGCACCGCCCGGCCTCGCGCCTCCGAACCGGCTCCGGACGCCGCGTCCGAGACCGACGACGCCGCCGCGTGCGAGACCGCCGTCGACGCCGCGTCCGGGTCGCACCACGCTCCCGCCGCCGCGCCGTCGGGCGAGGCCGTCGACGCCGTGGCCGGGCTGAACCCGCCGCAGCGCGAGGCGGTGCTGCACACCGGCTCGCCGCTGCTGATCGTCGCCGGCGCCGGCTCGGGCAAGACCAGCGTGCTGACCCGGCGCATCGCCCACCTGCTGCAGTCGGGTGCGGCCCGGCCGCACCAGATCCTGGCGATCACCTTCACCAACAAGGCCGCCCGAGAGATGAAGGACCGGATCGCGCAGCTGGTGGGCCCCGCGGCCGAGCGCATGTGGGTCTCCACCTTCCACTCCTCCTGCGTGCGCATCCTGCGCAGCGAGGCGCCCCATCTGGGGCGGAAGTCGACCTTCACGATCTACGACGCCGCCGACTCGCTGCGGCTGATCACCACGATCGCCAAGCTGCACGACCTGGATCCGAAGCGCTTCGCCCCGCGGGCGATCAAGAACAAGATCTCCTCGCTGAAGAATGAGCTCGTCGACGCCGACGAGTTCACCAGCACGGCGGCCAACGAGCCCTTCTCCGAGGCGGTGGCCACCGTCTACCGCGAGTACACCGAGCGGCTGCGGGCGGCCAACGCCTACGACTTCGACGACCTGCTGGCCGAGACCGTCCACATGTTCGACGCGTTCCCGGCCATCCTGGACACCTACCGGCGCCGCTTCCGCCATGTGCTGGTCGACGAATACCAGGACACCAACCACGCCCAGTACCGGCTGGTCCGCCAGCTCACCGGCGCGCCGGACCCCGACGCCGGGCTGCAGACCCCGGGGGCGGAGGTGACCGTCGTCGGCGACTCCGACCAGTCCATCTACGCCTTCCGCGGCGCCGACATCCGCAACATCGTCGAGTTCGAGCGCGACTACCCGGACGCCACCACGATCAAGCTCGAGCAGAACTACCGCTCGACGCAGACCATCCTCGACGCCGCCAACGCGGTGATCTCGCAGAACCCGGGGCGCACCGAGAAGAAGCTCTGGACCGAGGAGGGCTCCGGCGAGATCATCCGACTGCACGCGGCCGGCTCGGAGTCCGACGAGGCCGACTGGATCGCCCGGACCATCGACGAGCTCGGCGACCGCGAGGGCGTCCGCCCGTCCGACGTCGCCGTCTTCTACCGCACCAACGCCCAGTCGCGCTCGCTGGAGGAGCGGCTGGTCGGCCGCGGCATCCCGTACCGGGTCGTCGGCGGCACGCGGTTCTACGACCGCAAGGAGATCAAGGATGCGCTGGCCTATCTCCACGTGCTCAACAACCCCGACGACGACGTCAACCTGCGGCGCATCCTCAACGAGCCCAAGCGCGGCATCGGCGATCGCGCCGAGGGGGCGGTCGCCGCGCTCGCCCAGCGCGATCGGACCACCTTCCTCGAGGCGCTGCGCCGGGCCGACGAGGCGCCGGGCATGGCGACCCGCTCGGTGAAGGCGGTGACCTCCTTCGTGCGGATGATGGACGACCTCGCCGCGCTGGCCGAGGGGGAGAAGCCCTCCGTGGTGCTGGAGGCGGTGCTCGAGCAGACCGGCATGATGGAGGCGCTGCGCCAGTCGAAGGATCTTCAGGACGAGTCCCGGGCGGACAACCTCGGCGAGCTGGTGGCCATGGTCAAGGAGTACGAGGCCGGTCAGGGCCCGGCCCCGCAGCCGGGCGCGGCCGGCGACGTCGACGGCGAAGCCGCAGAGACCGCGGAGACCGCCTCGGAGACCGCGCCGGCGGCCACGCTGGGCGGCTTCCTCGAGCAGGTCTCGCTGGTGGCCGACGCCGATCAGATCCCCTCGGCCGGCGACGCCGAGTCCGAGCAGCTGGCCGCCGAGCAGGGCCAGGTGACGTTGATGACGCTGCACACCGCGAAGGGCCTGGAGTTTCCTGTGGTCTTCCTCACCGGCATGGAGCACGGGATCTTCCCGCATGCCCGGACGATGACGGATCCCGAGCAGCTCGCCGAGGAGCGTCGACTGGCCTACGTCGGGCTCACCCGGGCGCGTCAGCGGCTCTACCTCTCCCGCGCGGAGTCGCGGCATCTGTGGGGGCAGCAGCAGTACAACCCGCCGAGCCAGTTCCTCGGAGAGATCCCCGAGGACCTGCTGCAGGTCGGCGGCGTCGGCGGCTCCGGCGCCTCGCCGCTGCACGCCTCTCCCGGCTTCGGCTCGCTCTCCGGAGGCTTCGGCGGCTCCGCCCGCGGGGGCCGTCCCGGGGGCGGGGGACAGGCCGCCTATGGAGCGCCGGACAGCACCAAGACGTCATCTGCGCTGCCCGGAGCCGGCTCCTCCGGCCCGCGCCGTCAGGTCGATCCGGACCGCGCAGTGCCCGACGTGAAGCCCGGTGACCGGGTCTCGCACCGGAAGTTCGGCGTCGGCGAGGTCCTCGCCGTCGAGGGATCCGGCGACAAGAGCGTGGCCAAGGTCAGCTTCGCAGGATCCGAGAAGCGCCTCCTCCTGCGATATGCTCCCCTGGAGAAGGCGGACTGAGCCGACTGATCGGCCGTGCCGCCTTCCCCGGCTCGACGCTGCGCCCGGACCCTTCCACGGCTCTGCGGGGCGGCGTGTGCCGCTCAGCCTCCCGGGGCGTCTCGTCGTCTCGGCCGCGCTGAGGATGTCAGAAACGACTTCGACGCAGAAGGACACCACCCGTGGACCTGTATGAGTACCAGGCGCGCGATCTGTTCGAGGCACACGGGGTTCCCGTGCTGCCCGGCATCGTGGCGCACACCCCGGAAGAGGCGAAGGCGGCGGCCGAGAAGATCGGCGGCGGCATCGTCGTCGTGAAGGCGCAGGTGAAGGTCGGAGGCCGCGGCAAGGCCGGCGGCGTGAAGCTCGCCAAGAGCCCCGACGAGGCCTACGAGCACGCGCAGGCCATCCTCGGCATGGACATCAAGGGTCACACCGTCCACCGTCTGCTGATCGCCGCCGGCGCCGAGATCGCCGAGGAGTACTACTTCTCGATCCTTCTGGACCGTGCGAACCGCGACTACCTGGCCATGTGCTCCAAGGAGGGCGGCGTCGAGATCGAGCAGCTCGCCGTGGAGTCGCCGGAGAAGCTGGCTCGGGTGAGCATCGACCCCAACGATGGGATCGACGCCGCCAAGGCCTCCGAGATCGCCGAGCAGGCCGGCTTCGACGCCGACGAGGTCCCCGCCCTAGCCGAGGTGTTCCAGCAGCTGTGGACCACCTTCCAGAAGGAGGACGCCACCCTGGTGGAGGTCAACCCGCTGGTGAAGACCGGCGAGGGGAAGATCATCGCCCTCGACGGCAAGGTCTCCACCGATGACAACGCCGACTTCCGCCAGCCCGGGCACGCCGAGCTCGTCGACGAGCAGGCCGAGGACCCGCTGGAGGCCAAGGCGAAGGCCAACGACCTCAACTACGTCAAGCTCGACGGTCAGGTCGGCATCATCGGCAACGGCGCCGGCCTGGTCATGTCCACCCTCGACGTCGTCGCCTACGCCGGCGAGGACCACGGCGGCGTGAAGCCGGCGAACTTCCTGGACATCGGCGGCGGCGCCTCGGCGGAGGTCATGGCCAACGGCCTCGACGTCATCCTGGGCGACGACCAGGTCGAGTCGGTCTTCGTCAACGTCTTCGGCGGCATCACCTCCTGCGACCAGGTGGCCACCGGCATCGTGAAGGCGCTGGAGATCCTGGGCGACGCGGCGACCAAGCCGCTGGTCGTGCGCCTCGACGGCAACAACGTCGAGGAGGGCCGGCGCATCCTCGCCGAGGCGGCCCACCCGCTGGTCACCAACGCCGACACCATGGACGCAGGCGCCGACAAGGCCGCCGAGCTGGCGAACAAGTAAGGACTGGGACTCGAGAATGTCTATCTACCTGAACAAGGACTCCAAGGTCATCGTCCAGGGCATCACCGGCGGCGAGGGCTCCAAGCACACCCGTCTGATGCTCAAGGCCGGGACGAACATCGTCGGCGGCGTCAACGCCCGCAAGGCCGGGACCACTGTGGCCCACCAGGACAAGGACGGCGCCGACGTCGAGCTGCCCGTCTTCGGCTCGGTCTCCGAGGCCATGGCCGAGACCGGCGCGGACGTCTCGGTGGCCTTCGTGCCGCCGAAGTTCGCCAAGGCCGCGGCGGAGGAGGCCATCGAGGCCGGCATCGGTCTGCTGGTGGTCATCACTGAGGGCATCCCGGTGCAGGACGCCGCGGAGTTCTACAACCTGACGCTGACCAAGACCGACGCCGACGGCAATCCGGTCACCCGGATCATCGGGCCGAACTGCCCGGGCATCATCACCCCCGGCGAGGCGCTGGCCGGCATCACCCCGGCCTCGATCACCGACGCCGGCCCGATCGGCCTGGTCTCGAAGTCCGGCACGCTGACCTACCAGATGATGTACGAGCTGCGGGACATCGGGTTCTCCACCTCCATCGGGATCGGCGGCGACCCGGTCATCGGCACCACGCACATCGACGCGCTGGAGGCCTTCGAGAACGACCCGGAGACGACGGCGATCGTGATGATCGGCGAGATCGGCGGCGACGCCGAGGAGCGCGCGGCCGAGTACATCAAGGCCAACGTCTCCAAGCCGGTCGTCGGCTACGTTGCCGGCTTCACCGCCCCGGAGGGCAAGACGATGGGCCACGCCGGCGCCATCGTCTCCGGCTCTTCCGGCACCGCCTCCGCGAAGAAGGAGGCCCTCGAGGCCGCGGGCGTGAAGGTCGGCAAGACCCCGTCCGAGACCGCGAATCTGCTGCGCGAGGTCATCGGCTGAGTCTGAGGCCCTGAGCTCGGGCGGCCGGATTCCTCTCCGGCCGCTCATCGACGAGCCCGTCGCCGACTCCGCGTCGGCGGCGGGCTCGTCCGCGTCCGGCAGGGGTCAGGCATCCTCCTGCTCGGCGTCGTCCGCTTCGTCGTCCGCGTCGGCGTCGTTCTCGGCATCCTGGTCGTCGAGGCGCCGGCGCATCACCACGAAGGTGGCACCGGCCAGGACGATCCCGGCGATGATCGCGGCCGTGGTGCCGCCGGTCCGGCCGATGAGTCCCTCGATGATCGCGCGCGTCTGTGAGGTCGGATCGGAGAGCACGACGGCGACGAAGGCCGCCACGAGCACCGAGGCCAGTACGGCGGGCACGCGGGACCACCGGCCGGTCAGCCCCATGCGCTCCTGCAGGATGCGGCCGGCCTTGATGATGCGCCCGGCACGGATGATCCGCAGCGCCCCGACGACCCGCAGCAGCCGCAGCAGCTGGACGGGGCCGACGGTGAAGACCACGGCGATGACCACTGCGACGGTCAGCGCCACCAGCCACTTGTGGCGACGAATCCAGTCGATCTTGTCGCCGGAGACGGCGAAGAGCACCACGGTCTCGGCGATGAGCACTCCGCCGGCGATCCAGTTGATCACCGTTCCGGCGGTCGCGTACGGCTGGTCGAGCAGCGTGAGGAAGACCGCGGGGACCGAGGCGAGGGCGGCGACCAGGACCGGGATCGCCAGCCGCCGCTCCCACTGCTCCTCGCGTGCCTGCGCGGCGTGCCGCCGGTCGCGACTGCTCTGATCCACGCGCACAGCCTATGGGCAGGACGTGCTCGGTCGCCACGGCGTCGTGGCGTGCAGAGAACTGCCGTCAGGCCACGTTCACGCCGAGCAGCGTGCCGAGAAGGTAGGTCACCCCCGCCGCGCCGAAGCCGATGAGCAGCTGCCGCAGCCCGCGGGACAGCGGCGAGGCGCCGGAGAGCAGTCCGACCAGTGCGCCGGTGCAGAGCAGCGCCAGGCCCACCAGCGTCAGCGAGACGACGACGGCGGCCGCGCCGGTCAGCCCGAGCAGGTAGGGCAGCACCGGGATCAGCGCTCCGGCGGCGAAGCAGCCGAAGCTGGACAGCGCCGCGGTCCAGGCGCTGCCGACGACGTCGTGCTCGTCCTGCTCGGGGTCCTCGTGCGGGTGGTGGGACAGCGACGGGTCGCAGTCGCAGTCGAAGAGCCCGAGCCGCTCCATGGCCCGGTGCTCGGCGTCCTCGCGGCTCATCCCGCGGGCCCGGTAGACCAGCACCAGCTCGTTCTGGTCCATGTCCAGATCCGGGGCCGCGCGCAACGTGGCCTGGGTCGGGCGGGTGGCGGCCAGCAGCTCCCGCTGGCTGCGCACTGAGACGAACTCGCCGGCGGCCATCGACAGCGCCCCGGCCAGCAGCCCAGCGACGCCGGTCAGCAGCACCACCGACGACGAGACTCCGGTGCCGCCCATGCCCATGATCAGCGCGAGATTGGAGACCAGCCCGTCGTTGGCTCCGAAGACCGCCGCGCGGAAGCCGCCGGAGAGCTTCTCCCGCCCGCGGGTGGCCAGCGCGCGGACGACCTCCTCATGGACGGCCTCGTCGGCGGCCATGCCGGCGGTGGCGTCGGCGTCGCCGGCGTAGGGGGAGTCGCTCTCCGCGCGCTGGGCCAGCGCCAGGATGAACACCGAGCCGAAGATCCGCGCCATCCAGCTCAGCAGCACCCGGTGCGCCGACGGCGACGGCAGCCGCTCAGCGTGCTCGCCGAGCAGCTCGCGCCAGTGGGATTGGTGGCGCTCCTCGGCACGGGCCAGCCCGAGCAGGATCTGCCGCTCCTCGCCGGACTTGCGGGACGCGAGGTCGGTGTAGAGCTTCCCCTCGGCGATCTCGTCGGACAGGTACTTCCGCCAGCGGCGGATCTGGCGCGGCGTCGGATCGGCGGCGGGCTGCTGCGGCGCGGCGGTATCGGCGGAGGCATCTGCGGCGCTGTTGGACGAGGCGGGCTGTGGCGCGGAGGCGTCGTCGGTGGTCACGTCTCGATTGTTCCCCCGATGGCGCCGGCGGCGAGGCCCGCTCCGGCACTGTGACGAACTTTCGGTATCCCTAAAGCTCGTGGAACACAGTCCTTCTCATATCAGCGGCGAGCATCGATCGAGTGCTGCCTTCCGGCCTGCCTGGGGGATTCTGGCCGTCCCTGCTCTCCGTAATTGTTGGAGAGTCAACATGCAGTCTCGCGGCGAGCTGCTTCTCATGATTCTCGTTGATCGCTGCAATGACAGTGAAGTACGGATGATTTGTGTCATAACGCCCGGTGGATGCGTGCTCTATAGGCCGACCCCGAAGGTTGAAAGGGTTGACATTCGAACATGACGTGTCTAATATCACACTTCAAGACCAATGGGCGTCGTGAAAGGCGGTTCTATGACCTGGCTGACATCTCCCGCACATGCACGCTGGTTGGAGGCTGAAGCGGACCGAATCTTCGAGTTCGGGCGCAATGCCCACGTTCCGACCGGTTTCGGCTGGTTGAGCAACAGTGGGGAGGTTCGGACGGACGTGCCGACTCAGCTCTGGATCACGAGTCGCATGGTGCATGTGTATTCTCTGGCCTCGCTCCTGGGCCGTCCCGGGGCGGGCGCTCTGGCCGACCACGGCATCGAGGCATTGCAGCGCGTCTTCTGGGACGCGCAACACGGAGGCTGGTATGCCTCGGTCACCGAGGGCGGGCCCCATGACCGCAGCAAGCCCGGCTATGCACACTTCTTCGTGCTGCTTGCCGCGGCCAGCGCGACGGCCGCGCGGCGTCCCGGTGGTGACGACCTCCTCCGTCAGGCGATCGCCATCATTGAGCGCTACTACTGGTCCGAAGGCGAGCAGGGGTGTCTCGACTCGTGGGACGAGAGCTTCTCGGAGACTGAGGCGTACCGCGGGGGCAATGTGAACATGCATGCGGTCGAGGCCTTCCTGGTCACCGCCGACGTCACCGGCGATCAAAAATGGCTTGACCGGGCCTTGGCGATCTCCCAGCGCGTCATCCATGACGTCGCGCGGAAGAACGAGTACCGCGTGGTGGAGCACTTCGACGAGAGCTGGCAGCCGCTCTTCGACTACAACCGGGACAACCCCGTCCATCGATTCCGGGCCTATGGGGGTACCCCGGGGCACTGGACGGAGTGGAGTCGACTTCTGCTGTCGCTTCGGGCCAGCCTGCTGGCACGGGGAGAGGAGGCGCCGGAATGGCTGGTGACGGATGCCCGGGGCGTCTTCGACGCCGCGATCAGGGATGCCTGGGAGCCGGATGGGAAGCCCGGATTCGTCTACACCGTGGACTGGAACGGGAAGCCTGTCGTACGTGAGCGCATTCGGTGGGTCGTGGTCGAAGCGATGGGCGGTGCCGCCGCTCTCCACCAGGTGACCGGGGAGTCCCGCTACGACGCGTGGTACCAGCGGTTCTGGGACTATGCCCGCACCTACCTCATGGACTTCGACGGAGGGTCCTGGCACCAGGAGCTGGATCCGGACAACAACGTCACGAGTGAAGTGTGGGACGGCAAACCTGACATCTACCACCTCATGCACTGCCTCGTAGTGCCGCGGCTGCCACTGGCTCCCGCTATGGCTCCTGCTCTGGCCGCAGGACTGCTGGATGGGAGGGACGACAATGGCCGAAGTTGAGCCCCCTCGTCTCGTGTTCGCCGGTGTCGCGACGGAGGATGCCTTGGCCGCTGTCGACCAGTACCCGGGGCCGGATGAACGGGTGCTGGCCCAGGACTTGTCGTTCGGCGGTGGAGGGCCGGCCGCGACGGCCGCTGTGGCCGCGGCGAGACTCGGCATGTCGGCGGCGATCGTCGCCTCGGTCGGCGACGACGCCGCCGGGGTGACGGTCCGGGAGCGCCTGGCCGACGAAGGCGTCGACGTCTCCGGCCTCCATGTCGTCGACGGAGCGCCGACGTCGCGCAGCATCGTGATCGTCAGCGGCCCGGAACGACAGCGGGCGATCATCAATCAGAAAGGCCCTGAGCTAGATCTGGAGCGCAACCCGAGGGGAAGGGAGCTTCTGGAGGGAGCGGACTGGGTGCACGTCGATCAGCACGGGTGGCGCGAAGTCGGGGAACATCTTCGGAGTCGCGCAATGGGCGGGGAGACGTCCCGCCCGGCCCTGTCCGTCGATGACGGCAATCCCATCCCAGGGCTAGTGCTTCGCGGTGTGGGACTGTATGCGCCCACCTTGATTCAGCTTCGGGAGCGATACGGAGATCAGCTGGGCATCGATCAGCTGATCCGGGCAGCACTGGATGAAGGTGCTGAACGCGTCGTGGTTACCGCGGGCGGGGAAGGGGCATACGCAGCGGACCGAGAGACGGACGTCGTTCACGTGAAATCCCCGCCCGTCGAGATTCGAAGCACGCTCGGCGCCGGAGACGTCTTTCACGGGGCTCTCCTCGCTGCATACACCCACGCCTCCCACGGTGCGATCGGGGCGGGCATCGCCGCCGTGGCCGCCTACGCGACGACAGTCGCCACCTTGTCATGTCGAGGGCTCGATGGAAGAAGCCGGATCCCGGACCACCATGAGGTGATTCGACACCTCGACGAGCAGTACATCTATTGAGAGGCCAGTATGACTACTTCCACGAATGAAGCCGTGAACTTCAGACTTGCACCGCTGCGACGAGAATCGGGCGGATTTGCGATGCTTGCCGTCGACCAGCGCGAGGCGCTGCGAAACATGCTCGGAGAGCATCGGGCAGGCCCCGTGTCAGACGCTGATCTGCAGGAGTTCAAGCTGACGGCCACACGCGCGCTCACCCCATTCGCCTCTGCGGTGCTGATCGATCGTCAATTCGCTCTCGACGCAGCGATCGAGCAGGGGGCCGTGGCGGACTCGTGCGGGTTGATCGCGTCGGCCGACCATTTCGAACCGGCCCATGGCGAACTCGTCGGCGAAGTCACGATCGATCACCAGATCGCCCCGGGATCTCTGCGGGAGAGGGGAGTGGTGGCTCTCAAGCTCCTCGTCCTCTACCGGCCGGACCAGCCCCCGTCCGCACGCATCGAGATGGTCCACGAGTTCCTCGCGATCTGTGGGGCAGCCGGAGTCGCAAGCATCGTCGAGCCGGTCTCACGAGCGCCTCTCGACGGGCGCGACTGGGATTGGAATGAGGGAGTGCTGGCAGCGGCGGAGGAACTCGGGTCTCTCGGAGCCGACCTCTACAAGGGTGAAGTCCCTTATCGCGGAGTCGCCTCGGAGGAGGAGCTGCGCTCAGCATACGCAGAGATGAACAGGAGCATCGATGGCGAATGGGTCGTGCTCTCCTCCGGGGTCGACCAGGAGACCTTCCCGCCGGCGGTTCGTATCGCCTGCGAGGAGGGTGCCTCGGGCTTCCTCGCCGGGCGAGCCGTGTGGGCGGCGTCTCTGCAGGCCGCCGACATTGAGCATGACCTGCAGGAGAACGCTACGTGGCGACTGGAACGTCTCGTCGATGTCGTGGATGCGACGGTCGGCTCCAGGTAGTCCGCAGAAGAGGCGGGTGCCGGCGCGACTTGAGGTCGGGCTGGGCACGAGCGACCCGATTAAGGGAGTGCGTGATGTATAGGAATGCCAGAGCTACGAGTATGGACAGGCGGGGGTTTCTCGGCGTGGCCGGGGCCTTCGGAGCGGCAGGGCTGATGTCTGCCTGCGCGGGCCCCGGGAGCACCAGTTCTGGTGCCGGAGGGTTCACGACTGACGATGTGGCCACGGGAGAGGTCTCCTTCGCCCATTGGCGAGGAGAGGACCGGAAGATCTTCAAGGAGTTGATCGCTGACTTCACGAAGGTCGAATCCGAGATTTCCGTAGCCCAGGACATCTCTCCCTCGGACGACTACGAAGCGCAGGCGCTCAGAAGGATGCGTAACGGGTCCGTCGGAGACGTCGCGCCAGCCTTCCGTGGAGCGCAGTTCGAGAGCTTCGTGGAGTCGGGCTTCTTCGTGGATCTTGAGCCTACGGACTTGACCTCCCGGTACAAGGCCGAGCTGATCACGGCGGGGAGCGCTGACGGCGTCCAGTACGGGTACCCATACCAGATCGTGTTCAACGACCCGATCGCGAACCTCGACATCCTAGAGAAAGCAGGGTATCCCGAACCTGCCGGGGACTGGGACTCCTACCTGGACATGCTCGACAAGATCCAGTCCCAGGGGGTTACACCGATCGCCATGCCCGGGGCGGATGCCGGCAATGCCGGGCAGCTCATCAACCCCATGATCATGAATCTCGGCCCGACAGAGGACATGTGCGCGAAGATCGAGTCTGGCGAATACAAACTCACCGATGACTGGTTCCTCGAGATGCTGAGGAAGTATGGCGAGCTGGGTGATTACGTGCAGCCGAATGCCTCCGGCACGGCTGCGGAGCCCGCACAGCAGATGTTTGCGACGGGCGAGGCCGCGATCCTGGCCACGGGCAGCTATCACATGGCCTCCGTGCGGTCGCTCGGGGCGGAATTCCCCATCGACATCGCTCCGCCCATCACGAGTGATCCTGGACAGGCCGTATACCTCGCCGCCTACAACGCGACCTTCATCCTGGGCATCAATTCGGCCTCTGAGGTGCAAGGCGCCGGGATCGCTTGGCTGGAGTATCTGAGCCGGCCCGAGGTTGCCGGCGCCTATGCCGACGGAACGGCGCAGTTCTCGCCGGTGAAGGGCGTCGAATATGAGAATCCTGATCTCGACCGTGTGTCCTCGTGGCTCGAGAAAGACATTCTCCTCGCCCCGCGATACCAGTTCACAGACCTCGACATGCGTGCCGCAGTGGAGGACTCGTGCTTGCAGGCCCTCACCGGCACCGAACCAGAGAAGGCAGCTGAAGATGCCCAGCACATCGTTGATCAGCGAATCGACTCCTGAAGCGGGCGAGTCCGAGGGGGCGTCGCCTGTCCTCGGAGCCCCACGCGCGCGGAAGGTGATGAAGGACAGGCGCCGGAGATCGTCTCGGCGTACACCGTGGGCATACTTCGTTTTTCCGCTGCCGGCATTCGTCCTGTATGTCGTCTTCTTCGTGATTCCGACGCTGCAGACCGTGCAGTATTCGATCACGAACTGGGACGGCTACAGCGCGAACTATGATCTTGTCGGTCTCGACAACTTCGCGCGAGCTGTCACAGGCGATGCTCTGTTCACGAACGCCTTCGTGAACAACATGAAGTTCATGATGGTGGTGGTCGTCGGTCAGACCGTGTTGGCACTGATCCTGTCGGTCCTGCTCGTGAGAAATACGAAGACGACGATCTTCCTCCGGGCGCTCTACTTCTTCCCGACCATCTTGTCATCGGTCTCAGTGGGGTTCATCTGGAAGTTCGTCTACGATCCGAACTTCGGCGTGATCAACGGCCTGCTCGGCCGGCTCGGCCTGTCTGAAGCCCAGTCATCGTTCCTCGGAAATGATGACCAGGCGATCTATTGGCTGTCCATCACGCAGATCTGGTTCCACGCCGGGATGATGGTCGTGATCTTCGTCGCCGGGCTCCAGGCAATCCCGGCCGAGCTGTACGAATCCGCGGAGGTCGACGGGGCCAGCAGATGGCAGCAATTCTGGTCGATCACATGGCCGCTGATCGCTCCTGCGATGTCGATCGTTGTCGCATACACGACGATCCAGTCGTTCAAAGCGTTCGATCTGGTCCTGAGCATCTCGGGAAATCCGCCCAGTTCCTCCCTCGACATCCTGTCGACGCGCATCTATTCGTCCTTCGCTAACTCTGAGATGGGATACGCGGCGACAGAATCAGTGCTGTTCATCGCAGCCATCGTTGCCATCACATTCGCGCTCAGGCGGTTCCTGCGCCTGGTGCAGAGGGGAGAGTCATGACGGGAAAGGTGCTGGGCTTCGGTATCCGAAGCATCTACGCGGTCCTCATCGTCATCCCGCTCCTGGTCGTCCTGTTTGGCAGCTTCAAGACGACCTCGGAGATCTTCAAGAGCCCCTTCGCCCCACCCGCGTCGCCCAGTCTGGCGAACTATGCGGAGGCTTTCAGCGGAGGGAGCCTCATCGGGGCGTTCGCCAACAGTGCCATGATCACGACCACGTCCGTGTTCCTGACCTTGTTCCTGGGGTCGATGGCGGCCTATGGCCTCTCCCGGATTCCAGGCTGGCGGGGCTGGCTGCTCTTCGGGTTCATCGTGATCGGAATGTCGGTCCCCGTCCAGGCCAACATGATTCCTCAGTATGTGTTGTTCGGGAGTCTGGGGTTGCTCGACACCCAATTAGGGCTGATCATCATCAATATTGTGGTGACGCTCCCGGTATCCGTGTTCATCATGGGCGGGTTCATGCGTACCCTCCCGGCGGAGCTCTTCGAGGCTGCCGAGGTGGACGGGGCAGGTCCCTGGCGGAACTACTACCAGATCGCCCTTCCCCTTTCGGCGCCGTCGATCGCCGCGACCGCGACGTTCCTATTCGTGATGCATTGGAACGATCTGCTGTATCCGCTGCTCTTCATCTCGTCGGAGGAGAAGATGACTCTCCCCCTGGCGCTGCTTCGTTTCCAGGGTGAGTACATGACGAACTATCCGCTCCTCTTCGCCGGAGTGGTGCTGACATCGATCCCCGTCGTCGTGGCCTATGTGTTCCTCCAGAGATTCTTCGTCGCCGGAATCACCGGCGGAGCCGTGAAGGGGTGAGCTGATGAGTACACATCGCAGAGAGGCGGAGGCCAAAATGCTTCGCCATGTCGAGCGGGTCACGGCGACCGCCGAAGCAGTCTGGGTTGATGTCCAGGCTGTCTCGGCGACCACACTGGGAGCGATGCCTGGATGGCTCACGGGTGAGCCCTTCGAGGACCAGGGTGTCGAGACGACCATGCCGAATCTCCCGGAGGACATCACTGTGCCTCCCCTGGATCCTGAGGAATGGCGGCTCAAGATCTCGGTCCACGGACCCCGCACCGTGAGGCTGGTCGCGGCTCCCCGAGGAAGCCGCGTCTTCGAAGAGAAAGCCGGGTGGCTCGGCATCGTCACGGACGAATCGTACGAGTCCTACCAGGTGCATGAGGCCGATGACATCGTCGAGGTATCCGGTGAGTCGTTCAGCCTGACCGTCACCAAATATCCGTTTGCCCTGGTGGTCAAGAACACGGAGGGGCGAACGGTGGCCAGGACATCGGACCGGCTGCGTCAGGTGGCCGGTTTTCCGGTCGCGCCGCCGATCCTCCACGGGCAGCGAGGGTTGTCGTTGAACATGGAGCTCGCCGGCGATGAGAGTATCCTCGGTTTCGGTGAGATGTTCGGTCGGGTCGAGAAGAACGGGCAGCATCTCGAGCTTCGGACGGACGATGCCTTGGGAACGGGTACAGGGCTTTGTTACAAGCCGGTGCCGGTCTGGCATTCATCGGCCGGATACGGGGCGTTCATCAACACTGGAGCCGCCGTCACCGCTGATGTCGGACACCGCCAGCCCAGTGTGCTCGGGCTCGGTGTCGAAGACGAAGCGATCGACCTCTTCCTGTTCATCAGCGACGATCCGGCACAGCGGCTCGCTGACTACACGACGTTGACGGGGCCGTCCGTGGTGCCGCCTGTATGGGCGTTCGGATATTGGATGGGGCGGTGCCGCTATCACTCGCGGCGCGAGATGGTCGACGTCTCCGAGGGGCTGACAGCTCGGGGGATTCCCTGCGATGTACTGCACCTGGACCCGGATTGGCTCGTCGTCGACCGTCTCAACACGGACTTCATATGGAACGAGGAGCGCTTCGGGAGTCGGCATGAGTTCATCATGGATCTCTTTCAGTCCGGCCGACGGCTCTCCCTCTGGGAATTGCCCTATGTGGATCCTGCCTCGCCCGTGTATCCGGAGCTCGAGTCCCGCGGCTATCTCGTCCGGAGCTCCGCGGACGAGCCGGCCGCACTGGAAGGGACTCCGACGCCCGACGGGCGTTCCAGGGGGCTCATCGACTTCAGCAACCCGGATGCTCGTCGATGGTGGAAGGATCAGCATCGGGCGTTCCTCGATGACGGAGTGGCAGTCTTCAAGACAGATTTCGGCGAGGGATTCCCCCGAGAGGGAGTCGTGGCTGCGGATATCCCGTCCACACACCTCCACAATCTCTATCCGCTCTGGTACAACGCGGCTACCAGCGAGGCCATCGCGGAGCTGACCGATCGGGATCCGCTGGTCTGGGGGCGGTCCGGGTGGGCTGGTTCCCATCGGTACCCCGGGCAGTGGGGTGGAGACGCCGAATCGACGACGGCCGGAATGCGAGCGACGCTGCGCGGGGGCCTCTCCTATGCGCTTTCAGCGCCGGGATTCTGGAGCCACGACATCGGGGGGTTCTTCGGGCCGGAGCTCACCCCTGGGCTCTACGTGCGATGGACGCAGTTCGGAGCATTCTCCCCCCTCATGCGAGCACATGGCTTGAGACCTCGTGAGCCATGGGAATTCGGCGAGCAAGCTCTTCATGTGACGCGTGAGTGGATCCGGCGGCGTTACGAGATGCTTCCGTACCTCTGGCAGCAGGCTCACATGTCCGTGCGCGAAGGCCTGCCGATGATGCGTCCGTTGTACGTGGCGTTCCCCCAGGACCCGGTGGCACGCGTCGTCGACGACACCTTCATGCTCGGGCAGGAACTTCTCATCGTCCCGGTCTTCGACGATTCTGCCGAGCCGGTCTCGCGTACCTTCTACGTCCCGGACGGCGAGTGGCTCGACATGTTCACTGGAGAGCATTTCGCCGGGGGGCAGCACCATACGGTGCACCTGCCTCTCGATGCGATGCCGGTGCTCGTGCGTTCTGGCACCTCGATACCCGCACTCGAGATGCCGGACGGAGCATCGAACACCGATGACGTGCTGTACCAGCCCTGGCATCTGAGGGTGTTCGGAGGGCGCAACACCGTGCGGGGGGCCCGTCCCCGCGACCTGGTGGATTTCCATGGCGACCCGGTGGACACGAGGAGTCTCCCGGCGCGACACGTGTTCTGACCGCCGCGGGGCTCCGGCGCGCGTTCGGGCCCGTGGGGCAGGCAGGACTGATGAGGACAAGGAGTGACATGAACAGGATACTTCCGACGACGCTCATCGATGGTGAGTGGAGAGCACTTGACCAGCGCCGAGAGGTGAGGAATCCCGCGACGGGAAGCGTCGTGGGAACGGTCGGGTGGGGAGGTGAGAGCGAGGCGCGAGAGGCTGCGGACGCGGCGGAGCGCGCCTTTCGCGGATGGGCTGCACGAAGCGGTCGTGAGCGCGCCGATCTGCTGCTGCGGGCGGCGGAGATTCTCGACCAGCGTTCCGCGGAGACCGCCCAACTGCTCGCATCGGAAGCGGGAAAGCGTCTCCCGGAGGCGGCCGGCGAGATCAAGCTCTCGGGAGAGTATCTTCGCTGGTTCGCGGAGGAGGCCAGACGTCCGCTCGGCTCGGTCCACAGTCCCGAGGGTGATGGCAGGCGGCATATGACCACCCGCTCCCCATCTGGAGTGGTCGCGAGCCTGACATCGTGGAACTTCCCGGTATCTCTGCAGGCCCGGAAGATCGCACCCGCACTCGCCGCGGGATGCACTGTCGTCGCCAGAGTGTCCGAGAAGGCGCCGCTTGCCGCAACGGAGCTGATCCGGGCGCTTGATGAGGCCGGCCTTCCTTCCGGGGTGGTCAATATCGTGCATGGTCCAGGGCGACAGGTCACCCGAGAGCTCCTCAATCACCGAGCGGTGAGGGTGGTGACCTTCACCGGCTCGACTGCGGTCGGAAGCGACATCATGGCTCAGGCGGCTCCGCGCGTCGTGAGGCCCCTCCTGGAGCTCGGAGGGGACGCTCCCTTCATCGTGTTCGGAGATGCGGACGTGGATCATGCCGTCGACGCCGCCGTCGTCGCGAAGACGAGGAACTCCGGGCAGTCCTGCATCGGGGCCAACCGGTTCCTGGTCGAGGAGAGTATTCATGATGAGTTCGTCGCCAAGCTTGCGAGGCAGCTCGATGCCCTGCGGCTCGGCGATGGTTCGACGGAGCCCGTGGCGGATCTGGGACCCCTGATCGACGCCGAGGCCGTCTCAGGAGTCCAGGCGATGGCCGATGATGCCGTGGAACGCGGCGCCTACGAGGCGACCAAGCCGCGTGAGGTGCCTCAGACCGGTTCGTTCCTGCGACCAATGCTGTTCACCGATGTCCCCGACGATTCCCTGCTGGCAACGCAGGAAGTGTTCGGGCCGGTGGCTGGGGTGTTCCGTTTCACCGCCGAGGACGAAGCAATTGCGCGCGCAAATGCCACGGAGATGGGTCTCGCGGCCTATATCTTCACCGGCGAGGTGTCGACCGCGTGGCGAGTGGCGGATCGGCTCGACGCCGGGATCGTGGGGGTCAATGATCCTGTGCCGTCGGTAGCGTTCGCGCCGATGGGAGGCGTCAAGCAGTCGGGCATCGGACGCGAGGGCGGTCGCGTCGGGCTGGAGGAGTTCACGGAGCCGAAGTACCTTGCGTGGCGTCTCTGAGGGCGGGGAACTGGCACCATGAATGTGGAGGAGCTGCTTGCGCTGGCGGGGCTGGTCGGGGCCGTCCTCCTCGGCTCGGCATTGCAACGCACCACGGGCGTCGGTTTCGCCCTCGTCGCCGCACCGTTCTTGGTGGCGCTCTTGGGCCCCTTCAACGGGATCCTCGTGGTCAACCTGTTCGGTATGCTAACTGCCCTGCTGGTCTTCTTCCGGGTATTCCGCCGCGTCGAGTACAAGCGTGTCTTCTGGCTGCTGCTCCCTGCACTTGTTGCGACGATCCCCGGTGCGTGGGTGGCCGTCAACGTGCCGCCGGCCGAGCTCTCCGTCGTAGTCGGTGTACTCATCATCATTGCTCTGGCAGGGTCGTTCCTCATCCGGAGACGGACCTTCGCGAGTGGGAGGGGCGGAGCGCTGGCGGGCGGACTGGCGTCTGGGTTCATGAACGTCACCGCCGGAGTCGGAGGGCCAGCCATCACGGCCTATGCTGTAGCAAGCAGATGGCCGCAGCACCAATTCGCCGCCAGTGTGCAGCTCTATTTCTGCGTCTTGGGGGCAGGGTCCATGCTCGCCAAATTCTCCTTACCGACTCTCGACGCTCCCCAGTGGGCCGGGACGGCGGTCGGCCTCGTCGCTGGGATCATCGCGGGAGAGGTTCTCGGTAGGCGGGTGTCAGCCGTACTCGCTCGCCGAGTCGTCATCGGCCTCGCCTTCCTCGGCGCAATGATCGTCATGCTCCAGGGGCTCGTCGATCTTGCCGGCTCGTAGGGTGTGACGGCTGACGTAAATTAGGGAGGTAGATAATGAGGAGGGGTACCACCGTGGATAACACCGGGGATCTCGCTCCACGTCAGCGTGAAATCGTCCAGCGTCTCAACGAGCGTGGGTTCGTCTCGACCTCCCAACTCGCAGAGATCTTCGGGGTCTCGGACATGACGATTCGACGGGATGCCAGGACGCTCGAGCGTGTCGGTGCAGCCAGCATCGTGCATGGCGGCCTGATGCTCCCGCACGGCACGATTCATACTGGTGGGTTCGCCGAACGAGCACGTCATAACTTCGCTGCGAAGAAGCGCATTGCAGCCGCATGCCTGGAACTGCTCGACAACCGCCAGCGCGTGGTGATCGATGCCGGAACGACGGCCTTCGAAGTGGCCTATGCCCTCCCGAAGACATTCGAAGGCACGATCATCACGCACTCAGCCCCCGTCTTCCAGCTAGCGCTGCGGCTACCTGCGGCCACGACGATCAGCCTCGGTGGTGAGCTCTTGCAGGACAGCCAGGCGTTCATCGGTGAACTGGCCGAGTCCAACCTCCGGCGACTGCGTGCAGAGGTCGCGATCATCGGAACGGCGGCCATGAATGAGCACGGCATCTACATCGAACGAAACCTCGAGCTGTCGACGAAGTTGGCTCTCATGGACGCCGCGGACCAACGAGTGCTCGTGGTGACGCATGACAAGATGGGGTCGTCAGAGCTCGTGTACCTCTGCGGGCTGGACCGGATTGACATCGTCGTCACGGATGCGGATCCGCCGGAGAAGATGGCCACGGCTCTCCATGACCATGGAGTCCGCACGATCGTTGCTCACTAGCTTCGTCGTGTGGTTCCCGCGGTCCGCCGGGCGGTGATCTCTCCCAGCACCGCGCGCGCCGTCGGCGCCTCCACGCCCGGGGCCAGCCCCAGATAGTGCGGGGCGAGGTGGTCCGGCGTCCCGGGTGCGCCGCCGTCGACGAGGTATCGGCCGCCGGCCCGCCGCAGGATCAGCATCCCGGCGGCCACGTCCCAGGGGCTGGTGTCCGCGCCGAGGACGACGTCGGCCCAGCCCGCCGCGGCGTGGCAGAGCTCCAGGGCCCCGGAGATCAGCCGGCGGACGGCCGAGTACGTGGTCACCAGCGTCCCGAAGGTCTCCAGCGCGGCCGCCCCCGCGGACTCGACGGCCTCGGCCGAGGGGTAGCTCGTGACCAGGTTCAGCGTCTCCTCCGCCCGCGGCCCGCGTCGGGCATCGTCCTCGCCGGTGGCGCCCAGCATGCGCTCGCCGTCGCCGTCCTGCAGCCAGGCGCCGGAGTCGTCGGCGGAGAAGGTCAGCCGGCCGACCGGGTCGTGGACCACCCCGGCGACCACCTCGCCGTCGACGGCCGCGGCGATCGAGAGGGAGAACATCGCGAAGCCGTGGGCGAAGTTCGAGGTGCCGTCGATCGGGTCGATGATCCACTCCACGGCGCCGGAGCCGTGGGATCCGCCCTCCTCGCCGGTGAACTGCGAGTCGGGGACTGCGCCGTGCAGCACCTCGACGAGCCGGCGTTCGGTGGCGGTGTCGTGGTGGGTGACCAGGTCATGGGCGCTGGTCTTGGTGTCCACGTCCATCGCGCGGCGGAAGGCCTCGACCAGCGGAGCGCCGGCGTCGACGGCGGCGTCGACGGCGATCCGACGCAGCTCGGCGGGAGAGGGGGCGACGGGGGAGGGGCGGTCGGCGGAGTCGGCGCGTGACGTCACGAGACCAGCCTACGAGATGCGGGGCGTGGAATCCGGGCGGCCCGTCGAGGCCGTCCCCGTGGCAGGATGGTCCCGTGACTGAGGTGGCACAGGATGCGGCGGCGGCAGGCCGCCACTACGCGGACGCCGCGCGCAACCGGGCGATGAAGGCCGAGGACCGCTGGCATCAGCTCCGGCTGGATCTCGCCCGGCGCCGGCGGCAGAACGTCACCGTGCTCTCCATGGTCGGCTACGGCACCCAGCACTGGGTCCGGGTCTTCTCGCGCGTCGTCATGGCCCCGGACTCGCATTTCGTCAACGGCCGCCGCGTCACCAAGCTGATCGCCGACGGCTTCCGCGGCTGGCGCAACTTCATCTCCGCGCCGGTGCCCTTCGCCGAGGTCACCATCACCGCCGGCGGGCGGACCTTCGACGTCGTCGCCGACCGCGGCGGGATCGTCGACACGGTCATCGCCGTCGACCTCGAGCCCGGCTGGCGACGGGTCACCCTGCAGGCCGACGGCGCGCAGCCGGCCGCCGCGGACGTTCGCATCATCGCCGACGCCGCGCGCACCGGGGTGGTCTGCGACGTCGACGACACGGTGGTGGTCACCCGCCTGCCGCGCCCGCTGCTGGCCGCCTGGAACTCCTTCGTCCTCGACGAGCACGCCCGCACCCCGACGCCGGGCATCGCAGTGATGATGGAGCGGCTGATGGGCCGCTTCCCGCAGGCGCCGGTGCTCTACCTCTCCACCGGCGCGTGGAACGTCGCCCAGGCGCTGACCCGGTTCCTGACCCGCAACCTGTATCCGCGCGGACCGCTGCTGCTGACCGACTGGGGCCCCACCGACGAGCGCTGGTTCCGCTCCGGGGCCGAGCACAAGGTCGCCGAGCTCGAACGCCTGGCGGTGGACTTCCCGGAGATGTCCTGGCTGCTGATCGGCGACGACGGCCAGCACGACCCGTCCATCTACGCCGACTTCGCCCGTCGCCACCCGCAGAACGTCCGCGCGGTGATCATCCGGCAGCTGACCTACTCCGAGGCGATGCTGGCCGGCGGCCGCGCCAGCGACCCGGACGCCGAATCGCTGCTGGGCGGCGTCGACGAGCGCGAGGACGCAGCGCGAGGGCCCGGCGGCTCCGGCGACGACGCCGGGCGGCCGGGCGAGCTCGCCGGCGTCCAGCGGGTCGGCGGCCGCCGCATCCCGTGGATCTACGGGCCCGACGGCAAGGACATCGTCGCCAAGCTGGAGCGCCACGGGCTGCTCGGCTAGCTCCGGCTCCGCAGCTGCCGGCGGCGCTCAGCGGCGGGGCAGGAACTGGTCGCCGAAGGACTCCCAGTCGCCGAAGTCGGCGAACAGCCCGGTCAGCCGGCTCTGCTGGTGGAGGAACGACTTCGCATGCAGCCGCTGCAGCTTCTCGTTGGCGTCGACGGCTCGGGCATAGTGGCCGATCAGCTGGTTGCAGACCGCCTCCCAGGTGCGCTCGACCACCGTCTCGTGGGCCGCGGCGCCGAAGCGGGCCCGAGCGGCGGCGTCGCCGACCAGGTGCTCGACCGCCGAGCGCATCCCGTCCAAGTCTCCGGGGCGGTACAGCCATCCGGTGCGGCCGCCGTCGACCAGGTCCAGCGGACCGCCGCGTCCGACGGCGACCACCGGCACGGCCGCGGCCATGGCCTCCTGGATGGTCTGGCAGAAGGTCTCCGAGGCGCCCGGGTGGACGAAGACGTCCAGGCTGGCCACATGGCGGCCGAGGTCGTCGCCGCTCTGGAAGCCGGCGAAGTGCGCGTTCGGCAGTCGCCGGCGCAGCTCCTCCTCCTGCGGACCGGAGCCGATGATCACCAGCCGCGCCCCGTCCAGCGCGTCGATCGCCTCCAGATCCTCGATCTGCTTCTCCGCGGCGAGGCGGCCGACGAAGCCGACCAGCCGCTCGCCGTGCGGGGCGATCTCGGCCCGCAGGGACTCGTCGCGGCGGGCCGGGGAGAAGCGCTCGCCGTCGACGCCGCGGCGCCAGGTCTTCAGCCGGCGGATCCCGCGGTCGCGCAGCTGAGCCTTGCAGAACGAGGAGGGCACCAGCGTCAGCGTCGAGGCCCGGTGCATGCGGTCGACGTGCTGCCAGAGCAGATCCTCGGCCCAGGGCAGCCGATAGCGCGACGCGTAGGTGGGCACTTCGGTCTGGTAGACCGAGACGGTCGGCAGGCCGAGGTCGCGGGCGGCCTGGATCGCGCGCCAGCCGAGCACGAAGGGCGAGGCGACGTGGACGACGTCGGGCCCGATCCGGTCCAGCAGCTGGCGGATCCGCAGCACGAAGCCCGCCGCCACGCGCACAGTGGGGTAGTCGGGGAAGGGCAACGAGGGTACCCGGACCACCGGGAAGCCCTCGACCTGCTCCTCGCTGCGCTCGACCGCGTCGGAGGTCGGCGGCACCAGCATCGAGCTGCCCGGGGCGATGACCACCGCGTCATCGCCCCGGCGGCGCAGGTGGGCGAGCACATGAAGCACGGAATTCGTCACGCCGTTCATGTGCGGGAGGAATGATTCAGCGACCACGACGACCTTCACGACCCCCAGCATGGCGCGGGCATGTCACCGGCGGCGGACCTCCGCGTGAGAGTTCGGTGAACCTCGGCCGAACAGTGCGAAGCTCGGCGCCCTCCGCGTAGAGTCGTCCAGTGTGTCGGCGTCGGGGATCACCGCGACGACGCACATGACGCGCGTCACATGGGACGCGCGACGGATCACCAGCACAGGAGGCGGAGCATTGGACATCGCACTGACGGCCGGCATCGTGGGGTTCGTCCTGCTGGCGGCCACAGTGCAGCGGATCGCCGGGATGGGCTTCGGGATGATCATGGCTCCGTTCATGGTCGTCCTGCTCGGCGCCCATGAAGGTGTGATGCTGGTGAACTTCATCAGCATCCTCGCCCCCGTCCTGGTGCTCCCGCGCGTCTGGCGTTCCATCCGCTGGGACAAGGTCCTCTGGATCAGCGTGCCCGCCGTGCTGGTCATGGCTCCCTCGGCCTGGGTCTCGGTGAAATCCCCGGCCGGCCCGCTCTACGTCCTCGTCGCCGCGCTGGTGCTGCTCGGGCTGGCCAGCTCGGTGGTGCTCAGCCGCGTGGCCACCCGCGTCGACGGCGAGGGGCGCACCGCCCAGGCCGTCACCGGCGTCGGCTCCGGCGTCGGCACCGTCCTCGGCGGAGTGGGCGGTCCGGCGGTGACCATCTATGCAGTGCTCGCCCGCTGGCAGGTGCGCGAGATGGTCGCCACGCTGCAGCCGGTGTGGATCCTGCTCTCGCTGTGCTCCTTCCTGATCAAGCTCTCGCTGGACGACGGTCAGCTGCCCGACATGCCGCTCTGGGGCTGGATCGGCGCGGCCGTCGCGATCGTCGTCGGCATCCTGGTCGGCGAGCGCATCCAGCGCCGGGTGCACGAGCAGTCGGTGCGCCGCTTCGTGGTGCTGCTGGCCTCGCTGGGCTCGGTCCTCGCGCTGGTCACCGGCGTGCAGCTGATGCTCGCCTGAGGCCGGGCGGGAGGATCGTCGGGCCCGAGCCGGCGCTCCACCATCCTGGGAGTTCGGTGAACGCCGGTCTGTCCGCGCGCAGGCGGAACCGGGGCCTGGCACGATGGAGGACGATGACCCGCACCCACGTGGACCCGACCTCCGCCGGCGACGCCGGCCGGCGCACGCGCACCCTCCGCCTCCCTCCGCCGCCGCTGTGGCTGCTCGGCCTGATCGAGGCTGTCCAGGTCCTGCTCGCCGGCGCCCTGATGGTGGCCGTGCCGGTGCTGGCCATCGGGCTGGCCGGCGGGCTCTCCGCCGTCGACGTCGAATCGCTGGCCACGCTCTCCGCCCGCATCTGGCTGGTGCTCCACGGCACCCCGGTGGTGCTGAGCCTCGAACCCGGCGCGTTCGGCGGCGGCCTGGACGCTCCCGACGGCGGATGGTTCCACCTGCTGCCCATGGGCCTGACCGCAGTGCCCCTGGCGCTGGCCTGGCGGGCCGGAGCGCGGGTGGCCCGCGGCGCGTGGACCCGCCAGCTCTGGCAGGGGATGATCACCCTGGTCGTCGGCTACGCCGCCGGTGGCGCCGGTGTCGCGGTGCTGGCCGACGACGCCGCCTTCGGCGTGCAGCCCGGCCTCGCGGCGGCCTTCGCCGCCCTGGTGATGGGCGTCGGCTCGCTGGCCGGCGGCTACTCCGAGTCACAGTCCTGGACCCGGCTGATCGGCGTCGACCTGGAGTCCCGGGTGGCGGCGTTCTCGCAGAAGCTGCGCTGGGCCGGCTCCTACCTGTGGGCCATGGTGCGCGCCGGCACGCTGGCGGTGGTCGCGGCCGTCGGGCTCTCGGCGCTGCTGCTGGCCGTCCAGATCGCCCGGCACTGGATGGACGTGGCCAATATCTACCAGGAGCTCGATCCCGGGGTTCTGGGCGTCGTCGGGCTGACGCTGGTGCATCTGGGCCTGCTGCCGAACCTGGTGCTGTGGACGCTGTCCTACGTCGCCGGAGCGGGCTTCTCCGTCGGCGCCGGCACCCAGGTGGCCCCGCACGCCGTCGACGTCTCCAGCCTGCCGGCGGTGCCCCTGCTCGGTGCGCTGCCCGCCGGCTCCTCCGTGCCGTCGATGCTCGCCCCGGCGCTGGTGGTCCTCGCCGGGATCGTCGCCGGCTGGTGGCTGATGCGCGAGGGCGAGAACCATCTGGACGACTGGTTCGCGCTGCGGATCGACTGGCGTCCGGCCTCGCTGATGCTGTCCTCGCTGGTGCTGGCGCTGCTGACCGGACTGACCGCCGGACTGATCCTGCTCGGGCCGCTGTGGCTCTCCCGCCTGTCGCTGGGCGTCGGGCGGATGACCGAGATCGGACCGCCGTCGCTGCTCGCCGCCGGGCTGGTGGCCGCCTGGGTCGCGGCCGGCACGCTGCTGGGCTATCTGATCTCGCCGATGCTGCACCGGCTCGCCCCCGACGCGGCGACCGGTCGTCAGCGGGTCCGCCGACGGCGCGAAGCGCGGCGGGAGAAGCACGAGGAGCGCGACCGGCGGAAGATCGAGAAGCAGGTCGCCCGGCGGGAGGCGAAGCGCGCGACGACGCAGGCCCGGCGCGCGAAGAAGCGCCCGGACGGCGGCGGTGACGAGGAGAGCTTCGGCAGCGACGGCGCTCGTTGAGGACTCGCCCCGGCGGTGAGCGCCGGCTCGCCTCGTCGAGTTCGTCGGGCCTCGTCGAACTGGACGAGGAGAACGCAACATGACGGGGCCTTGCGGTGGGCCCGTCCAGCTGGACGGGGCGATCTGGTCCGCCGGGCGGACGCACCGCGGTCGCCGTCGTGCCCCGCCCCACTGGACGGGGTGGAACGGGCTGCGCTGAGGCCGAGGCCAGGAACCGGGCCCTGTCGCACGGCGTCCCGGCGCGGGCCCCTCAGCCCCGGCTCGTTCGTCCTGCTCAGCCCTGCAGTTCAGCCCTGCAGCTCACCCCCCCCCCAGCCGGCGCAGCTCCTCGCGCAGGTTCCGCCGGGCCGCGTCCTCCCAGACCTCGCGCCCGCTCGTCGTGCGGTAGAGCCGGGGCTGGTCCAGCAGTCGGCGCAGCACCGCCGCCCGCCCGCGCCGGAAGGCGTCGTCGGGCACGCGGGAGAAATCGCGACGCACCTGCTCGGCGTAGCGGGCGTAGGCCGTCGGCGCACGGCCGAGCACCTCAAGATCGGCGTCGACGAGCACCGCCCCGGCGACGTCGCCGTCTCCCGGGTCGTGCGACGCGGTCAGCCGCACCAGCCGGGCGACTTCGGCGACCTCGGCGGCGTCCAGCAGCGGCGCCAGGCGTTCCTCGGCCAGGACGGCGGAGGCCTCCTCGTCGTCCCCGGCGACGCCCGCGCCCGCGTAGACGGCGTCGTGGAACCAGGCGGCCAGCCGCACCGTTCGGGCGGCGTCATCCACCGGGCCGGCGAGCTCGCCCGCCCGCTCCAGGCGTGCGACGGCGGCCAGGACTGAGGCCAGGTGGGTGGGGGAGTGGTAGTGCCGATGCGGCTCGGCCCAGCGCTCGAGCAGCTCCTCGCCGAGCTCCGGCGCCGCGGGCAGCAGGCGGTCCCAGGCCAGAGCGAGTCGGCCGCGGACCTTCTCCGGGCGTTCGATGCTGCGCACGCGCAGCCCGCTGTGCGCGAGGATGCGCACCAGCTGCGAGCCGGGGACCGGCACGGCGCCGCCGGCGACGAGCTCGTCGTGCCGATGCGCGGGCACATCGTAGTGGTCGCGGTCGAAGGCACGGGCGCTGATCCCGGCGCGCTCGGCGGCGGCGTGCAGCTCGTCGAGGGAGACGTCCGAGATCAGATGGGAGAACAGCGTCCCGTGGGCGGGCCAGGCAGGAGGGTCGATGTAGATCGTCATGGGGTCATCGATCTCCGGGACGGGCGGGTGCGGGATCAGGGGACGGGGGCGGCCGGACCGGGCGCCGGAGGGGCGGTCAGCTGGTCGGCAGCCTCCGGCCGGCGGCCAGTGCGGCCAGGGTGTCGATCAGCAGACGCCGCTCGAGGCGCTTGATCCGCTCATGCAGGGCCTGCTCGTCGTCGCCGTCGAGGATGTGCATCGGCTCCTGGGCGATGATCGGACCGGTGTCTACGCCGGCGTCGACCAGGTGCACGGTGCAGCCGGTGACGCGCACGCCGTGGGCCAGAGCGTCGCGGACGGCATGGGCGCCGGGGAAGGATGGCAGCAGCGCCGGATGGGTGTTGATGATCGGCGCGTCGACTCCGTCGAGGAACGTCGGGCCCAGGATGCGCATGAACCCGACGGTCACCACCAGGTCCGGGGCATGGGCGACGACGGCGTCGCGCAGCGCGGCGTTCCAGGCCTCGCGGTCGTCGCCGCGGGCCAGCGGGACGGAGAAGGTCATCAGCCCTGCCTTCTCGGCGCGGGCGAGGCCGCCGCAGTCGGGCACGTCGGAGCCGACGGCGGAGATCTCCACGGGCAGCTCGCCGGCGTCGACGGCGTCGATCAGCGACTGCAGATTCGTCCCCGAGCCGGAGACCAGGACCACGATGCGCATGGAGGCCAGCCTACTGGTCCGGCCCCGACCCCCGCGCCTCGACCCACGGTCGGGTCTGGTCAAGGTGAGCCGACGACGGCGCGACGCGTAGGCTGGTGTGCCATGAGCACTGCACCGCCGAACGGCTCCGGGCCGGGGTCCCAGGAGAGTCGTCCCGTCGAGACGGACCCGGAGATCCTGCGTCGTTGGTCACGGTCCACCGGCTGGCTGGTGCTGGCGCTGGTGCTGGCCTACATCGGGCTCCAGGTGCCGCTGCCGTGGCGGCTGATCACGCCGATCGCCGGGCTCGCCGGCGTCGTCGGCGGGATCGTGCTGCTGGTGGCGGCGATCCGGCGTCGCCTGCCGCCGATGATCCGCGTCAGCGCCGTCGTCGGGATCCTCTGCTGCGGGCTGTTCGGGCTCACCGGCGCCGCACAGGCGATCTTCTGGGAGGCGACGGCGACCTACGACGAATGCCGCGCCGAGGCGCTGACCCAGCGGTCCAGCGACCAGTGCGTGAGCGACTACGAGGAGGACATGCTCTCCACGATCCCGGGGATGTCTCCCTGACGACCTCCTGAGGCGCGCCGGGCCGACCGAGCGAGAGTCCGTCGCGACGAGCAGGGGCCGCACCGTGGACCCACGGTGCGGCCCCTGCTCGTCGGCTGCTCCGGCTGTGACCTTCGTGCGCTCAGCGCGGGGCGTCGTCCGAGGGGTCCTGCGGGTCCTGCTCGGACGACGGTGCCCGCCCGGCCGAGTCGGGGTTCTGCGAAGCGGAGTCCGGTGATCCGTGCTGCGGCTGGGCGATCTGCTGGCCGTAGGGCTGTTGGCCGTAGCCCTGGGATGTGTACCCCTGGTGCCCATAGCTCTGCTGGCCGTACCCCGGCTGGCCGTAGGACTGCTGGCCGTACCCCTGCTGCCAGGCCTGCGGCGCGGCGGGCTGCTGCCACGCCTGCTGCGGATAGGCCTGCACGGGGTAGGTCCCGGTCGCCGCGGCAGGTGCCTTCGCGGCCCGGACACGGCGCACGTGCTCGGTGCTCTGCGGCACCCACAGCAGCACCAGCGCGGCGATGCTGGGCGCGACCACCAGCAGCAGGTTCCATGGGGTGAAGACCAGCGAGGTGAGGCTGAGAGCCAGATAGATCGTGGCGAGGATGCGCCCGACCTGCGACCCCATCGTGCTGAAGAAGGCCAGCGCGTAGTACGGGGCGGCGAAGACGACGGCGCCGATGAGGGCGAGCACGCCGAAGGTCATCACCAGGTCGGCGCGATCCTGGTAGCCCATCCCGGTGTAGGGATACCCCATCCCGCCCATGACGGTCGCCGGGTCCGCGGAGAAGAGGTTCATCGCGACGACGACTCCGCCGATCAGCAGCAGCGTGCCGGCCACCAGCTGCAGGATCATGCTGAGCACCAGCGTGATCGGCCGGGAGCCGCGTGCCGGCCCTCGCTGGTCGGACGGCTGCTGGGCGGTCGTCGGCTGTCCCTGAGCCGGAGCCTGCGCCCAGTGCTGCGTGTGATGGGGCGGCTGCGCCTGCTGGTACTGACCCTGCTGGTCCTGACTCTGCTGGTTCCAGCCCGGCTGCGCCCACCCTTGCTGAGCCGATCCCGGCTGCTGCTGGCCCGGCTGCGGCTGGGCTTCTCCGGAGGGGCGGTCGTACCGCTGTCCGTAGGCCGGCTCCCCGGACGCCGACTGCCCATACGCCGGGGGTCCGGACGTCGGCTGCCCGTAGGTCTGCTGGTCGTGCTCGTCCGGAGAGCTGGTCATGGCTCCGGTCCTCCTCGTGCCGGTGGGGACAGTCTCTGATCTCGGCATTCAGCCTATCGCCCGGCGATCCGCGCAGACAGACGCCTTCTGCCAGACTGGTCCCCATGGCATCATCGAGCACCCCCGACCCGAGCGCCGCCTCGCGGCCGGCGTCGGCCACCGTCCACATGGTCCGCCACGGCGAGGTCGAGAACCCCGAGAAGGTCCTCTACGGGCGGCTGCCCGGCTACGGGCTCTCCGAGCTGGGTCGCCGCATGGCCGACGGCGTCGCCGAGCACTTCGGCCGCCGCGCCGACGCCGGGCGGCCGGTGCACCTGCTCGCCGCCTCGCCGCTGCTGCGCGCCCAGCAGACCGCCGCGCCGATTGCCGAGCGGCTGGACCTCGAGATCGTCGGCGAGGACCGCGTGCTGGAGGCGGAGAACGCCTTCGAGGGGCTGTCGAACGTGCGGCGGCATCTGCGCAGTCCGCGGCGCTGGCCGCTGCTGGTCAATCCGCTGCGGCCCTCCTGGGGCGAGCCCTACACCCAGCAGGTCTCCCGCGTGCTCGCCGCGGTGAAGGACCTCTCCGATCAGGCGGTCGCCGAGCACGGCGACGGCGCGGAGGTCGTCGTCGTCTCCCACCAGCTGCCCATCTGGGTCACCCGGCTGTGGGCCGAGGACCGTCGGCTGTGGCACGATCCGCGCAGCCGCGAATGCTCGCTGACCTCGATCACCTCGCTGCACGTCGGCCCCGACGGCGTCGAGGCGGTCAGCTATGAGGAGCCCAATCGCGAGCTGCTCAAGGACGCGACGGCGCTGCCCGGCGCCTGAGACTGACCTCCGAGGCCGACGCCGCGCGGCGGCCGGCGGCCGGCCGGTGAGCGGGCAGTGAGCGGGCGGAGACCAGCTGGTCAGGCCGCACCGAGCTTCCGCTGGTACGGTCCCCGACGGCGTCGGACGACGGCGCGTCGGACCCGGGCCCGGTCACACGGAGTCGCCATGGGCCGTCGGGTCCTACTACGCGCTGTAGAATTGTGCCGGCGGAGCCGTCCCGCGGCCCGCTCGACGTCGGCGACGCCGACCCGCACGACCGTCTGCCGGCGTCCGACGCACGGCAGCCCCGCTCTCCCGAGGACCGCTCCATGACACCTTCCCAGGATTCGCCGAACGAGCCCGCCCCGCCGGGCGGCGTCGAGCGACGGACGGTGGGTCGTCGTGCCGTGCTCGGCGGTGCCGGACTGCTGACCGGGCTGCTCGCGCTGAGCGCCTGCGGGGCGGAGAACGACGACCTCGCCCAGCAGGCCGGCGACGACGGGAAGAATTACGTCGCCGGCGACGGCTCGGTGCAGGAGTTCGCCCCAGCCGACCGCGGCGAGCCGGTCACCTTCGAATCGGAGACCTTCTCCGGCGAGACCACCGGCCCTGCCGACTGGCGCGGCGATGTCGTCGTGCTGAACTTCTGGTACGCCGCCTGCGCCCCCTGCCGCGCCGAGGCCCCGGACCTGGCGGAGCTGCACGGGAAGTACTCCGACCAGGGAGTGCAGTTCTATGGAGTCAACACCCGTGACTCAGAGAGCACCGCGGCGGCCTTCGAGCGCAACTTCGGCATCGAGTACCCCTCCTTCGAGGACCGCGACGGCCAGGTCATGCTCACGATGACCGACTACGTGCCGCCGTCGGCGGTGCCGACCACGCTGGTCCTGGACGTCGAGGGCCGCGTGGCCGCCCGCATCCTCGGCGCCGCCGAGCCGAGCATCCTCGACGAGCTGATCTCCACTGCGCTCGAGGAGCGCGCGGAGGCATGAGCGGCAACCCCTTCGCCGAGATCGTCACCGACGGCTCGCTGCTGCTGTCGCTGCCGGTGGCTCTGCTCGCCGGCCTGGTCTCCTTCCTCTCGCCCTGCGTGCTGCCGCTGGTGCCCGGCTGGCTCGGCTACGTCACCGGCCTCTCCGGAGTGCAGCTGCAGGACCGCCGGCGCGCCCGGCTGGTGCTCGGCGCCGTGCTCTTCGTGCTCGGCTTCTCCGTGATCTTCCTGCTCGTCGGCTTCCTGTTCTCGCAGGCCACGGTGTGGCTGCGGGTCGAGGGCGGCTGGCTGACCCAGGCCCTCGGCGCCGTGGTGGTGCTCATGGGCCTGGTCTTCATGGGAGTCTTCACCCCGCTGCAGCGCGAACGACGCATCGCGCGCCGCCCGCCCGACGGACTGCTCGGCGCCCCGCTGCTGGGCGCGACCTTCGGCCTGGGGTGGGCGCCGTGCATCGGCCCCACTCTGGCGGCGGTGCTGGCGATGTCCACCCCCGTCAGCGGCGACCCCGCCCGCGGGGCGCTGCTCGTCTTCGTCTACTGCCTGGGCCTGGGCATCCCGTTCATCCTCATCAGCATGGGGCTGACCCGCGGCATGCGGGCAGTGGACTTCTTCCGACGGCACCGCGTCGTCGTCGCCCGCGCCGGCGGCGGCATGCTGATCCTCATCGGCGTGCTCATGCTGACCGGCGTGTGGAACCTGTGGGTCTATGCTCTGCAGGACTGGTTCGCCAACGAGGTGAGGTTGCCCATCTGATGACCCAGCCGTCCGCCCACCGTGACAATGCGCGCGAGGACGCGCTGACCGAGGCCGAGTCCACCGCCGACGGCGGCTCCGGCGCGTCCTCCGGTCGGCGCCGCGGCGACGTCGCCGTGCCCGCGCTGGGCCCGGTCGGCATGCTGCGCTGGGCCTGGACCCAGCTGACCAGCATGCGCACCGCGCTGATGCTGCTGCTCCTGCTCGCCGTCGCCGCAGTGCCCGGCTCGCTGTTCCCGCAGCGCGTGCAGGGGCAGGCCGCCGTCGAGCGCTGGCTCGACGACCACCCGACCGCCGGGCCGATCCTGGACTCGCTGCAGGTCTTCGACGTCTACTCCTCCTTCTGGTTCTCGGCGATCTACCTGCTGCTGTTCACCTCGCTGGTGGGCTGCATCATCCCGCGGGCGAAGAAGCACCTGGAGCAGATGAGCTCCCCGCCGCCGCGGACGCCGCGCCGGCTGGAGCGGCTGCCCCAGCACGGCGCCGTGGAGCTCGACGACGACGGCCCGGCCCCCGAGCAGGCGGTCCGGGAGGCGGCGCGGGTCCTCAAGGGGCGGCGCTACCGCGTCGACGTCCGCGAGGCGAGCACCGACGCCCGCGGCCGCGAGGTGCCCGCCTCGGTGGGCGCCGAGAAGGGGTATCTGCGCGAGATCGGCAACCTGCTCTTCCACGTCTCGCTGGTGGGGGTGCTGATCTGCGTGGCCGCCGGGTCGATGTTCAGCTACAGCGGGCAGAAGATCGTCACCGAGGACGAGAGCTTCGTCAATTCGCTGGTCTCCTACGACAACTTCGTGCCGGGCACCGCCTTCGACGAGTCGCAGATGGAGCCGTTCTCGGTCACGCTGGACAGCTTCGAGCGGATCTTCGACCGGGAGAACCCCAGCCACTACGGTCAGCCCCTGGACTTCACCGCCGACGTCACCGTCCGCGAGGAGCCCGGGGCCGAGCCGGAGGAGCACGAGCTGAAGGTCAACCACCCGCTGACCTTCGGCGGCGCGCGGGTCTTCCTGGTCGGCAACGGCTACGCCCCGGAGGTCACCGTCCGTGACGGCGCCGGCGACGTCGCCTACTCCGGGCCGGTGGTCGCCCGGGCGCAGGACTCGGTCTACACCTCGACCGTGGTGATCAAGGCCCCCGACGCCCGGCCGGAGCAGCTGAGCTTCGTCGGACTGCTGCTGCCCACCGCCCAGGAGGGTGACTCCGGCGCGGCGGTCTCCGTGGATCCGGCGCTGCAGAACCCGCAGCTGCAGCTGAACTCCTACGCCGGCGATCTGGGGCTGGACTCCGGCGAGCCGCAGAACGTCTACGTGCTCGACACCGAGGGGCTGACCGAGCTGAACTCCCGGACCTCCGAGTCCGGCGGGCTCTCGCTCGGCGTGGGCGAGACCGCCGAGCTGCCCGATGGACTGGGCTCGATCAGCTTCGACGGAGTGACCAACTACATCGGCATCGACATCCACTACAACCCGGGCAAGACCGGCGTGCTGATCTTCGCGCTGGCCGCGCTGGCCGGGCTGATCCTCTCGCTGTTCCTGCGCCGGCGTCGCGCGTGGGTGACGGCGACGACGAACGAGGCCGGCCGCACGCTGGTGACCTACGGGCTGCTGGCCCGCGGAGAGGACTTCCGCCTGCGCGAGGAGACCATCGCGCTGCGGTCCCGGTTCGAGAAGCAGTGGCCGGTGCGCGCGCCCGAGCAGGCGCACCATGAGACGCCGACCGACGAGCAGGACGGGCCCGGCCGACGCGGCCGCGGCGCGTCCGGACGAGAGAAGTGACGAGGTTCGCCATGCCCACCTTCACCGGTTCGATCGATCAGGAGCTGGCGCAGTACAGCGACCTGTTCATGCTCATCGCCGCGCTGATCTACACCGGCGCCTTCCTGATGTTCGCCCTGGACATCGCGCGCAGCTCGGTGACGATCCGGCGCCTGGAGGCCGACCTCGCCGCCGAGCAGGAGGCCGAGCGGGCCGAGCGCTCCGCACAGGTCCGGGCGACGGCGTCCGCCGGCGCGGGGTCCTCGGCGGCCGGGAGCGCCGGCGCCGGGGGCTTCGACGCCGAGGGATCCGGCGAGGCGCCGGGCGCCGTCGAAGCCTCCGCCGAGGATCTCGTCGACGACGAGATGACCTACACCGGCATCGCGCGTCCGCTGGCGAACGTGGCGGTGGCGCTGACCATCCTCGCCGCGCTGGCCCACGGATTCGCCGTCGGCGCCCGGGCGACGGCGGCCGGCCGCGTGCCCTGGGGCAACATGTACGAGTTCCTCACCACCGGCGCGCTCGTCGTCGCGGCGGTCTACCTGGTCTCGCTGCTGCGCAAGGATCTGCGATTCCTGGGGACCTTCGCCGTCGGCCTGGTCGTGGTGATGATGACTGCCGCGACCATCGGCTTCCCGACGCCGCTGGGCCATCTGCAGCCCTCGCTGCAGAGCCCGTGGATCGTCATCCACGTCTCCGTGGCGGTGTTCTCCATGGGGCTGTTCACGCTGACCTTCGCGATGAGCGTGCTGCAGCTGATCCAGCACCGCCGCGAGGCCAAGCGCGCCGCCGGGATGCTGTCCGACACCGGCGGCTGGCAGTTCATGCGCATGGTGCCCTCGGCGATGGCGCTGGAGAACCGGGCCTACCGGATCAACACCATCGGCTTCGTGACCTGGACGCTGACGCTGATCTTCGGCGCGATCTGGGCGGAGGAGGCCTGGGGCCGCTACTGGGGCTGGGACACCAAGGAGGTCTGGACCTTCGTGGTCTGGGTCGTCTATGCCGGATACCTGCACGCCCGCGCGACGCGCGGATGGACCGGCTCGCGCTCGGCCTGGCTGTCGATCATCGGCTTCGCCTGCGTGATCTTCAACTTCACCGTGGTCAACACGCTCTTCGCCGGCCTGCACTCCTACGCGGGCCTGCCGGAGTGAGATGCGCGGGCGCGCCGGAATGAGGGGCGCCGCTGCCTGCGAGCGCGGAGGCTGGTCAGGAGCTCGCCGGGCGACTAGCGTCGGGGATCCCGGATGAGAGGAGACCCGCATGACTGCGCGTGACGATCTCAGAGCACAGAAGGCGCTGCAGGGAGTCGACTTCCCGGCGTCCAAGGACGACCTCGTCGGCTATGCCGAGGAGCGCGACGTCGACGCCAAGTCGTTGCAGGCCCTGCGCGCGCTGCCCGATCAGCGATTCGAGAGCATGGACGACGTGGTCGAGGCCGTGCCCCAGGAGCCCGAGGGCCAGGACGCGCCGGGCGGCACGGAGCGCTGAGCCGTCCGACGACCCGACGCAGGGAAGGAGCACCACCCATGAACACCGACGACGTGACCGACCTGGTGCGCCGGCGTGGCGGGTACCCCTCCGAGGAAGAGGCCCGGCGGGTCACCACCGAGGTGCTGACCGTGCTGGGGAGCCGTGATCTGGGCGGAGAGGCCGCCCGCCTGGCGGCCCAGCTGCCGAGCGGATTCGCCGAGTTGCTGACCGATCCCGGGGAGGATGCCGGGCGGTTCGGCGAGGACGAGTTCATCGACCGTCTCCGGGGCCGGCTCGACCAGACCGCCGATCAGGCCCGCGACGCCGCGCATGCGGTGCTGTCCTCGATCGCCGAGACGGTCAGCGAGGGGGAGCGGACCGACTTCATGGCCGCCCTGCCCACGGACCTCTCCGGATACGCGCACTGGAGCTGACTCCGAGGCGACGGGCAGGTGAGCTGCGGGGCCGGTGCCGGCCCCGCGTCACTCACCCGCGCGGGCGGTCGTCCTCCGCGCCGCGGTCCGGTCCGACCGTGTTCCGGTCGCCCTGGTCCTCCGGGGCCCGACGGTCCTGTTCGGACTGCCGCGTATTCTGCGGCCGGACGTCGGCCGTGTGGTACTGCTCGGCCAGCGCGTCCTCGGCATCGGCGTCTGCCTGCTGCCGGGCCCCGGTCCTGCGGCGGCCGGAGACGATCGCGGCCAACTGCTCGCCGGCGGCCAGTCGCAGGCGGTTGAAGAAGAGATAGGCCACCGCCCAGGAGACCAGCAGTCCCACCAGGACCGCGAAGGGCAGCGTGAAGCGATCGAGCTGCAGGAACATGCACGCGGCGAAGACCACGCAGAAGGTCGCCAGACGGATCAGGGAGTATTTGAGGAGCGCCACCCCTCGATTGTAGGTCGCCGGCCCGCCGTCCGGCGCATCGGGCGGCCGCCGTGCGGTCCGACGTGGAGTGATGCGACCTGCGCCGATGAACTAAGGTGGCAGGTATGAGGCTGATCATTCCGCTCGGGATCGTGGGCCTCGGTCTGGTCATCTACAGCCTGATCGAGTGCATCCAGACCCCGCGCCATCGCCTGCGGGTGATGGGCAAGGCCGCGTGGCTCGCGGTCATCGTGCTCGTGCCGGTCATCGGCGCCGGCCTGTGGCTGGGCTTCGGCCGCCGCCGCGGCGACGCGGGCGCCGGCCCGACGGCGCCGAAGGGCGCTCCCGACGACGACCCGAACTTCCTGCGCACGTTGGAGGTCCAGCGCCGCCGGCGTCAGCGCGAGGAGGAGCTGCGCCGCAAGGAGCAGGAGCTCGAGGCCCGGGAGCGGCGGAAGAAGCCGGACGCCGACCGAGACGACGCCGACGGCGGCTCGCCGGCCGGCACGAACGGTCGGAGCGGCTCGGCCGGTTCTGCCGGCTCGGACGACACGGGCAGCACGGACGACTCCAGCGACGGCACCGACAACGCCGACAACACTGACGGCGCGGACGACGCCGATGACACCCCCGAGGCCCCGGGCTCGGACGCGCCGGACCAGCCCCGCTGACCGGGCCCGCTGACCCGGCGCCTTGACCGGGCCCGCGGTCGTCCGCGGAGCCGCCCGCGCTGCGGACTGCGGAGGCTCAGCCGAGCAGCAGCGCCGCCGAGTGCAGCGCGGCGAAGACCAGCCCGATCTGGCCGGTCAGCTGCAGCACGGTGATCAGCGCGCCGCCGGTGTGCCGGGCGGAGAGCATGATCCGCGCCGGGCCGAGGGCGAACGGCACGGCCAGCAGCACCAGCAGGAACCACAGGCTCTGCCCCAGCAGCGTCAGCGGCAGCAGCAGCGCCATGCCGGTCATCACCACGTAGCTCGCCCGGGCGGGACGCTCGCCCAGCCGTACCGCCAGCGTGCGCTTGCCGGATTCGCGGTCGGTGGGGATGTCGCGGACGTTGTTGGCCATCAGCAGCGCCGCGGCGATCAGCCCGTGGCTGACCGCTCCGACGACGGCGCCGGAGCTGAGCTGCTGGGCCATCGCCCAGGTGGTGCCCAGCGTCGCGGCCAGGCCGAAGAACAGGAAGACCATCACTTCGCCCAGGCCGAGGTAGCCGTAGGGCCTCGACCCGCCGGTGTACCACCAGGCCGCCAGCACGCAGACCACCCCGAGGCCGAGCATCCACCACTGCCCGGAGAGCACCACGATGACGAGCCCCGCCAGGGCCGCGACGCCGAAGCTGAGGAAGGCCGCGGCCTTCACCCGGCCCGGGGCCGCCGCACCGGTGGCGGTCAGCCGCATCGGGCCGACGCGCTCGTCGTCGGTGCCGCGGACGCCGTCGGAGTAGTCGTTGGCGTAGTTCACCCCGACCTGCAGCGCCAGCGCCACCACCAGGGCGAGCACGGCGATGAGCAGGTCGAAGGCTCCCAGCGCGGCGGCCGCGGCCGCGCCGATGACGACCGGGGCGACGGCCATCGGCAGCGTGCGCGGGCGGGCTCCGGCGATCCAGTCATGCGGGGCGGCCATGGGGCTCCTCCAGAGGGTACGAGGCGGACGGGGAGGCAGGACGAGGGCGGCTCACGGCCGGTCCTCGGCCAGGAGATCGAGCAGCCGGCGCCGGTCGGGCTTGCCGGTGGTCAGCAGCGGCAGCGCCGTCAGCACCTGCAGGCTCTTCGGGGCGGCGGCAGGGCCGAGGCGCTCGCGGACGGCGGCGCGCAGGGTCTCGAGGACCTCGTCAGTGCGCGAGGCTGCGCCCAGCACCACCGCCGCACGGACGGTCTGACCCCAGTCGCGGTCGGCGACGCCGCCGACGAAAGCGTCGGTCACCTCGGGATGCTCGAGCAGCACGGCCCGGACCTGCTCGGCGGAGACCTTCACCCCGCCGGTGATGATCACGTCGTCGAGGCGGCCGGTGATCGTCAGCCGCGGCACGCTCGAGGGGGTCGCACCCGACGGCGCCGGGTCGGCGGGAGTGCCCGCGGCGTCGGGGGCGAAGGTGCTCAGTGCGCCCAGGTCGTCGGTGCGGAAGCGGCGATGCCCGGTGGCCGGGTCGACGTCGAAGCGCTCGGCGCTCAGCGCGGCGTCGGCGTAGCCCAGTGCGACCATCTGGCCGGAGAGGCTGATCCGCCCGTCCGCGTCGGCGGAGACGCCGACGCCGGGCAGCGGGCGGCCGTCGTAGACGCAGCCGCCGCAGGTCTCGCTCATCCCGTAGGTGCGCACCACGCCGACCCCGGCCGCGTTCGCACGCTCGAGCAGCTCGTCCGAGGAAGCGCCGCCGCCGAGCAGGATCCTGTCGAAGCGGCGCAGCGCGGCCGTCGCGCGGTCGTGGCCGGCGTCGAGCAGCCGGGACAGCTGGGTGGGCACCAGGGAGACGAAGCGCCGCTCGGCGGTGAGCTGCTCGGCGGCGGCGGCGAAGCACTCGGGATCGGTGGTGCCGGTCAGCAGCGGCACCGGCGTCGTGCCGGCCACGAGGCTGCGGGAGAGCACCGCCAGGCCGGCGACGTAGCTGGGCTGCAGGGTGAGCAGCCACTGGCCGTGGCCGCCGAGCGCCTCGGCGGTGGCCTCGGCGGAGGCGCGCAGCGCGGCGGCGGAGAGCAGCGTCTGCTTCGGCGTGCCGGTGGAGCCGGATGTGCGCACGACGACGGCCGGGGGCTCGGTCGAGGCACCGGCGTCGGCTGTGCCGGGATCGGCGCGGGCGGCCGGATGCGGCAGGTCGAGCACATCGGGCCGCGGAGTCCAGTCCGCGGCGCCGTCGTCGTCGGCCGGGCGGAACTCCAGAGGTGCGGCGTCGCCGCGCAGGGCGGCGTCCAGGGCGTCGAGCGCCTGCGCCGTCCGGCGCTCTGCGGGGCCGGTCAGACTCATCGGCCGCGGGAGGAGTCGGCGGCGGCAGTCTCGGACCGCTCGGTGCCGAGCCGTCGGCAGACGTCCCGTCCGGTGCCCGACTCGCGGACTGGGCGGCGGGTGCGTGCTGCCCCCGAGGAGATCTCAGGCATGGCCCTCAGACTAGCATCGGCCTTCCGGCGAGGCCGTGCGGCGTGAGCTCGGCGACGCCTCACGCCGCACGGTCGCCCTGCTCAGGAGCGGGCGCCGAACTGTTCGGCCACTTGCTCGCCGATGGTGCCGATGATGTCCTCGTCGGCCGGGCTGAGCCGCTCGGCGGCCATGTCCGCCTGATGCCAGTGCGGGTAGATGACCTCCGGGCGGCTGACCCGGTCGATGGTCGACAGGTCCTCCGCAGTCAGCTGCAGCGCGGCATAGCCCAGCAGGTCCTCGAGCTGCTCGAGGCTGCGGGCGGCGACGGCGGCGTTGTGCACGCCGGGGCGGGTCAGCGTCCAGGCCAGGGCCACCTGCGGGATGGTGGCGCCGTCGTGCCGGCGGGCCACCTCCTCCAGCGCGTCGACGACGTCGTGGAGGCGACCCCAGTCCGGCACCCGCATCTCCGCGCCGGTGCCGTCATTCAGTCGGGAGGGCCCTTCGGGCTGCCCGCCTCGGCGCCACTTTCCGGTGAGCAGGCCCATGTTCAGCGGGCTCCACGGCTGGGTGGAGATGCCGGCGTCGAGCGCGGCGGGGATCTGCTCGTACTCGGCGGTGCGGGTGTAGGCGGAATAGAGGATCTGCTGGGAGACCGGCTTGATGAAGCCGTTGGCCTCGCAGACCCGCAGGGCCTTCTGCAGCTGCCAGCCCATGTAGTTGGAGACGCCGTAGTAGCGGATCTTCCCGGAGCGCACCAGGGTGTCCATCGTCTCCAGCGTCTCCTCCAGCGGGGTCTGGCCGTCCCACTGGTGCAGGTAGAAGAGGTCGATGTGGTCGCGGCCCAGCCGGGACAGCGAGCGGTCGACTTCGCGCAGCAGGTGCCAGCGGGAGGCGCCGCCGTCGTTGGGGCCGTCGCCGATCACCATGCGGGCCTTGGTGGTGATCAGGAAGTCCTCGGCGCAGTCGAGCTTCGTCAGGGCGTCGCCGACGACCTCCTCGGCCACGCCGTTCCCGTAGAGATTGGCCGTGTCGATCAGGTTGACCCCGGCCTCATGGGCGCGGGCCAGCATCCGGGCGGCGCCGTCGGCGTCGACGTCTCCCATGTGGGTGAGCTCCTCGCCGCGGCCGAAGGTCAGCGTGCCCAGGGTGATGGGGGAGACCCGCAGTCCGCAGGTGGGGGAGAGTTGGCGGTGGAACGGCTCGGATCCGGACGGTGCGTAGGGAGTCGGGGTGCTCACGAGGGTGCCTCCTGCTGATCGGCGGAGCGTGTCCACGAGCGAATCTATACCCTCGTCGCGCTGAACTGAATCGTTCTTCCGCGTCGATATGCGGATGCTGGCCTCGACCGTCCTCACCGGCACCGCCGGTAATACCATCGTGGTGTGGCCATGACGCTGCGGCTTCCGGAGGACATCGATCGTCAGCTCGACGAGCTGGCGAAGTCCAGCCATGTCTCCAAGCAGGCTCTGGTCATCCAGACCACGGAAGAGCTGCTCCGCCGCCGGGAGGCGCAGCGCAAGATCGACCGAGCTGTGGACGACACCTTCGAGCGCTACGGCGACGTGGTCGAGCGCCTCGCCGACGCCTGATGGAGCGTGTTGCGCTCGAAGGGGCCCCGCCGTCGTCGAGCGGCTGGGGTTCCACATCCGGGACGAAGGGCTGCTCGAGTCTGGTCTTGCCCGCCCCGTCACCACGGTCTTCGAGCGTCGCGCCTATCCCGGGCTGACGCTGGCCGCTGCGGCACAGAGCGAGTCGCTGGCGCGGAACCATGCCTCGGTGGACGGGAACAAGCGCAGCACGTTCTTTCTGCTGACCGTGTTCCTCTCGCTGAACGACGCGCAGCTCATCGCCGAGAATGATGCCGTCTTCGACTACATCGTCGCCCTCGCGCAGGGACAGCTGACTCTGGGGGATTGCGCCGCCTTCCTCGAGGCGACCATCCGGCGCGGGCCGTCGGCCTGAGGCTCTCGGCGGGCCGGACTCAGTAGTAGTGCGGGAAGTCGGCCCAGTTCGGCTCGCGCTTGGCCAGAAAGGCGTCGCGGCCCTCGACGGCCTCGTCGGTCATGTATCCCATGCGAGTGGCCTCGCCGGCGAAGACCTGCTGGCCCGCCATGCCGTCGTCGACGGCGTTGAACGCGAACTTCAGCATCCGCACCGCCTGCGGGGACTGGCGGGCGACGTCGTCGGCGTACTCCAGCGCGACCTCCTCCAGCCGCTCGTGGTCGACGGCCTCGTTGACCGCCCCGGCGGCGACCATGTCCTCGGCGGAGTGCTCGCGGGCCAGGAAGAAGATCTCGCGGGCCTTCTTCTGGCCGATCTGGCGGGCCAGCAGCGCCGAACCGTAGCCGGCGTCGAAGGAGCCCACCGTCGCATCGGTCTGCTTGAACTTCCCGTGCTGCCGCGAGGCGATGGTCAGGTCCGCGACGACGTGCAGCGAGTGTCCGCCGCCGGCCGCCCAGCCGTTGACGACGGCGACGACGACTTTGGGCATGGTGCGGATCAGCCGCTGCACCTCCAGGATGTGCAGTCGCCCGGCGCGGGCCGGATCGATCGTCTCGGCGGTCTCGCCGTCGGCGTAGTGGTAGCCGTCGCGGCCGCGGATGCGCTGGTCGCCGCCGGAGCAGAAGGAGTGCCCGCCGTCCTTCGGCGAGGGCCCGTTGCCGGTGAGCAGCACGGCGCCGACGTCGGGCGTCATCCGCGCGTGGTCCAGCGTGCGGTGCAGCTCGTCGACGGTGCCCGGGCGGAAGGCATTGCGCACCTCCGGGCGGTCGAAGGCGATGCGCACCGCCGGCAGATCGCGGAGGATGCGGCCGTCGGCGTCGCGCTCCACGCGGCGGTGGTAGGTGACGTCCTGCAGCTCGAAGCCCTCCACGCGGCGCCACTGCCACGGGTCGAAGAGGTCGGAGACCTGCTCGGGGAGCGGCGGGGTCGAGGCGGCAGAGTCCTGGCGGTCCTGGGTGTCCTGAGCGTCGGTCACGGATCCGAGTCTATCGCGGGTCGTCGCTGGCCCCTGTTCCGTCCGCGGTCCGCCGACCGTAGGGTGTGGGTATGAGAGACATTCCGGCCGACGGCGGTCTGGACCGCCTGCGCGAGCATTTCCGCCACTTCGCCGAGGTGGAGGCCGCACCGGTCTCGGTGCTCTACGAGGACTGGGGCCTCGGCGTCGCCGCCGACGACGAGATCCTCGAGCGGCTGCTCGCCCTGCCGGGGGACAAGCGGCAGGCGAATCTGCTCTTCGCCGCCGCCCGGCTGCACGGCACGCCGCTGAAGCCCTGGGCCGACGCCCGGGCCCAGGTGCTGGCCCGCTGGCACGACGTCGTCGAGACCATGCGGCTCCGGCGCACCCAGACCAACGAACCCGGGCGCAACGCGGTGACCAATCTGGCGCTGTCCCGCATCGAGGGGCCGGTCGCGCTGATCGAGGTCGGCGCCTCCGCTGGCCTGTGCCTCTACCCGGACGCCTGGACGTTCCGCTACGGCACGCCGGACGGGCCGGTCGAGCTGCTCCCGCGCGGACCGGTGACCACGGATCTGGAGATCGACTGCGGCCTGGAAGGCGTGGACCCGCCGAAGGCGCTGCCGGAGATCGTCTGGCGCGGCGGCGTCGACCTCAATCCGCTGGACCTGACCCGCGAGGAGGACCTCGCCTGGCTCGAGATGCTGGTCTGGCCGGGCATGGAGCACCGGCTCGAACGCATCGACGCCGGCGCGCAGCTGATCTCCGCCCGGCAGCCCGAGCTGGTCGGCGGCGACCTCAACGCCGAGCTGCCGGACCTGCTGGCCCGCGTGCCCGAGGGTGCCACCCCGGTGGTGATGCATTCGGCGGTGCTGGTCTACCTGTCGCCCGAGGAGCGACGGCGCTTCGTCGAGCAGGTGCGCGCGGCCGGGGCGCGCTGGATCAGCAACGAGGGCATCGGCGTCCTGCCGGAGATCGCCGAGCAGCTGCCCGAGGAGGACCGCGACGCGACCGGCTTCATCCTCGCGCTCGACGGCGAGCCGATCGCCCGGACCGGCCCGCACGGGCAGTACGCGCGGCAGCTGGTGCGCTGAGCGGGGTCGCGGCGGGTCGTGGGCCCGGGGTCAGGGCTTCCGGGCCAGGACGATGATCTCCGGGGAGTCGGTGTCGAGCTCCTCGCGGTCCCAGTCGCCCCAGAGCTGCTCGATCACGAAGCCGGCCTGCTCCAGGGAGTCGCGCAGCACCTCCAGCGGGCGAAAGCGCAGCGTCTCCTCCGTGGTGACGTGCCGGCCGTCGGGCAGGACCATGTGGCCGCGATGGGTGACCAGCGGGCCGTCGTCGTCCGCGCACTCGGCCTGCTCTCCGGCGACATCCTGTTCTCCTACGACACGGACCAGCTCGATCCACGAGTCGAAGGTCCCGCCGTCAGGGTGCTCCTGGGTCTCCCGGGTGTGCTCCTCATCCCAGACGTCGAGCTCCAGTCCGTCGGGATTGCGCGACTCGAAGGTCAGCGCGCCGCCGGGGACCAGCGCCCGATGCGCGTGGGCGAGGACCTCATCCCAGGCGGAGCGCTCCAGGAAGTACTGGGCGACGTGGCCCTCCATGAGCACGACGTCGGCGCTCGCCGTCGGCAGCCGGTCGGCGAAGCCGTGGTGCCAGGTCACCTGCTCGTCGAGCCCGGAGCCGGCGGTGCGCGCCTCGGCGGCGTCGATCATCGCCCGCGAGGGGTCCACGCCGGTGACCCGGATCCCGGCGGCGGCCAGCCGCAGCCCCAACACCCCGGTGCCGCAGCCGATGTCGGCGACGTGCGGGGCGCCGGCGGCGACGGTCTCGGCGGGTCCGCCGGACCACGCGCCGCCGTCGACCGACACCCCGACCAGCTCGCCGATCAGCTCGGCGTAGAAGTCGTGGTCCCAGCCGCCGGCGTTCTCGACGTCGTAGACCCGGACATAGTCGGGGTCCTCGGTCCAGGCGTGCTCGGGGAGAGGGGCGGGGGCGGCGTCGTCGGGCGCGCCGGCCGCCGTGCCGTCGTCGGCGAGATCCTCAGCCATCGTCCTCCTGCCGTGAGTGGTCACGAATGACCGGGTCTCGGGGTCGACACGCCGTGCGTCACCGTCAGAAGTGACCACTCAGCGTCCGGCATCCGCGGCCACACCCAGGTGGTGGGCGATGAAGGCGTAGTCCCAGGCGCGGTCCTTCCAGGCCTCGTACCGGCCGGAGGCGCCGCCGTGGCCGCCGTCCATCTCGATCTTGAACACGATCGGCGCCTCGCCCTGCTGGTGCTCGCGCAGCCGCTGCACCCACTTGGTCGGCTCCACGTAGAGCACACGGGTGTCGTGGAGCGAGGTCACCGCCGCGATCGCCGGGTAGGCGGTGTCGTGGACGTTCTCATACGGCGAGTAGGACTTCATGCACCAGTAGACGTCCTCGTCGGTGATCGGGTTGCCCCATTCCTCCCATTCGAGGGCCGAGAGCGGCAGGTCCGGATCCAGGATGGAGGTCAGGTTGTCCACGAAGGGCACCTGCGCGACGATCGCGACGTACTTCTCCGGAGCCATGTTCGCCACGGCGCCCATCAGCAGTCCGCCGGCTGAGCCGCCCCAGGCGGCGATCCGCTCGGGATCGGCCCAGCCGGTGGTCACCAGGTGGTCGGTGGCGGTGACGAAGTCGCGGAAGGTGTTGGGCTTGGCCAGCTTCTTGCCGTCCTCGTACCAGCCGCGGCCCAGCTCGCCGCCGCCGCGGACATGGGCGACGGCGACGACGATCCCGCGGTCCAGCAGCGACAGTCGGGGCACCGAGAAGGCCGGGTCCATGCTGACCTCGTAGGAGCCGTAGCCGATGACCAGCGTCGGGTGGGAGGAATCCGGTGTCACATCGCGGTGGTGCAGTACCGTCACCGGAACCTGGACCTGATCCCCGGAGGCGTCGACGTCGTCGGTGGGCGCCCAGATCCGTGTAGCGCGGTAGGCGTCGAGGTCGACGTCGTGCACCGGAGTCTCGCGGCGCAGGATCGGCTCCGGGGCGTCATCTCCGGGCGTCGGGTGAGGGATGTCGTAGATCCGCGGCGGGGTGAGCCAGGAACTGTGGACCACGCGGAACAGCGGGGCCTCGTAGCGGGCGGAGGCGAGGAAGCAGGTGTAGAGGTCCTCGTCGAAGCGCAGTCCGTCCAGCTGCGAGGTCGGCGTCGGGGTCGCGCCGTCACGGACGGCCCGCAGTGTGGCCAGCGGCAGGCGCTGGACCGACTCGATCGTGTCGCGCCGGGCGCTGACCAGCACCTCGGCGGCGGTGACGGCCACGCCCTCGAGCTTCACCGTCTCCTCATGCGGCAGCACGGTGGTGCCCAGATCCAGCGGCTCGTCCTCGGTCTGGGCGCGCAGCGTCGCGGCCGAGGTCAGCGAGAGCGCGTTGTTCGCGCCGGACTGGTTGTGCGTGATCAGCAGCAGTCGCTGCCCGTCGAGCTCGATCGGCTCCACTGTGTGCAGCAGCCGGCGGGCGGCGCTGATCAGCAGCTGCGGCTCGGCGTCGGGGTCGGTGAGGTCCAGCAGTCGGGACTCGTCGTATTCGGCGTTGCCGGAGATGATCAGCAGCTCGCGCTCGTCGGCGGAGGTCTCGATGCCGGTCCAGAGCTGCTCGTCGTCGATCTGCAGAAGCATCCGGTCGGTTCCGGCCGGAGTGCCGACAGTGTGGACCCAGAGCTGGTGGGGGCGCCAGGCGGCGTCGGCGACCATGTAGTAGGCGCGCTCGCCGGCCGGGTCCAGCACCGGGCCGCCGTGGACGTTGTCCACCGCCTCGTCCAGCGTCTCGCCGGTGCTCAGGTCGCGGAAGCGCAGCGTGTGGTGCTCGTCGCCGGAGGTGTCCTCGCTGTAGGCCAGCAGGCGTCCGGCCTGGTCACGAGTCATGCCGCCGAGCTGGTAGAAGGGGTGCTTCGCCGCCTCGGCATTGGTGTCGAAGTAGGTCTCCTCGCCGGCCAGCGAGACGCCGGGCTCGACCTCCGGCGGCGTCCAGGCCGACAGCCCGCCGTCGTCGGGCGCGGCAGGCACGCGGCAGAAGACCGGGTGCTGCTCGCCCTCGATGGTGCGGGTGAAGTACCACCAGTCGCCCTGCCGCGAGGGCACGGACAGGTCCGTCTCGACAGTGCGGTGCTTGGTCTCGGCGAAGAACGCGTCACGCAGCGACTGCTGGTCGGCGGTGACGGCCTCCGTGTAGGCGTTCTCGGCGTGCAGGTGGTCGAGGACCTCCTGCGACTCCTTGTCCCGGAGCCACTCGTACGGATCGACGACAGTGTCGCCGTGGTGGGTGCGCTCGACGGGGACCTGCGTCGCCTGCGGGGGAGTGGGGGCGTCAGACATGGCTCCATTCAATCAGGTGGAGCGGCGCCGCCTCCGATCCGTCGCCTGCCGTCGGCGACGTCCAGCCGGGCGCGGGCGACGACGACGGCCAAGTGGGCGCCGGTGTCGGCCCCGACTTTGTCCATCGCGCGGCGGACGGTGGACTTCACCGTGCTGGGGGAGAGGTACAGCGTCTCGGCGATGTCCTGATAGGTCCTGCCGTCACCGATGAGGCTGGCCACCTGGAGCTCGCGGTCGGCGAGTCCGGCGACCTGGTGGCGCGCGTCCTGGCACACCTGGTCGGTGGTCGGGGTGACATAGCTGGCGATCAGCCGGGAGGTCATGGCCGGCGAGATCATCGGGTCGCCGTCGTGGGCCATGCGGATCGCCGTGGCCAACAGGTCCGGGGCGTCGTTCTTCAGCAGGAAGCCCGTGGCCCCGGCGTCGAGGGCCCCGCGCAGGTAGTGGTCGGTGTCGAAGCTGGTCACCGCCAGCACGGCCGGCGGGGTCAGCTGTCTGCGGAGCCGACGAGTGGTCTCGACCCCGTCCATGGTGCCGCGCAGGTGCAGGTCCATCAGGACGACGTCGGGCTGGTGGGCCCGGACCGCCTCCACGGCCTCCTGCCCGGTGCCGGCGGTGCCGAGGACGCTGACATCCTCCTCCGGCACCAGGATGTTCTGCAGCGCGCCGAGGACCAGGGGGTCGTCGTCGACTGCCACCACGGAGATCTGCACCCCGACAGACTACCAACGCGGCGGTGGCCGGCGCCGCGTTGGTAGGCCGGCCCCGGGCCCGGCTCAGGCGTCGGCGTCGTCCGCCGCCCATGGCAGGTGCACAGTGAGCGTGAACAGGTCGTCGGCGTGCTGGACCTCCGCCGTGCCGCCCAGCAGCTGAGCCCGTTCCCGGATGCCGGTCAGTCCGGTGCCGGAGCCTGCGGTGAAGCCGGCCGAGTCCGCGGTGCGGTTGCTGACCCGCAGGTCGATGCCGCGGCCGGGGGAGCCGGCGATGCTGACCTCCGCCGCACGATCGCTGCCGTGGCGGAGGACGTTGGTCAGCGCCTCTCCGATGATGCGCCGGACGGTGTGCTGCAGGGCGTGGGGCGCGGCCGAGTAGCCGTCCACCAGGACGAAGGGACGCACCTGGATCCCCTGGGAGGAAGCTTCCTCGAAGAGCGCCTGCAGATCGGCGATCCCCTGGGGCGAGGGAGCGGGAGCGTCGTCGTCGGCCCCGCCCTCGCGCAGCGAGGTCAGCAGGGTGCGAAGATTGGTGAGCGCCTGGTCCGCGTAGTCGCGGGTGGTGCGCAGCCCTTCGCGGAGCTGGGGATCCGGGGTGGTCTGGACGGCCTTCTCCAGCCCGCCCACGTGCAGGGAGAGCCCGGAGAGGTCGGAGGCGAGGGTGTCGTGCACCTCCCGGGCCAGCTCGTCGCGCTCTCGCCGGCGGGTCAGCTGCTCGGAGAGCTGTTCGCTGGTGTGCTCGGCGGCGCGGGCCTGGGCCTCGGCGGCCTCGGCCGAGCGGCGCTGCCGGGTCCACAGAGAGATGCCCAGCACCAGGCCGAGGCACAGCACCGTCAGCGCGACGACGGTGATCTGCCCGGTGCGTCGATGCTCCTCATCCGCCCAGCTGGAGAGCGCGTGCAGGTGCAGGCCCGCGCTGATCAGGATCACCGCGATCCCGGCCGCCGCGACCGCCCAGTGCCACCGGCGGCGAGCCCGGACGATCCATACCGTCAGCCCCACGGCCAGCACGAAGGGATCCAGGCCCAGCAGCAGCGCGGCGACGGTGCCGGCGAGCATCGGCACCAGCGGGGCCCGCCGGTAGAGGGGCAGGGTGAGCAGCGCCAGCATGCCCAGCCCGGCCATGACGGCGCCGACGTCCGTGGCCTCCCCGGTGGCGGGGTCGGCCAGGGCGGGATCCGTCATCGTCGCTGACACCAGGATCAGCAGGCCGACGATGATCATCGTGAGCACGATGAGGCCGGAGACGACGGCGCGCGCGGTCCGGGGCCAGGTTCGGGGGAGCATTCCGCCAGTGTAATGAGGGTCCCCCGCCGGTCGGAGACCGGATCGGGGCGCGGATTCTGCCCGATCGGGCATGCTGCTCGGCCCGATCCGGCGTTCCGCGGCGGGTCGGGGGTCGGAGAGGCTCGTGAGAGCACATCGACGTGCATCACTCGCAGAACTCCAGAGAAGAGAGCAGGTACCCCCGATGACCACGACGCATACTGGACCCGCCGCCGTCGCCTCCGGGCCTGGTCGGAACGTCCTGGGCCTGATCGCCCTGATCACCGCGATCCTCGGAATGATCTTCGCCTGCATCCCGGGAGCGCTGATCGTCGGCTGGGTGCTGCTTCCGATCGCGTTCATCCTCGCGCTGGTGTCCCTGTTCCTGCGGGACAGGAAGCGCGGCACCGGGATCGCCGCGCTGATCGTGTCCGTGGTGGGCACCGTCATCGGATTCATCGTCTTCTTCGCGGTGGTCGCCGGCTCCGTCGACGAGGCCTTCTCGGACGACACCACCGTCTCGGCGCCTGAGGCAGATGCGGGCGACGCCGAGGAGGCCGGGTCCGAGGACGTCGGATCTGAGGATGTCGGGTCCGAGGAGGGCGCCGAGGGCGAGCAGGGCACCCGGGCGAACCCCTACGCGCCGGGCGTGGAGATCTCCAGCTCCGACTGGGCGGTGACGGTCAACAGCGTGGAGCTGGACGCCACCGACGCCGTCCTGGCGGAGAACGAGTTCAACGAGGCTCCGGAGGAGGGACACACCTACATCCTGGTCGACATCACCGTGCAGTACACCGGGGACGACCCCGAGGGAAGCATGCCGATGACGAGCGTCGCGTACGTCTCTCCGGAGGGGAACACCTTCGACGGCACCGAGATGTCCGCCATGGCTCCGAACAGCTTCGACTCGATGAGCACGCTGTACGAGGGCGCCTCGACCACCGGCAACATCGCCCTGCAGGTTCCCGCCGACAGCATCGAGGACGGGACGCTGAAGGTCACGCCGGGCATGCTCGCCGACGACGTGTTCGTCGCGGTGGACTGAGCCGCCCGGTCCAGGTGCTCGCCGGCGAGCACCTGGAACATGCGCCGAAGGATGGCCCGATGCCGCGGGGAGCCGGCCGGGCCATCCGCCGGCGGCGCCTTGGTGCAGAGACGGCGCGCCGTCGTCGGCCTGAGGATCCCCGAGTTTTCGCAGGATCATCGTGAAACAGCACGGGGACGCTGCGAATACTCGGTGATCGTGGGAGCGGGCCCGCATCCGCCGATCCCCGGCGGGGCAGGGTCGGCCAGCCCACGCTCACCCCTCGCGCGCGGTCGGCTCCATCCCCACCACATACGCCGCCTGCGAGACGTGCGCCAGCGCGTCCAACGAGATGCTCACCAGCCGGGTCCCGCGCGCGACCGGCGGATCCCACTGCTCGTCGATGATCTCGCCGAGCCGGGCCTCGGTGAGCGTGTCCAGGTAGGCCAGCTGGGCCTCGACGACGGCGCGCAGCTGCTCGAGCAGCAGCTCGGCGTCGTCGATCTGCACCGCCCGGGCCTGCGCGCCGCTGTGGCCCAGGCCCATGTCATGGCGGTCCAGGCCCAGGCTGAAGCGGGACTCGAACCCGCTGCGCGTCCAGACCGGCTCCTCGCCGGTCAGCGCGGAGAGCTGCTCGTCGATCTCGCGGGCGGCGTGCCACAGCAGCCAGGCCGGCGAGTTGTCATGGCCGGGGTGGGCGTTCAGCACCGCCGGCGTCAGCGCACTGCGCAGCGACTCGGCCTCGTCCAGCGGCCGCCGCGCGACGTCCTTCAGGATCTCCACGGAGTCCATGCGGTCTCTCCTCCCGTCGTCGTGCTGCATCGTCGACGTGTCACGCCCTCGCCGTGGTGTCACATCCGGGCCCGGATATGACATCCGGGCGAGGACGTGACGCGCCAGCCGGCGGGCGGGACCGCCTCAGGTCGGAACGTGACACAGCCCGTCGGGCCGGGGCAAGAGCTGAGCTTACTCCCCGGCGCGGACCAGCCCCGACTCATAGGCGATCACCACGATCTGCGCGCGGTCGCGCAGCCCCAGCTTCGTCAGGATCCGCGAGACGTGGGTCTTCACCGTCTGCTCGGCCAGATGCAGCGCCTCGGCGATCTCGGTGTTGGCCATCCCGCGGGCGACTTCGGTCATGATCTCGCGCTCGCGGTCGGTCAGCTCGGCCAGCAGATGCAGCCGCTGCGGCGACGGCGAGCGGCCCACGTAGTCGGCGATCAGCGTGCGGGTGACCTTCGGCGAGAGCAGCGCCTCGCCCTCGGCCACCACGCGCACCGCGTGGATCAGCTCCTCCGGAGTGGCGTCCTTCAGCAGGAACCCGCTGGCCCCGGCGCGCAGCGCGTCGACGACGTACTCGTCGGCGTCGAAGGTGGTCAGCATCACGATCCGCGGCGGCGTGCCGGCCATGTGGGACAGCTGCCGCGTCGCCTCCAGCCCGTTGACCCCGGGCATGCGGATGTCCATGAGCACGACGTCGGGACGGCAGCGGCGCACGACGTCGACGATCCCGGCGCCGTCCTCGGCGGTCTCGACGACGGCGAGGTCCTCCTGGGCGTCGAGCAGCGCGGCGAAGCCGGCGCGGATCATCGACTGGTCGTCGACGATCAGCACCCGCACCGGCGAGCCGGCGGCGGAGCGGTCCGTCGGGGAGACGCCGTCGGGCGCCTCGGAGGGCGGCGGCAGCGGGGCAGGCGTCATGTTCCCACGCTACCGCGCCGGGCCCGAGATTCCTCCCGCATATCCGACCAGGATGGCTCTGTGGTGTGATGACAGCATCAGACCCCACCGTCCAGACTCCACTCCATGGTCACCCTCCGCCCCGCCCCGGAACCGGTCAGCATGCTGCGCCGCCTGATCCGCGACGGCGGCTACGTGCTGCCCGGGCTGCCCATCGCGATCTTCGGATTCAGCCTGCTGGTCAGCCTCTTCGTCCTCTCCCTGGCGACCTCGGTGCTCTGGATCGGCGCGCTGCTGCTGCCGCTGACGCTGATCGTCGCCTCCGGCTTCGCCGAGCTCTCGCGGCGGCGGCTGCGCTTCTGGGGCGCGGTCCCCGCCCCGGTGCGCTACCGGCCCCGCACGGGAGGCGTCGCCGGGCTGATGCGGCTGATCGGCGATCCCCGCCGCTGGCTGGACCTGGTCTTCGAGACGATCATCGCCCTGCCGGCCCGGCTGGTCACCTGCGCGCTGGCCCTGGTCTGGATCCTCGGTGCGCCGGCGGAGCTGACCTACTTCTTCTGGTCGCTCTTCGTCCCCGGCGAGCGGGGACTGATCGCGCTGCTCGAGGTCGTCCAGCCCGGACTCCTGCCGTCCGGAGAGTTCGCTCGCTACGCCGTCGACGCCGGCGCCCACTTCCTGCTCGGCGTCGTGCTGCTGGTGACCCTGCCGATGGTGCTGCGCGGACTCGCCGTCTTCGACGCCGTGCTGGCCACCAGCCTGCTGGGATCCGGCGGCCGCCGCCGGCTGGCTCCGACGGATTCCGACGACGTCGGCGTGCTGGACGGGCCCGGCGAAGCGGGCCCGGACGTCGAGGCGGGAGGGGCCGACCACCCGCAGGCCTCGTTCTCCGCGGCGGCCTGGTCCTGGATGGGCACCAGCTTCAGCGCCGTGGTGCTGCTGGCCGTCGGGTGGCCGCTGGTCAGCGCGCTATACGACGTGCCCACGGCGATCGCGATGGTGGTGGTCCTGTTCCACTGCGCGGCCCTGCTGATCGCTCTGCGGCGGGCCTGGGTCGGCCTCGGCGTCGCCCTGGTGTCCTCGGCGGCGACCATGTCGGCCACCGCCGGCGCCGACGTCGTCGTCTGGCCCTGGCCGGTGACGACGATGATCACCCAGTGCGCGGCGGTGCTGGTCGCCGCCCTGACCCGCCGCTGGTACTGCGCGGCGTCCGGCTGGGCGGCCGGGGCGCTGCTCACCGCCGGCACGCTGCTGGCCGCCTCCCCAGGTCTGCCCGACGGGGCGGTGAACACCTCGGTCGTCTTCGTCACCGTGAGCGCAGGCGTCGTGGTGCTGGGGGTGCTGACCCGTCAGTGGATCCTCAACGCCGGGCGGCTGCAGGTCTCCGAGCGCACCAGCGCCCAGCAGACTCGGCGGCGGCGCGAGCTGGAGGAGCGCAACCGCATCGCCCGGGAGCTGCACGACGTCGTCGCGCACAGCATGTCGGTGGTCAGCGTCCAGGCCTCCACGGCGCCGTACCGGCATCCGGCGCTGGACGAGGAAGCCCGCGGGGAGTTCGCCGAGATCGCCCGCTCCAGCCGCCGGGCGCTCTCCGAGATGCGCATGCTGCTGGGGATCCTGCGCGGCGAGGACGAGGCCCCCACCGGCCCGGCTCCAGGCGTGGAGGAGATCGGCGAGCTGGTCGAGTCCACCCGGGCTTCGGGGGCGACGATCGCCGTCCGCGGCGTCGACGAGCTGCCCGAGATCCCCTCGGCGGTGGGCATCGCCGCCTACCGGCTGGTTCAGGAGGCGCTGAGCAACGCGCTGCGTCACGCGTCGGGGGCGACGGTCTCCGTCGGCGCGACGGTCGAGGACGGCGGGGTGGCCGACGGCGGCTCGGGAGGTCGGAGCCTGCGGATCGAGGTGGTCAACACCGCCTCCGACGGCGCCGCCGCCGCCTCCCCCGGAGCGGGGATGGGGCTGCACGGCATCCGCGAGCGGGTCGGCGCGGTCGGCGGCACGGTGGAGGTCGGCCCGACCGACGACGGCGGCTTCGCGGTGCGCGCGAGCCTGCCGCTGGAACAGGAATGATCCGGACGGAGCACCGGCGACCGCTTTCGGGATGACTCTGTGGAATGCGTGGGAAAGAGCGCTCTTTCCCACGCATTCCACAGAGTCATCGGGGCGGTGGGGCTGTGCCGGGCGACGTGCCGCAGTGCTCAGCGCAGCCGGCGGGCGCGCAGCGCGACGTCGTCGGGATGGTCGCGCTCGGCGTGCTCCGGCCGGGAACGCGGCCGCGAGCTGTGGACCTCGATCGCCCAGTCCGCGCCGAGCAGCGCGGCGACCGAGGCGGTGCCGTGGAAGTCCTGCGGATCGGGCGCCCGGGTGCTGCCCTCGCGGAGGCGGCGGGCGATCGCCTCGGGATCATGGGTGACGAACAGCAGCGTGCCGCCGACGGCGACGGAGTCGGCCAGCGCGCGGACGGCCGCGGCGTCGTCGACCGGCAGCGGGACGTAGTGGACGCTGACCAGGTCGTAGGCGCGCGGCGTCGGCGCCTCGACGGTGAGGTCGAGCCGTCGGAGACTGATCTGTCCGGCCAGGCCGGCGTCGTCGGCCGCCTGTCTCGCGCGGTCCAGCGCCACGGCGGAGACGTCGACGCCGGTGACGCGCCAGCCGCGCTCGGCCAGCCAGATCGCGTCGCCGCCCTCGCCGCAGCCGACGTCGAGCGCATGGCCGACCGGCAGCTCGGCGGCCTCGGCGACCAGCGCGTCGTTGGCCCGGCCGCTGAAGTACTGCTCGCGACTGCCGTACATCGCATCCCAGGTCTCCCCCTCGGGGATGACTCCGTGGGACGCGTGGGAATGGTCGTGCTTTCCCACGCTTTCCACGGCGTCATCGTGGAGGTGGGGCGGGTGCTGGCGCGGGTGGTGGGGCGTGGCGTCGTGCATGGGGATCGTCCTCTCCTCGGGGCGGGACGTCTCCACTCTGCCCGGTCCGTGCCGCGTCGGCAGGACCGTTTGCCGGATCGGCAAGAACCCGCCGCCGCGGGATCAGCGCGCCCGGTACTGGGCCATCAGCGGGCACTCCATCGGGTCCGAGTAGCCCAGCCCCACGCGGTGCAGGTAGCGGATCACGATGCCGTAGGACTCGATCAGCCCGGTCTCGGTGTAGGGGATCTCGCGCTCGGCGCAGAAGCGGCGCACGATCGGCCGGACCTTCCGCAGGTTCATGCTGGGCATGCGCGGGAAGAGGTGGTGCTCGATCTGGTAGTTGAGCCCGCCCATGGCCCACTCCATCGGCAGTCCGCCGCGGATGTTGCGCGAGGTCATCACCTGCCGCCGCAGGAAGTCGACTTTGGAGTCCTTCGGGATCAGCGGCATGCCCTTGTGGTTCGGCGCGAAGCTGCCTCCCATGTACACGCCGAAGACCACCAGCTGCACGGCGAGGAAGGCGATGCCCAGACCGGGGCCCATCACCATGATCGCCAGCGCGGGGAAGCCGATCAGCCGCACGGCGATCAACGTGCCCTCGGCGACGCGGTGCTTCACCCGGGAGTCGGTGGCGATCGTGTGCACCGCGTGGAAGTGCAGCGAGAAGGCGAAGAGGGTCAGCAGCGGGAAGAACAGCCAGCCCTGGCGGCGGGTGATCCAGCCCATGAAGCCGGTGCGTCCCTCGTTCTCGCCGGGGACGAAGACCAGCGCGCCGGTGGCGATGTCGCCGTCGCGGCCGATGGTGTTGGGGCTGGAGTGGTGGCGTCCGTGCTTGCGCGACCACCAGCCGTAGCTCAGTCCCACGCCCAGGTTGCCCACGAAGCGCGAGAACCACTCGTTGCGCCGCCCGTTGGCGAAGACCTGCTGGTGGGCCGAGTCGTGGGAGAGGAAGGCCAGCTGGGTGAACAGCACGCCGAAGACGGCGGCCAGCCCGAGCTGCCACATGCTGTCGCCGAGGAGGATCATCGCCGCCAGCGCGCCGACCAGGGCGACGCCGAGGATCGCCGTGCGCAGCACGTAGCTGCCGGCCCGGCGGTCCATGAGCCCGGCGTCCTTCACCTCGCGGGCGAGGGCGGCGAAGTCGTTGGTCTGTCGATTGCGCGGGATGCTCGCGACCGGATCGGCGCGGAGCGCGTCCCTCGGGCGTTCGACGGTGCTGGTGGTGGTCATACCGTCACCGTAGGGAAACGTTCTCCATCGTCGCGTCCCGCCCCGGAGCCAGATGGACCCCCTACTTCAGTAGGGGGTCCATCGCGGGAGCGGCCGACGACGCCGCGCGGGTCAGGGCCTGGTCGGAGCCGGCTCGGCGCCGTCCCCAGCCCCGGCCCGGGGCGTCACAGTCCGTCTCAGCGCGAGGTCGTCGTCTCGCGCCGGGCCAGGCTGCCGGCCATGTCTTCGCGGCTCCAGCACTCCAGGTTCGTCAGCTCGGGCAGGTCCTCGTCGACGAAGATCGGGTCCAGCCCGCGCTTCTTCTGGTCCTCGAAGTGGCGCAGCAGCTTGCAGGCCTTGCCGCCGAGCAGGGTGATGGCGACCAGGTTGCACATCGCGATGATCACCATCGTCACTCCGGCGATGGCCCAGGCCAGGTCCACGGTGATGACCGAGCCGAGGAAGACCACGGCGGTCAGCACCAGAGCGAAGCTCTTGCGCACTCCCTCTCCGGAGGAGATGAACAGGATGTTCGCCTCGCCGTAGGAATAGTTGCCCAGCACGGAGGTGAAGGCCACCAGGAAGATGATCACCGCCAGGGCGACGGCGCCGAAGGTGCCGAAGGTCGACTCCAGCGCCCCCTGGGTGAGTTCGGCTCCGAGGTTCGCGTCCGCCGCGACGGGATCCTCATAGGTGAAGAGGATGATGAAGGCGGTCACCGAGCAGATGATCAGCGTGTCCAGGTAGACGCCCAGCGTCTGCACCAGGCCCTGCTTGGCCGGATGGGAGACGTCGGCGGTGGCGGCGACGTTGGGGACCGAGCCCATGCCGGCCTCGTTGGAGAACATGCCGCGCTGCACGCCGGCCATGATCACCGCACCGAAGGCGCCTCCGGCCGCCGAGCGGAAGTCGAAGGCGTCGCCGAAGATCTGGCCGAGCACCCGCGGCAGCTCCTCGATGTTCAGGATCACCACGACCAGGCCGAGCAGGATGTAGAGCATGGCCATCAGCGGGACCACGTTCTGCGCCACGCGGGCGACGCTGCGCAGGCCGGCGACGACGATCACGCCGGTGAGCAGGGTCAGCACGATGGCCAGGCCCCAGGTGAGGCCGGTGGTGTTCTCCGCGCCCATCGATTCGGCGGCGCCGGTGACGGCGTCGACGATGGTGTTGGCCTGCAGCGAGGTGAAGGACAGCGCGAAGCAGAAGATGAAGATCACCGCGAAGACGATGCCTCCGGAGCGCGAGCCCAGCCCCTGCTGGATGTAGTAGGCCGGGCCGCCCTTGAACGTGTCGAAGCGCTTGCGCTTGTAGAGCTGGGCGAGGGTGGACTCGACGAAGGAGGCAGCGGAGTTGAAGATCGCCATCACCCACATCCAGAACACCGCACCTGGACCGCCCAGGGTGATCGCGCCGGCGACGCCGGCGATGTTTCCGGTGCCCACCCGCGCCGAGGCGGTGATCGTGAAGGCCTGGAAGGCCGAGAGCGACCGGGTCCGTCCGGACTCGTCGCGCTGGGCCTTCTCGACGATCGACCGGAACATGCCGGGGATGTGGCGCAGCTGCACCACGCGGGTCCGGATCGTCAGATAGATCCCGACGGCGATGATCACCCAGATGCCGAGCCAATCCCAGGCGATGGTCTCGATGTCTCCGATGGTCGAGAGGAGAGAGTCCATAGTCATAGTGCCCGGGAGCATACCCCGATGTCATCGCAGTCACAGAGGTCCGGCGGCCGTCCGATGGACGCTCGCAGCGGCGGCGGCTCGCCGAGCAGCGCCTCGGGATCGCGTCCATGCCGCGGATCGTCGTCGTCGCTGTTGCCCCGTGAATCGTTTCACCATACAGTGATCGGTATCACAGGCATCGACGCAGATCATGCAGATCATCGAGACCCGAGGGGGACTTCCATGCAGCACCGACGACCTGCTCGCACCACCCTGCTCGCCGGAGTCTGCACGGCCTCGCTGGCCGTCGCCGGCCTCGGCGGCGGAGCTGCGGCGGCCGCCCCGCCGGGAAGCGCGGCGCAGACCGCCGGCGCCGGCGGCGACGTCCAGCTCGAGGAGCTGGACCGCGGCCTGGTCGCGGTCGCCGTCGAGGACGGAGTGCACCTGAGCTGGCGGCTGCTGGGGGAGGAGTCCTCCGGCAGCGCCGGCCACGGAGTGAAGGGCCCGGCCTTCCACGTGCTGCGCGACGGCGAGAAGATCGCCACCGTCACCGACAGCACCGACTACCGCGACGCCGAGGGCACCGCCGACTCCACCTATACGGTGCGCCCGGTGCGAGGCGGTGGTCCCGAGGGGCAAGCTGAGGTCTGGGCCGAGGGCCACCACGACATCCCGCTGTCCAAGCCGGCCGGCGGCACCACCCCCGTCGGCGAGGAGTACAGCTACACCGCCAACGACGTCAGCGTCGGCGACGTCACCGGCGACGGCTCCTACGAGTACGTGGTCAAGTGGGATCCCACCAACTCCAAGGACGTCTCCCAGGTCGGCTACACCGGCCCGGCCTATGTGGACACCTACACCGCCGAGGGCGAGCTGCTGAATCGCATCGACCTGGGGCCGAACATCCGCGCCGGCGCGCACTACACCCAGTTCCTGGTGCAGGACTTCGACGATGACGGCACCAGCGAGATCATGCTCAAGACGGCCCCGGGCACCAGCTCCGCGGCCGCCGAGGACGGCGAGCTGGGCGAGTCCTCGCCCATCACGCTGCCGGCCGACGACGTCGCCGCCGGGGTGACCCATGACGACGACCACCGGCTCAGCGCCGAGGAGTACTACGACCACCTGGTGGCGATGTTCCAGGACTGGGACGAGCACCCCGAGGTGGTCGACGGCACCTGGCCGGCCACGCTGGAGGAGGCCTTCGGCATCGAGCAGCGCCACGAGTACCCGCTGACGCGCAGCGCGGCCGAGGACCTGGCCGACTACTTCATCGACGAATATGCGCCGTCGCGCTCGGAGCGCAACGACCTGCGCAGCTTCGAGGGCTTCGTCCTGAATGGGCCGGAGTATCTGACCGTCTTCGACGGCGCCACCGGCGCGGAGCTCGACACCGTCGACTACCAGCCGGCCCGCGGCGACGACGGTCTGATGTGGGGCGACTACGCGATGTCGCGGATCGAGCCGGGCAACCGCGTCGACCGCTTCCTCTCCGGAGTGGCTTACCTCGACGGGCAGAGTCCCTCGGCGATCTTCGCCCGCGGCTACTACACCCGCGCGGCGGTGGCCGCCTACGACTTCGACGGCGAACAGATCAGCACCCGCTGGCTCGCCGACTCCGGCCACGTGGAGATGGACAACCCCTTCGACGCCTCGCCGCACGGGAAGCCCGGCCGGAACGCCGCGCACGCCGAGCTGGCCGGGCAGGGCTTCCACACGCTCTCCACCGCCGACGTCGACGACGACGGCCGCCACGAGATCGTCTACGGCGGCGCCACGCTCGACGACGACGGCTCGCTGCTCTACTCGACCGCCGCCGAGGGGCATCCGGAGAGCGAGATCGCCGGCGAGACGGCCCCGCTGGGCCACGGCGACGCCCAGCACGTCGGCGACTTCGACCCGAACCGCGACGGGCTGGAGATCTTCACCGTCCACGAGGGCAGTGAATGGGCGCCCTACGGCTACGTGATGCGCGCCGCCGAGGACGGCGAGGTGCTCTGGGGCGGCTACACCGGCGTGGACACCGGCCGCGGCATGGTCGGCGACATCGACCCGGACCGTCCCGGCTTCGAGGCCTGGACCTCCGGCTCGGAGGGCCCGGACCCCACGGGACTGTTCAGCGTCGACGGCGAGCACCTCGGCGACGCGACGCCCTCGACGAACATGTCCATCCGCTGGAGCCCGGACATGACCACCCAGCTGATCACCGGCGTCGACACCGGCGACCGGCGGCAGACCCCGGAGATCGTCGACTGGACCGACGGCACCGTGCTCTCCGCCGAGGGCACGCTGACGAACAACGGGACCAAGGGCAACCCGTCTCTGGTGGCCGATGTGCTCGGCGACTGGCGCGAAGAGATGATCGTGCGCACCGAGGACTCCTCGGCGCTTCGGCTCTACACCAGCACGGAGGACTCCGACCGGCGGCTGTACACGCTGATGCACGACCCGCAGTACCGCGCCGGAGTGGCGCGTCAGCAGACCTCCTACAACCAGCCGGCCTACACCAGCTTCCATCTGGGCTCCGACATCGACTGGAAGCAGGTGCCGCCGGGATCGGAGTGAATGGAGTGATCGGCGTCCTCGGGCGGATCACCGGCTCGCCGGTGGTGCCGCCTGCGGTCTGGGGCGGATCGGGGGCACAATGAGGTCACCCGCTCGGTGAGGAAGGTGATCCGAATGTCCGGCGACGACGCCGCATCTGCAGCAGCCCCTGTGTTCGTCCGACTGGGCGGCCATGCGTTCATGGCCGCCGTCGACGGAGTCGCTCCGCTGAACGTCGGGCTGGTCGTCGGCGAGCATCATGCTGTGCTGGTCGACCCCGGATCCGCCGACGGCGACGTCGAGCCGCTGCTGGCCGCCGTCGCCGCGATCACCGAGGCGCCGCTGACCGTGGTGTGCACCCACGGGCACGCCGACCACACCGGCGCAGTGCCCACGCTGGCCGCCCGCGGCGCGGAGATCATCGCCCACCGCGACGCCGGCGTGGCGGAGGCGACCCGCACCGTCGGCGACGAGCCGCTGAGTCTGGACCTGGGCGGCGTCGTCGTCCACGTCGAGCATCTCGGCCGCGGGCACACCGCCGCGGACCTGGTGATCGGCGTCGCCGGGGGAGAGCGCTCCGGAGAGGCCGGGGGCGACGAGGCCCCGGACGTGCTGTTCTGCGGCGACCTGGTGCGCGAGGGCACCGACCCGCGCTTCCGCGACTCCTATCCGCAGGACTGGGTGCGCACGCTGGGGCGCATCCGCGCGGCGGCCGGCGAGGGCGCGATCGTCGTGCCGGGCCACGGGCGGCCCGTGGACGCCGAGTTCGTCGCCGCGATGCGCCGTCGCATGCAGCAGGGCCACCAGCTCTCCCGGGCCGCGATCCGCGAGGCCGTCGGCGACGCGACCAAGGCGATCCCGATCATCCCCTACGGCCCGGAGGAGTCGCGGGAGCTGATCACCAGGATGCGCTCGGGCCACTGACCGGGGCGGGTCGCCCTCAGGCCTCGTAGAGGTGCCCGAACTGCGGGGGCACCTGATATGCCTGCTGCGTCGTGCGCAGCGGCTCGCCGGGATGGCGTCGGCCCGTCTCGGCGTCGAAGAAGCTTATCCCGGCGCCGCAGAGCAGCATCCCCGGGCCCACCGGCAGCAGTGTGCCCGCCACCCAGTGCCAGCCGCTGGGATCCTCGGCGGCCTGACGGATCGCCTCCCAGCCGCCGGCGAAGAGCACGGCGAGCACCGCCGCCGCGGTGAGGATGATCCCCAGGAACCAGGCCAGCCCGGCCCCGGCTCCCACCGGCGTGTGCTGCTCGGTGGTCAGCGTGTTCCAGGACTCGCCCAGCCGCATCACCAGCCAGCCGCCGAGCAGCCCCCAGATCGCGACCACGAGGTACGCGGCGATGATGTCGGAGGCGAAGTGCCCGGTCAGGAAGATCGCGGCACCGGAGACGACGGCGAGCAGCCCGGTGAACAGCCCGACGATCGGACGCTGCCGCGGTCCGACCACCAGGAACACGGCGACGGCGGCGCCGGCGGCGAGCGTGGCGTGGCCCGAGGGGAAGGACGTCACGTCCGGGGCCCACCACCACTCGTGCATGGCGGCGTTCGACATCGGCATCCCCTCGGGCTCGTGCCGGACGAGCAGCGCCTTCATCGCCTGGGTGGTGATGTTCGCGCCCAGGAAGGTGGCCAGGGCGATCCCCGCGGCGGCGAAGCGGCGGCGCGTCAGCACGGTGACGACGAAGATCAGCCCGGCGAGCGCCAGCACCGCCAAGGGCACGGAGCTGAGCAGGTCGAAGAACGTGGACTCCTGCATGGGGCCGACGGTGATGGCGGAGTAGCGCGATTCCAGCAGAGCCTGCTCCAGCCAGCGCCCGTCCGTCGAGCGCAGGAAGAACTCGTGCACGGCCAGCAGAACCAGGGCGCAGACGACGACGCCGGCGGCCCAGAGCCAGGTGCGGCGGGCCGGCGTGCGCGGGCGAGGGGAGTGCGCGTCGGACATGTCCTCAGTATCTCAGCTCCTCACCGCCGACAGACCGATCGGCGGCGCCTCGCGGGTCGCCGCAGGCAGCACGCGGGTCGGCGCACGCGTCTCGTGTCTTCCCCGCGCACTGAGTGGCCATTCCTGACGGGATCTCCGCCCGAGAGACCGATCACATCGCGCGAGATGCCGTCAGAGATGGCCACTCGATGAGACGGGGGCGGGGTGAGCGTGGGCGCCGACGGGCCGGGCTGCGTCGGCGACGTCCTGACGCAGGACACCTAGACTCGGGGCATGTCCGAGATCCCGCCGCTGCCCGGATCCGCCGCGGACGAGCTGCTCGCCCTGCCGCCGGTCGAGGAGCTGCTCGCCTCCGCCGTCGCCGTCGCGCTGCCGATGCGCACCCGATTCCGCGGCCAGACCGTGCGCGAGGCGATGCTGCTGCGCGGCCCGGCCGGCTGGGCCGAGTTCGCCCCCTTCGGCGAGTACGAGCCGCCGGAGACCGCCTCCTGGCTCGCCGCCGCCGTCGAGGCCGGATGGCGCGGGCTCGGCACCGTCGGGCGGCCCCGGATCCCGATCAATGCGACGGTGCCGGCCGTCGGCCCCGAGCAGGTCGAGGCGGTGCTGCGCGGCTTCGGCGATCTGGATCGCATCCCGGCGGTGAAGGTGAAGGTCGCCGAGGCCGGCCAGAGCCTCGACGACGACGTCGCCCGCCTCGCCGAAGTGCGTCGTCTGGTGCCGCGGGCGCTGCTGCGCGCCGACGCCAACGGGGCCTGGACCCATCAGCAGGCCCTGGCCGGCGCCGAGGCGCTCGCCGACGTCGCCGGAGATCGGCTGGAGTACCTCGAGCAGCCGGTGGCCGGCATCGAGCCGCTCGCCGCGCTGCGCGAGACGCTGCATCATCGCGGGATCACGGTGCCGATCGCCGCCGACGAGGCCGTGCGCAAGGCCGAGGACCCGCTGCGGGTCGCCCGGCTCGGCGCCGCCGACCTCATCGTGGTCAAAGTCGCCCCGCTCGGCGGGATCGAGCGCGCGCTGGCGGTGGTCCGCGCCTCCGGGCTGGATGCGGTGGTCTCCTCCGCGCTGGACACTTCGATCGGGCTCACCGCCGGACTCGCTCTGGCCTCGCGGCTGGAGACGCCGCGGGCCTGCGGGCTGGGCACCGCCGCGCTGCTGGCCTCCGACGTCGTCGCCGCGCCGCTGGTCCCCGCCGACGGCGGCCTGGACGTGCCGCACGACGTCGACGGCGCGGCCGGAGCCGCCGGCACAGCCCGAGCCCCGGCCCCGGACGAGCGCCTGCTCGCCGCCCACCGGCTCGACGCCGCCGGCCAGACGCGCTGGCGCCGTCGGCTGCAGGCCGCGCATGCCGGTCTGGCCGGAGGCTGAGCCGGGGAGCGGAGCGGACGGCGGGTGCGGACATAGGATTGGGGCCATGGATTCCTCCCGGCGGCCCTTCCGTGAATTCGACGACTCCCAGGACGCCGTCTCGCTGCGGCTGGCCCGCCGCGTCGTCCGCGGGCTGAGCCTGAGCATGCGCCAGGTGGTCCTCGCCCCGGGATCCCGCTCCGCGCCGCTGGCCTACGCGCTCGCCGAGGCCGAGGACCTCGGTGCGCTGCGGGTGCATGTGCGCATCGACGAGCGCTCGGCGGCCTTCACCGCGCTGGGGATCGCGATGGACTCGGGTGCCCCGGCCGGAGTGGTCACCACCTCCGGCACCGCGGCCGGCGAACTGCTGCCGGCGATGATGGAGGCCGACCTGGCCGGAGTCCCGCTGGTCGCGATCACCGCCGACCGGCCGGAGGAGCTGCACGGCACCGGCGCCAACCAGACCACCTGGCAGCAGGGCATGTTCGCCTCGCGGGTGCGCGACGAGATCCACCTGGAGCAGGCCGAGACCCGGCTGGAGCCCGAGTCCCGCGACGACATGCTCTCCGCCGAGACCCAGGTCGCGCTGCTGATGCGGCAGGCCGTCGAAGCCCGCGGGGGCGGACCGGGGCCGGTGCATCTGAACATCGGCCTCGCCGACCCGCTGGTGCCGCAGGATCTCGACGGCGGATCCGACCCCGCCCAGCAGCGCTGGGCCCGTCGGCCGATCCTCGACGAGTCCCAGCGCCGGCGGATGCATCGCGACGCCGGCCGGCCGCTCGAGCAGCTGCACAGCCAGGAGCTGCTCGGCCGCCTCGGCGAGGAGGAGCGGCAGGCCGCCCGCGAGCAGATCCGTCGCGGCCTGGCCGCCGCGCAGCAGCTCGACGCCGGAGTCCCCTCCGTGGTCGTGATGGGCCACGACGCTCCGCCCGAGGCCTTCACCCTCGCCGCCGAGCTCGGCCAGCCGGTGCTCGCCGAGCCGACCAGCGGCGCCTTCGACGCACGCACCGCCGCCGTCGACGGTGCGGTGCCCGCCCACCGGATGCTGCTGCCGGCGCCGGAGGGCTCTCCGGCAGGGGAGCTGGCGCGCCGGATCCGCCGGGTCGTCGTCGCCGGACGGCCGACGCTCTCCCGGCCGGTGCAGCAGCTGCTGCGCCGCGCCGACGTCGAGGTCCTCCAGTACGCGCCGGCGCCGCTGCCCTGGAGCGACGAGCGACTGTCCCGCCGGACGGAAGCCGACCTCGACGCGGTGCGCCGGTTCCTCGGCAGCGCGCCGGAGGGCTGGCGTGACGCCTGGGCGGCCGCGGGCACGACGGCGCTGCGGCGGATGCGCGCGATCCTCGAGACTGAGCCGCGGCTGACCTCGGTGCGGACGGCGGCCGCCGTCGCCGAGCGGGTGCGGACGTCGCTGCTGCTGGGGTCGTCGTCGGTGATCCGCGACGTCGACCTGGCCGCCGACCTCGGCGGAGTGCTGGGGGAGGGGCCGGGCGCTGCGGCGATGGACGCCTCCGCCGGGCGCGGGCCGATCCGTGCGCTGCGCGGGCTCTCCGGCATCGACGGCAACGTCTCGGCGGCCTCCGGGATCGCGATCGCCCGCGACCGACGGGTCACTGCGCTGGTCGGGGACCTGACCTTCCTGCATGATCTCAATGCGCTGCTCATCCCCTCTGGAGAGCAGGCGCCCAGCGTGGACGTCGTCGTGGTCAACGACGGCGGCGGAGCGATCTTCGACCAGCTCGAGCACGGCGAGGTCGGCCGCCGGTCCGGACGGGCGGCCCAGGTCGAACGGCTCTTCGGCACGCCGCAGACCGCCGATCTGCAGGCCCTGGCCGCCGGCCACGGCGTCGAGCACCGGCTGGTGACGAACCTCGGCCAGCTCGACGCCGCCCTGGCCCACCCTGACGACCGGCTCGGGCTCCGGGTCATCGAAGTCCGCACCGACCGGACCGGACTGCGGGACCTGCACGCGCGGCTTGCCGCCGTCGTCGACGACTGAGCGTCCTGCGACGCCTCATCCCCGGAGGTCAGGCCGCCGGACCTTGTCCCGTCAGCGCCTGCGGGGACATCCTCGACCCAGGACGTCCGCACCCGAGACGCACACCGTGGAGGTCAGTCATGCCCCTGTCAGTCCTCGATCACTCCGACGCCGCCCCGCCGCGGACCGTCGCGCAGAAGCTGCTCGCCGACCACCTGGTCGACGGTCGGATGGAGCCCGGCGCGGAGATCGCCGTGGGCATCGACCAGACGCTGACCCAGGATGCCACCGGCACACTGGTGATGCTCGAGCTCGAGGCCATCGGCCTGGACCGGGTGCACACCGAGCACTCGGTGCAGTACGTCGACCACAACCTGCTGCAGACCGACGAGAAGAACCCCGAGGATCACCTCTTCCTGCAGTCGGCCGCCCGCCGCTACGGGCTGTGGTTCTCCGCGGCCGGCAACGGCGTCTCCCATCCGGTCCACCAGGCGCACTTCGGACGCCCCGGGGCGACGATGGTCGGCTCGGACTCGCACACCTGCGCCGCCGGGGCGATGGGCATGCTGGCGATCGGCGTCGGCGGCCTGGAGGTCGCCATGGCCATGGCCGGCGATCCGCTGTACGTGACCATGCCTGAGATCTGGGGCGTGGAGCTCACCGGCGAGCTGCCGGACTGGACTTCGGCGAAGGATGTGATCCTGGAGATGCTGCGCCGCCACGGGGTCAAGGGCGGCTCCGGACGCATCATCGAGTACCACGGGGAGGGGCTGCGCTCGCTGACCGCGATGGACCGCCACGTCATCGCCAACATGGGTGCGGAGCTCGGGGCGACCACCAGCGTCTTCCCCGCCGACGCCGAGGTGCGCCGCTTCCTCGCCGAGCGCGGCCGCGAGGACCAGTTCACCCCGCTGGTCGCCGACGACGGCGCGACCTACGACGTCACCGAGCACATCGACCTGTCGAGTCTCGAGCCGCTGATCGCCGCGCCGTCGTCGCCCGGCAACGTCACCCCGGTCCGGGAGGTCGCCGGCGAGGAGGTCCACCAGGTCGTCGTCGGCTCCTCGGCGAACCCGGGACTGCGCGACTTCGCCGTCGTCGCCGAGATCCTGCGCGGCCGGCACGTCGACCAGCGCATCTCGCTGGACATCAACCCCACCTCACGGGAGATCCTCGCCGACATGGTCCGCGGCGGCTGGCTGACGGATCTGATCTCCTCCGGCGGGCGCATCCATCAGTCCGGCTGTATGGGCTGCATCGGCATGGGGCAGGCCCCGGCGGTGGGGCGCAACAGCCTGCGCACGATGCCGCGGAACTTCCCCGGACGCTCCGGCACCGACGAGGACTCGGTCTGGCTGTGCTCGCCGGAGACGGCGGCGGCCTCGGCGCTGACCGGCCGCATCACCGATCCGCGCATGCTGGCGCAGCACCTGGGGATGTCCTGCCCGGTGCCTCGGATGCCCGCCGACCCGAAGGTCGACCCGGACATGCTCATCGCCCCGCTGCCGCCTGAGGAGGCCCGTGAGGTCGAGCTGGTCAAGGGCAGCAACATCAGCACGTTGCCCGAGTTCGACCCGCTGCCCGACGCGCTCGACGTCCCGGTGCTGCTGAAGGTCGGCGACGACATCTCCACCGACGAGATCATGCCCGCCGGCTCCCGCGTGCTGCCGTATCGCAGCAACATCCCCAAGATCAGCGAGTTCGTCTACATCCAGGTCGACGACACCTACCCGGATCGCGCCTGGACCGCCGAGGGCGGGCACGCGATCGTCGGCGGGGAGAACTACGGGCAAGGCTCCTCCCGCGAGCACGCGGTGATCGCCCCGCGGCATCTGGGACTGCGCGTGGTGGTGGCGAAGTCCTTCGCCCGCATCCACTGGCAGAATCTGGCGAACTTCGGCGTCCTGGCCCTGGAGTGCGACGATGCCGCCTACCGGGCAGTCGCCCAGGGCGGACGGCTGCGGCTGCGCGGCATCCACGAGGCGCTGCGCGCCGGCACCGAGGTGCCTGCCACAGTGGTCGGCGACGACGGCGAGCACGAGGTCGCGCTGCACCACCGGCTCTCCGCGCGGCAGGTGGAGATGGTCCTCGCCGGCGGGCGGATCGCCCAGCGCGCCGCCGCGGAGGCTTGAACCGGGGTCGGAGACGTGACGGGGCCGGAGCGCTCGCCGCGCTCCGGCCCCGATCGGCCCCTGAAGGCGGTGCCCTTCCAGGGGTGGTGACGAGCTGAGCTCAGGCCTCGAGCAGCGCGTCCACCGTGGCGACCAGATCCAGGTCGAGCTCCACGTCGGCGTCCGTCTCGGCCTCGATGTTCGCCTCCAGCGAGTCGGTCAGCTCCGCCTCGACGGAGGCGTCGACGTCGCCCTCGGCGGTCAGCGCGGCATAGACGGCGGCCTCGGCCTCCGCCTCGGCCTCGGCGGCGAGCTCGGCGGCGGCCGAGGCGTCGAGCGCTCCGGCCTCCACGAGGGCCTGCAGCTCGGCCTCCACTGTCGCGCGCACGTCGGCGGCGGCTTCGGCGGCGACCTCCGCGGCCAGCTCGGCGCTGAGCTCGGTGGAGACCTCCACGGTGGTGTCCGTGGTGGTGTCCAGGACATCGGCGTGCGCACCGGCCACGCCGAAGCTCGTGGTCAGGGCGACGGCTCCGGCCAGAGCCAGGCCGCGGGAGGTGTTCTTCGAGGGGGTCATGGTTCTCAGTCCTTCCGGTCGAGTGATCTCTCGGGTGCGCCGCGCCCCAGCGGTGCAGAAGCTTCCGCCACGGTGCGACGAGGTCCAGAGTATGGTCGGTAAAGCAGAAATGGAAGATCGATAAATTCGGAAATCATCGTTCCATAAATTGCGCTCGGCAGTCCTCGCGCCTGCTGCCGCTGGGACAGAACCTCACGGTGCGGTAGGTTCCACGCGGGGGCGTCCCCTCGAGGGGCTCCGTCGCACCGCAGCACCCGTCACGACGATCAGGAGCGACATGCCGGCTGACCAGCACACGGAGCACCGCGCCGACCCGGCCCAGGAGGCCGCTCGGCGGCGGACCTTCGCGATCATCAGCCACCCCGACGCCGGCAAGTCCACGCTCACCGAGTCGCTGGCCCTGCACTGCGGGGCCGTGCAGGAGGCCGGTCATGTCCACGGCAAGGGAGACCGCGGCAGCACGGTCTCCGACTGGATGTCCATGGAGCAGGAGCGCGGGATCTCGGTGACCTCGGCGTCGATGCAGCTGGAGCACCGGGGAACGATCCTCAACCTCCTCGACACTCCGGGCCACGCCGACTTCTCCGAGGACACCTACCGCGTGCTCGCCGCCGTCGACGCCGCGGTCATGCTGGTCGACGCGGCCAAGGGGCTCGAACCGCAGACGATGAAGCTCTTCGCCGTCTGCCGGCATCGGGGCATCCCGATCATCACCGTGATCAACAAATGGGACCGTCCGGGCCGCGAGGCGCTGGAGCTGATGGACGAGATCCGCGAACAGACCGGGCTGGAGCCGACTCCGCTGACCTGGCCGGTCGGCATCGCCGGGGAGTTCGGCGGGTTCCTGGATCGCCGCAGCGGCGAACTGGTCACCGTCGAGCCCTCCGCCGGCGGCCGGCACCTCGCCCGTGAGCAGATCCACACGCCCGACGAGGCCGCTGAGGCCTACGTCGACGGCTGGGAGCAGGCGGTCGAAGAGTCCGAGCTGCTGTCGGCCTCCGGGGCGGACCTGGACCGCGAGACCTTCCTGGAGGGGATCACCTCCCCGGTGCTCTTCGCCGCCGCCGTGCGGCACATCGGTGTCCCGCGCATCCTCGACGCCCTGGTCGAGCTGGCCCCGTCGCCGGCGCCCCGCCCCGACGCCGCCGGCCGAGACCGGGCGCTGGACGAGCCCTTCAGCGCGTTCACCTTCAAAGTGCAGGCCGGCATGGATCCGGCCCACCGGGACCGGCTGGCCTTCATCCGCGTCTGCTCCGGCGTGTTCCGGCGCGGCATGACGGCGACGACGGCGCGGACCGGCAAGCCCTTCGCGATGAAGTACGCCCATCTGTCCTTCGGCCGCGACCGGGACCTCACCGATCTGGCGTATCCGGGGGACGTCGTCGGCCTGGTCAACGCCTCGGCGCTGACCATCGGCGACACGCTCTATGAGGCACCTCCGGTGGAGTTCCCCGGCCTGCCGCGCTTCGCCCCCGAGCACTTCGCCGTGGCCACACCGGCCGACCGCGGCCGGACCAAGCAGTTCCGCCGCGGGATGGAGCAGCTCGAATCCGAGGGTGTGGTCCAGGTGCTGCGCTCCGAGCGGCGCGGCGAGGAGATCCCGGTGCTGGCGGCCGTCGGCACGATGCAGTTCGACGTCGTCGAGCACCGGCTGACCCACGAGTTCCGCTCCGCCCCGCGCTGGGAGACGCTGCCGTACGGCATCGCCCGACGCACCGACGAGGAGTCCGCCGCGGCGCTGGAGGCCATCGGCGGGGTGGAGGTGCTGCGGCGCGGCGACGGCGAGCTGCTCGCGCTCTTCCGCGACCGCTGGCACGTCCGCGGCGTGGAGCGCACTCGCGAAGGACTCACTCTGGAGCCGCTGGTCGCCGCCTGAGGGAGGAACGAGGGGCGCGAGGCCTGGCCGGCCCCGGGGTTCAGCCCTCGACTCCGAGCACGCCGAGCATCGGGCGCAGCTTCGACCGGGTCTCGGCCAGCTCGGACTCCGGCTTCGAGCCGGCGACGATCCCGCAGCCGGCGAAGAGCCGCACGCTGCGGTCGTCCTCGCCCAGCAGTCCGCCGCGCAGCGCGATGCCGACGTCGGCGTTGCCGTGCGCGTCGATCCAGCCGACCGGCCCGGTGAACGGGCCGCGGTCCAGCTGCTCCAGCGCGGCGATGAGCTCGGCCGCCGTCGCCGTCGGGGTCCCGCAGATCGCCGCCGTCGGGTGGGCCCGCTCGGCGACGGTCAGCGCCGGGGGCAGCGTGCCGTCGGCGGTGCGGCTCAGCCGGCCGGTGACGTCGGTGGAGAGATGGTGGACGTTGGGCAGCGCGAGCACCGCCGGCGGGTTCTGCGCGCTGATCAGCTCGACCACCGGGGCCAGCTGGGCCAGCAGCGACTGCACGGCGATCTCGTGCTCGCTGCGCTGCTTGACGTCGTCGAGCAGCTGCTCGCGGGCCTCGGCGGCGGAGAGCGAGCCGTCGACGGTGCCGGCCAGCACGCGCGCGGCCAGGTCGCGGCCGCGGACGGTGACCAGCATCTCCGGAGTGGTCCCCAGCAGATCGCCGGCCAGGTAGGTCCAGCAGTCGGTGTAGTCGCGGATCAGCCCGGCGAGGATCACCCCGCGCGGCATCGGGGCCTCGGCCTCGACGACGGCGTCGCGGCCGAGCACCAGCTTCTCCAGCCGGCGCTCCTCGATGGCTTCCACGCCCGCGGCGACGGCCTCGAGGTAGTGCTCGGTCGGATGCGCCCCGGCGCGCAGCCGGGTGGCGGGGAACTCCGGGGAGTCCCGGGCGTCGTCGACCGGAGTCAGCGTCCCGTCCTCGCCCAGGGCCAGCCCGTGCCGGGCCAGGACGGCGGCCACGGCGTCGTCGGCGTCGACCGTGGTCACCGTGACCCAGGTGTGCCCGGCGACGTCGCCGAGGACCACCTCCGGCAGCGTCAGGTGGGAGGCGTGCGCGGAGTCCGAGGAGTAGGTCACCGAGGTGAAGACCGTCGGCCCGCAGCCCGGGATCTGCTCGAGTGCGGCCGGTCGCGGCGCCTCCTCGACGACGGCGCGGCGCTCCTCCCACCAGCGGGAGAGCTCGACGAAGCGCTGCGATCCGGAGGCGGTCGCGCCGTCGGCGACGCCCAGTCCGACGATGCCCTCGCCGCGGCGGATCCAGCAGCCGGTCGGGGTCAGCCGCGGCAGCAGCTCGGGCAGGCGGACGCCGTCGGGGAAGGTGACCTCCCGGACGACGGAGTGCAGCGGTGGGGCTTCCATGGCGGAGAAAGTCTATCGCCGTCTCCGGGCTCGTCGCGCACCGGCTGTGAGACTCGCCTCCTCCCGGCGCTGACCTCCGGCGACGCCCTCCGCGCGGGAGCACCTGGATTCTGGGACAATGCTGGCGTGACCAGCTCATCGCATTCTGCAGCGCAGGACCCCCGGCCGGACACGCGGCGTGTGCGCCGCGGGCCCCGGGCCGATCTGGACAAGCGTCCCGAGGACGTCGCCTCGATGTTCGACCAGGTCGCCGAGCGCTATGACCTGACCAACGACGTGCTCTCGCTCGGGCAGACCCGGCTGTGGCGCCGTCGTCTGGTCCAGGCGCTGGACGTGCGGCCCGGCGAGCGCGTCCTCGACCTCGCCGCCGGCACCGGAAGCTCCGCGGAGCCCTTCGCCGACGCCGGCGCCGAGACGGTGGCCTGCGACTTCTCCGAAGGCATGCTCGCCGTCGGCCGGCGCCGTCGGCCGGACATCGAGTTCGTCCACGGCGACGCGACGGCCCTGCCCTTCGCCGACGCCTCCTTCGACGCGGTCACCATCTCCTTCGGGCTGCGCAACGTCGTCGACACCGAGGCCGCGCTGGCCGAGATGCACCGGGTGACCCGCCCCGGCGGTCGGCTGGCGGTCATGGAGTTCTCCGACCCGAGCTGCGCCGCGTTCCGCACGGTGTACCTCGAGTACCTGATGCGCGCGCTGCCGTCGGCGGCCCGGCGGGTTTCCTCGAATCCGGAGGCCTATGTCTACCTGGCCGAGTCCATCCGCGCCTGGCCCGACCAGGACGAGCTGGCCGCGCTCGTCGCCGAGGCCGGCTGGGAGTCGGTGCGGTACCGGAACCTGACCGGCGGCATCGTCGCCATCCACCATGCGCGCCGGCCGGCCGCGCCGCACGCGCCCGACGCCCGATAGGCTGGACGGCGATGAACCACTCCGCAGTCGACCCCCTGTCGCTCAGCCTCCCGCCGGGCTTCGAGGCGCTCGCCGACGACGAGCGTCTGGCTCCGGCGATCTCCGAGGCGCTGAGCTCCGTGGAGGAGCAGCTGCTCGCCGCGCTCTCCAGCGACGACGAGCTGGCCGACACCTCCTCGCGCTACCTCGCCGAGGCCGGCGGCAAGCGGATCCGTCCGCTGCTGACCATCCTGACCTCCCTGCTCGGCGACGGGCCCGACGACAGCGTCCGGCGCGCCGCGGTGGTCATGGAGATGATCCACCTGGCCACGCTCTACCACGACGACGTGATGGACTCGGCCCCGGTGCGCCGCGGCGCACCGGCCGCCCATGAGGTCTGGGGCAACTCGGTGGCGATCCTCACCGGCGACCTGATCCTCGCCCGCGCCTCGCGGATGATGTCCGAGCTGGACCTGGAGGGCTCCCAGGTCCAGGCACGGACCTTCGAGCGGCTGGTCATGGGGCAGCTGCATGAGACCGTCGGCCCGCGCACGGGCGAGGACCCCTACGACCACTATCTGCAGGTCATCGCCGACAAGACCGGCTCGCTGGTCGCCGCGGCCGCCCGACTGGGCGGACACTACGGCGGCTGCACCGCCGAGACCGCCGCGCTGCTGGACACCTACGGCGAGGCGGTCGGCGTGGCCTTCCAGCTCGCCGACGACGTCATCGACCTGACCTCCGACGCCGAGGCCTCCGGCAAGACTCCGGGCACCGACCTGCGCGAAGGCGTGCCCACGCTGCCGGTGCTGCTGCTGCGCGCCGCCGCGGCCGACGGCGACGCCGCCGCGGCCGAGGCGCTGGCGCTGGTCGACGGCGACCTGACCGACGACGACGCGCTGGCCGCCGCCGTCGCCGCCGTCGTCGCCCATCCGGTCACCGACCGGGCCTGGGAGATCGCCCACGAGTGGTCCCGCCGGGCCGCCGAGGCGCTGACCGACCTGCCGGAGTCGACGATCAAGTCGGCCCTGCTGGCCTTCGCCGACGCCGTGGTGGACCGCGAGGGCTGAGGCTCTGCCTCTCGCCGGCGGCGCTCTCCTGATGGGGCTGCGGTCACCCGGGCGCGCCGGAGGCGAAGCGTCGCACACCTTCGCTCCGGCTGGCGCCGTCGCCACAAGGAATCCGCGCGCCGCTCCGTCGGCGGCGCGCCCAGGCAACGGGTCCACCAGAGTGCCGGGGGAGCGCACTCGAACGCCCGTCCCTCCCGCCTATCGCTGAGCTGTGAGGTGTCGCTGTCCCGTGGCCCTGCGACATCTCACAGCCCTGCGACGCATGGACGGGGCAACGGGGTGCGATGGCTGCGGCCCGCCGTCTCCCCGTGGCACTGCCGGCGAACTGTCAGCAGGCGGCGCGGACGGCACCCGCCTCGCGGATCCCTTGTGGCGACGGCGAAGCCGGAGCGAAGGTGCGAGGCGGGTGCCGGACGCGCCGCAGGCAACCACCAGCGAACCCAGGACCAGAGTCAGCGGGAAGCGAGCACCTGCTCCAGCGCCTCGCGCAGCTGCACGGCCTTCTCCGCCCGCACGTCGACGGGGACGGGATGGCGCAGCTGGCGGTAGAGCATGTCGTCGCTGTACCGCGGGAAGACGTGCAGGTGGTAGTGCCAGACGTGCTGGTTGCCGGCGGGCTCGTTGTGCTGGCGGACGGAGGTTCCCTCGGGGTTCCAGGCGAGCTTCATCGCCAGGGCGACGTCGCGCTGCATGGCCCCGATCCGGGCCAGCAGGTGGTCGTCGAGGTCGTAGAGCGCCTCGCGGTGGGCCACCGGAGTGATCATCGCATGGCCCTCGTGCGGGCCGAAGCCGTCGCAGGCCATGAAGACCAGCAGCTCGTCGTCCTGGTGGACCAGGTCGCTCAGCTCGCAGCGGTTGTCGCCGGTCTCGACGTCGCCGCGGGCCAGGCCGCAGAAGGGGCAGGCGTAGTCGGGCGGCCGGTGGGAGGCGTGCAGCGTGGACGGATCGACCACGCTCACTCCTCCTCAAAGGAGAAGTCCAGCAGGTCCAGGATGAACTCGCCGACGGTGGCGTCCTCGTCGTGCCAGGCGCCGGTGGAGTTCGCGCGCCGACGGACCAGCGGATCGGGCACGTCGAGCGCCTCGACGGGCACTCCCCAGGCGAACTGCTCGTCCTCGTCCTCCAGGAAGAGCAGATGGCCGTCCTCGACGATGAACTCGTCGGGGTCGAAGAAGAAGCAATGGGCCTCCATGAGCTCCTCGCAGCGGCCCACCGCCCGGTAGAACTCCTCGAGCGCCAGCGGCAGGGAGGTGCCGGCGGGCAGATCCGCGGCGGCGAGCTGATCGGCCAGCTCCTCGGCGGTGTAGCCCTCCTGCGGGGTCCACCGATCGTCGAGGTGCTTGGCCACCAGGCCCTTGTACTTCTCCAGGAGCATCTCCGCCATGGCGCCAGTCTAGTCGGCGGAGCCCTGACGGCGCGCGGCACCGTCGGCGCCCGGCGTCTGCGATGCTCGTCTCGGGGCCGCGGAAGGAGCGATCCGCCGTGAGATCCGTCATGTCGGCGCCCGCGGGGAACAGGGTTCCGGGCGGCGGGCGTTGTGCAATACGGCATACTGTTCTGAGGTAATCGAGCAGGCGACGGCGGCGCGACCCCCGCGACGACGCCGCCCGCGGTCGAGCGCGTCGTCGTGCCGTCGGCCGCGCATGGAAAGGACGTCCCCGAAGTGACAGACCAGACTCCCCAGCGCCCCGTCCGCGTCGCCGTCGTCGGGGCCGGTCCGGCCGGCGTGTACGCGTCGGACATCCTGGCCAAGTCGCAGAAGAAGAGCGACATTCCGGTCAGCATCGACCTCTTCGACCGGTATCCGGCGCCGTTCGGGCTGATCCGTTACGGCGTCGCCCCCGACCATCCGCGCATCAAGGGGATCGTCAAGGCGCTGCACAAGGTCATGGACCGCGGCGACATCCGGCTGCTGGGCAACGTGGAGATCGGCGTCGACCTCATGCTGGAGGACCTGCGCCGGCACTACGACGCCGTGGTCTTCGCCACCGGCGCGATCCGCGACGCCTCGCTGGACATCCCGGGCATCGAGCTGGAGGGGTCCTTCGGCGCGGCCGACTTCGTCTCCTGGTACGACGGCCACCCGGACTACCCGCGCGACTGGCCGCTGGAGGCCGAGCAGATCGCGGTCATCGGCAACGGCAACGTCTCGCTGGACGTCGCCCGCATGCTGGCCAAGCAACCCGAAGACCTGCTGACCACCGAGGTCCCGGAGAACGTCCACCGGCGGCTCGAGGAGTCCCCGGCCCGCGACGTGCACATCTTCGGCCGCCGCGGCCCCGCGCAGGTGAAGTTCACCCCGCTGGAGCTGCGTGAGCTCTCGCACGCGCCGGGCGTGGACATCGTCCTCGACGAGGAGGACTTCGAGTTCGACGAGGCCTCCGACGAGGCGATCAAGTCGAACAATCAGGTCAAGACCATGGTCAACACGCTGACCAACTGGCTGGTCGAGCAGGAGGAGCGCACTGAGGAGGCCGAGCGGAAGCTGCATCTGCACTTCCTGCACCAGCCGGTCGAGGTCCTCGAGGGCACCGATGAGCAGGGGCAGGGCACCGGCCGCGTGGACGGCATCCGCTTCGAGCGCATGGAGCTCGACGGCTCCGGCGGCGTCCGGAGTACCGGACAGTTCCTCGACTACCCGGTCCAGGCGGTCTACCGCGCCGTCGGCTACTACGGCACCCAGGTGCCGGGCATCCCGTTCGACGCCCGGCGCGGGGTGATCATCAACGAGGCCGGCCGCGTGCTCGACGAGGACGGGGAACACCTGCCGGGCACCTACGCCACCGGCTGGATCAAGCGCGGTCCGGTCGGACTCATCGGCCACACCAAGGGCGACGCGCTGGAGACCATCGGCTGCCTGCTGGAGGACGTCCACCAGCTGCCCGCCGCCGAGGAGCCCGACGAGGCGGCGGTGCTCGAGCTGCTCGACTCCCGCGGGGTGGAGTACACGACCTGGGACGGTTGGCTGACGCTCGACGCGCACGAGGTCTCCCTCGGCGAGCAGGCGACGGCGCAGGGTCCGGTGGAGCGCGAGCGGGTCAAGGTCGTGCCCCGCGAGGAGATGGTCCGCATCTCGCGCCAGAGCTGAGGCGGTCGCCGCCCCCTCCCACGACGAGACGAGCCCGCCCGGACCCTGAGGTCCGGGCGGGCTCGTCTCGTCGTGGGGCGGGGTCTCAGCCCTGCGGCGGGCCGGAGGTCATCTGCTCCAGGCGCGAGATGCGTTCGTCCATCGGCGGGTGCGTGGAGAAGAGCTGCTTGGCCTTCGGGCCGAACGGATTGGCGATCATCATATGCGCATGGGCATCGTGCTTGGGGTCCTCGCGCAGCGGCTCGGCGTTGATGCCGCCGTGCAGCTTGCGCAGCGCCGAGGCCAGGGCCAGGGGGTCGCCGCTGAGCTCGGCGCCGTCGGCGTCGGCGTCGTACTCCCGGGTGCGGCTGATCGCCATCTGGATGAGGCTGGCTGCGATCGGCATCAGGATCACCGCGGCGATCGCCCCGATCAGCGCCAGCGGATTGCCGCCCTGGTTGTTGCCGCCGCGGCCGAAGCCGCCGCCGAAGAGCATGAAGAACTGGCTGATCGTGGTCAGGAAGCCGGCGACGGCGGCCGCGACTGAGGAGATCAGGATGTCGCGGTTGTAGACGTGCATCAGCTCGTGTCCGGTGACCCCGCGCAGCTCCCGGGGGCTGAGCAGGTTCAGGATGCCCTCGGTGAAGCAGACGACGCCGTTCTCCGGATTGCGCCCGGTGGCGAAGGCGTTGGGCGTCGGCTGCGGGGCGATGAAGATCCGCGGGGCCGGCTGCTGGGCGCGTTCGGCGAGCTCCTCGACCATCTCGTACAGCGCCGGCGCCTGCTCGCGGCTGACCGGATAGGCCTTCATCGCCCGCAGGGCGAGCTTGTCGGAGTTCCAGTAGGAGTACGCCACCGAGCCGACGCCGATGAGGCCGAAGATGAACAGGAAGCTGGGGCTGCTGGTGAAGTAGGCGAGCAGCGCTCCGATGAGCAGCAGCAGGGCGAAGAGGAAGGCCAGCAGGCCTGCCGTGCGGAGCCGTCCGTGGTGCTGATGCATGCGCTCTCCTGTCCGATGACGTGCGGGGAGGGGCGCCGTCGTCGGGATCACCCCGTCGTCGTCCATGCTATCCGTCCGGGGCGCTCGTCCGCTCTCGGCGCGGGCCTCGACGGGAACATCCGTCAGCACCATGCTCAAGGACGACACTGGTTGATCATGCGGCGAGCAGGGCGCGTGTGAGTGATTCCACAGCGGCTGTCATGCGTGGGTGGAGGGCAGTTCACTCGGAGTTCACCTCCGCGTGTGACGCTCATGGGGCAAGGGATGCGCAGTGTTGTCCGTCGTGTCACCCACATCACCGAGTGTTCACCGGTGGATGAGCGGGCGGCGGAAGCTGCGTCCGGCAGAGGCCCGGAGGGTCTCGGCTCACGCTGAGGAGAATCGATGTCCGCACCGGCCGCCGCGGCACCGGAGAAGGTCACCACCGGAGCTCACGAAGCTCCTGTCGCCCGTCCCATCACCCCCTTCGAGCGCCTCGGCCTCTCCGGCCGGGCGCTCAGCATCGCCAACTGGCTCGGCGTCGTCGCCGCGGTCTACGTGCTGATCACCGCGGTCCACGTGATCGGCGACGGCTTCGGCATCGCCACCGGCGGGCACGCCGAGACGCTCTTCGACTTCGCCACCAATCCGCTGGTCGCCCTGATGGTCGGCGTCGCCGCCACAGTCCTGACGCAGTCCTCCTCGACGACGACCTCGGTCACCGTCGGGCTGGTCGCTGGCGGGCTGCCGCTGTCCATCGCGATCCCGGTCATCCTCGGCGCGAACCTGGGCACCACGCTGACCAACACGCTGGTCAGCCTCGGCATGGTCCGGGATCAGGCAGCTTTCCGCCGCGGCTTCGCCGCCGCGACGGTCCACGACTTCTTCAACCTCCTCGCGGTGGCGATCTTCCTGCCGCTGGAGATGGCCTTCGGACTGCTGGAGCAGCTCGCCACTGCGCTGGCTGACCCGCTCTCCGGCACCGACGGCGGGCCGCTGGCGGCCATCTTCGGCGGCCTCGGCTCCGTCATCAAGGGGGCGACCACGCCGCTGGCCGAGGGCATCACCGCCTCGTTGGGCTGGCTGCCCCCGCTCTGGCAGGGCCTGGTGATGATCGGCGTCGCCGTCGCGCTCATCCTGCTGGTCATCAACCTCATCGGCCGACTGCTGAAGGTGCTGATGGTCGGCAAGGCCCGCGCCGTGCTCCACGCGGCGATGGGCCGCGGGCCGCTGGCCGGCATCGGCTCCGGCGCGCTGATGACTGTCATGGTCCAGTCCTCGTCGACGTCGACGGCCCTGATGGTTCCGCTGGCCGGCTCCGGGACGCTGAGCCTGCGCCAGATCTACCCCTTCACCCTCGGGGCGAACATCGGCACGACGGTCACCGCGCTGATCTCGGCCTTCGCCTTCGACGGGCCGGAGGCGAGGGTGGCGCTGATCGCCGCGCTGGCCCACCTGCTGTTCAACGTGCTGGCCACTGCGCTGATCTTCGGCATCCCGGGGTTGCGCGATCTGCCGCTGCGCGCGGCGAGCCGCCTGGCCGACGTCGCCGCGGAGAAGAAGCTCTACGCCGCCGGCTGGGTGGTGGGCATCTTCCTGGTGCTGCCGCTGGGTCTGATCGCGGTGACGGCGATCGTCTGACCGGCACGACGTCGGCGAGGCGCCGGCACGGGGCCGACACGACAGCGGCGCCCCCGCTCCACTGCGGAGCGGGGGCGCCGCTGTCGTGTCGCCGCCCGGAGGTCGGCCCGGTCGCAGACTCGGCCGCGGGTCAGCGCATGTTGATGAACTGCAGGGCGGCGTCGTCGAAGTCCTTCAGCAGGGTGATGACATCCTGCAGGTCGTCGCGGGACTTGGAGGTCACGCGCAGCTCGTCGCCCTGGATGGTGGCCTTGACCGATTTCGGGCCCTCGTCGCGGATGATCTTGGTGATCTTCTTCGCGGTGGGCTGGTCGATGCCCTCCTTGATGGCGCCCTCGATCCGGTACTCCTTGCCGGAGGCGTAGGGCTCGCCGGCGTCGAAGGACTTCAGCGAGATGCCGCGCTTGATCAGCTTGGAGTCGAAGACGTCCTTGGCCGCCTTCGCCCGCTCCTCGGCCTCGGCGCGGATGAGGATCTTCTCGCCGGAGTAGTCGATCCCCGCGCCGGTCCCGCGGAAGTCGTAGCGCTGCGAGATCTCCTTCTGCGCCTGGTGGAGCGCGTTGGAGACCTCCTGCTTGTCCACCTGGGAGACGATGTCGAAGCTGGATTCCTTGGCCATGAGCGTCCTCCTGCTCGAGACGGTGTCGTGAGTCGTCGTCGAGTCTATCGGCCGCCGTCATATCGGCCCGGGGTCCACCGGGCCGCCCTACAATGCTCAGTGAAGACATGAACATTTCGTTGGCCGGCGCGGCTCCGCGGCGTCCGACGACGGCCATGTCAACCACGCAGCGTGCATGCGAAGCCTCGCGCCCCGCCTCGGGGCACCGCTGCGGACCTGCTCTGCACCGGCCAGGCGCCCCGAGCCCGCGACGGGCCGCGGGCGGCGCCGCGCCGGCGGGTCCGCACCGGGGAGTCCGCGGCTCGCCGGAGCGGGCCCTCCGACCGACCCAGGAAGGAGAGGCCGCATGCCTCACGCCAGCACCCACACCAGCACTCCCGTCGGCACTCTGCAGGACCCGGCGCGACAGATCCTCGTCTCCCACGCCGGCTCGCTGCCGCGCACCGAGGAGCTGATCGCCGCCAACGCCGCCCGCGAGTTCGCCGCAGACGGACTGACGCTGCAGCGCACCCCGGAGTTCGACCGCCAGCTCTCCGCGGCGGTCGTCGACCTCGTCGTCCGGCAGAAGGCCGCCGGGGTGACCGTTCCCGGCGACGGCGAGTACGGCAAGGCGATGTCCTCGGCAGTGGACTACGGGGCCTGGTGGTCCTACATCTTCCAGCGCGTCTCCGGCCTGGAGGTCACCGGAGAGGACATCTTCAGCCAGCCGCATGTGGAGTCAGCCCCCGGCGACGTGCGGCTGACCAGCTTCCCGAACCGTCGCGACTGGACGGCCTTCCACGACGCCTACAGCGATCCGGAGGGCGGCATCGGCACCGGCTCGCATGCGACGCCGTTCCCGGCCACCACCGGCCCGCTGGCCTACACCGGCCACGAGGCGATCGCCTCCGACGTCGCGAACCTGCGCCGCGCCCTCGACGCGACCGGTCTGGAGACCGGCTTCATGACCTCGCTCTCGCCGGGCTCGGCCGCCCGCATCGCCGACCGCCACTACAGCGACGAGAAGGAGCATCTCTTCGCCTGGGCCGAGGTCATGCGCGAGGAGTACCGGGCCATCACCGACGCCGGGCTCATCGTGCAGATCGACGACCCCTCCATCGCGGAGAACTGGGACCAGATCTCGCCGGAGCCCAGCGTGGAGGACTACAGGGCCTTCACCCAGCTGCGCATCGACGCGCTGAACCACGCCCTCCGCGGACTGCCGCAGGAGCAGATCCGCTTCCACCTGTGCTGGGGCTCCTGGCACGGTCCGCACACCACCGACATCGAGTTCCGGCACATCGTCGACCTCATGCTGCAGATCGATGCGACGTACTACTCCTTCGAGGCGGCCAACGTCCGCCACGAGCACGAGTACACCGTCTGGGACGACGTCGAGCTGCCGGCGGGCAAGGTGATCGTGCCGGGCGTCGTCTCGCATGCGACGAACGTGGTCGAGCATCCGGAGCTCGTCGCCCAGCGGATCGAGCGCTTCGCCGAGCGGGTGGGCCGGGAGAACGTCATCGCCTCGACGGACTGCGGCCTGGGCGGGCGCCTCCACCCGCAGATCGCCGAGGCCAAGCTGCGCAGCCTCGCCGAGGGCGCGGAGATCGCCACGCGGCGGCTCTTCGGCTGAGCACGGCCCGGCGGGCGGCCGGGCCCCGGCGCCGGCTCAGACGAAGGTGGCGTCCTCCAGCGAGCCGTGGGTCGCTCCGGCGACGGTGGCGGCCAGCTCGTCGAGCCGCGCCGGGTCCTCGGGCAGCTGCGCCGTCGACAGCCGCAGCAGCCCGGTCGGCCGCGGGGCGACCACGCAGGAGCTTCCGACGTCGACGACGATCCCGCGGGCCCCGAGCGCCAGGGCCGCGGACTGCTCGTCGTCGACCTCGACCCAGACCGCCCAGCTTCCCGGCCCGGAGCGGGCGGTCAGCCCGGCGGCGGCGAAGCGCTCCACGGCGAGCTCGCGACGGGCGGCGTAGTGCTTCCGCGCCGAGACGAGCCGGTGTGCGACCACCGGGTCGCGCAGCTGGTGGGCCAGCGCATGCTGCAGGATGCGGCTGGTGGATGCCACTCCGCCCGAGCGGCGCGCGATGCACCGGCGGATCAGCTGCGCGTCGCCGGCGAGCACGGAGCTGCGCAGGTCCATGCCGAAGGCGCGCTCGAAGCCGATCACCCGCAGCGTCCGGTGCGGGAAGAGGGCCTCCAGCGACGGCACGGCCTCGCCGTCCTCGGCCAGCGGGCCCAGCGGGTCGTCCTCGATGATCGTGACCTCGCCGGCAGCGGCCAGCAGCGGCTCCAGCGCCATGGCACGCTCGGCGGTGAGTCGGTGGCGGTCGGAGAACGCCCCGGAGGGGGAGAGGACGACGGCGACCGCGCCCTGCTCCAGCGCCGCGGACAGCGCCTCCGGCCGCGGACCCTGCTCGTCGACGGCGACGCCGACCGGGGCGAGGCCCAGGCCGCGCAGCACGCCGAGATAGCCCGGCGAGGCCGGTTCCTCGACGGCAATCACGGGCTCGGCGCCCGCGGCGGTGCGCAGCCCGACGCCGGCCTCGGCGGCGTGCTCGGCGCTGGCGGCCCCGGCGGCGACGTCGACGGCGGCCCGGGTGGCCAGCCACAGGGCCTCGGTGCCGGAGCTGACCGCGGCATAGCTCCGCGGCTGGTCGGGCAGACGCTCCGCCAGCTGCTCGGCCAGCTGCTCGACGACGTGCTCGCGGCTCCAGGCGTGGATGCCCGGCTGGTGGACCGCCTGGGCCAGCGCATCCTCCAGCGGCGGGACGAGCCGCGGATCCGGGCTGTGGCGCAGCAGGTCCACGGCGTGCCATCCGGGGAAGTTCTCCGCCGTCGGGCCATGGCCCTCGATGACGCGCGTGCCGCCGCGCCGGCGGGTCTCGACGAGCCCGCCCTCGCGCAGCAGCGCCCAGGCCTGGGCGATGGTGCCGACGCTGACGCCGACCTCGGTGGCGACGTCGCGGACCGTCGGCAGGCGCGTGCCGGCCTCCAGCGTGCCGTCGACGATGAGCTCGCGCACCTGTTCGGCGATCCCCGCCGGGCTGTGCTCGGTCAGCGAACGGGCGAGGGAGGCGGCGTCGACGTCGGCCACGGGAGCTCCTGGAGATGGCGGGGGCGCGGAGGGCTGCGCGTCCAGCCTACTGCGCGCTGCTGCGCGGGCGCAGGCGCGACCGAGCCCGGTGCTGAGCCCGGTGCCTGACCGGGTGCCGAGCCCGCCCGCGGCGGAGCTCGGGCGGGTGAGCAGACGCACACCCGGCGCCGATTGGCAGGAGTCCCGGATCGTCGGCTAAAGTGGTGGGGTGCTCGGCCGGGCAGGCCCGATCGAGGACAGCAGGGCAGATTACCCGAGCGGCCAAAGGGGGCTGACTGTAAATCAGCTGGCATTGCCTTCGTGGGTTCGAATCCCTCATCTGCCACCCCTGAGACGAAGGGCCCGGACCGGATGGTCCGGGCCCTTCGTCGTGCATGCGGCGGCCTCGTCGCCGGGCCTCCTCGCGAGCTTCTCGCAGGGCCCGTCGCGGGCTTCATCCAGCCGGTCCCCACCCTGATTCCAGGGAGCTTTCGCCGGTCGCTTAAGCGCCCACAGCGCCGTCGTGGTCGCGTAAGGTGGCCGCCATGGCTACCACCGAACTGACCACGGCAGGCTTCCAGCAGTCGCTGGAGGACAACGAGATCCTGCTGATCGATTTCTGGGCCGACTGGTGCGGTCCGTGCAAGCAGTTCGCCCCCGTCTACGAGGAAGTCTCCGAGCAGCACCCGGACGTGACCTTCGGCAAGGTCGACACCGAGGCCGAGCAGGAGCTCGCGGCGGCGGCGAACATCACCTCCATCCCGACGTTGATGGCGTTCCGCGAGAAGGTCCTGGTGTTCTCCCAGGCCGGCGCGCTGAACGCCGAGCAGCTCAACGAGGTCATCACGGCGGTCAAGGGCCTGGACATGGAGGAGGTCCATCGCCAGATCGCCGAGGACGAGGCCGAGGCCGCGCAGAACTCCGAGGAGTCTGACGAGGAGTCCGGCGAGGCTGCGGAGGGCTCCGAGGGCTCCGGCGAGGACTCCGTCCGGAGCTGAGCCTCCCCGCCCCGACGCATCGAGCGGGGGATCCATGGCTGCTGTCGGCGCCGATCCGGCGCACAGCCGCAGTGGATCCCCCGCTCGACGTGTGTGGGGCGGAGGTCAGCGGCGGCGGTGATCCTCCGGGGCGAGCATCGGCCCGCGCCGCTGGTGCTGGAAGCCGCTGAGTCCGATCAGCCGCACCACGCGCTGCCGGTGCCCGCGCCAGGGCTCGAGCAGCGCGAGCATCCCGGCGTCGTCGGCGCGTCGCCCGCTCAGCGCCTCGCCGACGCGATGGGCCAGGTGATAGTCGCCGACGGCGACCAGGTCCGCCGCGCCGTGACTGCGCTGCAGCGTCTCCGCCGCCGTCCACGCGCCGATCCCGCGGATCGCCGTCAGCCGATCGGCCAGCTCGGCGGCCGCGTCGACGTCGGCGGGCCCGACGGCGCCCAGTCGCCGCAGCGCGCTCGCCCGCTCGGCCACCCGCTGGACCGTCGCCGCCAGCGGCGGCTGCACCCCCAACCGGTGCCAAGTCCAGGAGGGGATGCCGCGCAGCTGCGTCGGCGTTGGAGGCAGCAGCATCCCCCGGGGCGCCGGGCCCGGCGGGTGCTCGCCGACGGCGCGCAGCAGCTCGCGCCAGGAGCGACGGGCTTCATCATGGGTGACCTTCTGCTCCAGCACCACGGTGACCAGCTGCTCGACCATCCGGCCGGTCGCCGGAAGCCGAACGCCCGGATGCCGACGACGCACCCGCGCAAGCGCCGCCGACTGCTCGTCGCCGCGGGCGTCGAGCAGCCTCTCGCACGCGGTCCAGTCGTCGGCGGCGCCCAGCAGCGTCGCCGCCTCCGCGACGGCCGTCCCGGCGGCCGCGCCGTCGTCGTCCGGCGCGGCGGTCCAGGCCCGGACCCGCACGTGAGAGGCGTCGAGCTGGTCGAGGCGCAGCAGGACCGGGACCGGCTCCTCGTCGGCGGGGGCCGGGGCGCCGTCCGGCCGCCGGAGATCCTGTCGGAACGCCAGCCAGGCGCCGGCTCCGGGGGTGCCGGACGGCCCGCCAACGGCGCCGCCGCCGAGCGGCCCGCCGTCGATCTGCAGCGCCGGATCGGCCCGGCCGCGCTGCAGCACGCCCAGGGTCCGGGGCAGGTCGAGGACGCCGCCGACGTCGACGATGCGCTCGGCCCGGGGAACGTGAGCGGGGGAGTGGTCCACCCGTCCATCCCACCACAGCCGGCGCGGTCCGACGGGTGCCGCAGGGGATCCTCGTCGCACGGCTGCTCTGTTTCTCCGTGAGTCCGCCGCGGGCGATCAGCCCGCGGCCCCGGAAGGCCCCGACGGTAGCCTGGGAGCATGAAATATGCCCAGTCCGTAGTCGACCTGATCGGCGGCACCCCGCTGGTGAAGCTGAACCGGGTGACGGAAGGAATCTCCGCGACCGTCCTGGTCAAGCTGGAGTATCTGAACCCCGGCGCCTCCATCAAGGACCGCATCGCGTTGAAGATGATCGAGGAGGCCGAGGCCGACGGCCGGCTGCGGCCCGGCGGCGTCGTCGTCGAGCCGACCTCCGGAAACACCGGCGTGGGCCTGGCGCTGGTCGCCCAGCAGAAGGGCTACCGCAGCGTCTTCGTCACCGTGCCGAAGGTAGCCCAGGAGAAGCGCGACGTGCTGCGCGCCTACGGCGCCGACGTCGTCGTCGGCCCCAGCGGCGTCTCCGCGGAGTCCGAGCTGTCCTACTACGGAATCTCCGACCAGCTCGCCGCCGAGATCGCCGGCGGCTTCAAGCCCGACCAGTTCTCCAACCCGGCCGCGCCGCACTCCCACTACGAGACCACCGGCCCGGAGATCTGGGAGGACACCGACGGGACGGTCACCCACCTGGTCGTCGGCGCCGGCACCGGCGGGACCGTCACCGGCACCGGCCGCTACCTCAAGGAGGTCTCCGCCGACCGCGCGTCCGGACCTGTGCGGGTGGTCGTCGCCGACCCTGACGGTTCGGTCTACTCCGGCGGCGAGGGGCGCCCGTACTTCGTCGAGGGCGTCGGCGAGGACATCTGGGTGAAGAACTACGACCCGTCGGTGCCCGACGAGGAGCACGCGATCACCGACGCTGAATCCTTCGCCATGGCCCGCCGGCTGGCCACTGAGGAGGGGCTTCTGGTTGGCGGATCCTCCGGCACCGCCGTCGCCGCGGCGTTGAAGGTCGCCGAGGGCCTGGGCGAGGACGACGTCGTCGTCGCCGTGCTGCCCGACTCCGGCCGCGGCTACCTGGGCAAGATCTTCAACGACCAGTGGATGATCGACCACGGCTTCGGCGAGGTCGTCTCCACCTCCACCGGCTCCGAGCTGGCGGTGACCAGCGCGGAGGAGATCTCCGAGGCCGTGCGCGACGGCCGCCTCGGCGGCGTCGCCGATCCGGCCCCGGGCACCGGGGCGCGCGATCCGCGCACGACGACGGCGGCCGACCTGCTGACCGCCAAGCGCGACGCCGTCTCCGAGGCGCTGCCCGAGGTCATCGCCATCCCTCGCTCGACGACGCTGCGCGAGGCGATCTCGGTGATGACCCGCTACGGCGTCGACATCGTGCCGGTCATCGACGAGCCGGGCCGCGTCGCGCGCATCGGCGAGGTCTACGGGACCGTCGACGTCGAGCGGCTCTCCGACGCGCTGATCCTCGGCCAGGTCGACCCGCGGGCCCCGGTGTCCGAGCATCTCTCCGACGAGCTGCCGCTGGTCGGCATCACCGAGACGGTGCCGCAGATCCTCGAGAAGCTGCGCACCGCCCCCACGCTGTTGGTGGCCCAGGACGGCGACATCGTCGGCGTGCTGACCCGAAATGATCTGCTGGTCCGGATGACCGGACTCGACGAGGAGGCCTGAGCATGACCCATCACCACGCCGAGAGCCCGCTGGGCTTCTCCACCGCCGCCGTCCACGTCGGCCAGGACTTCGACCCCACCACCGGGGCCGTGGTCCCGCCGATCCACCTCTCCTCGACCTATGCCCAGGACGGCATCGGCGGGCTGCGCGGCGGCTACGAGTACGGCCGGGCGGCGAACCCGACCCGCAGCTCGCTGCAGACCCAGCTCGCCGCCGCCGAGGGCGGAGGCCACGCCTTCTCCTTCGCCTCCGGGCTGGCGGCCGAGGACGCGCTGATCCGCGCGGTGATGCGCCCCGGCCAGCGGATCGTGATGGGCGACGACGCCTACGGCGGCAGCTACCGGCTCATCGACCGCGTCCACGGGAACTGGGGCATCGCGAACACCCCGCTGGATCTGGCCGACGCCGACGCCGTCGCCGCGGCCCTGGACGCCGAGGACGCCACCGTGCTGTGGGTCGAGACTCCGTCGAACCCGCTGATGGCGATCACCGACATCGCCGCGCTGGCCGAGATCGCGCACAGACGCTCGGCGCTGCTCGTGGTCGACAACACCTTCGCCACGCCCTATCTGCAGCAGCCGCTGAGCCTCGGCGCCGACGCGGTGGTCCACTCGACGACCAAGTACATCGGCGGGCACTCCGACGTCGTCGGCGGCGCGGTGGTGCTGGGATCCGACGCCGCCGCCGACGACCTCGCCGAGCAGGTCGGCTTCCAGCAGTTCGCCGTCGGCGCGGTCTCCGGGCCGCTGGACGCCTATCTCACCACGCGCGGGCTGAAGACTCTCGGGGTGCGGATGGACCGGCACTGCAGCAACGCCCAGGCGATCGCCGAGCACCTGGTCGACCACCCCGCCGTCGAGCGGGTGCTCTACCCGGGGCTTCCGGACCACCCCGGCCACGACCTGGCGAAGACCCAGATGCGCGGCTTCGGCGGCATGGTCTCAGTGCAGCTGCGCGGCGGCGAGCCGGCGGCGCGCAAGGTCGCCGAGGGCACCCGGCTGTTCCAGCTGGCCGAATCGCTGGGCGGCATCGAGTCGCTGATGAACCACCCGCACCACATGACCCACGCTTCGGTGCAGGGCACCGAGCTGGCGGTGCCGGAGAACCTGCTGCGTCTCTCAGTGGGCATCGAGGACGTCGCCGACCTCATCGAGGACCTCGACGCGGCGCTCGCCGGCCTCTGAGCGCCGTCGGCCGGGGATGACTCCGTGGCTCGTGTGGGAATGAGCGACCATTCCCACAGTTTCCACGGCGTCATCGCCTCCGAGGGGGCGCCTAGACTGGCGCCATGAGTGACGCCTCGCCCATCTGTCTGCTCGCCGCCGCCGACCGGCTCGGCCTGACCGGCACAGTGGAGGCCGTCTGCGTGGTCGACCAGCTCGTCCGCGACGCCGCCGGGACGGTCGGGGTCACCGCCATCGACAAGCGGCCCACCGAGGAACCGGTCATGGTCCGGACCTTCGGGCTGCACGGCGACGTCCAGGCCGACCGCAGGAACCACGGGGGCGAGGAGAAGGCGGTCTACGCCTATGCCGACGACGCCGCCGCCTGGTGGGCCGATCAGCTCGGCCGGGACCTCCCGGCCGGGGCCTTCGGCGAGAACCTGCGGCTCGCCGGCCTCGACGTCGACGGCGCCTACCCGGGGGAGCGATGGCGGATCGGCGAGCAGCTCGTCCTCGAGGCCACCCGCCCGCGGATCCCCTGCGCGACCTTCGGCCGCTGGATGGACGAGCCCGGCTGGGTGAAGCGGTTCCTGCAGGCCGGCCGCCCCGGCACCTACTTCCGCGTGGTCACCCCCGGCGAGATCCGCGCCGGCGACCCGGTGGAGGTCATCTCCGTCGCCGAGGCCCCGGAGGCCACCATCCGCGAGATCGCGACGGCGAAGGGCCCGGCGACCGCGCGGCCGGGGGACTGAGCCGCCTCAGCTCAGCTCCGCTCGATGGATCGCCAGGGCGATCTTCACCCGATTGTCGGCCTCCAGCTTCTGCATGATCCGCCCGATGTGCGTCGTGACCGTCGGCAGGCTGACGACCTGCGCCTCGGCGATCTGCTGATTCGTCATCCCCTCGGCGACGGCTCGGGCGATCTCCAGCTCCCGCTCGGTCAGTGCGGCGAGGCGGCCGCGAGCTTCCTCGCTCCGGGAGCCCTCGCGCGGGGCGGTGGCCCGCGAGATCACCTGCCGGGCGACTGACGGAGAGAGCACCGGGGCGCCCTCGGCGGCCTGCCGCACGGAGCGGACGAGCTCGGCCGGCGGAGTGTCCTTCAGCAGGAATCCGGCGACGCCGCGCTCCAGGGCCCGCAGCACGGTCTCGTCGGCGTCGAAGGTGGTCAGCACCAGCACAGTACGGTCGGGGTCGTCGGCCAGCAGCTGCTCGGCGCAGGCGAAGCCGTCCATGCCCGGCATGCGCAGGTCGAGCAGCACGACATCGGGGTCGAGCGCGGCGGCGAGCTCGACGGCCCGGTGCCCGTCGGCGGCCTCGCCGGCGATGTGCAGCCCCTCGGCGCCGTCGAGCAGCAGGTGCAGACCGGCACGGATGAGCTCCTCGTCGTCGACGACCAGCACACTCAGCTCGGCCATGGCACCCACGCCCTCACGAGGAACTCGTCCTCTCCGGCCTCGGTGACGAGCTGCCCGCCCGCCAGCTCGGAGCGCTCGCGGGCGCCGACATGCCTGAGTCCTCCGCCGGCGCCGACCGGAGCTTCCTCCGGCGCTCTGCGGATCCGCGGGTTGGCGACGGTCAGCGCCAGCCGGTCGCCGGGGCCGCCGTCAAGGGTGACCTCCACGGCGGCTCCCGGGGCATGGCGCAGCGCATTGGTCAGCGCCTCCTGCACGATGCGGTGGACGTGGCGGCTCGACGCGGGCGGCAGCTCGGCCAGCGGCGCCGGGGTCCGCACAGTGGTGGGGGAGCCGGCGTCGTCGGCGTCCTGGGCGAGGCGCCGGATGCGCGCCTCCAGATCGAGCCCCGGGTCGTGATCCTCCGGGAGATGTCCGGACGCGTCGTCGCGCAGCACCTGCAGCGTGCGGCGGACCTCGCCCATCGCCTGGTGGGCGCTGGAGCGGATCACTCCGGCCTCATGCCGTACCTGCTCGGCGGCGAGCCCCTCGCGGTACTCCAGCGCCCCGGCATGGAGGGCGATGAGCGAGAGCCGGTGGCCGACTTCGTCGTGGATCTCCCGCGAGATCCGGATGCGTTCCTCCGTGCGGGCCTGCTCGGCGGCGAGGCGACAGTGGCGGCGAGCAGGAGCGCCACCAGCCGCAGGCTGCGGCGCGTGCTCAGCGAAGCGACGGCGAGCAGCCACGGGGCCACGTCGAAGACGGAGAAGCCCGCCGTCGCACAGAGGAGCAGGGCGATGGTCACCGGGGCCCGGTCCCGCAGGCCGACCAGGACCATCGAGGTGAGGCCGAGGAGGACGTCGAGCAGGAGCAGCAGCGGCGAGATGCCGGGGTCGATCGTGATGACGTCCACCCAGACGACGACGCCGGAGGCCAGGCCGATCAGCGCCGTCAGGGGCAGCTGCCAGAGGTGGCGTCGGCGTCGTCCACGAGCTGTCACGGCGTCCGGCCTATCCACCGGCCCGGCGCCCCGCGTCGACCGGAAGGATGACGCTGATCTGGTCCTCTCGACGGCGGGCCGGCTGCTCAGCGGCCGATGTGGGCGCCGGCGGGCCGGCGAAGGATGGAACCAGGCCTTCTTCGACGACCACTGATGTCACGACCCCGCCGCACTCCATGCCGTGCCCCGACGAGGCGTCGGCGCCGCCGGCCCACCACCGACTGGCCCGCAGCTGGCCGCAGTACCGCTGGTGGAAGCCGCTGCTGGGCCTGGTGCTCAGTGCGGTGATCTATGCCGTCGGCGGCTTAGTCCTCATGATCGCCGTACTGCTGTCGCCGCTGATCCGGGACTCCGACGCGGAGTTTCCTGCGACGCTGGACGTCTACGATCCCTGGGGATTCACGCTGATCTTCGGAACCATCGCGCTGATGCTCCCGGCGCTGCTGCTGGGCTTCCGGCTGGCGGGATGTCGGCCGGTCGGGCTGCTGTCCTCAGTGGCCGGGCGGCTGCGCTGGACGATGATGGCGCGCTGCCTGGTGCCGGCCGTCGTCGTCACCGCCGGGATGGCGGCCGTCTCCGCCTGGGCGCAGCTCGGCGAGGGGGCGGCAGATGGGGCTGCAGGTCCCGTGGCCGATGCTGCTGCTGGCCTTCGTGCTCGGCCATGACTACGACCTGCCCGGGCAGCTGGCGATCGCCGTGTTCGCGCTCGGGACAGCCTGGATCACCTGGCGCACCGGAGGGCTCGAGGCGGCGATCGCGCTGCATGTGGTCAACAACCTCGCCGCGTCTCTCGTCGGGTTCGGCGGGATCGGCGACCTGGCGGCGACGGAGGTCGGCTGGCCGGTGGCACTGGCCGATGCCGCGGCGGTCGCGGCCTTCGTGCTCTGGGTCGAGCATCGGATCGTGCGGGCGAGGCCCGTCTCTCCCGCATCACGGGCCGGGTCTCTTGACTCTCCCGGTCGGCCGGGCGGACGCTGACGGTGGACCGGGCAGCGGGGTGAGGCATATGTGGACGGTGGACGACCCGACGGCCGAGGCGGCGGAGGAGCGTCTCGTCGGGATCCTCAACGACGGGTGCCTGGGGCTGATGCTGGCCCTCGGCCACCGCACCGGGCTCCTCTCCGTCCTGGCGCAGGCGTCGACGCCGCCGACGGCTGTCGAGCTCGCCGCCTCCGCCGGTCTCCAGGAGCGCTATGTGCGCGAGTGGCTCGGGGCGATGACCGTCGGGCGTCTCGTCGCCCACGACCCGCAGACCGGACGCTATCGGCTGCCGGCGGCGCATGCGGACCTGCTCACCGACGCCGGCGAGGCGAACGTAGCGGCCTTCGCCCAGTACCTGGCTGTCCTCGCCGGCGTCGAGGACGAGCTCGTCGGCTGCTTCCGCACGGGCGGTGGGGTCCCGTACTCCTCTTATCCGCGGTTCCAGGAGGTCATGGAGGCCGACTCCGCACAGACGGTGGTCGCCGCCCTGCTCGACGACGTCCTGCCCATGGTCCCAGGCCTCGCCGGCCGGCTGACCGCCGGCATCGACGTGCTCGACGTCGGGTGCGGCCGGGGGAGGGCGCTGGCAGTGCTGGCCCGGGAGTTCCCGCGCTCGCGGTTCCACGGGCTCGACCTCTCCCAGGAGGCGATCGACCACCTGCGCGCCGAGCATGCCGACCTGCCGTCGCTGGAGGGGCGCGTCGGCGACGCCGCCGTCCTCCCGGCGCCGTGGGGCGCCCAGTCCTTCGACCTGGTGACGACCTTCGACGCGATCCACGACCAGGTCGATCCCCTCGCCGTGGTGCGCGGCATCCGGGAGGTGCTGCGGCCCGACGGCGTCTACCTGGCCCAGGACATCAATACTTCGGGCACTCATGCCGGCGACCTCGACCACCCGCTGGGACCGTTCATCTATACGATCTCCACGATGCACTGCCTGACGGTCTCGCTGGCCCGGGGCGGGACCGGCCTCGGAGCCGCGTGGGGGCGGCCGGCCGCGGAGGCGCTGCTCGCCGAGAGCGGCTTCAGCTCGGTGTCCACGCACCTGCTGCCGCATGACGCGCAGAACGCCTGGTACGTGGCCTGGCCGTGACCTTCGTCTCTCGACTCGGCATTCGGCGTCGCGATGCCGTAGACTCATAGGGCATTCTCCGGAAGGCCCCGTCTTCTCCTGCTTGCTCCAGGCGAGCGTCGAAGCATTCGACGCCTGTGATGCCTGTCGAGGTTCATGTGTGTTTCACGGGTCGACTCCGGAGCCGACCAGCGGTCGCAGAGTCCCCGTCATCCCAGCTCTCATCAGAGCATGTGCACCCTGCCCTGCCCTTGACGCATGTCGAGCAGAGGTGGTCGACGCATGTGTGCAGAAGAGCTGTGCTGTCGAGGACCGGCCGTGCCGATCCGAGAAGGAGCACCGCCCATGAGCACCCCCACCATCACCCCGGACGCCGACGAGCGTCAGGAGACCGTCGAGCAGCCCGCCACGGCTGCGACGGAGGAGCAGACCCCGCAGGCTGAGCCGACTGCTGAGCAGACGACTGAGCAGGCGACCGACCAGACTGCTGAGCAGACGGAGGAGCCCGTGCAGTCCGAGACCGCTGAGACGTCCGCGGCGCCCGAGGCCGCCGAGCCCGCCTTCCGCACCCTCGGCCTGGACCATCGTGTGATGGCCGTCGTCGACCGGATGGGTTTCACGACCCCCACGGCGATCCAGGCCCGGACCGTCCCGCTGATGAACCAGGGCCGCGACGTCATCGGTCTGGCCCAGACCGGCACCGGCAAGACGGCGGCCTTCGCGCTGCCGACGCTGAGCAGCCTGGCCGCCGAGCACGACGCCGGCCAGCTGACCCGGACCCCCAAGGCGCTGGTGCTCGCCCCGACGCGTGAGCTGGCGCTGCAGGTGGCCGACGCGTTCTCCACCTACGCGGCCGACGTCGACGGCGTCACCGTGCTGCCGATCTACGGCGGCGCCCCCTACGGCCCGCAGCTGGACGGTCTGCGCCGTGGTGCGCAGGTCGTCGTCGGCACCCCGGGGCGCGTCATCGACCACATGCAGCGCGGCTCGCTGGATCTCTCGGGCATCGAGCACCTCGTCCTCGACGAGGCCGACGAGATGCTGCGCATGGGCTTCGCCGAGGAGGTCGACCAGATCCTGGCGAAGACTCCGTCCGCGAAGCAGGTCGCGCTGTTCTCGGCCACCATGCCGAAGGCCATCCGCCGGATCTCCGCCGACTACCTGAACGACCCGGTGGAGGTCTCGGTCAAGGAGGCGACGTCGACGTCGTCGACGATCAGCCAGCGCTACGTCCAGGTCAAGCATCACGCCAAGGGTGACGCCCTGGTGCGGATCATGGAGACCGAGACGCAGGACGGAGCGATCGTGTTCGTCCGCACTCGTGCGGCCACCGAGGAGGTCGCCGAGAAGCTGACCGCCCGCGGCTTCCGCGCCGCCGCCATCAACGGCGACGTCCCGCAGAAGCTGCGCGAGAAGACGGTGGAGAATCTGCGCGCCGGCCGGGTCGACGTGCTGGTGGCCACCGACGTCGCCGCCCGCGGGCTCGACGTCGAGCGGATCAGCCACGTCTACAACTACGACATCCCCATGGACACCGAGTCCTATGTGCACCGGATCGGCCGCACCGGCCGCGCCGGGCGCTCCGGGGAGGCTGTGCTGTTCGTGACCCCGCGCGAGCGGCGGATGCTGCGCTCGATCGAGAAGGCCACGCGCCAGAAGGTCGAGCAGATGGCGATGCCGACCATCGCCGACGTCAACGCCGCCCGGTCGCGGCGCTTCGCCGAGCGGATCACCGCCGCCCGGCAGGACGGCCAGATCGACCAGTACCGCGAGGTCGTCAGCTCCTACATCGCCGATAACGATGTTTCCGGGGAGGATGTCGCCGCCGCGCTGGTGGCGATGCTCCACGAGGGGCGTCCGCTGTTCGACCGGGACTCCGGCCACGACGACCTGGTCCGCGAAGCGTCCCGCGAGGCCTCGGAGAAGCCCGAGCGCGGCGGTCGTGACCGTGGCCCGAAGGGGCCGGCCCGCGAGGCCGGCCCCGGCAAGGCGATGTACCGCATCGCTGTGGGCCGCCGGAACGGGGTGAACCCCGGTCACATCGTCGGGGCCATCGCCAACGAGGCCGACCTGCCGGCCAAGGACATCGGCGGCATCGACATCCGCAACACCCACGCGCTGGTCGAGCTGCCCGAGCAGCTGTCCTCCGCGCAGTGGGATGCGCTGGCGAAGACGCGGATCGGCGGCGAGCTGATCGAGCTGAAGAAGGACGCCGGCGGCGCGTCCGGCGGCCGCGGGGGCGGCGCACCGCGCGGCGGCGGGCGTCGTGACGCCAAGTCCGGCGGCTTCGGCTCCACGAAGCGCAAGCCGCGCTCGAGCTGAGCCTGCACGACGACGGCGCGGTCCCGGCCACACGGTCGGGGCCGCGCCGTCGTCGTGTCGGCAGTCTCAGGCCGCCGGTCGCCTGACCGGCCGCGCGGCTGGTCATCGAGCCCCGGACGCGAGGGTGGATCGAAGAGGTGAGTCAGGTCACATCCTCTCGATTTCACTCGCCATGAGGGTGCTGGTAGACTTTCATGCCGTTGCCCCAATAGCTCAGCGGTAGAGCGCCATCTTGGTAAGGTGGAGGTCGCGGGATCGATTCCCGCTTGGGGCTCGGAGTGAGAGCCCGCGCAGCGCAGAGCGTCTCATCCTCCCGAGGATGGGGCGCCACTGCACGGCGCGGGCGCTTCTCATTCTGTGGCGGTGTAGCTCAGTTGGTTAGAGCGCACGACTCATAATCGTGAGGTCGCGGGATCGAGCCCCGCCACCGCTACGGGCCCGGAGCCCCGGAACCACTCGGTGGTTCCGGGGTTTTCTCATGTCCGGAGCCCGGAGCGAAGGGGGAGTCGCCGTGAGCGCCACGATCCGTCGTCTGTCCGTCGACGACGTCGAGGAGGTCACGGCGCTGCTCCGGGAGAACCGCGAGTTCCTGGCCCCGTGGGAGCCTGCCCGGGAGGACGAGTACTTCCAGCCCGCGACGCAGCTCGAGATCGCGAGGCAGAGCCTCGACGACCACGCACAGGGCAGGACGTTCCCGGCGGTGATCCTCGACGACGACGCGATCGTCGGGCGGCTGACGCTCAGCGGAATCACCCGAGGGGCCTTCCAATCGGCCGCCATGGGGTATTGGGTGAGCGAACGGGCGAACGGGCGCGGGATCGCGACCCGGGCGGTGTCCGCGGCGATCGCCGTCGCCTTCGGCGAGCTGGGGCTGCATCGCCTCCAGGCGGAGACCGTGTTCGCGAACGCCGCCTCACAGCGCGTGCTCGCGAAGAACGGATTCCGGCCGTACGGAGTGGCGCCGGACTATCTCCGGATCGACGGGCGCTGGCAGGATCACATCCTCTTCCAGCTGCTGGCGGACGACGACGGTGCCGCACGCGCCGATCCGTCTGCGAGCAGAAGAGGACCCCCGGGCCGGGCGGCGTGAGGGGGACGCATCAGAAAGCCCGACCCGAGGGTCCTCGGATCACTCGCACCTCGATGAGGTGTCTCCGACACTACGGACCACCTCTGGTGTTGGGCCTGACGTCGGCTGGACATCTGCTGTGGATCTCGGTTCCTCTGGTCGGAACGGGCTCGGACGGGGTCCCTGAGAGGGACTCCCCGTCACATGCAGCTCGCCTATCGTGGGCGGCATGGACGATCGAGCGCAGGTGCGCGAATTCCTCATGTCGCGGCGAGCCCGGGTCACTCCGGACCAGGTGGGGCTGCCGCCGGGCACGAATCGTCGCGTCGACGGACTGCGGCGCAGCGAGGTCGCGACGCTGGCCGGAGTCAGCGTGGAGTACTACACGCGGCTGGAGCGCGGCGCGATCGACGGAGCCTCTCCGGAGGTGCTGGACAGCATCGCTCGAGCCCTGCTGCTCGGAGACGCGGAACGCGCCCACCTGTTCGACCTCGCCCAGGCCGCCAGTCCCGTCGCCCGTCCGCCGCGTCGGCGCAGCGCCCGCCGCTGGACTCCGCACCGGGGCCTGCAATGGGCCCTGGACGCGGTCACGGCGGGACCGGCCTTCGTCCGCAACGGACGGATGGACCTGTTGGCGGCGAATCCGCTCGCCCAGGCCTTCTACCAACAGGTCTACGACATGCCGGGACGCCCGCCGAACATCGCGCGCTACATCTTCCTGGACCAGCGGGCCCTCGACTTCCATCCCGAGTGGGACGCCGTCGCCGACGTCACCGTGGCCATCCTGCGCACCGAGGCCGGACGGGACCCGCGCAACAAGGAGCTGCATGATCTGATCGGGGAGCTGTCCACGCGCAGCGAGGAGTTCCGCCGGCGCTGGGGCGCGCATGACGTCCGCCATCACGGCAGCGGGGCCAAACGATTCCGCCACCCGGTCGTCGGCGAGATGACGCTGGCCTACGAAGGACTCGAGATGGCCGCGGAGCCGGGGCTGACCCTGACCATCTACGCGGCCGAGCCCGCCACGCCCTCCGCGGAGCGCATGCAGCTGCTCGCCTCCTGGGCGGCCAGCGAGCAGGGTGACGACGAACAGGCCGGGCAGTCCGCCGCTCCGGAATCGGGCGGGACGCCGCGGCGGGACCAGCGAGGCGGCGACCGCGGCGACGACGCCCCGACGCCGCGGTCACGTCCCTGAGGCGGCGCTCCGGCGGTCGGCTCCGCGGTCGGCTCGGTCGCGGACCAGCAGCAGCCCCAGCGGCAGGAAGTACAGGGCGGCGATGCCGGCGCCGACGACCACCGGGCCGACCGATCCGAGAGAAGACTCCAGGGAGAAGCCGGCGATCCACGAGCCGAGAGCAGTGCCCACGTTGAACGCCGAAGTCGCCATCGCCGAGGCCAGCGTCGGGGCCCGGTCGGCGTAGTGGACCGCCTTGCTGATCAGGATCGGGTTCGTCGACATCCCGAACAGCCCCAGCAGCGCGACCAGCAGCACGGTGACCGCCGGCAGGCTGGCGAAGGCCGCGAGCGCGAGGAGCACCAGCAGCGTCATCGTCGCGGCGGTGAACAGCACCGGCCAGGGGCGCCGGGCTCCGAGGCGGCCGCCCGCCCAGGAGCCGACCAGCGCGCCGGCCCCATAGGCCACCAGGACCAGGGGCACGACCGAGGACGGCAGCCCTGCCGCGTCGGTGAGCAGCGGAGCGATGAAGCTGTAGGCCGCCAGCGAGGAGCCGCAGACGACTGCCGCACCGGCGAGCACCAGCCAGACGCGCACGTCGCGCAGGCTCACCAGCTCGGCCCGCACCGAGGGTCTCGTCGACGAGGCCTCGGCGGCGACGTGGCGTCGGATGAGCACTGCGGCCAGCACTGCGACGACGGCGAGTCCCCAGAAGGGCCCGCGCCACCCGATCACCTGACCGGCGAAGGCCCCGAGCGGGACGCCGAGGACGTTGGCGAGCATGCCGCCGCCCAGGATGATCCCCAGTGCGCGGGAGGACCGCGCCGGCCCGGCGGCGCGGGCGCCGACGACGGCGGCCACCGCCCAGAAGGCTCCGGTGGCCAGGGCGGTGACGAACCGGGCGCCGAGCAGCAGCGGGAGGCTCGGGCCGACGGCGACGACGAGATGCCCGAGGGCGAAGACCAGCAGCGCCAAGGTGAGCGTGTGCCGCCGCTGCAGCCGGAGGGTCAGGACCGCCATCAGCGGGGTGCCGACGATCATCCCGAGGGCGAAGACGGTGATCATCAGACCCGCGTCGGCCACCGGGACGCCGAGGTCCCGGGCGATCTCCGGCAGCAGCCCGGCGACGAGGAACTCGGTGGTGCCCATCAGGAAGACTCCGGCGGCGAGCAGGTACGTCACCCGCGGCAGCCGCGACGGCGCGGCCTCGGTCTCCTCGGCGCCGGTCTCGGCAGTCTCCGGTGCGGTCTCGCGGAGGTTCTCGCGTGCGGTCCTCGACATGGACGACGATTCTCCTCGCTGGGGTCGGGAGGGGACAGGGCGGCGCGACGGGGCCGGAGCCGGCGAGATCTGCCGGCACGGCCGCCGCCGCAGGATTCATGCGACCACGGCGTCGGGCCGACGGGGAGTCCCTGCCCGTGGGGGTACCGACAGGGACTCCTCCGGCGGGAGCGGTCGCTCTACGGTGGATCATGCCGGCGGGGCGGACGTCCTCGGACGCGCTCGCCGCAGCACCTGCCGATCACTGGTGGAAGGAGCCAGGATGACCACGATCGCCATCGTCGGAGCCGGACCGGGCCTGGGCGCCGCCGTCGCCCGCCGCTTCGGCGCAGAGGGCTTCGCCGTCGCCCTCGTCTCCCGCACGCAGGAGAACGTCGACCGGCTCGCCCGCGACCTCCAGGACGCGGGGATCCGGGCTCGCGGCTACACGGCCGACGTCCGCGACCGCGACGCCCTCGCGGGGGCGCTCGAGGCGGCTGAGGCCGACCTCGGACCGGTGGAGGTCTTGCAGTACAGCCCGATCCCGCGCCGCGAGTTCCTCAAGCCCGTCCTCGAGACGTCTCCCGGAGATCTGGCCGAGGCCGCCGAGTTCTCCATCCTCGGCCTCGTCGTCGTCGTGCAGCAGGTCCTGCCTTCGATGACCGGGCGGGGCCGGGGCACCATCCTGCTGGTCAACGGCGGCAGCGCCGCGACGCCCAACCCTGCGGTGGCCGGCACCTCCGTCGCCTTCGCCGGTGAGAGCGCCTACGGCGAGATGCTGCACACCACCCTCGCGGTCGACGGCGTCCACGTCGCCCAGCTCGTGGTCCCCGGTGCCATCGGCGGCGGCGACCCGCAGTTCGCGCCCGAGGCGCTCGCCGCCCGGATCTGGCGCATGCATGTCGAGCCCGGCGGATTCCGCCGCGTGGTCGGAGATGACTGACCCGGTCAGACAGGCCGGGGCGGGCCGCCATGAGCGGAACGCCGGACGCAAGACCACAGCATGAGGAGAGAGATGACCCATCCCCTCTACGACTTCACCGGCAGGACCGCCCTCGTCACCGGCGGCGGTGCCGGCATGGGCGAGGCCGCCGTCCGCACCTTCGCCGAGGCAGGCGCGAACGTCGCGATCCTCGACCGCGACGCCGTCGCCGCCGCGCCGGCCCCTTCGCGCGTACAGGCCAGTCTCGTCCACTTCATGCCCGGCTCGCGCACCCATTGGCACAGCCACCCGCTGAGCCAGACGGTCTTCGTCACCGAGGGCGTCGGCCTCTGCCAGCGCCGCGGCGGACCCGTCGAGGTCATCCGCCCCGGGGCCGCGTCCTCTTCGAAGCCTATGAGGAGCACTGGCACGGCGCGGCCCCCGACCGGCTGATGGTCCATCTGGCCATCAACGAGGGCGACGCGGACCACGCCGTCGTCCACTGGGGCGAGGCGGTCACCGACGAGGAGCACCGGGCCGCCCCGCGCGACGCCGGCTGAGCCTCGCCGCGCGAGAGGGCCCCGCCCTCGACAGTACTGCCATCACCGTCATCACCGGCCGCCCCCGGCCGGGAACCCACTGAGAGGAGCTGCGCCCATGCGCGGAGTCATCATGCACAGCCCCGGGGACGTGCGCGTCGAGGAGCGCGAGGACCCCCGGATCATCGAGCCCACCGACGCGATCGTCACCCTGCGCGCGACCTGCATCTGCGGCTCCGACCTCTGGCCCTATCGCGGCGTCGAAGAGGCCGACCACCTGCCGATGGGCCACGAGTACGTCGGCGTCGTCGAGGAGGTCGGCTCCGCGGTGACCACTGTGGCGCCGGGAGACTTCGTCGTCGGATCCTTCATCATCTCCGACAACACCTGCGAGATCTGCCGCGACGGCTTCCCCTCGAAGTGCGTCCACGCCCAGATGGTCGCCGGAACCATCGGCACGCAGGCGGAGAAGGCCCGGATCCCGCATGCCGACGGCACGCTGGTCGCCACGCCGGGCGAGCCGGATCCCGAGCTGATCCCGGCGCTGCTCGCCGCCTCCGACGTGCTGGGCACCGGCTGGTTCGCCGCGGAGGCGGCCCAGGCCGGGCCGGGGCGGACCGTCGCGGTCGTCGGCGACGGCGCCGTGGGCCTCATGGCGATCCTCGCGGCGCGCGAGCTCGGCGCCGAGCGCATCATCGCGATGTCGCGGCATCCCGAGCGGCAGAAGCTCGCCCGCCACTACGGCGCCACCGACATCGTCGAGGAGCGCGGCGACGCCGGCGTGGAACGGATCCGCGAGCTCACCGACGGACTCGGAGCCCACGGCGTCGTCGAGGCGGTCGGCACCCAGGAGTCGTTCATGCAGGCCGTCGGCGTCACGCGCGGCGGCGGGCACCTCGGGTATGTGGGGGTGAACTTCGACGTCCACATCCCGGGCATCCAGCTGTTCTTCGCCGGGATCCATACGCTCGGCGGCCCGGCCCCGGTGCGCCGATTCCTGCCGGACCTCATCGATCGGATCTGGCGCGGCGAGATCGACCCGGGGAAGGTCTTCGACCTGACCCTGCCCCTGGAGGAGGCCCCCGACGGCTACCGGGCCATGGACGAGCGGCGGGCCACCAAGGTGCTGCTGACGCTGTGAAGCCGCCGGGGACGGAGCCGGTCGTCCGTCCGCCGACATGCGCCGCGGACGACCGGCTCGGCGGGATAGTCTGCCGATCAGGAGTCCGCCCTGCGTCGAGATGGCGGGCCCTCGTCCGCTGACCGACCCTGAGGAGGGACGATGACGTCCACTGCTGATCTCTACGACGAGCACGGAGAGGACCTGCAGTCGCTGGCGCTGCCGCTGCGCGACTACGGCGGCGCGGCGGCCTTCGCCGGGCCGATCCGCACGGTGAAGTGCTACGAGGACAACGCCCTGCTCAAACAGATCCTCTCCGAACCGGGCGAGGGCGCGGTCCTCGTCGTCGACGCCGCCGGCTCTCTCGACCGCGCGGTGCTGGGCGACATGATCGCGGGGATGGCCGCCGAGAACGGCTGGTCCGGCGTGGTCGTCCACGGCGCGGTCCGCGACGTCGCCGTGCTGCGGACTGTGGATCTCGGGATCAAGGCCCTGGGGTCGAATCCGCGCAAGTCCACCAAGACCGCCCAGGGCGTCGTCGACGACGTCGTCGACTTCGGGGGCGTGACCTTCCGACCCGGACGACGGCTCGTCGCCGACGAGGACGGCGTCCTCGTCGAACGCTGAGCCGGCCGCCGGCGTTCACACCGCCGTGACCTCTCAGGTCTAGGCTGGAGGGCAGCACCGTCCCCGGCATCCGGCGAGAGAGGACCCACCCGATGAGCCGAGCAGCGCTGGCCGCGATCTCCCACGGCACCTCGGACCCGGCCGGCCAGGCCGTCGTCGCCCGCCTGGCCGCCGACGTCGCCGCCGAGGCCGCCCGCCGCGGCCACTCCGAGTTGGTCCGCCTCGGCCACGTCGACGTGCAGGATCCCGACGTCGCCGCCACGCTCGCCGCGCTGCCCGAGGGGACCCCCGCCGTCGTCGTGCCGGTGCTGCTCTCCGCCGGCTACCACGTCAACGTCGACCTCGCCCGGGAGACCGCCGACGTCGGCCGCGAGGTCACGATCAGCGGCGCCCTGGGGCCCGACGACCGGCTCGTCGAGCTGCTGGTCGAGCGGCTGGAGGCCGTCGGCGCCGATCCGCGGGCCGACACGATCCTCCTCGGCGCCGCCGGCTCCTCCGACCCCGCCGCCGTCGACGACTGCCGCGACATGGGCCGCCGGCTCGCCGCGCGGCTGGACGCCGACGTCGAGGTCGCCTTCCTCTCGGCCGCCGAGCCGCGGGTGCGCGACGCCGTCGCCGCCGCCCGCCGGGAGCGGCCGCAGCGCCGCGTCGTCGTCGCCAGCTACCTGCTCGCGCCGGGCTACTTCCAGGACCTGCTCGTCTCCGCCGGCGCCGATGTCACCGCCGCGCCGCTGCTTCCCGCGCCCGAAGGCCGGGGCGGAGCTCCGGACTCGCCGCGGCAGCTGATCGAGGTCATGCTCGACCGGTTCGCCGCGGGCGAGCGGGCGCTCACCGCCCGCGCCGCCGACGGCGTCTGAGCGGCGTCCGAGCGGCACGCGCGCGGCGGCCTGCGGTACCGTGGACTCCGGTCGCGCCGCCGCCGGCGCCCGGCCGTCCGCACCGACGACATCCAGGAGCGTCCATGAGCAGCCCCTCGCGCCCGCCGGGCTCCGCCCCGGACCCCTGGGCCGGCGGGTCCACCGCCTACCGGGCGACGCTGGTGGCCGGGATGCTGCTGCTCGCCGCCGGCGTGGTCGCCGCGATCCTGACGGCCTCCGGCGCGGCGGACGCCGTCGCCCCGGCAGCGGTGCTGCTGGGGCTGGGCATCCTGCTGCACCTGATCAGCATCGGCGTGCGGATGCGCGACGTCCGCGTCGCGCTCGCCGCCGAGCGCACCTCATCGTCGACGCAGAACGCGAAGGACACCGACACGTGAGCATCAATCCCGCCCTCGAGGGTCGCGAGTATCCGCCCGCCGAGCCCTTCCAGGTCAGCCGCGAGGCGGTCCGCGAGTTCGCGACCGCCGTGCAGGCCTCCCACCCCGCCCACCACGACGTCGACGCCGCCCGCGCGCTGGGCCGCGGCGACCTCGTCGCCCCGCCGACCTTCGCGGTGATCGTCGCCCAGCGCGCCGAGGCCGCCGTCGTCGCCGACGACGAGGTCGGCATCGATTTCTCCCGAGTCGTGCACGCCGACGAGCGCTTCACCCACCACAGCCCCATCCTGGCCGGCGACACGCTGCACGCGACCGTCCGGCTGGAGCGCATCCGCGTGATGGGCGCCGGTGCGATGGTCACCACTGTCGTCGAGGTCGCCGCCGAGGACGGGACCGCGCGCAGCACGGTGACCTCCTCGCTGCTGGTCCGCGCCGACGACGCTGAGGAGGACGCATGAGCACCCCGCAGACCCCCGCACAGACCCCCGACATCGCCGCCGTGGAGAAGGGCCAGGAGATCGGCCGCCGCACGGTCGCGCTCTCCCGGACGGATCTGATCCGCTACGCCGCAGCCTCCGGCGACCATAATCCGATCCACTGGAACGAGCGCTTCGCCCGCGAGGTCGGCCTCGACGGCGTCATCGCCCACGGCATGCTCACCATGGGTGCGGCGGTGGACCTGGTCACCGAGTGGGTCGGCGACCCCGGCCGGGTCGTCGACTATCAGGCCCGCTTCACCAAGCCGGTGCCGGTGCCCGACGTCGCCTCCGGCGCCCCGGACGCGCCGACGGCGGAACTGCGCATCGTCGGCACCGTCGGGACGGTCGACGCCGAGGCGGCCACCGTCCGCGTGGACCTGGCCGTCACCCTCGACGAGGCCAAGGTCCTGGCGAAGTCCCAGGTCATCGTCCAGCTCTGAGCCGTCGTCGGCCTCCGACGGTCGACCTGCAGACTGTCCGCGGGTGCGTTCCCGGGGCCGGATCCACGGTCGACGCCGCCGCGACACCCCGCTCGCCGGGCAGGGTGTGGCGGCCGCCGCCGTATAATCGCCTGCACACGGATCACCGTCCATCGTCAGAGGAAGCATCATGCCCAGCACCACGATCGAGACCTTCCGGGAGCCCCGCTTCCGCATCCCGCGCCGTGCCGCCGCCCTCGGCACGCTGACCGTCGCCGCGCTGGCGCTCTCGGCCTGCGGCGACGACGGCTCCTCGGAGTCCGGCGGCTCCGGCGGGGACACCGCGGCGAGCACCGACATCCAGACCGAGCTGGACATCAGCATCGACGACGTCGAGCTCGCCTCCGAGGGGACGCTCTCGGTCTGCTCCGACGTGCCGTACCCGCCCTTCGAGTACCACGACGACGCGGGGAACGTGGTCGGCTTCGACATGGATATCGCCCAGGGCCTCGCCGACGCCTTCGGCGCGGAGCTGGAGGTCGTGCAGACCGGCTTCGAGGGCATCCAGTCCGGCGTCGCGCTCAACGCCGACAGCTGCGACCTGGCGATCTCAGGGATGAGCATCACCGAGGAGCGGGCCGGCAACATGCTCTTCTCCGAGCCCTACCTGAACGACAACCTGGGCCTGCTGGCCGCCGAGGAGAGCGGCGTCGAATCCGCCGACGACCTCGACGACTCGATCACCGTGGGCGTCCAGGCCGACACCACCGGCGCGACCTACGCGACCGACCAGGGGTACTCCACTCGCGAGTACCCGGACTCCGGGCTGCTGATCCAGGGGCTGGAGTCCGGCCAGGTCGAGGCGGCGATGGGCAATATCTCCATCCTCGGCTACCAGGCCGGTGAGGACGCCAGCGTGACCTTCGTCGAGGAGATCGACACCGGCGAGCAGCTGGGCATCGCCGCCCAGGAGGGCAACCAGCAGCTCATCGACGCCGTGGACGAGGTGCTGGCCGAGATGGAGTCCTCCGGCTACATGGACGAGGTGAAGACCAAGTGGTTCGAGAGCGGCGAGACGCCCGAGGAGGGCTCCGAGGAGTCCGCCGGGGAGTCGGAGGAGTCGACGGAGGACTCCTCGACCGAGGATGACGGCTGAACCGCATGGCGATGACCACCCGTGAGCGCGCCCGGCTGAGCCTGGGGATCCAGGCCGGCCTGTTCGTCGTCGCCGTCGCCGTGCTCGCCGTCGTCATGGACTGGCAGGCGATCGCCACCAGCTTCTTCGACGTCGAGCGGATCGGCCCGATGTTCCCGGACATCCTCCTCGTCGGGCTGAAGAACACCCTGGCCTACACCGCAGTGGGCTTCCTGCTCGGCCTGCTCGGCGGGCTGGTGCTGGCGCTGATGAAGCTCTCCAGCTTCCCCGTCTACCGGTGGCTGGCCACCGGCTACATCGAGTTCTTCCGTGGCATCCCGGCGATCCTGGTCTTCCTGGCGCTGGGCTTCGGCGTCTCCATCGCCTTCGGCTGGAACCTCGACTCGCTGCAGATCGCCGGCGTCTCGCTGGGGCTGGTCGGCGCGGCCTACATCGCGGAGACGCTGCGCGCCGGACTGCAGGCGGTGCCCAAGGGCCAGATCGAGGCCGCCCGCGCGCTGGGCATGCCGGCCTGGCGGGCGATGGTCTCGATCCAGATCCCGCAGGCGGTGCGGATCGTGATGCCCCCGCTGACCAACGAGGCGATCCTGCTGACCAAGGACTCCTCGCTGATCTTCGTGGTCGGACTGACCGCCGGCGCGGCGGAGCTGACCAAGTTCGGCCGCGACGGCATCAACATCTACCAGGCGGGACTGACCCCGCTGGTCGCCGCCGGCGTCTGCTATCTGCTGATCACCGTGCCGCTGTCCATCCTCGCCCGCCGCATGGAGCGGCGGACGTCGACGAAGAAGTAGGAGGCCCGGCATGGCCGAGTCCACCCCCGCACCCGATGCCGCACCTGGCGCCGCCGTCGTCGGCGAGCAGGCGCCGGCCGGCGTCGCGATCTCCGCGCTGCACAAGGCCTACGGCAGCAACGAGGTGCTCAAGGGCATCTCGATGACCGTCGAGCCCGGCGAGGTGGTCTGCCTGGTCGGCGCCTCCGGCTCCGGCAAGTCGACGCTGCTGCGCTGCGTGAACCGCCTGGAGGAGCCCAACGCCGGCACGATCACCGTCGCCGACCACGTCGCCTCGGATCCCGATGTCGACCTCGACGCGATGCGTCGCGAGATCGGCATGGTCTTCCAGCAGTTCAACCTCTTCCCCCATCTGAGCGTGCTGGAGAACTGCACGATCACCCCGCGCCGGGTGCTCAAGCAGTCCCAGGCCGACGCCGACGGCGAGGCGATGGCCCAGCTGCGGCGCGTCGGCCTCGAGGAGCTCGCGGACCGTCGCCCCGACCAGCTCTCCGGCGGCCAGCAGCAGCGCGTGGCGATCGCCCGGGCGCTGACCATGCGCCCGCGGCTGATGCTCTTCGACGAGCCGACCTCGGCGCTGGATCCGGAGACCGTCGGCGATGTGCTGGCGATCATGCGCCAGCTGGCCGAGGCCGGGATGACGATGATCGTGGTCACCCATGAGATGACCTTCGCCCGCGAGGTCGCCGACCGGGTGGTCTTCATGGACCAGGGCCATGTGGTCGAGGCCGGTCCGGCCGCGCAGGTCATCGGGAATCCGCAGCAGCCGCGCACCCAGGACTTCCTGCGCCGGGTGCTCGACCCGACCCATGTCGACCTCGACGACTGAGCCGCGCCGGGTAGGGTGAGCCGCGTGAACTCTCTGCAGACCTCCTCCGCACCGTCCGTCGCCGTCTCCGACGGGCCCCGTCATCTGGCCGAGCACACCACCGCCCGGGTCGGCGGCCCGGCCGGGGACTGGATCGTCGCCGAGACCGAGGACCAGGCGCTGGAGGTGCTCGCCGCGCATCCGCTGCCCGACGACGAGACCCGCGCCGCCGGCGAGGACAGCCTGCTGGTGCTCGGCGGGGGATCGAACCTGCTGGTCGCCGACGGCGGCTTCGGCGGCACGGTGCTGCAGCTCGCCTTCGAGGGCATCGCCGAGGAGACCGAGGAGGCGAGCAGCGACGACGCCGGCTCGCGCCTCGTCCGGATCGCCGCCGGCCACCGCTGGGACGACGTCGTCGCCTGGACCGTCCGGCACCGGCTGGCCGGTCTGGAGGCGCTCTCCGGGATCCCCGGCGCGGCCGGGGCGACGCCGGTGCAGAACGTCGGGGCCTACGGCGCGGAGATCGCCCAGACGCTGGTGGACCTGCGCGCCTGGGACCGGGCGGCCGGCGAGCTCGTCACCCTCGACGCGGAGGCGTTGGCATTCGGCTACCGGGAGTCGGTGCTCAAGCGCACCACGCTGCACGGATCGCCGCGCTACGTGGTGCTCTCGCTGCGTCTGCGGCTCGCCCATGACGGCGAGGACACTCTCTCGGCGCCGATCCGCTATGCCGAGCTGGCTCGCACGCTGGGGCTGGACCCCGTGCTGGAGGAGGAGCGGCGGCGCGCGCCGCTGGACCAGGTGCGCGAGCAGGTGCTGGCGCTGCGTGCGGGCAAGGGCATGGTGCTCGACGCCGACGACCACGACACCTGGTCCACCGGGTCCTTCTTCACCAACCCGATCGTGCCGGCGGACATGGCCGCCGGCCTGCCGGAGGAGGCTCCGCGCTTCCCCCTGGACGACTGGCGGGTCAAGCTCTCGGCCGCCTGGCTGATCGACCACTCCGGCTGCGGCCGCGGCTTCGGGGCCGAGCTGACCGACGGTCGAGCCTCGCTGTCGACGAAGCACACGCTGGCGATCACCAACCGCGGGCCGGCCGGCACCGGCGACCTGCTCGCCGTCGCCGGCGCCGTCCGCGAGAAGGTCCACGCGCGCTTCGGCCTCGACCTGCATCCTGAACCGGTGATCATCGGTGCCGAGGTGGCCGCTCCCGGCTCGCGCTGAGCGACTCGGGCCGGCGACGCCGCCTGCGGCAGAGGACGAGCCCTGCAGATCCGTCGGGTGATGGATCAGCAGGGCTCGTCTGTCGTCGCACGGGCCGGGCGTCAGATCATCGGACGACCCTCGTCGCGGGCGCGGCGCGCGTCGCGGGCGAAGCCGCCGGCGATGACCACCAGCACGCCCAGCACGAGGGCGGGCCACATCAGGACGTAGACGCTGAGCAGCAGGTCCATGATCACTCCTTCGGTCCGGTGGGGGCGGTCTCGGCGGGGCGCGAGCCGGCGTCGTCAGTCGTCTCGGCGCTGTCGAAGTTGCCGACGCGGGCATGGATGGTGCTGAAATCGAACTCCTGTCCGCTGCGCATCGACATCAGCACGCAGACCAGCGTGCTGACCGAGTAGGCGACCAGGGACCCCGAGAGCACCGTGTAGTCGTGGAGCGTGCCCAGAGCCCAGGGGGAGGCGCCGACGACGGCCAGCACGGCGGCGACGCAGCCGACGCGGAGGCCGAAGAATCCGAAGGCCATCAGCCCGATGATCACACCGATCCCCAGCACGCCGAGCACGTCGACGGCCACGCCCAGCAGGGCCCCGAGGGCCCCGTCGACGGGCAGCCACTCGAAGCGCACCGGAAGGAAGACCGCCAGGGCGGCGAGCACGGCGGTGACGAAGGCCCGATTGGTGACCCGGTCCCAGTAGAAGCTGGAGATCACCGGGAAGACGAGGGCGCCCCAGAGCGCGCCGACGAAGACGAGCATGTCCAGGATGTCCAGCCGGAAGCTCGCGATGAGCACGCCGGCGGTCGTCGCCAGGATCATCGTCACCCGGCCGACCAGGAGCATGCGCTTCGGGTCGACCGTGCCGCGGCGAGCGACGTTCTGGCCGTAGACGTCGGCCATCATGATCGAGGACAGTGCCGAGAGGTCGGAGTCGGCGGTCGAGGAGAGCGCGCCGACGATGACCACCAGGAAGAGCCCCAGCGCCACGGTCGGCAGATGCTCGGCGGCCATCTGCGGGACGATGTTGTTGGCGTCGCCCTCATAGGGCGTGAGGCCGAGGTACAGCGCCAGCACGCCGAGCATGCCGATGCCGATGACCATGGCCCCGTAGCCGATCGTGGCGGTCACGAAGGTGCGCTTGATGAGGTCCTCGCGCACGGCGAAGAGGCGCTGGGCGATGGTCTGGTTGCCGATGGCGTAGGCGAGCACCGCCGCGATGTAGGGTGCGCCCTGGCTGAGGAAGGCCTCCGAGGAGAAGAAGTTCGACTGCTCGGCGGACAGGTTCTCCGCGCCCGTCTGGAAGCTGGAGGGGAAGTCGGCGGCGAAGAAGATGATCGGGATGATCACGCCGATCAGGGCGAACATCGCCACCAGCTGCATGAAGTCGGTCAGTGACGAGGCGCGGAATCCCGACCACAGGGTGTAGATCAGCACGCCCCCTGCGACGAAGAGCACGCCCTGGGCGAAGGTGAAGGGGGAGAACAGCGAGATGATCGCCCCGCCGGCGACGAAGTTCGTCGTCAGGCTGATGATGCTGCCGATCACATTGGAGCTCGCCAGCAGCAGCTGGCTGGAGCTGCCGTGGCGTGCCCGCATGATCTCGGCCAGCGTGTGGGCATTCGGGGCGATGCTGCGGATGCGCCGTCCGAACGGGTAGATGAACAGGATCATCAGGGCGCCCCAGAGTCCGTAATGGATCGGCCCGGAGATCCCGTAGGTGTATCCGGACGTGGCGGAGGCGTAGAGCGAGGAGGCCCAGATCCAGGTGGAGGTCATGCTGGCCGCCGCGATGCCGAAGCCGACGTTGTTGCCGGCCGTCATGTACGCGTCGGCGTTCTCCTTCTTCCGGCGGATCTTCAGGGCCATGTAGAGCGTGGCCCCATAGAACGCGGCGAGGATCACCAGCACGGTGGTCGAGCTGAGGAATGACGTTCCCGGTTCCCCCATAGGGTCCTTCCTGTCGGCGGCAGAGGGTCGGCGGACAGCGCGCGGACCTCCCTCGCGGACGAAGGACGGCGTGCGGCGCGGCTGCGCGCATACCGGATCAGGCTACAGAGGTGCCGGAGGGGCGATTCTGCGGGGCCCCGCCGTCGCGGGCTCCGGGTCGATGCCTCGCAGGGCGCGGCGGCGGCGGTCGGCGACCGGACGCGCACGGGACGCTGCTTCGGCCTGACGAGCGCGGTCGGGCGTGCGGCGCGCGACGTCGACGAGGGCTTCCGAGCCGGTGTGGAGAGGGCGTCCAGCCGGTCGTCAGTCGGCACCGGGAAACTCCGGAGTAAGTGATGATGATCACCTCGCCCTGTGAGGAGGATCACTGTCTCACCGTCGCGCCCGCCGCGCACGACGAGGCCCCGACGTCGATTCTGCGACGTCGGGGCCTCGTCGGAGGGCCGGCGGACCGGCCTGGATGCGGCGGTCGGCTCAGAGCTTGCCGACGGCGATGAGCAGCATGCGGCGCAGCGGCTCGGCCGCGCCCCAGAGCAGCTGGTCGCCGACGGTGAAGGCGGAGATGTACTCGCCTCCCATGGCCATCGGGCGGATGCGGCCCACCGGGATCGTGAGGTCGCCGGTGGCGGCCACCGGGGTCAGCTCCCGCATGGTGGCGTCCTTCTCGTTCGGGACGACCTTCGCCCAGTCGGTGCCGGAGGCGATGATCGCCTCGATCTCGGAGACCGGCAGCTCCTCGCGGAGCTTCAGCGTCAGCGCCTGCGAGTGCGAGCGCAGCGCGCCGACGCGCACGCACAGCGAGTCGAAGGGGATCGCCTCGCCGCGCCGCTCGACGCCGGGGGCCAGGTCGTCGCCGCGGCCGAGGACCTTGTTGGTCTCGACGCCGGCCTTCCACTCCTCCTTGGAGACGCCGTTCCCAAGGTCGCCGTCGATCCAGGGGATCAGCGAGCCGGCCAGCGGGACGCCGAACTGGGAGGCGTCGAGACCCTCGCGCTGGGTCTCGAGGACCTTGCGGTCGATGTCCAGGATGGCCGAGGCCGGGTCGGCCAGCTCCGTGGAGACGGCGCCGTGGATGTCGCCGAACTGGGACACCAGCTCGCGCATATGCTTCGCGCCGCCGCCGGAGGCCGCCTGGTAGGTCATCGCAGTGCCCCACTCGACCAGACCCTCGGTGAAGAGGCCGCCGAGGCCCATCAGCATGCAGGAGACGGTGCAGTTGCCGCCGATGAACTCCTTCACCCCGGCTTCGAGGCCGGCGTCGATGACGTCGCGGTTGATCGGGTCCAGCGCGATGATCGAGCTGTCGGCCATGCGCAGCGTCGACGCCGCGTCGATCCAGATGCCGTCCCAGCCGGCTTCGCGGAGCTTCGGGTAGACCGCCTTGGTGTAGTCGCCGCCCTGGGCGGTGACGATGATCGGCAGCTTCTTCAGCGTCTCGATGTCATGGGCGTCCTGCAGCGTGGGCTCGGACGGGGAGACGCCGTCGAAGGAGGGGGCCTCGCCGCCGGCGTTGGAGGTGGAGAAGAACACCGGATCGAGGTGCTCGAAGTCCCCCTCGTCGAGCATGCGACGGACCAGCACGGAGCCGACCATGCCGCGCCAGCCGACGAGACCGATCGACGGGGTCTCGGCGGTGGAGAGGGCGGAGACTGCGGGCGATGTCATAGAAGCCATATGTCCCAGGATAACGAACTGCCGTGCGCCGGGGCATGCCGCACGTCACGGAGGCCGCCGTCGCCCCCGGGCGCCGGGCGGCGTCCAGCGGGGATCAGCCGCCGTCAGAGCAGGGAATCAGCGGCGGCGCACATGCGTCTCGAAGCGGTGCCGCAGACCGTTCTCCGCGACGTGCCAGCCGTCGTCGGCCGGATCCGAGGACTCCAGCCGCCAGTCCTCCTCCGGCAGCCGCGGCGCCCGGGTGTCGCCGTCGACGTCGAGGTCGATGACGGTGACCACGGCCGCGTCGGCCAGGCCGCGCTCGACCGCCTCGGCGTAGATCGCCCCGCCGCCGAGGATCCAGATCCGCTCCGGGGCGCCGGAGGAGTCGCGGACGGCGGAAGCCGCCGAGCGGGCGTCCGACGCCGACGACGGGGCCGCGGCGACCTGCAGTCCGGTCGCCAGCGAGTCGGCCGTCTCGGCGCCGGCTCCCTCGATCTCCGCCGCGCGGGAGGCGTCGCCGGTGACGACGATGTTCCGCCGGCCGGGCAGCGGGCGGGCGGCCTCGGGCAGCGACTCCCAGGTGCGCCGGCCCATCACCACCGGGCAGCCGCGGGTCATCGCCCGGAAATGGGCGAAGTCCTCGGGCAGATGCCAGGGCATGTCGCCGTCGTCGCCGATGACTCGGTCCCGGGCCTGGGCCCAGATCATCCCGACCCACGGGTGCTCGCGCTCAGTGTGCGTCGGCACGGCCTCCGGCTGTTCGCTCCTCGGGCTCATACCGCCACCAGGGCCTTGATGGCCGGATGGTGCTGGTAGTCGACCACCTCGAAGTCCTCGTAGGCGTAGTCGAAGATCGACTCCGGGGTGCGGGCGAACTCCAGCCGCGGGGAGGGCAGCGGGTCGCGGCTGAGCTGCTCGGTCACCTGCTCGAGGTGGTTGTCGTAGATGTGGCAGTCGCCGCCGGTCCAGATGAACTCACCGGGCTCCAGGCCGACCTGCTGGGCGACCATCCGGGTGAGCAGCGCGTAGGAGGCGATGTTGAACGGGACTCCGAGGAACAGATCGGCGCTGCGCTGGTAGAGCTGGCAGGAGAGCCGCCCGTCGGCGACGTGGAACTGGAACATCACGTGGCAGGGCGGCAGCGCCATGTCCTCGACGTCGGCCGGGTTCCAGGCGGTGACCAGGTGGCGGCGCGAGTCGGGGTTCGTGCGCAGCGACTCGACGACCTGGGCGATTTGGTCGATCTGGCCGCCGTCGGGCGTGGGCCAGCTGCGCCACTGCACGCCGTAGACCGGGCCGAGCTCGCCGTCGGCGTCGGCCCACTCGTTCCAGATGCGCACGCCGTGCTCCTGGAGCCAGCGCACGTTGGAGTCGCCGCGGAGGAACCACAGCAGCTCGTGCGCGACGGACTTGAAGTGCACCCGCTTGGTGGTGATCAGCGGGAACGACTCGCTCAGGTCGAAGCGCAGCTGGCGGCCGAAGACGCTGCGCGTGCCGGTGCCGGTGCGGTCGGACTTGGCGGTGCCGTGTTCCAGCACCTCGGCCAGCAGGTCCTCGTACGGGGTGGGGATCGTCTCGCTCACGACACCAGCGTACCGGTCCGGAAGCCGCAGGCGACGCGGGCGCCGGCGGGGACGACGGCGACGCCGGCCGCAACGAGTCTGCGCGCTCGCGCCCCGCGGCTCAGCTCACCGGCGCCTGGAAGCGTCGGTACTCGGGATGCCGATGCAGGTAGTCGTCGATGTAGCTGCACTCGGAGAGGAAGCGGGCGTCCTGCGCGGCCAGGTGGTCCAGCAGCAGCGTGACCAGGCTGCGGGCGTAGCCCTTCCGGCCGTGGGCAGGGCTGATGATCGTGTGCTGCAGCCGGGTGACCTGCTGGCCGCCGATCGTCTCTTCGGCGAAGCCGACGAATCCGATGAAGGTGTCGACGCCGTCGAGCGTGTCCCAGAGCTCGGCCCGGCCGCGGTCGGCGTCGAGATGCATCCGCGCCGTCGGGTGGACGTTCTTCTTCTGCTCCATGACCAGGAGACTACCGTCACAGTCGGCGGCTGTCAGCGGTCGACGTCGCAGGTCCGCGCGTCGCGGAGGCCGCGGCTCAGTCGTCGAACGGGTCGTGGACCTCGACCGCGACGATCGTGCCCGAACGGTCCACCGCCTGCTGGGCGACGAGCACCGCGCCCGGGCGCAGATACGGGTCCTCGGCGGGCAGCGCCTCGAGCAGCTCGGGGTCGCGGATCCAGTCCCGCAGCTCCTCGAGCACCGTCGGCAGCACGGGCCGGTGGGTGCACATCAGCAGCGGCTGCAGCGCCTCCAGCGACTTGCGGGTGCGGTTCCGCGGCTTCTGCGGCTTCTCCAGCGCCCGCTTCTCGGTGAGCGAGTCGCGGTACTTCAGCCGGTGGCGGTGGCGCTTCACGTAGGGGGCGACGGTCTCCACACAGCGCTTCCACGGGCTGGACTCCAGCATCCGGGGCCGCCAGGCGGTCAGCAGCCGCTCGACGGCCTTGGCCTGGCGCTTGCCGGTGGCCGCCAGCGGACGCTTGCCCTCGGCTTTGGACCAGGAGGCGCGCGGCTTGGCCTTGGCGTGGCGCAGCACGATGAACGGGGAAGTGCGCAGCCGCATCTCCTCGTGGAGCCGCTCCAGCTCGTCCAGCGGCTGGCGGTCGGTGTCGTTGCTCAGCATCTCGCGGGCCTGCGGGACGGCGACCCAGCGGACCTCGTCGGTCTCCTCGGCGTCGGGCTTGGGCTTGCCCTCGGTGACCTGGGCCGCCCAGTACCAGACCTCCTTGGACTTCATCCTGCCGCTCTTGCCGACCATGTAGCGGGTGATCGGCAGCGGCATGCCCAGGCGCACCTTCAGCCCGATCTCCTCATGGACCTCGCGCACTGCGCACTCCGGCAGCGTCTCGCCGGGGTCGAGCTTGCCCTTGGGGAAGGACCAGTCGTCGTAGCGCGGCCGGTGGATCAGCAGCACTTCCAGCGCGCCGCGGTTCAGCCGCCAGCACAGGGCGCCGGCGGCGAGCACCGCGGCGTCGTGGCCGTCGTCGGCGCAGGTCGTGGTGCGCCGGCGCGGCACGCGGGTCATCAGCTCTGCCGGCTCTGCTGACTCTGTCGCCGCTGTCGGCTCGGCCGGCGTCGCCCCGGTGCCGTTCGTCGAGGGGGCGGCGACGGCGGCGTCCGGCACGGAGCGCGCCGAGGCGCCCGCGCGCGCGTCGTCGGCGATGTCGGGAACGGCGTCGTCGAGGCTGCGGTCTGTGGTGTTCACGTCGGTGATGATCCTCGGGAGCTGCTCGGCGGTGCGGCGTTCAGGCGGGGTCTGCGGGGTCCCTGGGAGACCCGGCGAGGGTCAGGAGGAGACGTCGCCGTCGGCGTCGCCGGCGGGGGCGTACATGGTGTCGACGTCCCAGCGGGCGAAGCCCAGCGCGGTGTAGAGCTGCACCGCCGGGGTGTTGTCGGCGTCGGTGTAGAGCATGATCGCCCCCAGCCCGCGCGAGCGCAGATGCTCGATGCCGGCCAGCGTCAGCACGCGGCCCAGCCCGCGGCCGCGGGCCTCGGGGGCCACGCCGACGACGTAGACCTCGCCGACGGGCTCGTGGCGGCCCTCGGAGGGATCGGCGGGGTGGACTTTGGTCCAGTGGAAGCCCAGCAGCCGCCCGTCCTCCTCGGCGAGCAGGAAGCCGGCGGGATCGAACCAGTCCTCGGCCATCCGGGCCTCGAGGTCCTCGCGGGTCAGCCGCCCCTGCTCGGGGTGGTCGGCGAAGGCCGCCGCATTGACGCGGAGCCAGACCTCCTCATCGCGGCCGGGCTCGAAGGCGCGGATCTGCACGCCCGCCGGAGCGTCCGGCACGGTGATCTCCTGCGGGGCGGTCAGCCGCATCCGCCACAGTTCGCGCACCGGGCGCCAGGCGAAGCGGGAGGCCAGCCGCACGGCGGCCTCGTGCTCGCCGTGCGCCCAGGCTCGGCGCGTCCGTCCGGCGGCCGGGGCGAGGGCGTCGGCGGCTAGGGTGTCGGCCAGCCGGCCGCCGACGCCGTGCTGGCGGCAATTCGGCCGGACCACCATCTCCAGCACATCGGGGGTCTCCGCGTCGCCGCGGACGACGACGCCGGCGCCGGCGAGCAGCGGCCCCGCGCTCGCGTCCTCGGCCCCTTCATCTGCCGCCTCGTCAGCGGGCTCCCCGGTGGTCTCGGGTCCGCCCTCGCCGGCCGGCCAGGCCCAGGCGACGGCGAGGCGCAGCGGGGATCCGTCCGCGCCGGCCGCGCCGGCCTTCTCCAGCTCGATCAGCGTCTGCTCCGAGAAGGGCGGATTGCCGTCGGCCTCCTCGGCGGTGCGCGCCAGCTCCTCCAGCGCGCGGACCAGGTCGGGACCCGGGGCGGCGGAGCGGGGCTCCACTGTGATCTCGGCCGGGGCCCCCGGGGCGCTCCCTGCGGGGGATCCCGTCGGGGCGGGGGTGCTCGTCGTGTCCTCGGAGCTCATGGCTCTACTGTATCGGAGCGGAACCACCCGCGGGGCCCGCCTCCGGCGTGGTCGAGCTCGGGGCATCCCCGGGGCGGGGCGGCGTCGGAGCAGAGGCGGGAGCAGGAGGTGGGGGCAGGCGCCGGACCAGGCGTCAGGTCAGGCGCGCGGCTCGTCCTCGCTCGCGGCGTCCTCGCCGTCCTCCGGCTCCTGGTCGGCGCGGGAGACCACCAGGCGGTAGCCGACGTTGCGGACGGTGCCGATCAGCGACTCGTGGTCGGGTCCCAGCTTCGCGCGCAGCCGACGGATGTGGACGTCGACGGTGCGGGTGCCGCCGAAGTAGTCGTAGCCCCAGACCTCGTGCAGCAGGCGGTCCCGGGTGAAGACGTGGCCGGGATGCAGCGCCAGATGCTTGAGCAGCTCGAACTCCTTGTAGGTGAGATTGAGCAGCCGGCCGTCGATGGTGGCCATATAGGTGGTCTCGTCGATGGTGATCCCGCCGGCGCGGATCTCGTCGGCGTGGCCCTCCTCGGCGGCCTCGACGGCGCCCATCCGGATGCGCGCGTCGATCTCCCCGGGGCCGGCCTCGGCGAGCACGAAGTCGTCGACCTGCCAGCTCTCGTTCAGCGCGGGGAGCCCCGATTCGGCGACGACGGCGACCACCGGGGCGGCCGTCGACTGCCGCACCAGCTGGCAGAGCGAGCGGGCGTGGGCGAGCTCGGTGCGTGCGTCGACCAGAGTGATGTCCGCGCGGGGAGCGCGCACGATGCTCGAGGCCTCGGCGGGGAATACCCGGACCCGGTGGGTGAGCAGCTCCAGCGACGGCAGGGCGTCCTCGGGGGTGTCGGTGAGCAGCAGCACCTGGGCCATCCGTGGTCTCCCCTGTCCTCGCGTCGTCTCCTCGGCCGGAGGGCGGCGACATCACGGGCCGGCGGGCCTGGCGCCGTCGTGCCGCACGGATCGAGTATAGCCGCGCCGCCGCCGGACCGAGCCGCGTCGCGTCGGCTCTGGCAGGATGGTCTGCTGTGAAACACCTCCCCGTGGCCCTCTCCGGCCTGCTCTCCGCGGCGGCGCTGCTGGCCTCCTCCTTCGCCGGCGCGTCGGTGCTCGCGGCGGTGGTCTGCCTGATGTGCCTCGTCGTCTCGCTGGGCTGGCCGCAGCTGATGGGCGTGGCCGCGCGCCGCTCGCTCGTGGCGGTCATCCTGGGCGCCGGCGTCGTCGCCGCGCTCGGCGCGGCCGTCGTCTCGGCGGTCGAGTCGCTGTTCTTCTGGTCCTCGGTGGCGCTGGCCTTCGGAGTGATGGCCATCTTCGTCATCCAGGTCGTCCGCGGCACCGGACGTCCCCACCGGATCGAGTCGACGATCGGCGCTTCCTCCGGCGTGGTGGTGACGACGACGGCGGCCGGCTGGGTGGCCGGGCTGCGGTATCCCGCCGAGCTGGTCGGCGTCGGCGGCGACCGCGCCGGACTGGTGCTCATCCGCAGCCCGCTGCCCTACGAGGACTGGGGCGTGCTCGGCGTCACCGGCGCCTCCGGCGAGCTGACCGTCGTCGGCCTGGCCGCGCTGGCGCTCTGCGTCGCGGTGCTGCTGGCCTGCCTGCCGCTGCGCGATCTCCTCGCAGTGCCGCTGATCATCCTGGGCACGGCGGCCGCCGCTCTCGGAGTCGGCCTGGCCTGGGGCGAACTGACCGCGCTCTTCTCCGTGGTGCTCGGACTGGCGGCCGGACTGCTGGTCTCGGCGATGCGGCGGCTGCTGCTGCACCGCGGCGCGCCCGCCGGGCGGATGGCCGCGTTCGCCGTCGGCACCGCCCCGGTGGCGGTGATGGGCGCGCTGGTCTTCTTCGCCGAGCGCCTGCTGCTGGTCTGACGCACGTCTGACGACGGCGCAGCCGACCCGGTAGACTCGCGGACATGGACATCGCACTGCAGAACGTCTCGCTGCTGGGACTGGAGATCTTCTTCATCGGCCTGCTCGTGCTGGTGGCTCTGGTCATCGCCGGCATCTCGCTGACCGTGATCACCCGCCTGTACAAGGGACAGCGCTGACCCGTGGCACCGATGGAGCTCCCCACCGACATCACCCCTGAGCTGGCGCCGCTGTACTGGCTGCTCGGCCGCTGGGAGGGGCAGGGGCGCCTCGGCGCCGGCGAGGAGTCGGACCCGATCTTCACCCAGCGGGTCACCTTCCGCGACTCCGGGCTGGAGTTCGTCGAGTACCGCGCGCAGAGCTGGCTCTCCGACGCGGACGGCACGCGACTGCGCCCGCTGAGCGTGGAGACCGGCTTCTGGTCGCTGCATCGCCCGCGCGCCGACGCCGACGTCGGCCCCGGACTGGACCCCGCCGACGTGGTCCCGGCCTATAAGACCGCCTCCGACGTCGAGGAGCTGGCCGTCGACGACGGCACCTATCCGATCACGGCGACGATCGCGCATCCGGGAAGCCTCACCGAGCTGTACACCGGGCGCATCAAGGGCCCGCAGCTGCAGCTGGCCACCGACGGCGTGATGCGCGGCGAGCATGCGGCGGAATACAGCGGGGCCACCCGCATGTTCGGGCTGGTGAACGGCCAGCTCTTCTGGCGCTGGGATCTGCAGACCGTCGACGGCGAGACCGTCCCGCACGCCTCGGCGGTGCTGGACCGCATCGCCTCCGCCTCGGAGGTCGACGGCGTCTGATCCCGACGCCGCGCGTCGGCGTCCCGTCAGGATGCCCGGCGCCGGATCCGCTGGCGACGAGCCCACGACGTCAGGAGCGCTGGTGACCGACACCGAGACCCCGCCGACCGACCCCGCCGGGGAGCATGCCGAGGAGCACGTCGGCGACCGGCCCGGCCAGGAGCGCTCGCCGCTGCTGGACCGCCGCGGCGCCGTCGCCGCCGAGGCCGAGGACGCCGCCGTCGCGGCCCACTACGGCGACCCGGTGCGCGAGCAGCGTCGGCTGGAGGCCGGTCAGGCCGTCGTCGACCTCTCCCACCGCTCGGTGGTGACCGTCTCCGGCCCGGACCGGCTGTCCTGGCTGACCACGCTCTCCTCGCAGCAGGTCTCCTCGCTGGCCCCCGGCGAGTCCACCGAGCTGCTGCTGCTCGACCTCTCCGGACGCATCGAGCACGACGCCGCCGTCGTCGACGACGGCGCCACGACCTGGCTGATCACCGAGAACACCCACGGCGGCGTGCTCGCCGCGTGGCTGGAGTCGATGAAGTTCATGCTCCAGGTCGAGATCGTCGACCGCACCGGCGACTGTGCGGTGCTCGGCTCCGTGGCCGCGCCGCCCGAGGAGCTGCCCGGCGAGGTCGTCCGCTGGCAGGACCCGTGGCCGCGGCTGGGGCCCGGAGCGGCCAGCTACGCCGCTGTCGAGGAGGCCGAGCACCCCGGGGCGGGCTGGTCCTGGCATCTGACGGTCGTCGCCCTCGAGCAGCTCGCCGCCGGCGTCGAGGCCCTGGAGACCGGAGCCGCCTGGAGCCTGGCCGGCGTCCACGCCGCCGAGGCGCTGCGCGTGGCCGCCTGGCGTCCGCGGCTGGCCCGCGAGGTCGATGAGAAGGCCATCCCGCACGAGCTGGACCTCATCCGCACGGCGGTGCATCTGGCCAAGGGCTGCTACCGCGGCCAGGAGACCGTCGCCCGCGTGCACAACCTGGGCCATCCGCCGCGCCGGCTGGTCTTCCTGCAGCTCGACGGCAGCGAGCACACGCTGCCGGCGGTCGGCTCGGACGTGCTCGCCCCGCGCGGGGCGACGGATCCGGAGACGCTCGCCGGAGAACGGTCGGTGGGCCGGGTGACCTCCACGGCGCGGCACCACGAGATGGGGCCGATCGCGCTGGCGCTGGTCAAGCGCCGGGTCGACCCCGAGGCGCAGCTGGTCGTCCGCGATCCGAACCGCTCGTCCGCGGCGGAGCAGGGCGACGAGGCGTCGGATCGCGTCGAGACGGCCGAGGGCGCGGAGGCCGGGGAGGATCCTGCGCCGAGCTTCTACGCTGCCGCCCAGGAGATGATCGTGAAGCCCGACGCCGGCCAGGTGGTGGGCCGCCCGACGGGCGACTTCGTGCGCCCGCCGCGCCGCTGAGCAGGCCCCGCCCCCAGCCCCCGCCGCCGGCGACTATGTCCCGGCTGCGATGACTCCGTGGGATGGGTGGGAATGCGCGCGCATTCCCACCCATCCCACGGAGTCATCCTGTCGGTGGGCGCGGCTGTCAGGTCAGCGTGACCGTGGTGCGGGCGCCGATGTCGACGAAGCCCAGCGCGTGGGCCAGCCGACGGGAGGCCGGGGCCTCCACTGCGGCCCGCCATTGCGGGACCAGTCCGTCGACGAAGGCCTCCTCCACGGCGACGGCGCCGACGTGGGCGGCCAGCCCCCGGCCGCGATGCGCCGGGGCGGTGAGCACCCCCAGCTCGCCGAGCAGCATCTGCTGCACGCGGCGTCCGGCAGCGGTCAGCGGGGTCCCGTCGGACTCGTCGACCAGCGTCGCGGCCCACTCGGCCGCGGGCAGCCCGGAGGCGGCGACGTCGTCGGCCGGGGAGTCCTCCAGGAGCGCGTGCACCGGCTCCGGCTCGAAGGAGATCGCGCCGGAGGCCACCGGCGAGGGCGGCACCTCGGGCGGCTCCTCGCTGCACAGCAGGAAGGTCTCGCCGGCGATGCGCGCGCCGGGGTGCTCGGCGGCGGCCAGCGCCAGCAGGCGGGTCTCGTCGGCCAGCTGCTCGTCGGGCACGGAGCGGGCGCGGTCGAGCAGCGGTTCCGGTCCGGAGAGCACGGCCCGGTCGAAGAGCCGCGTGAAGGAGAGGGACGCGGCGTCGTCGTCGACGACCTCGAGGCGCAGCCCCGGGTCGCCGCGCTCGAGGTCGAAGTCGTCGAGCTGCAGGGTGCGCGCCCAGGCCAGGCGGATGATCTGGCGGGTGTGCTCGGTCAGCGGCATGACCTCCACCCTACGCGTCCGACGCACAGGATGACTCCGTGGAAAGTGTGGGAACGCGCGCGCATTCCCGCACGACCCACGGAGTCATCGCAGCGGGGGATCGGGCCTCAGCGGCCGAAGAGGATCTGAGCCTCCTCGTAGCGCTCGGCCGGGACCTCCTTGAGCCCGTCCAGGGCCTCGGCGAGGTCGACCTTGACGATCTCGGTGCCGCGCAGCGATGCCATGTGACCCCAGGCCTCCTCGTGCACCAGATCCAGCGCGCGCATGCCGAAGCGCGTCGCCAGCACCCGGTCGTAGCCGGTGGGGTTGCCGCCGCGCTGGATGTGGCCCAGCGTCGTGCTGCGGGTCTCGATGCCGGTGCGCTCCTCGATGCCTCCGGCCAGCCACTGGCCGATGCCGCCCAGCCGGGGCCGGCCGTCGGCCTCGCGGCCCTTGTCGGCGACCGCCTCCTCGGTGCCCTCCGGGATGAAGCCCTCGGCCACGACGACGAGCGGCGAGCGGCCGCGGGAGTGGACCTGCTCGACCCACTCGGTGACCTGCTCCATGCCGACGCTCTGCTCCGGGATGAGGATGGCGTGGGCGCCGGCGGCCATCCCCGAGTGCAGGGCGATCCAGCCGACGTGGCGGCCCATGACCTCGGCGACCATGCAGCGGTGGTGGGACTCGCCGGTGGTGCGCAGCCGGTCCATCGCATCGGTGGCGATGGAGATCGCGGTGTCGAAGCCGAAGGTGTAGTCGGTGGCCTTGAGATCGTTGTCGATGGTCTTCGGCACCCCGACCACCGGCAGGCCGTCGGCGGCGAGCCGGCGGGCCCCGGCGAGCGTGCCCTCGCCGCCGATGGCGATGACCGCGTCGATGGCGTGCTCGCGCATGGTCGCGGCGATGTTCTCCGCGCCGCCCTGCGGGTGCCTGTACGGGTGCGTGCGCGAGGTGCCGAGGATCGTGCCGCCGTCGCGGGAGAGGCCGCGGACGTCCTGGCGCTCCAGCGCCATGTAGTCGCCCTCGATGAGTCCGCGCCAGCCGCCGCGGAACCCGACGAACTCGTCGCCGAAGCTCTTGATGCCGTGCAGCACGGCGGACCGGATGACGGCATTGAGTCCGGGGCAGTCGCCCCCGGAGGTGAGCAGGCCGATGCGCATGATGCAGCTCATCCTTCCTGTGTGTCGCGGGATGGGGAGCCTGACGCCGTCGGCAGGTGCGGATCCAGTCTAGGCGGTGCTGCTCACAGTTCTCACCGTTCTCGCCGTCGGACGCGCATCCGGCGAGGTCTCCGGGCGCCCGGCGGGCCGACGGCGGCTCAGGCCGCGCCGAGCAGCTCGCGGATGCGCTCCAGCCCGCGGGCGAGGTCCTCGTCGCCGAGCGCGTAGGACAGTCGCAGGAAGCCTCCGGGCCCGAAGGCCTCGCCCGGGACGACGGCGACCTTGGCCTGCTCGAGGATGACCTCGGCCAGCTCCGCGGAGGTCTGCGGCGTGCTGCCGCCGATCTCGCGGCCCAGCGCCCCGCGGACGTCCACGTAGGCGTAGAAGGCGCCCTGCGGAGTGGGACAGGAGAATCCGGCGATCGCGTTCAGCCCGTCGACCATCGTCCGACGTCGCCGGTCGAAGGCGGCCTTCATCTCCTCCACGGAGTCCAGCGGGCCGGTGACCGCGGCCAGCGCGGCCATCTGCGAGACGTTGGCGACGTTCGACGTCGCGTGCGACTGCAGGTTGGAGGCGGCCTTGATGACGTCGGCGGGGCCGACCATCCAGCCGACGCGCCAGCCGGTCATCGCGTAGGTCTTGGCCACGCCGTTGAGGATCACCACCTGGTCGGCGAGCTCCTCCACCGAGGCGATCGAGGCGAAGTCGACGTCGTCGTAGGTCAGGTGCTCGTAGATCTCGTCGGTGACCACCCACAGGCCCTTCTCCGCGGCCCAGCGTCCGATCTCCGCGGTGGCCCGAGGCGACTGCACCGCGCCGGTGGGGTTCGACGGCGAGACGAAGACCAGCACCTTGGTGCGTGCGGTGACGGCGGCCTCGAGCTGCTCGACGGTGACCTGGTAGCCCTGCTCCGGGCCGGCGAAGACCTCCACCGGCACGCCGTCGGCGAGCTTGATCGCCTCCGGGTAGGTCGTCCAGTAGGGAGCAGGCACCAGGACCTCGTCGCCGGGGTCGAGCAGCGTCGCGAAGGTGTTGTACACCGCCTGCTTGCCGCCGTTGGTGATCAGCACGTTCTGCGCCTCGACGGACAGGCCGGAGTCGCGGGTGGTCTTCTCGGCCACCGCCTCGCGCAGCTCGGGGAGGCCGGCGGCCGGCGAGTAGCGGTGGAAGCGCGGGGTCCGGGCGGCGTCGACGGCGGCCTCGACGATGTAGTCCGGCGTCGGGAAGTCGGGCTCTCCGGCGCCGAACCCGACCACATCCTCTCCGGCGGCCTTCATGGCCTTGGCCTTGGCGTCGACGGCGAGCGTCGCGGACTCGGCGATGGAGCCGATCCGGCGGGAGACGCGGGAGGTCGGTGCGGTCATGGAGAGGTTCCTTCCGTGGCCTTCGTGCGGCCTGCTGTCCGGGCCTTCTTCGGGGTCATGCGGCGGCGTCGTGCAGCGGGGACGTGCGTCGCGGCGCGGCCGCCGACGATGGTCAGCCTAGCGTCGGAGCGCGGCGGACTCGACCGTCGGCGGGGCTGGTTTGCCGAGTTTCGTCGCCGGAGCGTAGACTTGCCCATCGGTATCACGTGGGCTGGCACGGCCGTGCCGTGTTCGAGACCTGATTTGCGCCGTCTTTGCGCCGGTGAGGTTCGATGCGAGAATGGTCGGTGCGGGTCCGTGGGATCCCTAGGGCAGTGGCGCAATTGGTAGCGCAACGGTCTCCAAAACCGTAGGTTGCAGGTTCGAGTCCTGTCTGCCCTGCGCTGAGCGTCGTCGTGACCCGGTCACGGCGATCAGCATCGCACCGAGTTCTTCGACCAGATGGAGCCCCCGTGTCCCAGACGCCGTCCACCGAAGTCCAGGGGTCCTCCCCGGACGGAGGAGGCCCCCGGGGTCCGTTCGGCAGGATGTGGCTGTTCCTCCGCCAGGTCGTCGACGAGCTCAAGAAGGTGGTCGTCCCCACCCGGCGCGAGCTGACCAACTACACGCTGGTCGTGCTGGTGTTCGTGATCGTGGTGATCCTCATCGTCACGGGGCTGGACTGGCTGTTCGGCACCGGCGCCGACTGGCTGTTCGGCGGCGGCGACGCCTCCGCCGCGGCGGCCGGGGAGGGCGCAGTCGGCGAGTGATCCGCACGGGTCGCCCGTCGGCCGGACGACGGATGACCGCAGTGACATGACGAAGCGGCCGACGGATCCCCTGCAGCGCAGCGGGCCTGAGGCACGCACCACGCAGAGCAGGAGACGCAGTGTCTGATCAGGAACGTTCGCAGCAGGCCGAGGCTGAGGCCCCGGAGGCCGGCGTCGAGGGGACGACCGAGTTCGCCCCGGAGGACGCGGCCGACTCCGCCGAGGTCGAGGCCCCTGCCGCGGAGGACGCCGGCGACGAGGCCGACGCCGATCAGCAGGCCGCCGCCTCCGCGCAGGACGGCGCGCAGGCGGGCGACCAGGCCGACGACTCGGCGGAGGAGCCGGCCGAGGAGGAGAAGACCTGGGAGCAGCGCGCCGAGGAGCTGCGCGGCAAGCTGCGTCGCCAGCTCGGCGACTGGTACGTCGTGCACACCTACTCCGGCTATGAGAAGCGCGTGAAGTCCAATCTGGAGACGCGCATCCAGACTCAGGACATGGAGGAGCTGATCTTCGAGATCGACGTCCCCATGGAAGAGGCCGTGGAGATCAAGGGCACCCAGCGCAAGGTCGTCAATCGCGTGCGGATCCCCGGCTACGTGGTCGTGCGCATGGAGCTCACCGACGCCTCCTGGGGCGTGGTGCGCCACACCCCCGGAGTCACCGGATTCGTCGGCAACGCCTACGATCCGCATCCGCTGACCCTCGACGAGGTCTTCGACATGCTCGCCGAGCACCGGCTGGGCCGTCCGGATGCCCCGAAGGCGGCGGAGTCCGGCGCGGGCGAGTCCGGCGGCGGCGCCGCCCCGGCCGCCCCCGAGGGCGTCACCGTGGACTTCGAGATCGGCGAGTCCGTCACCGTCAACGACGGCCCGTTCGCCACGCTGCCGGCCACGGTCTCCGAGATCCACCCGGACAGCCGCCAGCTGGTCGTGCTGGTCTCGATCTTCGAGCGCGAGACTCCGGTGACGCTGAACTTCAGCCAGGTGGACAAGGTCTACTGATCCGCCGCCGCGTCGCCGACGCCGGGGACGGACGGACACATCCGAATACAAGCTTCGACGACGCCGATGGCTTTGGTCGGCGTCGTCGTGCGGTCATCACGCCAGGGTGGCCACCCCCTCTGCTCACGCTCCTGTGGCAGCAGGGACACCGAACGAACGAAGGACGCTGAGACATGGCCCCGAAGAAGAAAGTCGCCGGCCTGATCAAGCTGCAGATCGAGGCGGGTGCCGCCAACCCGGCACCGCCCATCGGTCCCGCGCTGGGTCAGCACGGTGTCAACATCATGGAGTTCTGCAAGGCTTACAACGCCGCGACTGAGTCGCAGCGCGGCAATGTGATCCCTGTGGAGATCACGGTCTACGAGGACCGCTCCTTCACCTTCATCACCAAGACTCCGCCGGCCGCTGAGCTGATCAAGAAGGCCGCGGGCGTGAAGAAGGGATCCGGCGAGCCGCACATGCAGAAGGTCGGCTCCGTCAACCTCTCCCAGGTCGAGGAGATCGCTCAGACCAAGATGGAGGATCTGAACGCGAACGACCTCGAGTCCGCCACGAAGATCGTGGCCGGCACCGCCCGGTCCATGGGCATCACGGTCGAGAGCTGATCCAGCCTCCGACCGGCGAACAACTGTGGGAAGGATCGCGCGCGGTCCGTCACACCACACCTGCTAAGGAGAACACCGCAGATGGCAAAGCGCAGCAAAGCATACCGGGCAGCCGCTGAGAAGGTCAGCGAGGACGCCCTCTACACCCCGGTCGAGGCCGTGAAGCTGGCCAAGGAGACCAACCCGTCCAGCAAGGATGCCACCGTCGAGGTCGCGTTCCGGCTGAGCGTCGACCCGCGGAAGGCCGACCAGATGGTCCGCGGCACGGTGAACCTGCCGCACGGCACCGGCAAGACCGCCCGCGTGGTGGTCTTCACCCAGGGTGACAACGCGGCCAAGGCCGAGGAGGCCGGCGCCGACTTCGTGGGCGGCGACGAGCTCATCGCCCAGGTCGCCGACGGCTGGACCGACTTCGACGCCGCCGTGGCCTCGCCCGACATGATGGGCAAGGTCGGCCGGCTCGGCAAGGTCCTCGGTCCCCGCAACCTGATGCCGAATCCGAAGACCGGCACGGTGACCCCCGACGTCGCCAAGGCCGTGGGCGACATCAAGGGCGGCAAGATCGACTTCCGCGTCGACAAGCAGGCGAACCTGCACTTCATCATCGGGCGCACCAGCTTCGACGACCAGCAGCTGGCGGAGAACTACGCCGCCGCGCTGGACGAGGTGCTGCGGCTGAAGCCGTCGTCGTCGAAGGGCCGCTACATCCAGCGCGCCGCGATGACCACGACCTTCGGCCCGGGCATCCAGGTCGACCCGAATGTCACCAAGGTCGTCGCCGAGGCCTGATCCTCGCCCGACCCGCCGGCTCCGCCGACGTCCGCACTGAGGCCCGGCTCCCCGACGGGGGAGCCGGGCCTCAGCCGTGTGTGGGGCCGGCGTCGCTCCCGCTCAGCAGGCTCGCCGACGGCCCGCTCCCGGGGCGATCCGAGGGTGATTTGAGGGTCCGGGGCCGGTCCTGTAGAGTATCCACTGACCAAAGACCGCCGGTCGTTGTCGCCAGGGGAGCCAGTGGCACTGGATCCCCGAGGTCGCTGGGAGTGATCCCGGAGCATGGCGCAACTGTAAAGACCCGTTCGGGCGACCTGCGCAGGTGCATTCCAGCCATTCCTGACCCGTGGGGGTCGCGCGTCTCCAGGATGTGCCGCGCCCCGGGCGGAGGAGTGAGCCCCGTGCGCCTGCGCGCCGGGGCTTTTTTCGTGCCCTCAGGTTCCTCGGACGACCTTGGCCGGCTCCAGTGATCGGAAGGAGTGCCATGGCGACCCCTGAGAAGGCTGCCGCCGTCGAGGAGCTGAAGGATCTCTTCTCCTCCTCGAACGCCGCAGTGCTCACGGAATACCGCGGCCTCTCCGTGGACCAGCTGCAGACGCTGCGCCGGTCCGTGCGGGAGAACGCGCACTACGCCGTGGTGAAGAACACGCTGACCGAGATCGCGGCCGAAGAGACCGGCATCGACTCCTTCAAGGGGCAGATGGCCGGTCCGTCCGCGATCGCCTTCGTCCACGGCGACCCCGTGGACGTCGCGAAGTCGCTGCGTGACTTTGCCAAGAAGAACCCTCAGCTGATCGTCAAGGGCGGCTACATGGATGGCGCCACCCTCGACGCTGAGGACGTCCAGAAGCTCGCGGATCTTGAATCCCGTGAGGTTCTGCTCAGCAAGCTGGCAGGCGCCCTCGTGGGCGTCCAGTCCAAGGCCGCCTCGCTGTTCGAGGCCCCGCTGTCGAAGGCCGCGCGCACGGTCGAGGCGCTGCGGGCCGACCAGGCCGGCGAGTGAGCTGAGTACGACTGGTCGCAGGACCCCCGGCGGCGTACCGGGAAGCGACCGCGGCCGTGACCCACGGCTGAGACCACCGAGATCCGCAGGCGTCGGAGCCGTCGAGGCTCGACGCGAATGAAGACGAGAAGGAGCGCCACCATGGCGAAGCTGAGCAACGAAGAGCTGATCGCGCAGTTCAAGGAGATGACCCTGATCGAGCTCTCCGAGTTCGTGAAGGAGTTCGAGGAGACCTTCGACGTGTCGGCCGCCGCCCCGGTCGCCGCCGTCGGTGCTGCCCCGGCCGGCGGCGAGGCCGCCGAGGAGGTCGAGGAGCAGACCGCGTTCGACGTCATCCTGGACGACGCCGGCGACAAGAAGATCGGCGTCATCAAGGAGGTCCGCGGCCTGACCTCGCTCGGCCTGAAGGAGGCCAAGGAGCTGGTCGACGGCGCGCCGAAGCCGGTGCTCGAGGGCGTCGACAAGGAGGCCGCCGAGAAGGCGAAGGAGACCCTGGAGGGCGCAGGCGCCTCGATCTCCCTCAAGTGATCACCGCCGTGTGATCCCGGGACGGCGTCCGCGTCGTTCCGCGTAGGCCGGTGACGGCTGATGGACGGGCCCCCGCCGGAGCATCTGCTCCGGCGGGGCCCGTCTGCGTCTCGGGGCGTTCAGCGGCCGCGCTCGGCCACCCGCGACGCCAGGGCGGCCAACGAGTCGTCGAGGAACTCGGGGCCGAAGGGCGGCAGCCCGAGCGTCTCGCGCAGCGGCTCCGGGACCGCCGACCAGTCGTAGGTCAGCGTCACCGCGGTGCCGGCCTCGGCGCCGTCGACGGGGGTCAGATCATAGCGCCAGGTCCAGCCGCCGGTGTCCAGCCGCCCGGCGTCGTTGTACTGACCGGGCTCCCAGGCGAGGACCCGGTCCTGGAAGAAGGCGATCACCCGATTGTCCATCCGGTAGTCGCCGCCGGCGTTCACATGGAACATATGCATGCCGAAGATCTGGCCGACGCCGGTGAGCGGCGCGGCGTCATGCGGCTCGCGCACCCAGTCGGTCGGTTCGGTGTGCTGGTGCTCGGCCGGATCGGCCAGCACGGCGAAGACCGCCGCGGGCGGCGCCTCGAGGGTCCTGCTGCGACGCATCCGAGCGGCCTCGGCGGCCGAAGCGTGCGGGGATCCGGTGGTCATCGGGACTGTCCTCCGTAGGTCGCGGCGAGGGTCTGCGCATCGGGCCATCGGCTGTAGGTGGGCGACTGCGGCCAGCCCGCGGGGGAGTCCTGCCACTCCTCCTGGCGGCCGTAGGGCAGAGTGTCGATCAGCCCGAAGGTGTGCGACAGCTGCTCCAGGCCGCGGTCGGTGGTGTGCCAGGTGCGGTAGACGGTGTCGCCGTCGCGCAGGAACACGTTGATCGCGAACTGGCCGCCGGGCGGGGCGCCGACGTCGGCGCCGAAGCTGCTGCCGGCGGTGGAGTACCAGGGCATCCTGTTGCCGACCTTCTCCCGGTAGGCCAGCGCGGCGTCGATCTCTCCCTGGGTCACCACCACGAAGCGCGCGTCGTAGGCGGCGAGGAACTCCAGCCGGGTGAACTGGGAGCTGAACCAGGTGCACCCGGGACACTGCCATTCCTCGTCGGGGAACCACATGTGGTGGTAGGTGATCAGCTGCGCGGCGCCGTCGAAGACCTCGGCCAGCGGAACCGGACCGTCGGGCCCGGTCAACGTGTACGGCGGCATCTCCACCATGGGCAGCCGGCGGCGCTGCGCGGCGATCGCATCGAGTTCGCGGGTGGCCGCCTTCTCCCGGGCGCGGAGCGTCTCGAGCTCCCGGCGCCAGGTCTTCTCGTCCACCGCATGAGGCACGGACGGACTCATCGGTCTCACTCCCTCGGGTCGCCCGGCACGGGTGCGCCGGCGGATCTGCAGAGTAGGCCTCGGCGGCGCGCCGGAGTCAAGGTTCCGCGGCGAGCACCGGACACGAGGTGCGGCGGAGGAGCGGGACGGTGCGGAGCGGGGTCCTCAGGAGCGCGGCTGTGCGGCGCGCGGTCAGAGCCGCCGACGTCGGCGCGGTCGCAGCCCGGTGACCACGAGCGCCAGCCCGCCGAGCGTGCACAGCCCGAGCGCCATCAGCAGCGGGTCGAACACGACGCCGAACACCAGGGCGGCGAGGCACCACAGCGCCAGTATCAGGCAGACCGCGCCCAGGAGGAGCTGGCCGATGCGCGGCCCGCCGCCCGAAGACGCGGTAGACGAGCCGATCGGAGCCGGCGCCGCGGAGCTCGTCGGCGAGACGGTCCGGCTCGCCGACGCCGCCGCGGGGCTCTGCTGCTCCACGCGCTCGAACCACCGCGGCTTCCGCTCCGGCTCCTTCCAGGTGAAGTGCTCCTCGCTCTCGGCGCGCAGCGTCTCGGCGAGCAGCGAGTCGACGTCCTCGGGCTCGCGGGGCGGCGGCGTCGTGGTCCGCGGGTCGCCGGAGCCGCCAGCGCCGCTGGAGCCACTCGAGCTGTCGGAGCCGCCGGAGCCTGTCGTCTCGTGCTGCGGATTCGTCGTCATCAGAGGGTCACCTCTCCGTCGGGGCGGGGCGCCGCGGCCGCCTCGGGGTCCGCTGCGGCATAGCTGGAGGCGTCATAGAGCGTGGTCGAGCCGAAGGCCGACTGCACTGTCAGCCGGATCTCCAGGGACGCGTCGGCCGGGCCGAAGCGATGCTCGCCGGCGTCGAGCCCCGCGATGCGGCGCTCGTCGTCCTGCATCTCCACGGCCAGCGAGCCCAGAGCCTGCCGGGACTCCAGGACGACGGCGGCTCCGTCCGGGACGACGACGTCGTTGCTGGCGAAGGCCGTGTTCAGCGAGGCCTCCACAGTGCCCTCCTCGCCCTGCAGATGCCGCAGGTCCATCGTGGAGTTCGAGAAGGCCGCGTTGAGCGCGTCCTCCTCGGTGGTGCTGTTGCTGAAGGCCCGGTAGGCGCCGTCGGAGCGCGGGGCGTCCGCCGCGCCCTGGTGGACGGCGAACACCAGCAACATCGCCGCCGTCGCGAGGACCAGCAGGCCCCCGCGGGCGCGGCGGCCGCGCAGCGCGGCGACCAGGTGGCCGACGGCCAGCAGCGCCACGATGCCGATCAGGCCGGCGAGCACCAGGGCGGATCCGGGGAAGCCCAGGGCGTCCCCGGCCAGGCCCAGCAGGATCAGCCCGGGCACCACCAGCAGCACCAGGCCGAGGGTGACCCGGCGACGTCGCCGCCCGGCCTCGCGCTCACGCAGGCTGCGCGCCGAGGGCGCCGCCTCGTGACAGCCTCCGGGCCGGCGCGCGTCGGCAGTCGCCGGGGCGGGCGCAGCCGCTCCGGTCGACGCCGTCGCGGCCGCGTCGGCCGAGGGGGCGGAGTCCTTCGGGAACCACGCCGGGCGGCCGTCCTCACGGGCGGGGGACGAGCGCCCGGCCCGGGCTTTTCCCGCGGCGTCGCCGCCCTGGGGATCCGCCGCGTCCCCGGCGTCGTCGCTCGGGCGGCTCCGGCGTCCACGGTGTCCGCGACGTCCGCGCGTCGTCGCGACCACGAGAGCGACGACCACGGCGATGATCACCACGTTGGCCAGGACGGCGAAGGGCCCGGCCAGATTCAGCGGGGTGATGACGTTCAGCGCGCCGAGCACCGCCAGCAGCGCGCCGACGACGAATCCGCCGGTGACGTCGCCGCGGATCGCCCGCTGGGCCGGGATCCTCTCCCGGTGGTCCGGCAGCAGGATCCAGGCGAGGCCGTAGAGCAGGAGCATCGGCGAGAAGAAGAGCAGCGCGGCGAGGACGCCGAGGCCGCGCACCAGCGTCGGATCCCAGCGCAGCCGGCGGGCGATCAAGGCCATCACGCCGCCGATCCAGCCCTCCTCGGGGCGCTGCAGGCCGGTGGCGCGGAGCCGGTCGAACAGCCGCCGGCCTGCTTCGGGCTCGGACGTCCGGCCGGGCTCCCGCCGGGCGTCGTCATCGGGTCGAGTGGTCGAATCCATGGCTCCAGCATCCTCCGGCGCCGCGCCGCGCGCTATCGGGGATCGCCCTGAACCGACCCTGAGTCGCCCTCGGGACTCCCGGAATTCCGGGGATCGGCGGACTCGGGGACGGGCCTGCGTGACAGGATGGAGCCATGACCGACCCTGCACCCCGCCCGCCGCTGCGCCGGGCGGCCGGCACTCCCGTGGCCGGGGTCTGCCTCGGCGTCGCGCGGCACCTGCAGGTCTCGGCTCCGGTGGTCCGCGCGGTGATGATCGGACTGGCCATCGCCGGCGGACTGGGCGTGCTTCTCTACTGCTGGCTGTGGATCTTCGTCCCGGCCGAGGACGAGCCGGCCGGCACGGCCGGCGTGCGCGGCCTCAGCGGTCCGGCCGTCGACGCCGCCGCACCGGACGGCGCTGCACGGGACGGCGCCGCGGCGGAGACGGCCGACTCGGACGAGCCCGGCGAGGATCGCGGACGCTCGGCCTCCCGCGGCCCGGAGACCCCCGCCGATCGGGTGCGCGCCGTGCTGGACAGCCTGACCAGCTCTCCGGAGGTGCTGGCCGGCGGACTGCTGCTCGGCGCCGCCGGTCTGCTGGCGCTGACGCTGGTCGGCGTGCCGCTGAACTGGCGGCTCGTCGGCCCTCCGGCAGTCATCGTCGTCGGCGTGCTGCTGGCCTGGTCGCAGGTGGACCGCACCGGACGCGACGGCGGACGGCGCGGCGCGCTCTGGCAGGTCGCCGCCGGCGCCGGCCTGGTCGTCGTCGCGCTGCTGGTCCTCGCCGGCGGCTTCGTGCCCGCCGGCGATCTGCTGGTGGGCCTGGTGGTGGCCCTGATGCTGCTGGCCGGCGTCGTGCTGGTCGCCGCGCCCTGGCTGCTGCGGATGTACCGGACGATGACCGCCGAGCGCGCCCGGGCCGCCGCCGAGGCCGAGCGTGCCGACATCGCCGCCCATCTGCACGATTCGGTGCTGCAGACGCTGGCGGTGATCCAGAAGCAGCGCGGCGACCCGGCGGCGGTCGAACATCTCGCGCGGCGCCAGGAGCGGCAGCTGCGCGGGTGGCTCTATCGGCGCGACGCCGCCGATCCCGGCACGCTGAAAGATCAGCTCCTCGCCGTCGGCGCGGAGCTGGAGGAGCTGCACGGAGCGGCCGTCGACGTCGTCGCCGTGGGGGAGTCGCAGGCCCGCGACCACCGGGTGCTGGTCGCCGCGGCGCGCGAGGCGATGGCCAACGCGCTCACGCACGCCGGGCCGGCGTCGGTCTATGTCGAGTCCGATCCCGCGGCCGACGCGGTGTTCATCCGCGACCGAGGGCCGGGCTTCGACGTCGACGCCGTCGGCGCCGACCGGATGGGTCTGCGGGAATCGATCATCGGCCGGATGCGCCGCGGCGGCGGCGAGGCGAGGATCCGCTCGGGGGAGCGGGGCACGGAGGTCGAACTGATCATGCCCGTCGAGCGCGGCGCCGAGGAGCGGGAGGAGGGCCCCGCCGAGCAGGATGCCGGCGGCGGCGAGGAGCATCCCGGGGACTCCCGGGAACACCTGCGGGGAGGAGATCCGTCATGAGCGAGGAGACGACGAGGGCGGCCCAGGCCGCGTCCGCGGACCGGCCGCGGCGCGTGGTGATCGTCGACGACCATGCCATCTTCAGGGCAGGTCTGCGCGCCGAGCTGGAGGGACGAGTGGAGGTGCTCGGCGAGGCCCACGACGTCGAGTCGGCGATCGCCGTCGTGCGCGAGCAGCGGCCCGAGGTGGTGCTGCTCGACGTCCACCTGCCCGGCGGCTCCGGAGGCGGCGGGGCCGAGGTCGCCCTCGCCTGCCGGGACCTGCTCGAGGAGGTGCGCGTCCTGGCGATCAGCGTCTCCGACCAGGCCGAGGACGTCGTCTCGGTCATCCGCGCCGGCGCCCGGGGATACGTGACCAAGACGATCAGCGCCGACGACCTGATCGCGGCGGTGGCCACAGTCTCCGCCGGAGACGCGGTGTTCTCCCCGCGGCTGGCCGGATTCGTGCTGGACGCATTCGGCACCTCGGCGGCCGCCGGCGTCCGGGACGAGGAGCTGGATCTGCTGTCCGCCCGCGAAGTCGAAGTCATGCGGCTGATCGCCCGCGGACACACCTACCGGGAGATCGCCTCGGATCTGTTCCTGTCGATCAAGACGGTGGAGACCCACGTGTCCAACGTGCTGCGCAAGCTCCAGCTCTCCTCCCGCCATGAGCTGACCCGCTGGGCCGAGCAGCGCCGGATCGTCTGAGCGGTCCGGCGGGACGGGCCGACGGGACGGGCCGACGACGCCGGACGTCGCCGACCTCGGCGCGCCGTCGCCGGCGGTGCGTGACCCCGATCTCCGGTGCTACACTCTTGCGCGGGTTCCGCCGCGGACACCCCGGCCGAGGGCCGGCGGCGGCGTCGGGGCCCCGGCGTCCGCCGGATCGCTCCGGGCCGGACGACGACGCCCGGTCGAGGCCGGGCGGACGCACAACCTCCATGACCGGCGACCCGCGGGATCTCCGCGGGCGGCTGTTGCGCCCATGCGTCGCCGTCGTTTATGCTGTACTTTTGCGCCTCCCCTCTATGCGCGTGCCTTCAAATAGCGGTGGGCACCGTCTCTTGCTCCTCATCCATGACCGGGTCGTCGCGGCCTGACGACGTCGGCACAGCCGCCGGCGCCGACCGCGGGCGCCCCCGGCGGGAGCGGGGGAAGCGTGCCAAGGAAGCTACGAAGGTCTGTGGAAGGATCCCTCTTGGTCGCCTCGAGCACCTCAAACTCTCAAACCGCTGCCTCGGCCCGCACCGCTGAATACGCCGGCCGACTCTCATTCGCCAAGATCTCCGAGCCCCTCGACGTCCCCGAGCTGCTGGCTCTGCAGGTCGAGTCCTTCGACCGCCTCGTCGGCAACGACGCCTGGGCCGCCCGGGTGGAGGAGGCCCGCCAGAAGGGCATCAAGGGCGTCTCCGACACCTCCGGACTGTCCGACATCTTCGAGGAGATGTCGCCGATCGAGGACTTCCAGGGCACCATGTCCCTGAGCTTCTCGGACCCGGAGTTCTCCGATCCGAAGATGCCGGTCGCCGAGTGCAAGGAACGCGACACCACCTACTCCGCCCCGCTGTACGTCAAGGCGGAGTTCATGAACCACAGCACCGGCGAGATCAAGCAGCAGACGGTCTTCATGGGCGACTTCCCGCTGATGACCGGCCACGGCACGTTCATCATCAACGGCACCGAGCGCGTCGTCGTCTCGCAGCTGGTCCGCTCGCCGGGCGCCTACTTCGAGCGCAGCCCGGACAAGACCAGCGACAAGGACATCTACACCGCCAAGGTCATCCCGTCCCGCGGTGCCTGGTTCGAGCTGGAGATCGACAAGCGCGACCAGGTCGGCGTGCGGCTCGACCGCAAGCGCAAGCAGCCGGTGACGGCGCTGCTGAAGGCCCTGGGCTGGACCGAGTCGCGGATCATCGAGGAGTTCGGCGAGTACGACTCGGTGCGCGCGACCCTGGAGAAGGACACCTTCGAGACCCAGGACGAGGCGCTGCTGGACATCTACCGGAAGCTGCGTCCGGGCGAGCCGCCGACGGTCGAGGCCGCCGAGGGCCTGCTCAAGGGGCTGTACTTCACCCCGAAGCGCTACGACCTGGCGAAGGTGGGCCGCTACAAGCTCAACCGCAAGCTGGGCGTGGACAAGGACTTCACCGACGCGGACTCCTCGGTGCTCACCGAGGAGGACATCGTCGCGATGATCCACTACCTCTGCGCGCTGCACGCCGGCCGCGAGACGCTCAAGGGCGTCGCGGACGGCGAGGAGATCGAGGTTCCGGTGTCCGTCGACGACATCGACCACTTCGGCAACCGGCGCATCCGGGCGGTCGGCGAGCTGATCGAGAACCAGATCCGCACCGGCCTCTCCCGCATGGAGCGCGTCGTCCGCGAGCGGATGACCACCCAGGACGTCGAGGCGATCACACCGCAGACGCTGATCAACATCCGGCCGGTCGTGGCCTCCATCAAGGAGTTCTTCGGCACCTCGCAGCTGTCGCAGTTCATGGACCAGAACAACCCGCTGGCCGGACTGACGCATAAGCGGCGTCTCTCCGCGCTGGGTCCGGGCGGTCTGTCCCGCGACCGCGCCGGCATGGAGGTCCGCGACGTCCACCCCTCGCACTACGGCCGCATGTGCCCGATCGAGACCCCCGAGGGTCCGAACATCGGTCTGATCGGCTCGCTGGCGACCTACGGCCGGATCAACAGCTTCGGCTTCATCGAGACGCCGTACCGCAAGGTCGTCGACGGCAAGGTCACCGACCAGGTCGACTACCTGACCGCCGACGACGAGCTGGCCGCGCAGATCGCCCAGGCCAACGCGCCGCTGAACGAGGACGGCTCGTTCACCGAGGAGCACGTGCTCTGCCGTCAGCGCGGCGGCGAGGGCGAGCCGGTGGTGGTCACGGCCGACGACATCGACTACATGGACGTCTCGCCGCGGCAGATGGTCTCCGTCGCGACCGCGATGATCCCGTTCCTCGAGCACGACGACGCCAACCGCGCGCTGATGGGCGCGAACATGCAGCGCCAGGCCGTGCCGATGCTCGAGTCGGAGTCCCCGCTGGTCGGCACCGGTATGGAGAAGTACGCCGCAGTCGACGCCGGCGACTCGGTCACCGCCGAGCGGCCGGGCGTGGTCACCAAGGTCGCCGCCGACCTGGTCACCGTGATGAACGACGACGGGACCACGACCAACTACCCGATCATGAAGTTCGAGCGCTCGAACCAGGGCAACGCGTACAACCAGCGGGTCCGGGTCGCCGAGGGCCAGCGGGTCGAGCGCCAGTCGATCATCGCCGACGGTCCCTCCACCGAGGCCGGCGAGCTGGCGATCGGCAAGAACCTCCTGGTGGCGTTCATGTCCTGGGAGGGTCATAACTTCGAGGACGCGATCATCCTCTCCCAGCGTCTGGTGCAGGACGACGTGATGACCTCGATCCACGTCGAGGAGCATGAGGTCGACGCCCGCGACACCAAGCTGGGCGCCGAGGAGGTCACCCGGGACATCCCGAACGTCTCCGACGAGATGCTCTCCCAGCTCGATGAGCGCGGCATCATCCACATCGGCGCCGAGGTCGAGGCCGGCGACATCCTCGTCGGCCGCGTCACGCCGAAGGGAGAGACCGAGCTGACTCCGGAGGAGCGCCTGCTGCGCGCGATCTTCGGCGAGAAGTCCCGCGAAGTCCGCGACACCTCGCTGAAGGTGCCGCACGGCGAGTCCGGCACCGTGATCGGCGTGCGCATCTTCGACGCCGAGAACGGCGACGAGCTGCCTCCGGGCGTGAACCAGCTGGTCCGCGTCTACGTGGCCCAGAAGCGCAAGATCACCGACGGCGACAAGCTCGCCGGCCGCCACGGCAACAAGGGCGTGATCTCGAGGGTCCTGCCGGTCGAGGACATGCCCTTCATGGCCGACGGCACCCCGGTCGACGTCGTGCTCAACCCGATGGGCGTCCCCGGGCGCATGAACATCGGCCAGGTCATGGAGCTGCACCTGGGCTGGGCGGCCAAGCAGGGCTGGAAGATCGAGGGCGAGCCCGAGTGGGTCCAGAAGCTGCCGAACCTGCCGCGCGAGACCGGCCCGACCAAGGTCGCGACCCCGGTGTTCGACGGCGCCGAGCCCGACGAGCTCACCGGTGTGCTGGAGTCCACCAACCCGACCCGCGACGGCGAGCGTCTCGTCGGCGGCGACGGCAAGGCCAAGCTGTACGACGGCCGCTCCGGCGAGCCGTTCCCGGACGGCGTCTCGGTCGGCTACATGTACATCCTGAAGCTGCACCACCTGGTGGACGACAAGATCCACGCCCGCTCCACCGGACCGTACTCGATGATCACCCAGCAGCCGCTCGGTGGTAAGGCGCAGTTCGGCGGTCAGCGCTTCGGCGAGATGGAGGTCTGGGCCCTGGAGGCGTACGGCTCGGCCTACACGCTGCAGGAGCTGCTGACCATCAAGTCGGACGACATCCACGGTCGAGTGCAGGTGTACGAGGCCATCGTGAAGGGCGAGAACATCCCGGAGCCCGGCGTTCCGGAGTCGTTCAAGGTCCTCATCAAGGAGATGCAGTCGCTCTGCCTGAATGTGGAGGTCCTCTCCTCGGACGGCAGCGCGATCGAGATGCGTGACGCGGAGGAGTCCGGGTTCAGCGCCGCAGAGGAGCTGGGCATCGACCTGTCCCGCGCGGAGCCGAACTCGGTCGAAGAGGTCTGAGTCCCTCGCCGCCCCGCGTCGGCTCGGCGAGCCGACGCGGGGAGGTCGACGGACTACGCATGCATCGCCAGACGTCACGAATCTTGAGAGAGAAAAGAGAGACACCGGACTATGTCCACTGAATCCTCATTCGGCACCATGCGCATCGGGCTGGCCACCGGAGACGACATCCGCAGCTGGTCGCACGGCGAGGTCAAGAAGCCTGAGACCATCAACTACCGCACTCTGAAGCCGGAGAAGGACGGGCTCTTCTGCGAGAAGATCTTCGGCCCCTCCCGCGACTGGGAGTGCTACTGCGGCAAGTACAAGCGCGTGCGCTTCAAGGGCATCATCTGCGAGCGCTGCGGCGTCGAGGTGACCCGTGCCAAGGTCCGCCGCGAGCGGATGGGCCACATCCAGCTCGCCGCCCCGGTGACCCACATCTGGTACTTCAAGGGCGTGCCCTCCCGGCTGGGCTACCTGCTGGACCTCGCCCCGAAGGACCTCGAGAAGGTCATCTACTTCGCCGCCTACATGATCACCTGGGTCGACGAGGACCGCCGCCACGACGACCTGCAGAACCTGCAGGCCGAGTACGACCAGGAGATCAAGCACCTGGCCGACCAGCGGGACTCCGACATCGCCGCCGTCGCCAAGGACCTCGAGGACGACCTGGAGCGTCTGGAGTCCGAGGGGGCGAAGGCCGCGGAGAAGAAGAAGGCCCGCGAGACTGCCGACAAGCAGATGGCGCAGATCCGCAAGCGCGCCGACGGCGAGATCGAGCAGCTCGAGCAGGTCTGGGAGCGGTTCAAGAACCTCAAAGTCTCCGACCTCGAGGGCGACGAGGCGCTCTTCCGCGAGCTGCGCGCCCGCTACGGCCAGTACTTCGAGGGCTACATGGGCGCCGAGTCCATCCAGAAGCGCCTGGAGACCTTCGACATGGACGCCGAGGCCGAGCGGCTGCGCGAGATCATCGCCACCGGCAAGGGCCAGCGGAAGACCCGTGCGCTGAAGCGCCTGAAGGTGCTCAACGCCTTCCTGGCCACCGGCACCTCGCCGCAGGGCATGGTCATCGACGCCGTCCCGGTGATCCCGCCGGAGATCCGTCCGATGGTCCAGCTCGACGGCGGCCGCTTCGCGACCTCCGACCTGAATGACCTGTACCGGCGCGTGATCAACCGCAACAACCGGCTGAAGCGTCTGCTGGACCTGGGCGCCCCGGAGATCATCGTCAACAACGAGAAGCGGATGCTGCAGGAGGCCGTCGACTCGCTGTTCGACAACGGTCGCCGCGGTCGTCCGGTCACCGGGCCGGGCAACCGTCCGCTGAAGTCGCTGTCCGACATGCTCAAGGGCAAGCAGGGCCGCTTCCGGCAGAACCTGCTGGGCAAGCGCGTCGACTACTCGGGCCGTTCGGTCATCGTCGTCGGCCCGCAGCTGCAGCTGCACGAGTGCGGTCTGCCGAAGCAGATGGCGCTGGAGCTGTTCAAGCCCTTCGTGATGAAGCGGCTGGTGGATCTCAACCACGCGCAGAACATCAAGTCGGCCAAGCGGATGGTGGAGCGCCAGCGCTCCCAGGTCTGGGACGTGCTCGAGGAGATCATCGTCGAGCACCCGGTCCTGCTGAACCGTGCGCCCACGCTCCACCGCCTGGGCATCCAGGGCTTCGAGCCGAAGCTGGTCGAAGGCAAGGCGCTGCAGCTGCACCCGCTGGTCTGCTCCGCCTTCAACGCCGACTTCGACGGCGACCAGATGGCGGTGCACCTGCCGCTGAGCCCCGAGGCTCAGGCTGAGGCGCGGGTCCTGATGCTGTCCTCGAACAACATCCTGAAGCCCTCGGACGGCCGTCCGGTGGCCCTGCCCTCGCAGGACATGATCATCGGTCTGCACCACCTGACCACCGTCCGTGAGGACGAGGTCGGCGCCGGCCGCGCCTTCGCCTCCGTCGGCGAGGCCCAGATGGCCTTCGACCTGAACGAGCTGCACCTCAACGCTCCGGCCAAGATCCGCGTCGAGGGCTTCGTGCCTTCCGAGGCGGTCTCCGCGCCGGAGGGCTGGACCGAGGGCGAGCCGGCCACGATCGATACCACGCTGGGCAAGGTCAAGTTCAACGAGCTGCTGCCGGCGGACTACCCGTGGCAGGACTCGGTGGCCGACAAGGGCCAGCTGTCCTCGCTGATCAACGACCTCGCCGAGCGGTACCCCACGGTGGCCACCGCCCAGACCCTGGACAACCTGAAGGACGCCGGCTTCTACTGGTCGACGCGTTCGGGCGTCACCGTGGCCATCTCGGACATCACCTCCGACATGGACAAGCAGGGCCTGATGGACGCCTACGAGGATCAGGCCACGAAGGTCCAGTCGCAGTTCGACATGGGTCTGATCGGCGACGACGAGCGTCACGCCGAGCTCGCCGAGATCTGGTCCAAGGCGACCGAGGAGGTCGCCGGGGCGATGAAGGACGGCATGGACCGGCTGAACACCATCAACCGCATGGTGACCTCCGGGGCGCGAGGCAACTGGCTGCAGGTCCGGCAGATCGCCGGCATCCGCGGTCTGGTGACCAACCCGAAGGGTGAGATCATCCCGCGTCCGATCAAGTCCTCCTACCGGGAGGGCCTGTCGGTCCTGGAGTACTTCATCGCGACCCACGGCGCCCGCAAGGGTCTGGCCGACACCGCGCTGAAGACCGCGAACTCCGGCTACCTGACGCGTCGTCTGGTCGACGTCTCACAGGACGTCATCGTCCGCGAGGCCGACTGCGGCACCTCGCGCGGGCTGACGGTGCCGATCGCGGTCGCCGACGAGAACGGCGAGCTGCGGATGCACGAGGCCGTGGAGAACTCCGCCTACGCCCGCACGCTGGCCGTCGACGTCGTCGACGCCGAGGGCACCGTGCTGGCCGCGGCCAGCTCCGACGTCGGCGACGTGCTCATCCAGCGGCTCTTCGAGGCCGGCATCACCGAGGTCAAGATCCGCTCGGTGCTGACCTGCGAGTCGGCGGTGGGCACCTGCTCGCAGTGCTACGGCCGCTCACTGGCCACCGGCAAGACGGTGGACATCGGCGAGGCCGTCGGCATCATCGCCGCCCAGTCCATCGGCGAGCCCGGCACGCAGCTGACCATGCGGACGTTCCACACCGGCGGCATCGCCTCGGCGGACGACATCACGCAGGGTCTGCCGCGAATCCAGGAGCTCTTCGAGGCCCGCACCCCGAAGGGTGTGGCCCCGATCGCCGAATCCTCGGGCCGTGTGCGGCTGGAGGACTCGGACAAGCAGCTGCGCCTGGTGCTGACCCCCGACGACGGCTCGGAGGAGCAGGCCTACCCGGTGCTGCGCCGGTCGCGTCTGCTCGTCTCCGACGGCGAGCACGTCGAGGTCGGCACCCAGCTGGTCGGCGGTGCGGTGGATCCGAAGCAGGTGCTCCGCGTGCTCGGACCCCGGGCGGCGCAGAAGTTCCTGGTCTCCGAAGTCCAGGACGTCTACCAGTCCCAGGGCGTGGGCATCCACGACAAGCACGTGGAGGTCATCGTCCGGCAGATGCTGCGCCGGATCACCGTCATCGACTCCGGCGGGACCGCCCTGCTGCCCGGCGAGCTCACCGACCGGTTCCGCTTCATCGCGGAGAACCGGAAGGCCGTGGCCGTCGGCAACCAGCCGGCGTCGGGCCGTGACGAGCTGATGGGCATCACCAAGGCCTCGCTGGCCACCGACTCCTGGCTCTCGGCGGCCTCCTTCCAGGAGACCACCCGGGTGCTGACCCAGGCGGCGATGGAGGGCAAGTCCGACCCGCTGCTGGGCCTGAAGGAGAACGTGATCATCGGCAAGCTGATCCCGGCCGGCACCGGCCTGGACCGCTACACCCAGTCGACGGTCGAGCCCACCGAGGAGGCCAAGGCCAGCCTGTTCAGCGGCCCGAGCCTCTACAGCACGAGCTTCGACTACGCCGGCGCGGAGGGCGAGGGCGAGTTCCACGCCATCCCGCTGGACGACTACAACACCGAGGTCGACTTCCGCTGACCGGTCGTCGCACCGCGGGGGCGACCCCGTGACCCGGCCGGGGCCCGGGGCGAGCGTCCTGCTCGCCCCGGGCCCCGGCCGTGTCCGCGGACCCGCCGACGGGGCGCAGGCGACGTGTCGGATGCCGGGGATTGGGCGGAACGCTGCGGCTCCTGCTATCGTTGACTCGATTGTTTCTGTGTGGCAGAGGGACTCGGTCCGGGTCGCGGGGTCGTTGCGCGACGAATGCCACATTTTTGCACGCCCAGGGGCTCCTCCCGCGGACTGTGCGAAGAACTGATCGCCCGCGGGATGGTGAGCATCCCTCAGCCTGACCGGACGGCGGCCCGCCGTGGTCCGTCACGCCCGAAACCACGTATGGAGAGCGCATAGTGCCTACTATTCAGCAGCTGGTCCGCAAGGGGCGCGCCCCCAAGCCGACCAAGAACACCACCCCTGCGCTGCAGGGCAGCCCGATGCGTCGCGGTGTCTGCACCCGCGTGTACACCACGACGCCCAAGAAGCCGAACTCCGCCCTCCGCAAGGTCGCCCGTGTGCGGCTGAACGGCGGCGTGGAGGTCTCCGCCTACATCCCCGGCGAGGGGCACAACCTGCAGGAGCACTCGATCGTGCTCGTGCGCGGCGGCCGGGTGAAGGACCTCCCCGGCGTCCGGTACAAGATCGTCCGCGGCGCCCTCGACACCCAGGGCGTCAAGGGCCGAGGCCAGGCCCGCAGCCGCTACGGTGCGAAGAAGGAGAAGAAGTAATGCCGCGCAAGGGACCGGCGCCGAAGCGCCCCATCACTCAGGACCCCGTCCACGGCTCCCCGCTGGTCACGCAGCTGATCAACAAGGTGCTGACCGACGGCAAGAAGTCCACCGCCGAGCGGATCGTCTACGGCGCCCTCTCCGGCGTCGCGACCAAGACCGGCGAGGACGCCGTCACCGTGCTGAAGAAGGCCATGGACAACATTCGTCCGGCCCTCGAGGTCCGCTCCCGCCGCGTCGGCGGCGCCACCTACCAGGTGCCCGTCGAGGTCAAGGCCGGCCGTGCGACCGCCCTGGCGCTGCGCTGGCTGGTCGGCTACTCCAAGGACCGTCGTGAGAAGACGATGACCGACCGGCTGATGAACGAGATCCTGGACGCCTCCAACGGCCTGGGTGCCGCGGTCAAGCGCCGTGAGGACACCCACAAGATGGCCGAGTCCAACAAGGCCTTCGCCCACTACCGCTGGTGATCGACGGCCCGCGCGGCGCCGCGGCGACCTCCGACGGGAGGCTTCTCGCCCGCATCCGCGCCGCGTAGGCTTGTCGGCGGCGGGTCACCGCTTCACCGGCAGCATCCATCGAGAGACCTGAGAGGACAAGGGGATCAACCGTGGCACAAGACGTGCTCAGTGACCTGAAGAAGGTCCGCAACATCGGCATCATGGCGCACATCGATGCCGGTAAGACCACCACGACCGAACGTGTGCTGTTCTACACGGGCCTCAACCACAAGCTGGGGGAGACCCACGACGGTGCGTCCACGACGGACTGGATGTCTCAGGAGAAGGAGCGCGGCATCACGATCACGTCCGCCGCGGTGACCTGCTTCTGGGAGAACAACCAGATCAACATCATCGACACCCCGGGCCACGTCGACTTCACCGTCGAGGTGGAGCGTGCGCTGCGCGTGCTCGACGGCGCGGTGGCGGTGTTCGACGCCAAGGAGGGTGTGGAGCCGCAGTCGGAGACGGTGTGGCGCCAGGCCGACAAGTACAACGTGCCGCGCATCTGCTTCGTCAACAAGATGGACAAGCTCGGTGCCGACTTCTACTTCACCGTCGACACCATCAAGTCCCGCCTGGGCGCCAAGCCGCTGGTGATGCAGCTGCCGATCGGCTCCGAGTCCGACTTCGTCGGCGTGGTGGACCTGGTCCACATGAAGGCGCTGGTGTGGCCCGGCGACGCCAAGGGTGACGTGACCCTGGGCGCCGAGTACGAGACCCGGGAGATCCCGGAGGAGCTCAAGGAGCGGGCCCAGCAGTACCGCGACGAGCTCGTCGAGTCGGTCGCCGAGGCCGACGAGGACCTCATGGAGAAGTACTTCGCCGGTGAGGAGCTCACCCTCGAGGAGCTCACCAAGGGCATCCGCAAGCTCACCGTCGGCGGCGAAGCCTACCCGGTCTTCTGCGGCTCGGCCTTCAAGAACCGCGGCGTGCAGCCGATGCTGGACGCCGTCGTCGACTACCTGCCGAGCCCGCTGGACATCTCGGCGATGGAGGGCCACGCGCCGAACGACGAGGACAAGGTCCTGACCCGCAAGCCCAGCAAGGACGAGCCGTTCTCCGCGCTGGCCTTCAAGGTCGCCGCGCACCCGTTCTTCGGCCAGCTGACCTACATCCGCGTGTACTCCGGCCGGCTGACCAACGGCGCGCAGGTGGTCAACACCACCCGCGGCAAGAAGGAGCGCATCGGCAAGCTGTTCCAGATGCACTCCAACAAGGAGAACCCGGTCGAGGAGGTCACCGCGGGCAACATCTACGCCGTGGTGGGCCTGAAGGACACCACCACCGGCGACACGCTGGCGGACCCGGGCGAGCCGATCGTGCTCGAGTCGATGTCCTTCCCGGAGCCGGTCATCACGCTGGCCATCGAGCCGAAGTCGAAGAATGACCAGGAGAAGCTCTCCACGGCCATCCAGAAGCTGGCGGCCGAGGACCCGACCTTCACGGTGAACCGCAACGAGGACACCGGCCAGACCGAGATCGGCGGCATGGGCGAGCTCCAGCTCGACGTGCTGGTCGACCGCATGAAGCGCGAGTTCAAGGTCGAGGCCAACGTCGGCAAGCCGCAGGTGGCCTACCGCGAGACCATCCGCAAGAAGGCCGAGGGTGTGGAGTACACCCACAAGAAGCAGACCGGCGGCTCCGGCCAGTTCGCCAAGGTCATCCTCGACTTCGAGCCGCTGGACACCTCCGACGGCGAGATGTACGAGTTCGTCAACGCCGTGACCGGTGGTCGCATCCCGCGCGAGTACATCCCGTCGGTCGACGCCGGCATCCAGGACGCGATGGGCCTGGGCGTGCTCGCGGGCTACCCGATGGTCGGTGTGAAGGCCACGCTGAACGACGGCCAGTACCACGACGTCGACTCTTCGGAGATGGCGTTCAAGATTGCCGGCTCCCAGGCCTTCAAGGAGGGCGTCACCCGCGCGAAGCCGGTGCTGCTCGAGCCGACGATGGCCGTCGAGGTCCGCACTCCCGAGGAGTACATGGGCGACGTCATCGGCGACCTGAACTCTCGGCGCGGCCAGATCGGCCAGATGGACGACGCCGCGGGCGTGAAGGTCATCCAGGCCACGGTCCCGCTGTCGGAGATGTTCGGCTACATCGGCGAGCTCCGCTCGCGCACTCAGGGCCGGGCCGTCTTCACCATGACCTTCGAGGCCTACGCCGAGGTCCCGAAGGCCGTGGCCGAGGAGATCATCGAGAAGAACCGCGGCGAGTGACGGTCTGACCGATCGTCCTCGGCGCAGCACGAGGCCCCGTTCCCCCGTCGGCCGTCCGGCGGGCGGGGGAGCGGGCTCCCGGCGGGGCCGGATCCGGAGCGGTCCCCGCCGATCAGCCGCCTGACGGGGCAGGCGCGACCGGCCCGTGAGGTCTCCGGAAATTTCACTGAATACCATGCGCCCCAGTAGACTTGCGAGAGTTTCAGCCTTGCACCAGTGCGGCTGATAGCACGTCTTCTGACTGAACACGTTCTTAGGAGGAACCTGTGGCCAAGGCAAAGTTCGAGCGGAGCAAGCCGCACCTGAACATCGGCACCATCGGTCACGTCGACCATGGTAAGACGACCCTGACCGCCGCCATCTCCAAGGTGCTCGCCGACAAGTACCCGGAGCTGAACGACGCGAAGGACTTCGCCGGCATCGACAACGCTCCCGAGGAGCGCGAGCGCGGCATCACCATCAACGTGTCCCACGTGGAGTACCAGACGGAGAAGCGCCACTACGCGCACGTCGACGCTCCGGGCCACGCTGACTACGTGAAGAACATGATCACCGGTGCCGCCCAGATGGACGGCTCCATCCTCGTGGTCGCCGCCACCGACGGCCCGATGGCCCAGACCCGTGAGCACGTCCTCCTGGCCCGCCAGGTCGGCGTCCCGGCGCTGATCGTCGCCCTCAACAAGGCCGACATGGTCGAGGACGCCGAGCTGCTGGACCTGGTCGAGATGGAGGTCCGCGAGCTGCTGTCCGAGCAGGACTTCGACGGCGACGACACCCCGATCATCCGCACCTCGGCGCTGAAGGCCCTCGAGGGCGACGCCGAGTGGGTCAAGACCGTCGAGGACCTCATGGAGCAGGTCGACGAGTACATCCCGGAGCCGGAGCGCGACAAGGACAAGCCGTTCCTGATGCCGATCGAGGACGTCTTCACGATCACCGGCCGCGGCACGGTCGTGACCGGCCGCGCCGAGCGCGGCACGCTGAAGATCAGCTCCGAGATCGAGATCCTCGGCATCCGCCCGAAGCAGAAGACCACGGTCACGGGCATCGAGATGTTCCACAAGCAGCTCGACGAGGCCTGGGCCGGCGAGAACTGCGGTCTGCTGCTGCGCGGCGTGAAGCGTGACGACGTCGAGCGCGGCCAGGTCGTGGCCGCCCCGGGCTCGATCACCCCGCACACCAACTTCGAGGCGAACGTCTACATCCTGTCCAAGGACGAGGGCGGCCGTCACAACCCCTTCTACACCAACTACCGTCCGCAGTTCTACTTCCGGACCACCGACGTCACCGGCGTCATCGAGCTGCCGGAGGGCACCGAGATGGTCATGCCGGGCGACAACACCGAGATGACCGTCGAGCTCATCCAGGAGATCGCCATGGAGGAGGGCCTCGGCTTCGCCATCCGCGAGGGTGGCCGCACCGTGGGCTCCGGCCGTGTGACCAAGGTCCTGAAGTGAGCCTTCGGATCTGCTGATCTCGGGGAAGGCCCCGGCCCGCCTCTGATGGGCGAGGTCGGATAACTCCCCGGAGTCGACGAGAGCCCCCGACGTCCCTGCGACGCCGGGGGCTCTCGTGCTGTCCGGCCGGGGCCGGCCGCCCGTCGAGCAGTTTGCAATCCGTGGGGGCATCTGTCAGGATGGACAAGTTGCTCACGGACGATCACGTCCCGGCGTGCCCATTCTCGGGCGCGCTGCAGTGGGCGAAAGGCCATTCGAGATCGAGACCGACTCTCGTGGTGTGTCTCGCTGTGCGCAGATGTTCTGCTCATCAAAGCGACACGCCCGACCGCGGGGGTCGGATATCCGACAGGGCGAGCAGCCGTGGCGGAGCGCGGAGAGCGCGACGGATGCGGTTCGGCCTGATCGGGATGTGCGTCACCTCCTCGAGGGGAGGCGGCGCGCAGTCCGCAACTGCAGAAGGGGAGTGCCGCGGGACGTCCCTGTCCGGCGCATGGCCAGGCCTTCTCGCCGACGCGCGCGTCGGGCCGCTGCGGGCTGTGAGAGACCACATGACGAAGCAGTGACCAGAAAGAGGCAGATGCCATGGCGGGACAGAAAATCCGCATCCGGCTGAAGTCGTACGACCACGAGGTCATCGACAGCTCGGCTCGGAAGATCGTCGACACCGTGACGCGCGCCGGCGCGACGGTCGTCGGCCCGGTGCCGCTGCCGACCGAGAAGAACGTGTACGCCGTCATCCGGTCGCCGCACAAGTACAAGGACAGCCGCGAGCACTTCGAGATGCGCACTCATAAGCGCCTCATCGACATCGTCGACCCGACCCCCAAGGCGGTCGACTCGTTGATGCGTCTCGACCTGCCTGCAGACGTCAATATCGAGATCAAGCTCTGAAGCAGGGAGGTGCTGAGAGAACTATGACCAACATTTCCCGCGTCGAACTGAACGTCAAGGGACTGCTGGGCACGAAGCTCGGCATGACCCAGGTCTGGGACGAGGACAACAACCTCGTGCCGGTCACTGTCGTCCAGGCCGAATCCAATGTCATCACCCAGATCCGCACTGCGGAGAACGACGGCTACTCGGCCGTCCAGATCGGCTACGGCCAGATCGATCCGCGCAAGGTGACCAAGCCGCTGGCCGGTCACTTCGAGAAGGCCGGCGTGACGCCGCGCCGTCACCTCGTCGAGATCCGCACCGGCGACGCCTCCGAGTACGAGGCCGGCCAGGATCTCTCCGTCGGATCCTTCGAGACCGGCCAGAAGGTCGACGTCGTCGGCCGCACCAAGGGCAAGGGCTTCGCAGGCGTCATGAAGCGTCACGGCTTCGGCGGCGTCGGCGCCTCCCACGGTCAGCACAAGAACCACCGGAAGCCCGGCGCCATCGGCGGCGCCGCGACTCCGGGCCGCGTGTTCAAGGGCGTGCGCATGGCCGGCCGGATGGGCAACAACCGCCACACCACGCACAACCTCACCGTCCACGCCGTGGACGCCGAGAAGAACCTGCTGCTCATCAAGGGCGCCGTCCCCGGTGCTCGCGGCCAGGTCGTCCTGGTCCGCACTGCAGTGAAGGGAGCATGATCCTCATGGCCAACAAGGTTTCCGTCGATCTCCCCGCCGAGGTCTTCGACGCCAAGACCAACGTCGCACTGATCCATCAGGTCGTCGTCGCGCAGCAGGCCGCAGCTCGCCAGGGCACCCACAAGGTGAAGACCCGCTCCGAGGTCTCCGGCACCGGCACCAAGCCGTTCCGGCAGAAGGGCACCGGTCGGGCGCGCCAGGGTTCGATGATCGCCCCGCACATGATCGGCGGCGGCGTCGTGCACGGCCCGACCCCGCGGGACTACAGCAAGAAGGTCCCGAAGAAGATGAAGGCCGCCGCGCTGCGCGGGGTCCTCTCCGACCGTGCTCGCGCCGGCCGCGTCCACGTGGTCGACGCCCTGGTGGGGTCCACCTCCACCAAGGCTGCGAAGCAGGCCCTGGAGGGTCTGGGCGGCCGCAACCGCAACTGGCTGGTCGTGATCGACCGCAGCGACGACGCCGCCGCGCTGTCGACCCGCAACCTGCCGTCCGTCCACACGCTGTACGCCGACCAGCTGAACACCTACGACGTCGTCGTCTCCGACGACCTGGTGTTCACCCAGGCCGGCTACGACGCGTTCCTGGCCCACGCCCAGGGTGCGAACAAGGAGGAGGCCAAGTGAGCGTCCCGACCGTCAAGGATCCGCGCGACGTCATCATCGCGCCGGTCGTCTCGGAGAAGTCCTACGGCCTGATCGACGAGGGCAAGTACACCTTCCTCGTCGAGGTGAAGGCCACCAAGTCGGAGATCAAGTACGCCGTGGAGAAGATCTTCGGCGTCACCGTCGACAAGGTGAACACCAACAACCGCCCGGGCAAGCGGAAGCGCACTCGCTTCGGCTGGGGCTCGCGCAACGACACCAAGCGTGCCGTGGTGAGCCTCCGCGAGGGCAACATTGACATCTTCGGAGGTCCGCTGTCCTGACCAGGGCAGGCGGAGACCACTTAATCGAGGAAGAAGAACATGGCTATCCGTAACCTCAAGCCGTCCACCCCGGGCCAGCGTGGCTCGTCGGTGGCCGACTTCGCAGAGATCACCCGGGACACCCCGGAGAAGTCCCTGCTGCGCCCGCTGAGCAAGACCGGCGGACGCAACAGCTCGGGCAAGATCACCACTCGCCACAAGGGCGGCGGACACAAGCGCCAGTACCGGCTGATCGACTTCCGTCGGTCGGACAAGGACGGCGTGCCGGCGAAGGTCGCTCACATCGAGTACGACCCGAACCGCACCGCCCGCATCGCGCTGCTGCACTTCGCCGACGGCGAGAAGCGCTACATCCTGGCTCCGGGCCGGCTGGCCCAGGGCGCGGCCGTCGAGTCGGGCCCGAACGCCGACATCAAGCCGGGCAACAACCTGCCGCTGCGCAACATCCCGCTGGGCACCGTCGTGCACGGCGTGGAGCTGCGTCCGGGCGGCGGGGCCAAGCTCGGCCGCTCGGCCGGCGCCTCCATCCAGCTGGTGGCCCGCGAGGGCAAGCACGCCCAGCTGAAGCTGCCCTCCGGCGAGGTCCGCAACGTCGACGTGCGCTGCCGCGCCACCGTCGGCCAGGTGGGCAACGCCGAGCAGTCCAACATCAACTGGGGCAAGGCCGGCCGCAGTCGCTGGAAGGGCGTCCGTCCGACCGTCCGCGGCGTCGTGATGAACCCGATCGACCACCCGCACGGCGGTGGCGAGGGCAAGTCCTCCGGCGGCCGCCACCCGGTCAACCCGAACGGCATGCCCGAGGGTCGCACGCGGCGCCCGAAGAAGGAGAGCGACAAGCTCATCGTGCGTCGCCGTCGTACCAAGAAGAACAAGCGATAGGAGCCTGGAGCCATGCCACGCAGCTTGAAGAAGGGCCCCTTCGTTGATCAGCACCTGTACCTGAAGGTGCAGGCTGAGAACGAAAAGGGCACCAAGAATGTCATCAAGACCTGGTCCCGCCGTTCGATGATCGTCCCGGACATGCTCGGCCACACCATCGCCGTGCACGACGGCCGGAAGCACATCCCGGTGTTCATCACCGAGTCGATGGTCGGGCACAAGCTCGGCGAGTTCGCTACGACGCGCACGTTCCGCGGCCATGTGAAGGACGACAAGAAGGGCAAGCGCCGCTGATCCCCGAGGGGATGAGCACGCTGCCTCTTCGATCCAGAGACGAGAGAAGGAAAGCAATGGAAGCCAAGGCAATTGCGCGCTATCTGCGTGTGTCGCCTATGAAGGCCCGGCGCGTCGTCGACCTTGTCCGCGGCAAGCAGGCCAACGAGGCGCTGGCGATCCTGCAGTTCGCCCCGCAGGGAGCCTCCGAGCCGGTCTACAAGGTTCTGGCCTCGGCGATGGCGAACGCTCGCCAGCACGCCGACCAGGCCGGCGTCGCGTTCAACGAGGACGACTACGTCGTGACCGAGGCCCGGGTCGACGAGGGTCCGACCATGAAGCGGTTCCGCCCGCGCGCCCAGGGTCGGGCCTACCGCATCAACAAGCGCACCAGCCACGTGACCGTCGTGGTCGGTGCGGACGAGAAAGGTGGGGATCAGTAGTGGGTAACAAGATCAACCCCAATGGTTTCCGTCTGGGCGTCACGACGGACCACGTCTCCCACTGGTACGCCGACTCCAACGCCGCGGGTCAGCGCTACAAGGACTTCGTGAAGGAAGACGTCCAGATCCGCGAGCTGCTGGCGAAGAGCGTGGAGCGCGCCGGCATCTCCAAGGTCGAGATCGAGCGCACCCGCGACCGCGTCCGGGTCGACATCCACACCGCCCGTCCGGGCATCGTCATCGGCCGCCGCGGCGCCGAGGCGGACCGGATCCGCGGTCAGCTGGAGAAGCTGACCGCCAAGCAGATCCAGCTGAACATCCTCGAGGTCAAGAACCCCGAGACCGATGCGCAGCTGATCGCCCAGGGCGTCGCCGAGCAGCTGGCCGCCCGGGTGGCCTTCCGCCGCGCGATGAAGAAGTCCATCTCCTCGGCCATGCGGTCGGGCGCGAAGGGCATCCGGATCCAGTGCTCCGGCCGTCTGGGCGGTGCGGAGATGTCGCGCAACGAGTTCTACCGCGAGGGCCGCGTGCCGCTGCACACCCTCCGGGCCAATATCGACTTCGGCAAGCACGAGGCCAAGACCACCTTCGGCCGCATCGGCGTGAAGGTCTGGGTCTACAAGGGCGACCTGACCGACAAGGAGCTGGCCGCCCAGCAGGCCGCGCAGCCTTCGGGCCGCGGCGGCGGGCGCGGCGGCGGCGGTGGCCGCGGCGGCGAGCGTCGTCGGCGCGGCGGCCGCAGTCGTGACCAGCAGGCCCCCGCTGAGACCGCAGCCCAGCCGGCTGCTTCCGAGTCTGCAGCAGAAGGAGGTCAGAGCTGATGCTGATGCCCCGTCGAGTCAAGTACCGCAAGCCGCACAAGCCGAAGCGCCGCGGCCACGCCAAGGGCGGCACTGAGCTCGCCTTCGGCGAGTACGGCATCCAGGCCCTCGGCCACGGCTGGGTCACGAACCGCCAGATCGAGTCTGCGCGTATCGCCATGACCCGCCACATCAAGCGCGGCGGAAAGGTCTGGATCAACATCTACCCGGACCACCCGCTGACCAAGAAGCCGGCCGAGGTCCGCATGGGCTCCGGCAAGGGCTCGCCCGAGTGGTGGGTGGCCAACGTGAAGCCCGGACGCGTGATGTTCGAGCTGACCGTGACCGGTGCCAGCGACGAGGTGGCCAAGGAGGCCCTTCGTCTGGCAATCCACAAGCTGCCGATGAAGGCACGCGTGATCAGCCGAGAGAGTGGTGAGTGACCATGGCAGTTGGGTCGAAGGATCTGACGGTTGAGACGCTCTCCGCGATGGACGACTCGTCCCTCGCCGAGCAGCTGCGCAGCGCCAAGGAGGAGCTGTTCAACCTTCGCTTCCAGTCCGCCACCGGTCAGCTGGAGAACTCCAGCCGTCTGAAGGCCGTCAAGCGCGACATCGCCCGGATCTACACGGTCCTGCGCGAGCGGGAGCTGGGCATTCGCGAGTCGGTCGGTGCTGAGGCAGAGTCCACTGAA
>NZ_WIAX01000002.1 GCF_009467795.1 Nesterenkonia halophila
GAGAAGGCTGAGGACTGATCATGAGCGAAACCAACACCGAGGCACAGGGCACCGAGCGCGCCTACCGCAAGAACCTGCGCGGCGTCGTGGTGTCCGACAAGATGCACAAGACCATCGTGGTCGCCGTCGAGGACCGCAATAAGCACTCCCTGTACGGCAAGGTGATGAAGCGGCACTCGAAGTTCACCGCGCACGATGAGAACGAGGAGGCCGGCGTGGGGGACACCGTCCAGCTCGCCGAGACTCGTCCGCTCTCGGCGACCAAGCGCTGGCGCCTGGTGCGCATCATCGAGAAGGCGAAGTGATCTCCGGACTCTCCGGCATCACCGCGTCACCGCTCGACGCTGCGGCCTAGCATGACGGCTCGGGGCCCGACTCACCTGCTGAGTTGGGCCCCGAGCTGTTTTCAGGTATGCTATTGAGGCTGTGCGCCCTTGTATGCGGGGCCTCCACCCCGCAGTCCTCCCGCGGTGATCATCGCGGGGAGGGTCGGAGGACAGCGCACGTCCCCCATCCATGCCGCCTCGGCCTCGTGAATCAGGCGCCGCGTCGTTGCGGCCGGACTCGTTCCGGCCGGCACGACGCAGTCCACGTGGGTAAGCGGCCGGGGGAGGTTCATTCGGAAGTTCCGCCAGGCTCGCCGCACCAGCGGGGAGAACCGGCGAGACGACAGGAGTAGACAAGTGATTCAGCAGGAATCGCGGCTGAAGATCGCTGACAACACCGGGGCCAAGGAACTCTTGGTCATCCGTGTGCTCGGCGGATCCGGACGCCGCTATGCAGGCATCGGCGACATCTTCGTCGCCACCGTGAAGGACGCCATCCCCGGCGGCAACGTCAAGAAGGGCGATGTCGTCAAGGGCGTGGTCGTGCGGTCGCGGAAGAAGTCCCGTCGCCACGACGGGTCCTACATCAGCTTCGACGAGAACGCTGCCGTCATCCTCAAGGGTGAGACCCAGGACCCGCGTGGTACCCGCATCTTCGGCCCCGTGGGCCGCGAGCTGCGCGACAAGAAGTTCATGAAGATCGTCTCGCTCGCGCCGGAGGTGCTCTGACTCATGGCAAACATCAAGAAGGACGACCTCGTCCAGATCCTGTCCGGCAAGGACAAGGGCATGCAGGGCAAGGTCCTCGAGGTGCGGCCGCGCGAGGAGCGCGTCGTCGTCGAGGGCGTCAACCGGATGAAGCGCCACCTGCGCGCCGGCCAGGCCGGCAGCACCGAGGGCGGCATCGTGGAGTCCGAGGCCCCGCTGCACATCTCCAACGTGGCCGTGGTGGACCCGGAGACGGGCAAGCCCACCCGCGTCGGCCACCGGGAGGAGACCGTCGAGCGTGACGGCCGCACCAAGACCGTGCGGGTCCGCTACGCCAAGGCCTCCGGAAAGGACCTGTGATGACCGAGGTGCAGAGCGTGACGCAGAAGATCACCCCCCGACTGAAGACCAAGTACCGCGACGAGATCCGCGGCACGATGCAGGAGCAGTTCTCCTACGGCAACGTCATGGAGGTGCCCGGCCTGGTGAAGGTCGTGGTGAACATGGGCGTCGGCGAGGCGGCCCGCGACTCCAAGATCATCGACGCCGCCGTGGCGGACCTGACCAACATCACCGGCCAGAAGCCGAAGATCACCCGGGCCCGGAAGTCGATCGCGCAGTTCAAGCTGCGCGAGGGCCAGCCGATCGGCGCGCACACCACGCTGCGCGGCGACCGGATGTGGGAGTTCCTCGACCGTCTGGTGACCTTCGCGCTGCCGCGCATCCGCGACTTCCGCGGGCTGAGCGACCGGCAGTTCGACGGCAACGGCAACTACACCTTCGGACTGAGCGAGCAGTCGGTGTTCCACGAGATCGATCAGGACAAGATCGACCGCCCGCGCGGCATGGACATCACCGTCGTGACCTCCGCGAAGACCGACGACGAGGGTCGCGCGCTGCTGAAGGCGCTCGGCTTCCCGTTCAAGACCGACCAGTAAGCACTACGCCGCAGGTCCTTTCACCAGAGGTTCTGTCGGGTCGCCGCCCCTCCGGGCGGCGGGCCCAGAGTTCCTTCGGAGATCGGAAACCGTGGCGGGGAAGGGCGAACGCCCCTCATGACAATGACTGACCCAGTCGCAGACATGCTCACGCGTCTGCGCAACGCCAACTCGGCTTTCCACGACGAGGTCTCCATGCCCAGCTCCAAGCTGAAGGTGCGTGTGGCCGACATCCTGAAGGCCGAGGGATACATCACCGACTGGCGCGAGGAGGAGGCCGAGGTCGGCAAGACCCTGGCCATCGACCTCAAGTTCGGTCCCGACCGCGAGCGGTCCATCGCCGGCCTGCGTCGCATCTCCAAGCCCGGTCTCCGGGTGTACGCGAAGTCCACGAACCTCCCGCACGTGCTGGGCGGCCTGGGCATCGCGATCCTGTCCACCTCCTCCGGTCTGCTGACCGACCGGCAGGCAGCCAAGAAGGGCGTCGGCGGGGAAGTCCTCGCCTACGTCTGGTGACGCGAAGGGAGTCGAAGCACTATGTCACGCATCGGTAAGCTTCCGATCACCATTCCTGCCGGCGTCGAGGTCGACCTGAAGGGTCGCGACCTCACCGTCAAGGGACCGAAGGGCGAGCTCGCCCGCACTCTGGCCGAGGGCATCGAGGTGTCCCTCGAAGAGGACACCATCACGGTGACCCGTCCCGACGACGAGCGGGAGTCCCGCTCGCTGCACGGCCTGACCCGGACGCTGGTCGCCAACATGGTCCACGGCGTCACGGAGGGCTTCACCAAGAAGCTCGAGATCGTCGGGACCGGCTACCGCGTCCAGGCCAAGGGCTCGGACCTCGAGTTCGCGCTGGGCTACTCGCACTCCATCGAGATGGCGGCCCCCGAGGGGATCTCCTTCCAGGTGGAGGGCGCGAACAAGCTCTCGATCTCCGGCATCGACAAGCAGCAGGTCGGACAGGTCGCCGCGAACATCCGCAAGCTGCGCCGTCCCGACCCGTACCAGGGCAAGGGCGTCCGCTACGAGGGCGAGCAGATTCGCCGCAAGGCCGGAAAGGCAGGTAAGTAAACCATGGCTATTGGTATCCAGGGCAAGTCCAAGTCCGCTGCCCGCGGCCGCCGCCACATCCGCCTGCGCAAGAAGATCGACGGCACCGCCGAGCGTCCGCGCCTGGTGGTCACCCGGTCCTCCCGGCACATGGTCGCCCAGGTCGTCGACGACCAGCAGTCCCACACGCTGGCCTCGGCCACCACGATGGAGGCCGACCTGCGCAGCTTCGACGGCGACAAGACCGCCAAGGCGAAGAAGGTCGGCGAGCTCATCGCCGAGCGCGCTCAGGCGGCCGGCATCGACGCCGTGGTCTTCGACCGCGGCGGCAACAAGTACCACGGTCGCGTGGCCGCCGTCGCCGACGGCGCCCGGGAGGGTGGTCTGCAGCTGTGAGTGAGAACACCGACAACACTGAGAAGGTTTCATCTGTGACTGAGACCAACGACAACTCCGTCGAGGCCGCCGAGAAGGCTCAGGGCGGCGGCGACACCCAGCAGGCCGACCAGAACAGCTCGTCCCAGGGCGGCCGTGAGGACCGCGGCGGCCGTGGTGGCCGCGGCGGTCGCGGTCGCGGCGAGGGCGGCGGTCGCGGCGGCGGCCGCGGCGGCGGCCGGGACGACGACCGGGACAAGTTCCTCGAGCGCGTCGTCACCATCAACCGCGTCTCCAAGGTGGTCAAGGGCGGTCGTCGCTTCAGCTTCACCGCGCTGGTCGTCGTCGGCGACGGCGACGGCATGGTGGGCGTCGGCTACGGCAAGGCCAAGGAGGTCCCCGCGGCCATCCAGAAGGGCGTCGAGGAGGCGAAGAAGAACTTCTTCCGCGTCCCCCGCGTCGGCTCCACCATCCCGCACCTGGTCAAGGGAGAGGACGCCGCCGGCGTCGTGCTCCTGCGTCCGGCCTCGCCGGGTACCGGTGTGATCGCCGGCGGCCCGGTGCGTGCGGTCCTCGACTGCGCGGGCGTCCACGACGTGCTGACCAAGTCCATGGGCTCGGTCAACTCGATCAACATCGTGCACGGCACGATCGACGCGCTGAAGCAGCTCGAGGAGCCCGAGGCTGTGGCCGCCCGCCGCGGCAAGCCGCTCGACGAGGTCGCTCCGGCGCCGATGCTCCGCACTATGGAGGCGGACCGTGCCGCCCGGGCAGATAAGGCAGGTGCATGAGGATGAACGACATCCAGACCACCGCGAAGAACGTGGTCGCCAGCGACGCGAAGCTGGAGATCACCCAGTCCAAGTCCACCATCGGCGCCACGCCGGCCCACCGCGAGACGGTGCGGTCGCTGGGCCTGAAGCGCGTGGGACACACTGTCGTCCGCGACGCCGACGCCGTGACCGTGGGCATGCTGAACTCCGTGAAGCATCTCGTGACCGTCGAGGAGGCGAAGTGACGATGGCAGACAACAACGCTGCAGAGTCCGACGTCCTCAAGGTCCACGACCTGCGTCCGGCCCCCGGCTCCAAGAAGTCCCGCCAGCGTGTGGGTCGTGGCGAAGCGTCGAAGGGCAAGACCGCAGGCCGTGGCATGAAGGGGACCAAGGCTCGCTACCAGGTGCCGGCAGGCTTCGAGGGCGGGCAGCTTCCGCTGCACATGCGTCTGCCGAAGCTGCGCGGCTTCAAGAGCCCGTTCCGCGTCGAGTACTCGCCGGTCAACCTCTCCAAGCTGGGCGAGCTGTACCCGTCCGGCGGCGACGTGACCGTCGACGACCTCGTCGGCCAGGGCGTGGCGAAGAAGGGGCGGCCGGTGAAGGTCCTCGGCTCCGGGGAGATCTCCGTGGCCGTGAACGTGACGGCGCACGCCTTCTCGTCCTCGGCCGTGGAGAAGATCCAGGCCGCCGGCGGCTCGGTCACCACGATCGAGCAGGGCTGAGAAGTCCTCTCGCCGATCTGACATGACGGCCCCCGTCGACCTCCGCAGATCCCGCTGACGCGGGGCTGCGGAGGGTCCGGCGGGGGCCGTCGTGCATCTGCGGGCACGCGTGTCCGTGCCACGATTCATCCCGCCCGCGTCACGGGCGTTAGTATGGCTGTCTGTGTGACCGCACACCTCGGCAGACACCGGGGCGCGCCGCAGGCTCGGAATCCGTCCACGACGGAGCCGGACCGCGGCGCCCAGCGTGCCCGACGGTCGCCGCACGGACTGCTTCAGCCCCACAGGAGGACGCTTGTTCAGCGCAATCGCCCGGGTGTTCCGGACACCTGACCTGCGCCGGAAGATCTGGTTCACGATCGGGATCATCGCGATCTACCGCATCGGTGCCTTCATCCCCGCGCCAGGAGTGGACTACGGGACTGTGCAGCAGTGCCTGGCCCTGGGCAACACCGAGGGCGGAGCCTATTCCTTCGTCAACATGTTCTCCGGCGGGGCGATGCTGCAGGTGTCGATCTTCGCGCTGGGCATCATGCCCTACATCACCGCGGCGATCATCGTGCAGCTGCTGCGCGTGGTCATCCCGCGCTTCGAGAATCTGCAGCGGGAGGGCCCGCAGGGGCAGGCGAAGCTCACTCAGTACACCCGCTATCTGACCATCGCGCTGGGCACGCTGAACGCGACCACCATCGTCACCATGGCCCGCTCCGGGGCCCTGCTCAGCTGCGACCTGCCGATCGTGCCGGACGACAGCCTGGGCGTCATCCTGCTGATGATCCTGACTCTGGTGACCGGCGTCGCGCTGATCATGTGGCTCGGCGAGCAGATCACCGAGCGCGGCGTCGGCAACGGCATGTCCATCCTCATCTTCGTCTCCATCGCCGCCGGCTTCCCCGGTGCGATGGGCGAGATCTGGTCGACCCAGGGCTGGCGGATCTTCGCGCTGGTGCTGCTCATCGGTCTGGTGGCCATCGCCGCAGTCGTCTTCGTCGAGCAGTCGCAGCGCCGCGTGCCGGTGCAGTACGCCAAGCGGCAGGTCGGCCGCCGCACGTTGGGCGGGTCCTCGACCTACATCCCGATCAAGGTGAACATGGCCGGCGTGATCCCGGTCATCTTCGCCTCCTCGGTGCTGACGCTGCCCTCGGTCATCGCGCAGTTCAACCAGCCGGCTCCCGGCGAGGACGTCGGCCCGGTGATGCAGTTCATCCAGCAGTACTTCTCCGGCGGGACGCACCCGGTGTACATGATCTGCTTCTTCCTGATGACCATCTTCTTCACGTACTTCTACGTGACGATCACCTTCAACCCGAACGAAGTCGCCGAGAACATGCGTAAGTTCGGCGGCTTCATCCCGAGCGTCCGGGCCGGCCGCCCCACGGAGCGCTACCTGAGCTACGTGATCTCTCGGATCACCTTCCCCGGCTCCCTCTACCTGGGCTTCATCGCGCTGATCCCGATGATCGCGATGGTGCTCCTCGGGGTGAGCCAGAGCTTCCCGTTCGGCGGCACCTCGATCCTCATCATGGTGGGCGTGGGGCTGACCACGGTGAAGCAGATCAACGCACAGATGGAACAGCGAAACTACGAAGGACTTCTGCGATGACACGTATGCTGATCGTCGGACCGGCCGGCTCGGGCAAGGGCACCCAGTCGACGCGCATCTGCCAGGCCCTGGGGATCGTGGCGATCTCCACCGGGGACATCTTCCGCGCCAACATCAAGGGCGGCACCGAGCTGGGCCGGGAGGCCCAGCAGTACGTCGACGCCGGCGAGCTGGTGCCGGACTCGGTCACCAACCGGATGGTGGAGGACCGGCTGTCCTGGGACGACGCCGCCACCGGCTTCCTGCTCGACGGCTATCCGCGCAACCTGAGCCAGGTGAGCGCGCTGGACGAGATGCTCGAGCGTCTCGACGTCTCGCTCGACGTGGTCCTGGAGCTCACCGCCGACCGCGAGGAGCTGATCCAGCGGCTGACGAGGCGCGCCGAGATCGAGGGCCGCGAGGACGACGCCGACGAGGACGCCATCCGTCGCCGCCTCGAGCTCTTCGACACCGAGACGGCGCCGATGATCGCCGAGTACGAGTCCCGCGGCCTGCTGCGGCGTGTGGACGGCCTCGGCGACATCGACGAGGTCACCGCCCGCATCATGGACGTGCTGAAGGGCTGATGGGGATGCTTTCGCGCCGGCGCATCGAGCTGAAGACTCCGGAGCAGCTGCAACACATGGACGCCGCCGGCTCCGTGCTGGCCGGCGCGCTGGACGCCGTCGTCGCGGCCGCGGTCCCCGGGGTGACCACCGGGCAGCTGGACCGGGTGTTCGCCGCCTTCATCGCCGAGCGCGGCGCGACGCCGAACTTCCTGGGCTACTACGGCTTCCCGGGCAGCATCTGCGCCTCGGTCAACGACGAGGTCGTCCACGGCATCCCGGGGGAGCGGGTGCTCGCCTCCGGGGACGTGCTGACCGTCGACGCCGGCTGCATCATCTCCGGCTGGCACTCCGACTCGGCCCGCACCGTGGTGCTGGGCTCCTCCGCGCAGGGAACCGCCGACGCCGGCGACGAGCGGCTCTCGGCGATCACCCGCGGGGCGATGTGGGCCGGCGTCGCCGCCTTCGCCGAGGCGAAGCACATCGGCGAGGTCGGCGAGGCGATCGAGGCGTTCGTGGCTTCCCAGGAGGGGGAGCGGCTGGGCATCCTCGAGGAGTACGTCGGCCACGGCATCGGCTCGGCCATGCATATGGCGCCGGACGTGTTCAACTATGCGGCCGGATTCCGCGGCGCGCGGGTCCGTCCGGGCATGGCCGTGGCGATCGAGCCGATGCTCACCCGCGGCGGGATCGCCACCCGCGTGCTCGACGACGACTGGACCGTGGTCACCGAGGACGGCGCCCGGGCCAGCCAGTGGGAGCACTCGGTGGCCCGCCACGACGACGGCATCTGGGTGCTCACCGCCCACGACGGCGGGGCCGCCGAGCTCGAGCCGCTGGGCGTGACGCCGACGCCGATCCCGCAGGGCTGAGCGGCGCCGTCGGCCGCGCCGGGGTCTCCGAGCGGCCGGGGCGAGGCTCGCGGCGGCCCTACCCGCGCCGGTGAGGAGGGCGCGGGTGGGGAATTGCCCGAGCCCGTCGGATTCGGGTACTATTGACTGCTGGTTGTCTCTGTGGGTCGACTGTGCCCTCATGCGCGCCGACGGGTCCTCTCCCGTCGAGCATGCAGAGACGTCTGACCAGAAACTGAACCAGATTCTCCCCGGTCTGCCCCGACGATGACGGCGCTCTGCGTCGGCCGTGCGGCGACGTGCCCTCGTGCGCGCGCCGCGGCCGCCGTCCGAGCCGACCCCGCTCCGAGCGGCGGCGTCGACGGGATCGGAGGGATCGCGAACGGTGTGGAGCATATGGGTAAAAAAGAAGGTGTGATCGAGGTGGAGGGCCGGGTGACCGAGGCTCTCCCCAATGCGATGTTCCGCGTGCGTCTGGAGAATGAGCACGTGGTGCTCGCCACGATCTCGGGCAAGATGCGTCAGCACTACATCCGGATCCTCCCCGAGGACCGGGTCGTGGTGGAGATGAGCCCGTATGACCTCAACCGTGGACGAATCGTCTACCGCTACAAGTAAAGAGGAAAGCCATGAAGGTTCACCCGAGCGTGAAGCAGGTCTGCTCTGAGTGCAAGATCATCCGCCGCCGCGGTGTGATCCGAGTGATCTGCAAGAAGAACCCGCGTCACAAGCAGCGCCAGGGCTGACCCTCACCTTCTCGACGTAGAACGCGTGAGGGCGCGCCGAGCGCCTCGACAGCTCAATACCAGCACGGCAGTGCAGTCCGTCGATGAGCTGGACGGACAGACCCCCGGTTGCCGAAGGCCGGGGACCCGCTGAAGGCGTCGCCTCCGACGTCGGCCGCGAGCGGTCCAGATGGGAGCGCACTGTCGAAGACCTTCGGACGACAGCAAGGAGGACTGCCACGATGGCACGTCTGGCAGGTGTGGACATCCCGCGCGAGAAGCGCACGGAGATCGCACTCACTTACATCTACGGCGTCGGCAAGACCCGTGCAGCAGAGACCGTCGAGGCCACGGGCATCTCGCCGGAGACCCGCGTGAAGGACCTCACGGACGAGCAGCTGGTCGCACTGCGTGACTACATCGAGGGCAACTTCCAGGTGGAGGGCGACCTTCGCCGCGAGGTGGCCGCCGACATCCGCCGCAAGGTCGAGATCGGGTCGTACCAGGGTCTGCGGCACCGCCGCGGCCTGCCGGTCCGCGGTCAGCACACGCAGACCAACGCCCGCACCCGCAAGGGTCCGAAGAAGACCGTCGCAGGCAAGAAGAAGTAGTTCGGCGCGCCGAGGATCCCTGAGGATCCCCCGCTGATCCGACCAACTCGAGTCACGGAGAAGATATGCCCCCCAAGAACCGCGCAGCGGCCCGCAAGCCGCGCCGCAAGGCAAGCAAGAACATCACGCAGGGTCAGGCCCACATCAAGTCGACCTTCAACAACACCATCGTCTCGATCACCGACTCCACCGGTGCGGTGATCTCCTGGGCGACCTCCGGCGAGGTCGGGTTCAAGGGCTCCCGCAAGTCCACCCCCTACGCCGCGCAGATGGCCGCCGAGCAGGCCGCCAAGCGGTCGCAGGAGCACGGCCTGAAGAAGGTCGACGTGTTCGTCAAGGGCCCGGGCTCCGGGCGCGAGACCGCGATCCGCTCTCTGCAGGCCGCCGGCCTCGAGGTCGGCTCCATCCAGGACGTCACGCCGAGCGCGCACAACGGCTGCCGCCCGCCGAAGCGTCGTCGCGTCTGAGCGACCTTCTACAGACAGCGCCTCCGCCGCGGCCTGCGGGCCGCGGCGGGGTGAGAGCATCATCATCAGTGAGAATGCGTCATATAGCGGATGCACTCTGAAAGGAATCATCAGTGCTCATTGCACAGCGCCCCACGCTGACCGAAGAAGTTGTCGCAGATGACCGTTCGCGCTTCGTCATCGAGCCCCTGGAGCCGGGCTTCGGCTACACCTTGGGCAATTCGCTGCGTCGCACGCTGCTCTCCTCCATCCCGGGGGCGGCGGTGACCAGCGTCCGCATCGACGGCGTGCTGCACGAGTTCAGCACGGTCGCCGGTGTCAAGGAGGACGTCACCGAGCTGGTGCTGAACATCAAGCAGCTCTCGGTCTCCTCGGAGCACGACGAGCCGGTCGTGGCCTACCTCCGCAAGGAGGGGCCCGGCCAGGTGACCGCCGCGGACATCACTCCGCCGGCCGGCGTCGAGGTCCACAACCCGGACCTGCACCTCGCCACGCTGAACGAGGAAGGCCGGATGGACGTCGAGTTCACCGTCGAGCGCGGCCGTGGCTATGTCTCCGCGGAGCAGAACAAGACGGCCGACGCCGAGATCGGCCGGATCTCGGTGGACTCCATCTACTCGCCGGTGCTGAAGGTCAGCTTCAAGGTCGAGGCGACGCGCGTCGAGCAGCGCACCGACTTCGACAAGCTGATCGTCGACGTCGAGACCAAGCCGTCGGTCGCCCCGCGGGACGCGCTGGCCTCGGCCGGCACCACGCTGGTGGAGCTGTTCTCGCTGGCCCGCGAGCTCAACATCGCCGCCGAGGGCATCGAGATCGGCCCCTCGCCGACCGACGCCGCCCTGGCGCAGGACATGGCCCTGCCGATCGAGGATCTGGAGCTCACCGTGCGCTCCTACAACTGCCTCAAGCGCGAGGGCATCCACACCGTCGGCGAGCTGGTGGCCCGGTCCGAGGCCGACCTGATGGACATCCGCAACTTCGGTGCGAAGTCCATCGACGAGGTCAAGGACAAGCTGACCGAGCTCGGTCTGTCGCTGAAGGACTCCCCGGCCGGGTTCGACCCGACGGCGGCCCGCTTCCAGGAGGCGGGCGACGAGGAGCCCTCCGTCGACGAGCAGCTGTAAGTTCGGCGACGACCACATCATTCTGCGCGCCGGCCGCGCCGAGCTGAGCTCTCGGGGCGTCCGGAGCCCCATCCAAGGAGAACGAGACCATGCCTACCCCCACCAAGGGACCGCGCCTGGGCGGGAGCCCGACGCACGAGAAGCAGATGCTGGCGAACCTGTCCGCGAACCTGATCGAGCACCGCTCGATCACCACGACGCTGACGAAGGCCAAGCGGCTGCGCCCCTACGCCGAGCGGCTGATCACCATCGCCAAGAAGGGCGACCTGCACGCTCGTCGTCAGGTGGTCAGCAAGATCAGCGCGCGCAACTCCACCAACCAGGCGGTGGTGCACGAGCTGTTCACCGTGATCGCCCCGGCGATGGAGAACCGTCACGGCGGCTACACCCGCATCACCAAGATCGGCAACCGCAAGGGCGACAACGCCCCGATGGCCGTCATCGAGCTCATCATGGAGCCGGTGTCCCCGAAGCAGGCCGTGGTCCAGGAGGCCGAGCAGGCCGCCGCCACCGCGCCCGCCGAGGAGAGCCCGGCCGAGGAGACCGAGCAGCCGGCCGAGGAGACCGAGGCCGTCGAGGCTGAGGCCGCCGAGCCGTCGGAGCAGGCTGAGGGCGAGGAGTCCGAGGAGACCTCCGAGGAGAAGTGATCCTCGCCTGATCCTCGACCGTCGCCGGTCCGCCGGCGACGTCGCCGCACTGAGGCCCCCGACCCGTGACGGGTCGGGGGCCTCAGTGCGTCCGGGGCCGGGACCTGGAAGGGGAGTCTCGGGACGGGAGCGGTGAGCCCGAGGCGGGGTGAGTGCTCGATAGGCTGGAGATCATGTCCTCCGCCGCAGATGTCAGTGCCCCGCAGGAGATCGTGACTCCGGTCCGCGTCCGCCTGGACCTCGCCTATGACGGCGCGGCGTACCACGGCTGGGCCGCCCAGCCGGGACTGCGCACTGTCGAGGGGGCGCTGCGCGAAGGGCTGGCCACGCTGATCCGGCGGGAGGTGCCGGTCGTCGTCGCCGGGCGCACTGACAGCGGCGTCCACGCCCGCGGCCAGGTGGTGCACTTCGACCTCAGCGCGGAGGAATGGGCCGGGCTCTCCCGCGGGCGGGACATCGCCCCGCAGGATGCGCTGCTGCGCCGCATCGCCGGTGTGCTGGCGCGTCAGGAGGGCGCCGTCGTCGTCCGTGCCGCCCGTCGCGTCCCGCCGGCCTTCGACGCGCGCTTCTCGGCGCTGAGCCGCAGCTACAGCTACCGGATCGTCGACGACGACGCACAGCGTGACCCGCTGAGCCGCGGGCACACGGTGTGGCATCGCCGGGGGCTGGACGTGACGCTGATGGACGCCGAAGCCGCCCTCGTCACCGGGCTGCACGACTTCGCCAGCTTCTGCCGGCCGCGGGAGACGGGCACCACCGTCCGCGAGCTGCAGGACTTCCGGATCCGCCGCGACGCCGACGGCGTGATCATCGCCGAGCTGACCGCCGACGCTTTCTGCCACCACATGGTCCGCGCGCTGGTCGGCGCTTGCCTGGAGGTGGGCGAGGGGCGACGCGCGCCCGGATGGCTCGTCGAACGGCTGGGACGGCGCAGCTGGGACGCCGAGGTCCGCCTGGCCCCGCCGCACGGTCTGGTGCTGGAGGCGGTGAGCTACCCGCCCGACGACCAGCTGGCCGCCCGCGCCGCACTGACGCGGGCGCTGCGCGACGCGCCCTCGGCCGGCGGAACCCCGGGGCAGACGTGAGGTTCCTCACGGCCCTGAGGTCGACTGTCGGGCCGCCCGCTCGGCGCGTTCCGCCTCATGTCGGGGATCCGCCGGTGAGCCAGCCCACGAGACGCCGATCATGTCGTCGGATGCCGCGTGGCGGGACGCACGTCTGAGGCGCATACTCGTGCGGGCGCTCTCACCATGAGCGACGACCGGCGGCCTCTGCACGGATTCACCTCCCGGCGGCGAGGCCCTCCCCACGTGACACCCGCAACCTGAAGGAACGACGACCAGAATGAGCATCAACTCCCGCTCACAGGACCTCGCGGCCACCTCAGTGGCCTGGGTCGTGCTGGTGGCCGCGTTCGGCGGCTTCCTCTTCGGCTTCGACACCGCCGTCATCAACGGTGCCGTCTCGGCCATCCAATCCGCCTTCGGCCTCTCCGACTGGCTGATCGGCTTCGCCGTCTCCTCCGCCCTGCTCGGCTGCATGGTCGGCGCCTGGGTCGGCGGCTCGCTCTCCGACCGGCTCGGTCGCGTCGGGGCGATGCTGATCGCCGCCTCGGCCTTCTTCGTCTCCGCGATCGGCTCCGGGCTCTCCGTCGGCCCGGTGGACCTCATCGCCTGGCGCCTGCTCGGCGGCGTCGGGGTGGGCATGGCCTCGGTCATCGCCCCGGCCTACATCGCCGAGGTCGCCCCGACGAACCTTCGCGGCCGGCTCGGCTCGCTGTGGCAGCTGGCCATCGTCGTCGGCATCTTCGCCGCGGCGGTCTCCAACGCCTTCGTGGCCAATCTCGCCGGCGCCTCGGACTCCGCGCTGTGGCTGGGCATGGACGCCTGGCGGTGGATGTTCATCATCGAGGCCGCCCCTGCGCTGATCTACGGCCTGCTGGCCACGTCCATCCCGGAGTCCCCGCGCTACCTGGTCTCGCGCGGCGACGACCGCCGCGCCGCCCAGGTGCTGCGCGAAGTCGTCGGCCTCTCCGAGGAGTCCGAGGTCCGCGAGAAGATCGCCGAGATCTCCCGGACGATCAACCTCGAGTCCCGGCAGAAGATCCGCGACCTCGTCGCCGGCGGCAGAATCATGCCGATCCTCTGGGTGGGCCTCGGCCTGGCGGTCTTCCAGCAGTTCGTCGGCATCAACGTGATCTTCTACTACTCCAACACGCTGTGGCAGGCGGTCGGCCTCACCGAGGACCAGTCCTTCCTGATCCAGGTGATCACCACCTCGGTGAACATCCTCGCCACCGTGATCGGCATCCTGATCGTCGACAAGGTCGGGCGGCGGATGCCGCTGGCCGCGGGCTCGGCCGGCATGGCCGTGGGCCTGGGCATGATGGCGGTGGCCTTCAGCCAGGCGGTCACCGTCGGCGGCGAGCTCGAGCTGCCCGGCGCCTGGGGCATGATCGCGCTGATCTCGGCCAACGTCTTCGTGCTGTTCTTCGGCGCGACCTGGGGACCGTTCATGTGGGTGCTGCTGGGCGAGATGTTCCCCAACCGCATCCGCGCCATCGCCCTCGGCGTCTCGGCGGCGGCCAACTGGCTGGCGAACTTCGTCATCTCGACAGTCTTCCCGTCCATGGCGGACCTCTCGCTGGTCTTCGCCTACGGCTTCTACGCCGTCTCGGCGCTGCTCTCGCTGGTCTTCGTGCTCAAGTGGGTCCCGGAGACCAAGGGCCGCGAGCTCGAGGACATGTCCGAGGGGGCCTACGAGCGGTCGCACTGACCCGCGCCGTCCCCACCACCGATGGCTCTGGAGTTCGTGCCCGGGCTCCCCGGTTCCGGCCGGGGGTCCGGCCCGAACTCCAGAGCCATCGTCCTGTGTGCGGCCTGCAGCGGCCGGGCCGCGCCGGGGTGGGACGGTGCTCAGCCGTCGATGACGGCGGCGAGCTCGTCCAGGAAGCCGGCGAAGCCCTCGCCGCGGCGGATGATCCGGGTGACGCTGTCGCGTTCGCTGAAGACTTCGACGAGCTGCTCGAAGACGGTCTGGAAGGCCTCGCGCTCCTCCTCGCTGAATGCTGTCAGCGCCACCACCTGGACCCGGGAGTCGCCCCAGGGCAGCGAGCCGTCGGCGATCCCGATGGAGATCGCCGTCCGCGAGGCGGTCATCCGCAGCGCGTGCGGCACCGCCAGCGTCTCGGTGAAGGCGGTGGAGGAGAGCTGCTCGCGCTCGACGGTGTTCTCCACGTACTGCTGATCGATGACCCCGCGGGCGACGAGCGGCTCGGCGAGCGCGCGGATCGCCTCCTCCTCGTCGGCGGCGACCAGCGGGCGGATGAAGGCGTCCTCGCTCAGGTACCGCGACAGCTCCGCGCGCAGCCGGGCCAGCCGCAGGCTCCGCCGCCGTCGGGCGGCCGCCGCGGAGATCCGCCCCAGGTCCCCCTCGGAGAGGAACGGCGGCAGCCGCACGGTCCGCTCGTCGGGCTGCGGCGGCTCGATGGTGGTCAGCACCAGGTCGGTGTCCACCGCCTCCCAGTCCGGGTCGACGCCGGTGAGCACCTCGGTGACCTCGATGGAGGGACCCAGCGAGCGGGCGATGCGCGAATGCAGCAGCTCGTGCAGCTCGTAGTAGCCGGGGCAGACGATCGTGGCGGTCAGCACCGTCTCGGCCTGCCGGCTGCGCTCCAGGCGCCCGCCGACGTGCATGGCGATATAGGCGATCTCGTCGTCGTGGATGGTCACCTCCAGCTGCTCGCCGACGTCGCTGGCGATGGAGACTGCGACCTGGAAGATCATCGGGAAGTCGGACTTCAGCGAGCGGGTCAGCGGGTTCCGCGACGGCGCGTGCTCCCGGGCGCGCAGCACCAGGTTCTGTACATGCAGGGTCAGCCGGCGGATGAAGTCCTCATGGGCGATGTCGACCAGGTAGCCGTGGGCGGCCCGGGTCACCGCCGTGCGCACCGCCTCCTCGACCGTCGGATCCAGGCGCACCCGCTCCTCGGCCGCGCCGCCGGGGGCGACGACGCGGGTGAGCACCAGCGAGGTCAGATGCTGCAGATCGCCGGAGCCCATGGCGACGTCGAAGTGTCGGAGGCACAGAGTGTCGAGCACCTCGGCGAGGCGCCGCTGGTCCTCGTCGGCCTCGCCGCGGGTGGTCTCCAGCGCCCGGCCGCGCGAGACGCGGTCGGCGGCGATCGCGATGTGCAGCGCGACGTCGGCGGCGGCGAACTCGTTGACGTAGTAGCCCAGGGCGGCCAGTTCGGCGCCCAGCTGCTGGGTGAAGGGGCCGAAGGCCCGGTCGTCGACCGTCTCCAGTCCGGCGGCCCGGCGCAGCACGCCGACGTCGAAGGTGCCCTCCTCCATCTCGTCGTGGGCCAGTCGGGAGACCAGCCGACGCCGGGAGATCTCGTCGCCGTCGAGCGTCACGATCGAGCCGCTGCGGCGCAGTCGCAGTGCCGTGTCCTCCAGCAGGCCGCGGATGCGGGCGAGGTCGGCCTCCACGGTGGCGTCGCTGACGTGATGCCGCTCGGCGGCGGCGAAGACGTCGAGGCCCTGATCGGCGTCGAGCAGCTCGCGCACCAGGCGGTGCAGCCGGTCGCGCGGGCTGGCGCGCTGTTCGCCGCGCAGCGTGGCCAGCACGGCCCGGTCGGCTCGGTAGCCGGCCGGGCCGGACTCCACGGCCTCGCCCTGGCCGGCGTGTGCGGCGCGGGCGTTGATCCGGGCGATGTAGGAGCGCACGCTGCGCGGGGTGACCCCGAGCCGGTCGGCGAGTGCGGCGGCGGTGATCCAGCCGTCGCCGTGCAGCAGGATGCTGATCAGCTTCTCCCGGCGCTGGCCGGTCATGCGCTCCACTCCACGGCCTCCACCCTACCGCCCGTGCCGCGGGCCGGTCCGAGGGCGGGAGAGGTCCGGGTGACCGCGCGGCGAGCGGCGGATGGACGCGGGGAGACGGGCGCGTGGCCTGCAGATTTCCGCCCCCGGGGAAACAGCCATGGTTGTGACCCAGGTCGCCGGGGCAGAGAATCTGAGAGGAAGAGGAGGAGTGAGCGATCGATGGAGATCCTGGTGGTCTGCGGCGCCGGCGCGTCCAGCACGTTCGTCGCCCAGCGCATCCGCCGCGGCGCGGAGGCCGAGGGCCTGGATCTCCGCGCGTCCGCCGGCACCGAGGCGATGCTGCCCGGGGCCGTCGACACCGTCGACGTCGTCCTCCTGGGGCCGCAGCTGGCGGACCGCGCCCCGGAGATCCGCCGCCGCGCCGCGCTCGTCGGCGCCGCCGCGGCGGTGCTGCCGGAGAACGTCTTCCGCGATCCCGACGGGACGGCCGCCCTCGAGCTGGCCCGCCGCGAGCTCGCCGCCGTCCGGGCGGGCGCCGGCCCCGCCGGCCCCGCCGACACTGCCGACACCGCTGACGCCGATCACTCTGCTCAGGAGGATTCCCCATGATCATCCGCACCCATGACCGCCCGACGGCCGCCTCGGCCGCGACGCCCTCGGAGGTGAGCCGCTGATGGCGCGCCTGGAGGGCATCGGCGTCGGCCAGGGCGTCGCGCACGGACCGGTGGCCCGCATGGCCCCGGTCCCCGAGGCTCCGGGGGAGGAGCAGTCCGCGCTCACCGCCGAGCAGGAGACGACCCGGGTCGAGGAAGCCGTGGCCGCCGTCGCCGAGGACCTGAAGGCCCGCGGCGAGGCCGCCGGCGGCTCCGCCCGCGACGTGCTGCAGGCCCAGGCCATGATGGCCAAGGACCCCACGCTGAAGAAGGCCGCGGCCGCGCGGCTGGAGAAGGGACTGACCGGCGAGTTCGCCGTCCACGACGCCTTCGCCGAGTTCCGCGCCACGCTGGAGGGCATGGGCGGCTACATGGCCGAGCGCGCCGCCGACCTCGCCGACGTCTCGCAACGGGTCATCGCCCGGCTGCGCGGGCTGCCGGCTCCGGGCGTGCCGACGCCGGGCCACCCGTTCGTGCTGGTCGCCGAGGACCTCGCCCCGGCCGACACTGCGCTGCTGGACCTGGATCAGGTGCTCGCCGTGGTGACCATCCAGGGCGGGCCGACCTCGCACACTGCGATCCTCGCCCGGGAGAAGGCGATCACCGCCGTCGTCGGCGCCGTCGAGGCCGACCAGCTGCACGACGGACAGACGGTGATCGTCGACGCCGCCGACTCGGCGGTGCTCACCGAGGTGAGCGAGGGGCAGCGCGCCGAGGTGCAGCGGCGCATCGACGAGCGCGCCGCCGCCGTGGCCGCACCGGTGACCCCCGGGGCGCTCGCCGACGGCAGCGAGATCCCGCTGCTGGCCAACCTCGGCTCGCCCGACGGCGCGGCCGAGGCCGTGGAGCTCGGCGCCGAGGGCGTGGGCCTGTTCCGCACCGAGTTCCTCTTCCTCTCCGCCGACGCGGCGCCCGACGTCGCGACCCAGCGGGAGGCCTATCGGCGGATGCTGGAGGCCTTCCCCGGGAAGAAGGTCGTCGTCCGCGCGCTCGACGCCGGGGCGGACAAGCCGCTGCCCTTCCTCACCGAGGAGGAGGAGAACCCGGCGCTGGGTCGTCGCGGGCTGCGGGCGCTGCTGGCGCACGAGCAGATCCTGCGCGACCAGCTGACCGCGCTGGCCGAGGCGGAGGCGGAGAGCGAGGCCGACGTCTGGGTGATGGCCCCGATGGTCTCCACCGTCGCCGAGGCCGAGCAGTTCGTCGCCCTCGCGCGCGAGCACGGGCTGCGCACCGCCGGGGTGATGGTCGAGGTGCCGTCCTCGGCGCTGGTGGCCGAGCCCATCCTGAGGCATGCGGACTTCGCCTCGATCGGCACCAACGACCTGACCCAGTACACGATGGCCGCCGACCGGCTGCTCGGCTCGGTCGCCGATCTGCAGGACCCGTGGCACCCCGCGGTGCTGCGGCTGGTCGGCGAGGTCGGCTCCGCCGGAGCGGCCACCGACTCGCCGGTGGGCGTCTGCGGCGAGGCCGCCGCCGACCCGCTGCTGGCCCTGGTGCTCGTCGGCCTCGGGGCGACCAGCCTGTCGATGGCCCCGGCCGCGCTGGCCGACGTCCGCCTCGAGCTGCGCCGGCACACTGCCGAGACCGCTCGGGCCGCCGCGCAGGCGGCGCTCGCGGCGGGAGACGCCGCGGGCGCGCGCGGCGCTGCGCAGCAGGTCCTGCGCGAGGCCGCGCAGGGCTGAGCCCGCCGGGGACCTGCTCGGCTTCCTCCTCGGGGCGGGGAGACCGTTCCTCCCCGCCCCGCCGGGGTCCTGTCCCGCACCGGTCAGGGCGTCCGCCCTCCGATCACTCCCGACACCCACTGATATGAAAGGTCGACGATGACCACCCAATCCCCCGAGCGCGGCTCGTCGCCGGGCAGCCTGCGTGTCGGCGTCCAGAAGTTCGGCTCCTTCCTCTCGGGCATGATCATGCCCAACATCCCCGCGCTGATCGCCTGGGGACTCTTCACCGCGTTCTTCATCGAGGTCGGGTGGACCCCGCACGCCGCCCTGGCGACGGTGGTCGGGCCGATGATCCACTACCTGCTGCCGGTGCTGATCGCCATGCAGGGCGGCAAGATGGTCCACGACGTCCGCGGCGCCGTGGTCGGCGCCGTGGCCACCTTCGGCGCGATCGCCGGGTCGGATCACCTCATCGCGCAGTTCAACGCCTCGCTGCCCGAAGGCGAGGACGCGCTCGGCGAGGTGCACATGTTCATCGGGGCGATGATCCTGGGCCCGCTGAGCGCCTGGGCGATGAAGAAGGTCGACGGCGTCCTCGACGGCCGCATCAAGGCCGGCTTCGAGATGCTGGTCTCGATGTTCTCCGGGGGCTTCCTCGCCTTCGGCATGAGCCTGGTGGGCTTCTTCGGCGTCGCTTCGCTGGTCAACATGATCATGGACGTGCTCGGCCGCGGCGTGGAGTGGCTCATCTCCACGAACCTGCTGCCGCTGACCAGCGTCCTCATCGAGCCGGCCAAGGTCTTCTTCCTCAACAATGCCATCAACCACGGCGTGCTCACGCCGTTGGGCGTCTCGGAGGTCGACTCGGCCGGCCAGTCGATCCTGTTCCTCCTCGAGGCGAACCCCGGTCCGGGGCTGGGTCTGCTGCTGGCGTTCTCGGTCTTCGGCGTCGGTGCGGCGCGAGGCTCCGCCCCGGGCGCGGCGATCATCCAGTTCTTCGGAGGCATCCACGAGGTCTACTTCCCCTACGTGCTGATGAAGCCCACGCTGCTGATCGCGGTGATCGTCGGCGGCGCCACCGGCGTGGGCACCAACGTGCTCTTCGACACCGGTCTGCGCGGACCGGCGGCTCCGGGATCGATCTTCGCCGTGGTCGGGCAGACAGCCTCGGGCAGCTACCTGGGTGTCATCCTCTCCGTGGTGCTCGCCGCGGCGGTGACCTTCGTCGTCGCCTCGTTGATCCTGCTGGCCGGGCGGAAGAAGGACCTGGAGAGCGCGGACGACTTCGCCGAGGCCGTGGCGAAGACCGAGGCCACCAAGGGCAAGTCCTCGGCGGCGCTCTCCGGCCTCGCCGCACAGGCCTCCGGGGGAGCCGCCGTCGCGCAGAAGAAGATCGAGCGGATCATCTTCGCCTGCGACGCCGGCATGGGCTCCTCGGCCATGGGCGCCTCGGTGCTCCGGAACAAGATCAAGGACGCCGGCATCGGGGGCGTCTCGGTGACCAACAAGGCCGTGGCCGCCCTGCCGGGCGACACCGACCTGGTCATCACCCAGCAGCAGCTCACCGACCGGGCGAAGGGCCAGGAGCCCGATGCCGTCCACGTCTCGGTGGACAGCTTCATGGACGCCCCCGAGTACGACGAGGTCGTCGAGATGGTCCGGCAGTCCGCCGAGGACGGCGGCGCCGAGCCGGCCGAGGCCGCTGCGCGGGGCGCGGCGGACGAGCCCGCCGCCCAGGACGGCCCCGGCGAGATCCTCACTCTGGACCGGGTGCGCATCCATTCCGGCTCGGCCACTCAGCAGGAGGCCATGGCCGAGGCCGCCGAGGTCCTCGTCGCCGCCGATGCGGTCACCGAGGACTATCTGGCGGCGATGCAGGCCCGCGAGGAGACCGTCTCGACCTTCATGGGCAACGAGCTGGCCATCCCGCACGGCACCGGTGAGGCCAAGGACGCGGTCAAGGCCTCCGCGCTCTCGGTCGCCCGCTATGACGGCGGCGTCGACTGGAACGGCCAGCGGGCCATCTTCGTCATCGGCATCGCGGGCGTCGGGGACGAGCATCTGCAGATCCTCTCGCGGATCGCGAAGCTCTTCTCGAAGGTCGAGACCGTCGAGCAGCTGAAGGCCGCGACCACCGAGCGGGAGCTGCACGAGCTGCTCTCGTCGATCGAGCAGAGCTGAGGAGCACGATCATGGCTGACAGCACGAACAGCGCCGCCCGGCCCACGGCGGTCCATTTCGGCGCCGGCAACATCGGCCGCGGCTTCGTCGGGATGCTGCTGCACGAGGGCGGCTACGAGGTCGTCTTCTCCGACGTCGCCGCGCCGCTGGTCGACGCGCTGGCCGCGGCCGACTCCTACACCGTCCACGAGGTGGGCACGGGCGGCGTCGACCGCGAGGTCACCGGGTTCCGCGCGGTCAACTCTGCGCAGGACCCGGAGGCCGTCGCCGCCGAGCTCGCCGGAGCCGCCGCGGCGACCACCGCCGTCGGCCCGACGGTGCTGCGCTTCATCGCCCCGCATCTGGTCGAGGGGCTGCGCCGGCGCGACGCCTCGGCCGAGCCGCTGCAGATCATGGCCTGCGAGAACGCCATCGGCGCGACGGACACGCTGCGCGAGCACATGGTCGCCGCGGCCGCCGACGTCGGTGCGGACTGGGCGGAGCTCGCGGCGAAGGCGGTCTTCGCCAACACGGCGGTCGACCGCATCGTCCCCGGCCAGCCGGAGGACGCCGGACTGGACGTGACGGTCGAGCCCTTCTACGAATGGGCCATCGAGCGCGGTCCCTTCGGTGACCGGCCGCCTGAGGTGCCCGGGGCGCACTTCGTCGACGCGCTGGGTCCCTATATCGAGCGCAAGCTGTTCACCGTCAACACCGGCCACGCCGCCGCGGCCTACCTGGGCGCACGGGCCGGACACGGCACCGTCGCCGAGGCGCTGGCCGACGAGCGGGTCGCCGCCGGCGTCGCCGCCGCGCTGCAGGAGACCTCGGCGGTGCTGCACGCCCAGCACGGGTTCAGCGAGGCGGAGATGGCAGACTACCGGGCCACGATCCTGCGGCGCTTCGCCAACCCGGCCCTGCCCGACACCGTCGGCCGGGTGGGGCGCCAACCGCTGCGCAAGCTCTCCCGGCACGAGCGGCTCATCGGCCCGGCCGCCGCGGCCGCGGAGCGGGGGTTCTCGGTCGACGGGCTGCTCGCCGTCGTCGACGCCGCGCTGGCCTTCCGTGACGCCGGCGACGAGCAGGCCGGCCAGCTGGCGCGGCTGCTCGCCGAGCTGCCGCCGGGCGAGCTGGTCGCGCGGATCACCGGGCTGGAGGACGAGCATCCGCTGGCGCCGCGGGTGCAGGAGCTGATGGCCCGCCACCAGACTTGACGCCCTCAGGATGACTCGGCGGAAAGCGTGGGAGAATACTCGCATTCCCGCACTTTCCGCCGAGTCATCCCGAGGTGGGAGGAGAGGGAGCGGAGCGGGGCGGAGGGCAGTCTTTGCCCCGCCCGGCCCGAACGGCTATACTCTATTCCTGTTGTGCGTGTCCACCCCCGCGGGCACTCGTGTCGAGGCGGCTCAGTTGCATGGCCGGATGCCTCCACGAGCGGCAGGGGAAACCACGGGCCCGGCATCTTCTCGGTCCTCACCCGAGAAGCCGGACGGCGCACTCGCGAAGAAACAGTCGCCGACGCGCGGTGTCTCTCACACCATCGGGCGTCCGGCGAGCTGAACCGTAGAACACCGACCGAAGGCATCATCACCGTGCGTACGTACACCCCCAAGCCTGGCGACGCCGACGCTCAGTGGCACATCATCGACGCCACTGACGTCGTGCTGGGTCGTCTCGCCAGCCAGACCGCCGCCCTGCTGCGCGGCAAGCACAAGCCGACCTTCGTCCCCCACCAGGACATGGGCGATCACGTCATCATCATCAACGCCGACAAGGTCACCGTCACCGGTGACAAGGCCTCCAAGAAGACCTACTGGCGGCACTCCGGCTTCCCGGGCGGCATCCGTTCGGCGAACTTCGAGCAGCTGATGGAGCGTCATCCCACCCGCGCGGTCGAGCAGGCCGTCAAGGGCATGGTGCCCCACAACAAGCTCGGTGCGGTCCAGCTGAAGAAGCTGCACGTCTACGCCGGCTCGGAGCACCCGCACACGGCCCAGAAGCCGAAGCCGTACGAGATCTCCCAGGTCGCTCAGTAGTCCTGGCCACCCGATCACGAAACATTTTCAAGGAGAACCGTGGCTCAGAACACTGAAGAGCTGAACGAAGCCGAGGGCCTGTCGCAGTACACCTCGGAGTCCACCGGCCCCGCCGCCGAGGAGACCGCCGGCGAGACCGAGCGCGCCCCGCTGACCATCGGCGGCGCCGCCGTCGGTCGTCGCAAGCGTGCTCGCGCCCGCGTCCGCCTGGTGCCCGGCACCGGCCAGTGGACCATCAACGGCCGCAGCCTGGAGGACTACTTCCCGAACAAGCTGCACCAGCAGGAGGTCAACGACCCCTTCACCCTGCTGGGCCTCGAGGGTGCCTATGACGTCATCGCCCGCATCGACGGCGGCGGCCCCTCCGGCCAGTCCGGCGCGATGCGCCTGGGCGTGGCCCGCGCGCTCAACGAGATCGACCGGGACCACAACCGTCCGGCGCTGAAGAAGGCCGGCTTCCTGTCCCGCGACGACCGCGCCGTCGAGCGCAAGAAGGCCGGTCTCAAGAAGGCCCGCAAGGCCCCGCAGTACTCCAAGCGATGAACCGCGCCTGCTCCACACGGCTTCGTCGTGGGGAGCCTCGCGGCCCGGCTCATCGCTCGGATCCCCAAGCGCTGAACATCGCTGGGATCCACAGGCGCTGAACCGCGTTCGCGGATCGACGAAGGCCCCGAGGACTCCGGTCCTCGGGGCCTTCGTGCGTCGGCCGGAGGGGCGTGTGGGGCGGGGCCCCCGCGCCGTGCGCGGCTCCGGCCCTCGGTCGGCGCTAGACTTGATCTCCATGGCACGACTCTTCGGAACCGACGGAGTGCGCGGGGTGGCCAATGAGCTGCTCACCGCCGAACTCACGCTCAGACTCTCCCAGGCGGCCGCCGCGGTCCTCGGCGCCGACGTCCCCGAGGGGCGGCGCCCGCTGGCTGTCGTCGCCCGCGACCCGCGCATCAGCGGCGACTACCTCGCCGCCGCCGTCGAGGCCGGACTGGCCAGCTCCGGGGTGGACGTCCACGACGCCGGCGTGCTGCCGACTCCGGCGGCCGCCTTCCTGGTCGCCGACGTCGACGCCGACTTCGGCGTGATGATCTCGGCCTCGCACAATCCGGCCGAGGACAACGGCATCAAATTCCTCGCCCGCGGCGGACAGAAGCTCGACGACGCCGCCGAGGACGCCATCGAAGAGCGCATGGGCCAGGACCCGCCGCGGCCCACCGGCGGCGACGTCGGGCGCGTGCGGCGCTTCGCCGACGCCGAGGACCGCTACCTGGTCCACCTGCTCGGCACGCTGGACGGCACGCGGCTCGACGGGCTGAAGGTCGTGCTGGACTGCGCCCACGGCGCCGCCAGCGGTTGTTCGCCGCAGGTCTTCACCGATGCGGGCGCCGAGGTCGTGGTGATCGGCGCCGACCCCGACGGCCTCAACATCAACGACGACTTCGGCTCGACCCACCTGGATAATCTCCAGGAGGCGGTGGTCAGCCATGGCGCGGACCTGGGCATCGCCCACGACGGCGACGCCGACCGCTGTCTGGCGGTCGACCACGCCGGCGCCATGGTCGACGGCGACGAGATCATGGGCATCCTGGCCGCCAAGCTGCAGGCGGAGGGCCGGCTGGCCGACGACACGCTCGTCGTCACGGTGATGAGCAACCTGGGCCTGAAGCTCGGCATGCGGGCCGCCGGCGTGCAGATCGTCGAGACCGGCGTCGGCGACCGCTACGTGCTGGAGGCCATGCGCTCCGGGGGATACTCGCTCGGCGGCGAGCAGTCGGGCCATCTGATCCTCTCCGAGCACGCCACCACCGGCGACGGCGTGCTCACCGGTCTGCAGCTGGCCGCCCGCGTCGCCTCCACCGGGTCGTCGCTGCGCGAGCTCGCCGATGCGGCGATGACTCGCCTGCCGCAGGTGCTGGTCAACGTCAAGGACGTGGACAAGGCGCGGGTGAAGTCCCATGAGGCGGTCCGGAGCGCGGTCGCCGAGGTCGAAGGCCGGCTCGGCGAGGCCGGCCGGGTGCTGCTGCGTCCCTCGGGGACCGAGCCGGTGGTCCGCGTGATGGTCGAGGCCACCACGGCGGAGATCGCGCAGTCCGAGTCCGAGTCGCTGGCCGAGGTGGTCCGCGCGGAGCTCGCCCTCTGAGGCCTCAGGACCGGTCGCGGGAGGATCCGGAGGAGCCGGTCTCGCGCTGCTCGGCGAGCAGATCGCGGATCTCGTGGAGCACCTGGAGGTTCGGGTCGACGTCCTCGGCGGCCGCGTCGCCCCGGCGGCGTTCGCGCGCTTCGCGATACCGGGTCATCGGCAGCACCACGGCGAAGTAGACGGCCGCGGCGACCAGCAGGAAGTTCACCAGCGCCGTCAGCAGCATCCCGAACTGCAGCAGATTGCCGTTGATCTCGACGACGGCGAAGTCGTCGAAGCTCGGCGAGCCCACCAGCGCCGAGATCAGCGGCATCAGCACGTGCTCGACGAGTGCGGTGATCACTGTGCCGAAGGCGGCCCCGATGACGACGGCGACCGCGAGGTCGACGACGTTCCCCTTCATGATGAAATCTCTGAATCCGGTGAGCATCCTCCGATGCTAGCCGCCGCGCGGCGTCGACGGGGTCCCCGCACCGCGTCCGGGCCGTCCCGTCGCCCCGGGACGGCTCGGCGGAGGCTCGTCGGCGGGCCCGATGCGGTCACCTAGAGTCGTGGCCTACGCTCGATCCATGGCCGCCCGTGTCGTTCACCCCGCCCCCGTCTCCTCGCCCCGGCCCGCATCGGTGGCGACGGCGTGCGCCGGGCTGCTCACCGGGCTCGTTCTGCTGAGCTCCTGCGCGGCTGCCCCCGACGGCGGCACGGGGGAGGAGCCCTCGACCGCGGTGCCGCCCTCGGACTCGCCCTCGAGCTCCTCCTCAGATACGTCGACGGGCGCGCCCTCGGGCTCATCGTCGGCGCAGGCCGCGGAGCAGTTCACAGTCTTCGCCGCCGGGGACGTGCTGCCCCACGGCAATGTCCTGGCCACAGCGCAGACCGACGGCGGCGCCTATGACTTCAGCCCGATGATGGCGGAGATGCAGGACTGGGTCTCCGGCGCGGATCTGGCGCTCTGCGGCATGGAGGTCCCGGTGGCCCCGCGGGGCCAGGAGCCGATCGGCTACCCGGTCTTCGGCGCCCCGGCCACCCTGGTCTCCGACCTCGCCGAACTCGGCTTCGACGGCTGCAGCACGGCGACCAACCACTCCATGGACCAGGGGATCGCCGGGCTCGAGCGCACGCTGGAGGTCTTCGACGAGCAGGGGCTGGGACATGTGGGCACCGCCCGCAGCGCCGAGGAGGCCGCGGCCCCGCAGACCTACAGGCTCGAACGCGGCGGACAGGAGGTCACCGTGGCCCATCTGTCCGCCACGCGCAACCGCAACGGGGCCCACGAGCTGCCCCAGGGGCGGGACTGGGCGCTCGACGAGTCCTCGCCCGAGGAGCTGACCGCCCGCGCCCGCGCCGCCCGCGAGGCCGGGGCCGACGTCGTCCTCGCCTCGGTGCACTGGGGAGAGGAGTACACCGACGGCCCGACGGCGGCGCAGCGCTCCTACGGCGAGGAGCTGGCCGCCGGCGGCGAGATCGACGTCGTGCTGGGCAGCCATTCGCACACGCCGCAGCCGATCGAGGTGCTCGACGGCGGCCCCGACGGCGAGGGCATGCAGACCGTCTGGTCGATGGGGAACTTCCTGACCAACCAGGACGAGGAATGCTGCGTGCAGGCCACGGCCACCGGCGCGGCGGTGCTGACGACCATCACTGTGCCCGAGGACGGCGATCCGCAGGTCACCGCCATGGACTGGACCCCGGTGACAGCGGACCGCGGCCCCCATGACGAAGGCTCCCACCGGGGCATCTGGCCGCTGGACGAGCTCGTCGCCGACGGCGTACCGGAGCAGCTGCAGCTCGGCGAGGAGCGGGTGCGCGCCCGGCTGGAGGGGATCGTCGAGGTGATGGGCGAGCAGCGCCACCGCACCGCCCCGCCCGAGCCGACCGGACCGGAACCTGCAGTCGAGCCGCGCCCCTGAACCGCGGTGCCGCGAGGCGGGGCCGGGCGACGGCGCCGGCGGCGGGCGCGGTCCGAGCTGGTCAGCCCTCGGCGCCGGGGTACTCGGCCGCGGCCGGCTCGCCCCAGCACTCCTCCAGCGTCACGCCGGCCTGATGCACCGCCCGGGCGGTCTCGACGCCGACATAGCGCAGATGCCAGGGCTCGTAGGAGTAGCCGGTGATGTCGGCCGCGCCCTCCGGGTAGTGGACGACCAAGCCGCGCTCGGTCGCATGCTCGGCCGCCCACTCGCCCTCCGGCGTGTCGCCGAAGCAGCCCTTCAGCTGGCAGTCATGGCTCGCGGCGACGTCCATCGCCAGGCCGGTCTGGTGCTCCGAGTAGCCCGGCCGTGCGGCGTACTCGTCGGCGACCTCGCGGCCCGAGGCCTCCAGCCGCTGATCCTAGAGCGCCTTCTGGTGGTCGTAGGTGCGGTATGCGGTGGTCACCTTCAACACATGGCCCTGCTGCTCCGCCGCGGCGACGAGCTCCTCCAGCGCGTCGGCGGCCTGCGGCCGCATCTCCTGGTCGGGGTAGACCATCTCGACGTCCAGGGCGCGGACCTCGGGCACGTAGTCCTGCGGCTGCAGCGGATCGCGCCGGTCGACCAGCACATGCTTCGACTCCGGATCTCGGGAGGCCGAGCTCACCGCGTCCGCGGCGGCATCGGTGCCGCCGGCGACCAGCCCTCAGGCTCCGAGACCCAGCGCGACCGCCAGGTCGACGAACAGAGTCCGACAGGCCCCGCGCTATGCCATGGGGTCGACGCCGGGCCCGCGCCTCGGGGCGCCGTGCGCCGCAGGCGGGGCCTCAGACCTTGCGCAGCAGCACCCGCGAGACCGAGTGGTCGCGGCTCTTGCTCATCACCAGTCGGGCCCTCGACCGGGTCGGCTGGATGTTCTCGCGCAGGTTGGGCCCGTTGATCCGGTTCCAGATGTCGGTGGCCCGCTGCACGGCCTCCTCGTCGGAGAGGTAGGAGTACTGGTGGAAGTAGCTCTCCGGGTTCGCGAAGGCGCCGTGGCGCCACCGCATGAAGCGGTCCACGTACCACTGCTCGATGTGCGCCGGATTGGCGTCCACGTAGATCGAGAAGTCGAAGAAGTCGCTGAGCGCCAGCCCGGTGGTCCCGTCGGCGCGGACCCTGGCCGGCTGCAGGACGTTGAGCCCTTCGACGATCAGCACGTCGGGGCTGCGGATGACGACTTCGCGGTCCGGGACGATGTCGTAGTGCAGATGCGAGTACCACGGGGCGCGGACCTCGGGCTTGCCGGACTTGACCTCCGAGACCATGCGCAGCAGCTTCCGCCGGTCATAGGCCTCCGGGAAGCCCTTGCGCTCCATCAGTCCGCGTCGGCGCAGCTCGGCATTGGGGTGCAGGAAGCCGTCGGTGGTGACCAGCTCCACCCGCGGAGTCGACGGCCAGCGGCGCAGCAGCTCCTGCAGCACGCGGGCGCTGGTGGACTTGCCGACGGCGACCGAGCCGGCCACGCCGATGACGAAGGGCGTCCGCCGGGTGGTCCCGCCCAGGAAGTCGTTGGTGGCCGCACGCAGATGGGCCGCCGACTCGACGTAGATGGACAGCAGCCGGCTCAGCGGCAGATAGACCTGGGCGACCTCATCCAGGGAGAGGTGCTCGCCGATGCCGCGGAGCCGGTCGACGTCGTCCTGGTTCAGCGGCTGCTCAAGCCGGTGGGCCAGCCGGGCCCAGTCGCGGCGGGCCAGCTCGACGAACGGGCTGTAATGCTCGGAGCCGCCGCGGGCCGGAGAGCCGGCCCAGGGGGCGGTGCCGGCGACCTCCGCGGGGAGCGGCCCCGTGGGGTGCGGCTCGCTGGGGATCGGCGCCGCGGGGCGCGGATCATCGTTCGAGTGCGAAGACACGGGAACACGATACGCTATGAGACATGTGTGGAATCGTCGGCTACATCGGCCGCCCCGAGAAGACATCTGACCACGCGGCGCTCGACGTCCTGCTCGAAGGACTGCGCCGTCTCGAGTACCGAGGCTACGACTCTGCAGGCGTCGCGACCGTCTCAGCCGGCAGCGTCGAGACTCGCAAGAAGGCCGGCAAGCTCGTCAACCTGGAGGACGAGATCGCCTCCAGCCCGGTCGCGGAGTCCCCGGTCGGCATCGGTCACACCCGCTGGGCCACCCACGGCGGGCCGAACGACCTGAACGCCCACCCCCACCTGGGCGACGGCGGCAAGCTCGCCGTCATCCATAACGGCATCATCGAGAACTTCGCCGAGCTGAAGGCCGGCCTGACCGCCGAGGGCATCACCTTCGCCTCGCAGACCGACACCGAGGTCGCCGCCCAGCTGATCGGTCACCACTTCGCCGGCGACGCCGCCGGGGACCTGACCGAGGCGATGCGTCTGGCCTGCGGGCAGCTCGAGGGCGCCTTCACCCTGCTCGCCGTCCACGCCGACCAGCCCGACCGCGTCGTCGCCGCCCGCCGCAACTCGCCGCTGGTGGTCGGCCTGGGCGAGGGCGAGAACTTCCTCGGCTCCGACGTCTCTGGATTCATCGACTTCACCCGTGAGGCCGTGGAGCTCGCGCAGGACCAGATCGTGACGATCACCAGCGAGCAGCTGGACATCATCGGCTTCGACGGCCGGCCCGCCGAGGGCCGGCGCTTCACCGTCGACTGGGACGCCGCGGCCGCCGAGAAGGGCGGCTACGACACCTTCATGGAGAAGGAGATCAACGAGCAGCCCAAGGCGGTGGAGGACACTCTGCTGGGCCGCACCGACGCCGACGGCCGCCTGGTCCTCGACGAGCTGCGCATCGACGCCGAGGACCTGAAGGCCGTGCAGAAGATCATCGTGCTGGCCTGCGGCACCGCCGCCTACGCCGGCACCGTGGCCAAATACGCCATCGAGCACTGGACCCGCGTGCCGGTGGAGGTCGAGCTCGCCCACGAGTTCCGCTACCGCGACCCGATCATCGACGAGACGACGCTGGTCGTGTCCATCTCGCAGTCCGGCGAGACCATGGACACCCTCATGGCGGTGCGCTACGCCAAGGAGCAGGGCGCGAAGACGCTGGCCATCTGCAACACCAACGGCTCGACCATCCCGCGCGAGTCCGACGCGGTGCTCTACCTGCATGCCGGCCCGGAGATCGCCGTGGCCTCCACCAAGGCCTTCCTGGCGATGATCGCGGCCTCCTACCTGCTGGGCCTGTACCTCGCCCAGCTGCGCGGCCAGCTCTTCCAGGGCCAGATCACCGACATCCTCGCCGACCTGCACAGCATCCCCGCCAAGATCGAGCAGATCCTCGACGACTCGGGGCAGATCAAGCAGCTCGCCCGGGACATGGCCGAGACCCCGTCGGTGCTGTTCCTGGGCCGCCACGTCGGCTACCCGGTCGCGATGGAGGGTGCGCTGAAGCTCAAGGAGCTGGCCTACATCCACGCCGAGGGCTTCGCCGCCGGCGAGCTCAAGCACGGCCCCATCGCGCTGATCGACGAGGGCCAGCCGGTCTTCGTCGTCGTCCCCTCGCCGCGGGGCCGCCACTCGCTGCACTCCAAGGTGGTCTCCAACATCCAGGAGGTCCGCGCCCGCGGGGCGAGGACCATCACCGTCGCCGAGGAGGGCGACGCGACGGTCGAGGACTTCTCCGAGTCCGTCTTCCGGGTGCCGGAGACCCAGCCGCTGCTGATGCCGCTGCTGACCACGGTGCCGCTGCAGATCTTCGCCTGCGCGCTGGCCGCGGAGAAGGGCTACGACGTCGATCAGCCGCGCAATCTGGCCAAATCTGTCACCGTCGAGTGATCTCGAGCAGGTGACCGGGCGCTGACGCGCCGGACCGCCGGGCCCCGCACCGCCCGCCGTCGTCGAGACCCTCGACGACCGTCGGCGGCGCGGGGCCCGGCGTCGCCGTGCGGGAGCGCAGGTCGGGCGAGCGCGCCCGACGACCATGTCGAGGGAGGACCACACGTGATCATCGGGATCGGCGTCGACGTCGTCGAGGTCAGTCGCTTCGGCGGCCAGCTGGGCCGTGCGCCGGGGCTGCGCGAGCGACTGTTCACCGACGCCGAGCGCGGGCTTCCGCTGCGCTCGCTGGCCGCACGCTTCGCGGCCAAGGAGGCCGTGGCCAAGGCGCTGGGCGCCCCGGCGGGGATGTCCTGGCAGCACTGCGAGATCGTCGTCGACGCCTCCGGCGCGCCGCGCGTGGCCGTCACCGGCACAGTGGAGGCCGTCGCCGAGCGGCGCGGCGTCGCATACTGGCATCTGTCGCTGTCGCACGACGGCGACGTCGCGACCGCGATGGTGGTCGCCGAGGGGAGGAGCTGATCATGAGCATGCCGATGAGGCGCAGGCCTGCGACGCGCACGACGGCGTCGAGGCCGCGTCCGACGCCGGCCCCCGCGCCGATCGCACCCGGCGGCGCGGGCCGGTCCGGAGCGTCCGCCGCGCCCGGCGGAGCCGGGGGTGGACCCCGACGCGCCGAGGTCCCGCTGATCCCGCTGCACACCGCCGCGCAGGTTCGGGCGGCCGAGGCCCCGCTGGTCGAGGCCGGCCACGGCGAGACGCTGATGCGCCGAGCCGCCCACGCCCTCGCCCAGGAGGTCCTGGATCGCCTGGAGACCGGCTGCGGGCGGGTCTACGGCGCCGTCGTCGTCGGACTGATCGGGTCCGGCAGCAACGGCGGGGACGGGCTGCACGCGCTGGCGAAGCTGCGCCGCCGCGGCGTCGACGCCCGCGCGGTGCTGCTGCGCGAGGATGTGCATCCCGACGGGCTGGCGGCCTTCCGCGCCGTCGGCGGACGCATCGTCGAGGTGATCCCGGCGAGCACCGAGGTGCTGCTCGACGCGATCATCGGCACCGGATCGCGCAGCGGCTTCACCCTTCCGGACGTCGAAGGGCTCGCCGAGCTGCTGGAGTGCCGCCGGGAGTCCATCGTCGACGAGCGCCGACCCCAGGTCGTCGCCTGCGACGTGCCCTCCGGGGTCGACGTCGACACCGGCACCGTCGCCGGCGACGTCATCGAGGCCGACTGCACGGTGACCTTCGGCGGCTGCAAGACCGGGCTGGTGATCGGCGCCGGGTCGCAGGCCGCCGGCGTGGTGCGCACCGTGCCCATCGGCATCGAGGCGAATCTCGAGCTGCCGGTCCGCTGGCTGGTCGGCGAGGACCAGTCGGTGGGCTCCGAGGCCGGTCAGCGTCGTCGGCGCGGCCAGTGCGCCCCGGGCGGCGACGAGCGGCCGGCTCCGCTGGTGCGGCCGCGTCCGGCGGACGGCGACCACAAGTATTCGCGGGGGGCGGTCCACGTGATCGCCGGCTCCCGGGAGTTCCCCGGCGCCGCGCAGCTGACCTCGGCCGCGGCGGTGTCCACCGGAGTGGGCATGGTCGTGCTGCAGGCGCCGGAGGAGGTCCGCGACCGGCTGGTGACGATGATGCCGGAGGTGGTCACCACCTCCGGCCGGGGCAGCTCGGTGCTGCAGCGGGCGACGGCGGCGGCCGTCGGCCCGGGCATCGGCCGCGACGTCTTCCAGCTGGCGGCCCTGGGCCGCGCCCTGGAATGGGCGGGGCCGGGACGACCCTGCGTCATCGACGCCTCGGCGCTGTCGCATCTCAACGACTCCTCCTTCACCGACGTCGAGCTCGGTCCGCATGTGCTGCTCACCCCGCACCTCGGCGAGATCCGCGGGGTGATGGCCGACCTCGACCGCGACGACCTGATCGAGCTGCTGGAGTCCGATCCGGCCGCCGCCGTCGAGCAGCTGGCCGAGCAGCTGGAGGTCACCGTGCTGCTGAAGGGCCCCAGCACCGTCATCGCGGCCCCGGACGCGCCGACAGTGGTCCACCGCGTCGACGCCCCGGGACTGGCGACCGCCGGCAGCGGCGACGTGCTCACCGGCATCATCGGCGCGCTGGCCGCCGTGCGGCCCGAGGAGCCGATGTGGCGCACCGCCGCGCTGGGCGTGCGCATCCATGCCCAGGCGGCCGGTCGGATCGACCCCTTCGGGTGCGGGGCCTTCGGCGCCGGACGCCTGGTCGAGGCGGTCAGCCCGACGTCGGGCACTGTCGCCGTCGGCGTCGACCACCGGGCCTGAACGGCGCGGCCGCCCCGATCTGGAAGAATGTGATGACGATGACATCTGCCGCCGCTCGCCCCGGACCTCGCCACCTGCTGCGCCGCCTGATCACCGCACTGGTCGCAGTGCTGGTCGCCACTCTGGTCGTGGTGGTGATCGCGCTGCCGGTGGACCTGATCACCGGCTTCCTGGCCCCGGAGACTCTGTTGTCCGGGCTCGGCGGCTATCTCTGGCTGCTGACTCCGGTCGCGGCCGTCTCCGGTCTCCTCGGCGCGGCAGTGGGCACGGCCTCGCAGTGGCTCTCGGCCTCCACGCCCCGAGCCGCGGCGATGGTCTCCGGGATCAGTGCGGCCGCGGTGCCGCTGCTGGCCACCTTCGCGCTGCTCTGGTCGCCGCTGATCGCCGTGCTCCAGGTGCTGTGGATCGTCGTGATCGGCCTCGCCGCCGGGTGGGCCAGCTGGCACGCCGACCGGCGGGGGCGGCCGCAGTCATGACGGCCGCTCCTCGTAGAGTAGAGGGCATGAGTACCGTCAGCGGCACAGCCGTGCCCGAGGTCCACGCCCCGGAGCGCGCGGCGATCATCGATCCCGCCGCCATCCGGCACAACGTGGCCACGATCGCCGCCTACGTCCGGCCCGCGAAGGTCATGGTCGCCGTCAAGGCCGACGGCTACGGCCACGGGGCGGTGACCGCCGCGCACGCCGCCGTCGACGGCGGCGCCGACTGGATCGGCGTCGCCCACGTCACCGAGGCGCTGCAGCTGCGCGCCGCCGGGATCGAGGCGCCGATGCTGGCCTGGCTGCACACGGCCCGCACCGACTTCGCCGAGGCGATCTCCCAGGACGTGGACCTGGGGATCTCCGGCTGGGAGATCGACGAGGTCGCCGCCGCGGCCGAGCAGCTGCAGACGCCGGCGCATGTGCATCTGAAGGTCGACACCGGTCTGGGACGCAACGGCTGCACTCCGGAGCGTTGGCCGGAGCTGGTGGCCCGCGCCGTCGAGTTCCAGGACCGCGGGCTGATGAGCGTGGTGGGACTGTTCACCCATCTGGCCGTCGCCGACGAGCCCGATCGGCGGGAGACCGACGAGCAGCTCGAGGTCTATCGCTGGGCGGTGGAGACCGCCGAAGAGGCGGGGCTGAGCGTCTCGCTGCGGCATGTGGCCAACACCCCGGCCGCGCTGTCCCGGCCGGATGCGCACTTCGACATGGTCCGCGTCGGCGTCGGCGTCTACGGGCAGAGCCCCTTCGTCGACCGCTCGGCCGAGGACCTCGGGCTGGAGCCGGCGATGGAGCTGCGGACGACAGTGGCCAACGTCAAGCAGGTCCCGGCCGGCCAGGGCATCAGCTACGGACTGACCCACCGGGTGGACCGGCCGACGTCCCTGGCGCTGATCCCGATGGGCTACGGCGACGGCGTGCCGCGGATCGCCGTCCACGCCCCGGTGCGGATCGGGGAACGGACGTACCAGTCGGCCGGCCGTGTGGCGATGGACCAGTTCGTCGTCGACCTCGAGGACGTCGACACCGAGGTCTCGGTGGGCGACGACGTCGTGCTCTTCGGCGGCGACTCCGGCATCTCGGCCGCCGACTGGGGCGCGGCCGCGCAGACGATCAATTACGAGATCATCACCCGCATCGGCTCCCGCGTGCCCCGGCAGGTGATCGATTCCGAGCGCGGCCGGCCCGACGACGTGCCGACGGGCACGGCATCGGGCCCGGCATCGGGCACGACGTCGGGCGGCACGACCGGGGGCGCGTGGTGAGCGGGGCCGCGACGCCGGCGGATCCGCAGTGGCGGCTCGAGCGGCGGCTCGACGATCTGCAGTCCACCGAAGAGTTCGCGCAGGCGCTGGCCGCGGAGCTGCGCGCCGGCGACGTGCTGATCCTCACCGGCGGTCTCGGTGCGGGCAAGACGACCTTCACCCAGGCGCTGGCCGCGGCGCTGGGAGTCTCCGGGCGGGTGAGTTCGCCGACCTTCGTGCTCAGCCGGATCCACCGCGCGGAGCACGACGGGCCCGACCTGGTCCACGTCGACGCCTATCGCACCGACGCCGCCGGTGTGGAGGGCCTGGACCTGGTCTCCACGCGCGAGCGGTCGGTGACCGTGGTCGAGTGGGGCCGCGGCGTGGTCGAGGAGGCGCTGGTCGGCGTCGACGGCTCCTGGCTCGACCTGGAGCTGGTGGATCCCGCCCTTCCCGCCGCCCCCGGCACGACGACGCCGCAGGCCGCCGGCTCCGGGAACGGCTCCGCGCCCTCCGACGGTGACGACGCCCCGGAGATCATCACCGACTTCTCCGAGTCGGAGGCCGATGTGTTCGGCCGCAGCCGTCGGGCGGTGCTGTGCGGCCACGGCCCCCGCTGGTCCGCCCCGCCGGCCGGTCTGCCCGGCTGAGGGTCGCCCGCTGAGGGGCGTCCACGGGAGGACGCCGGCTGAGGGACGCTGCCTGAGGGACGCCGCCTGAGGGATGCCGGCCCGGCCGCGGCCCACGGCATCGGCGAGGTTCGGAGCGCCGGGCCGTCGCGTCAGGGCTGGCGTCCGGCATGGTCTCTGACGCTCCCTCGCAGTCCTGCACCGCGCCCGGCGATCCCGCGCCGCCTCGAGCCTCGGGAATCTCGCACGGTGCCGCATCGAGTCGCCGAGGTTGCGTATGTTCCGGATCACATTTTCAATAGTCAGGACGTGAGTACCACTTGATGAAATTGATGTGGGTCACGTCATGACGTGGCGACTGCGCCCCCGGGCGGTCGATCACGCCAGCCCTTCCCATACACCGTCGAGAACGAGGTGAGCCGAGAGTGTCCGAACTCCTCAACCCGGTCGTGCTCTCCGTGCTGGTCCTGGCCGTGCTGAGCCTGGCACGGGTCAATGTCGTCGTCGCCCTGCTGATCGCCGCCCTGGTGGCCGGTCTGACCGGAGGGCTGTCCATCGAAGAGACCTTCAACACGCTGGTCGAGGGCCTGGGAGGCCAGGGCGAGACCGCCCTGAGCTACATCCTGCTGGGCACGCTGGCGGTGATGGTCTCCCGCTCGGGGCTGACCGAGAAGCTCATCCGCAGGGTCCTGCCGCTGCTCAAGGGCCCGCGGGCGGTGGTGCTCTTCGCCATCGCGGGGCTGGCGAGCCTCTCGCAGAACCTCGTGCCGGTGCACATCGCCTTCATCCCCATCCTGATCCCGCCGCTGCTGGCGGTCTTCGACCGTCTGCAGGTCGACCGGCGAGCCATCGCCACGGCGCTGACCTTCGGGCTGAAGGCGCCCTACCTGCTCGTCCCGCTGGGCTTCGGCCTCATCTTCCAGGGCATCGTCGCCGACGAGATGACCAAACACGGCATGGAGATCTCGGTCGGACGGATCCCGCTGGCCATGGCCATCCCGGTGGGCGGGATGGTCGTCGGCCTCGCGGTGGCCGTATTGATCACCTATCGGAAGCCGCGCGTGTACTCGACGGTCGCCGCCGGCTCCGGCGGCGCGGCGCTGCCCGATCCCGAGTCCACCGCGGCGGGCGAGGCTCCGACGACGCGCTGGGGGCGCGGCGACGTCGTGGTGCTGCTGGGGCTGGCGGTGACGCTGGTGCTGCAGCTGGTCTACAGCTCGCTGGTGATCGCCGCTCTGGCCGGCATCCTGGTGATCTTCCTGCTGCGCGCAGAGTCCTGGCGCGACGGCGACCCGATCATCGACCGCGGCGTGGCCATGATGGGCACGATCGCCTTCATCATGCTCATCGCCTCCGGCTACGCCGGGGTGCTCACCGAGACCGGCGCCGTGGAGTCGCTGGTCTCGGCGGCCGGCGACTGGATCGGGGGCAGCCAGCTGCTCGCCGCGGTGACGCTGATGCTGGTGGGCATGCTGGTGACCATGGGCATCGGCACCTCCTTCGGCACTGTGCCGGTGCTCGCGGCGATCTTCGTGCCGCTGGCGGCGAGTCTGGGCTTCAGCCCGCTGGCGACCGCCGCGCTCATCGGGGCGGCCGGCGGCATCGGCGACGCCGGCTCCCCGGCCTCGGACAGCACGCTGGGCCCGACGTCGGGGCTGAATGCCGACGGCCAGCACAACCACATCTGGGACACCTGCGTGCCGACCTTCCTGCATTACAACATCCCGCTGTTCCTCGGCGGGGTCGTCGCGGCGATGGTGCTCTGAGCATCCCTCCCGGAGGCGATGACTCGGCGGGACGGGTGGGAATGTGACGGCATCCCCACGCTTTCCGCGGAGTCATCCCCGAGTGAAGGGCGACGTCGGCGAGCCGATAGCATGGAGGGGTGCTGCTCGCGATCGACTCCTCCGCCGGGGCCTCGGCCGCCGTCACCGACGGCGAGACCGTGCTGGCCCATCGGCGCACCGATGCCACCACCACCCACGCCGAAGTCCTCGCCCCGGCCGTGCGTGAGGTGCTGATCGAAGCCGGGATCCGCGGCGCGGAGCTCGACGGCGTCGTCGTCGGCGTCGGGCCCGGACCCTTCACCGGTCTGCGCGTCGGGCTGGTGCTGGCCCACAGCCTGGCCGAGGCCTGGGACCTGCCGCTGCACGGCATCGGCAGCCTGGAGTCCCTCGCCCGACGCGCGGCCCGCCACGGGCTGACCGGCGAGTTCCTCGTCACCGCCGACGCCCGACGCCGCGAGGTCCACTGGGCGCGCTGCCGCGCCGCCGCCGGCGCCGCCGAGCTGCTCGACGGCCCGCACGTCGGCCCGGCCCCCGACCCGGCCGCCCGCGGCCTCGGCGACCTGCCGGCCGTCGGCCGCGGCGTCTCGCTCTACCCCGAGGACCTGGCCCCGGCGCCGGGTCTTCCCGAGGACGCCGCCCGCTGGACCGCCGACGCCGCCGAGCTGGGCCAGCTCGCCGCCGCCGGCGCGGTGCTGCGCGATCCGCTGCCGCTGTACCTGCGCGAATCCGACGCGGTGGCGCCGACGGCGCGGAAGGCGGTCTCATGAGCACCGGAACGCACGAGGAGCCCGCCGCCACGACCGTCCGCGCGATGACTGAGGACGACGTCGCCGCCGTCCTGGCGCTGGAGCAGCGACTCTTCCCGCACGACGCCTGGCCGGAGTCCTTCTTCCGCGAGGAGCTCGCCGAAGTCGCCTCCGGCACCCGGCAGTACTGGGTCGTCGTCGACGCCGACGGGGCGGTGCTCGGCTACGCCGGACTGATGTGCGTGCTGCCGCTGGCCGACGTGCAGACGCTGGCGGTGGCCCCCGAGGCCCAGGGCCGCGGGCTGGGCACGCGGCTGCTGCGGCTGCTGGTGGACACCGCCGCCGCGCGCCGCGCCGACCAGGTGCTGCTCGAAGTCCGGGCCGACAACCCCGGGGCCCAGGCCCTCTACGCCCGCGAAGGCTTCGCGGCCATCCACACCCGCCCGCGCTACTACCCCGACGGGGCGGACGCGCTGATCATGCAGAAGCCGCTGCGCGATCTCGACGCGCCGACGTCGGCCTCGACGCTGAGGAGCTGAGATGACCCCCGCTGCCACCGAAGAGACGTCCGGCGCCGCCGGCGCGCCGGAAGCCCCGCTGGTGCTCGGCATCGAGACCTCCTGCGACGAGACCGGAGTGGGCATCGTCCGCGGCACCGAGCTGCTGGCCAACGCGGTCTCCTCCTCGATGGAGGAACATGTCCGCTTCGGCGGGGTCATCCCGGAGATCGCCGCCCGCGCCCATCTGGAGGCCTTCCTGCCCACGCTGCGCCGGGCGCTGACGGCCGCCGGAGTGGAGCTCGACGACGTCGACGCCGTCGCCGTCACCGCCGGGCCCGGACTCGCCGGAGCGCTGATGGTCGGCGTCTCGGCGGCCAAAGGGCTGGCGCTGGCCGCCGAGAAGCCGCTCTACGGGGTCAACCATCTCGTCGCCCACGTCGGTGTCGGGCTGCTGGTGGGCCAGGACAGCGCAGACGGCGCCGGCGGCGACGAGGCCGCCGCGGCGCTGCCGCCGCGCACCGGCGCGCTGCTGGTCTCCGGCGGGCACACCGAGATCCTGCGCGTCGGCTCGCTGACCGACGACGTCGAGCTGCTCGGCGCGACCATCGACGACGCCGCCGGCGAGGCCTACGACAAGGTCGCCCGGCTGCTCGGCCTGGGCTACCCGGGCGGGCCGGCCATCGACCGGGCGGCCGCCGACGGCGACCCGGCGGCCTTCCGCTTCCCGCGGGCGCTGACCATGCCGAAGTTCGTCGGCACGGCGGAGGAGCCCGGGAAGCATCGGCACGACTGGTCCTTCTCCGGCCTGAAGACCGCCGTGGCCCGGGCGGTGGAGCAGTTCGAGGCCGCCGGCCGCGAGGTGCCGACCGCCGACATCGCCGCGAGCTTCCAGGAGGCGGTGGTCGACGTGCTCACCGCCAAGGCTGTCCGCGCCGCGACCGAGCACGAGCTGACCACGCTGCTGCTCGGCGGGGGAGTGGCCGCCAACCGCCGGCTGCGCGAGCTGCTCGCGCAGCGCTGCGCGGCGGCCGGCCTCGAGCTGCGCATCCCGCCGGTGAGCCTGTGCACCGACAACGGGGCGATGGTCGCCGCGCTCGGCGCCCAGCTGGTCGCCGCCGGCGTCGCGCCCTCGGCGCTGGACATCGGCGCCGACTCCTCCCAGGCGGTGGAGCGCATCAGCGTCTGAGGAGCCGCGGCTCACCCGGCCTCGGCGACCTCCAGCAGCTGGGCCGCGGTTCCGGGCGGGCGCCGCGGCCCGTTCCACACTGCGGTCAGCGGCCGCCGCACCGGCGCTCCGGCCAGCGGCACGCGGAGCAGCTCGCCGGTGCGCAGCTGGTCCTGCACCGCCAGGGCGCTGAGCACCGCCGGTCCGGCGCCGGAGCGCACGGCGATGCGCACGGCCGCATTGCTCCGCAGGATCTGGGCGGGAGCGGTCATGCCGCGGGCGCCGACCACCGCCTCCAGCGCCTCCCGGGTGCCCGAGCCGTCCTCGCGGACGACCAGCGCAGTGGCGACCAGCTCGTCCAGCGTCACCGGGGCCGAGCGCTCGGCCCACGGATGGTCCGGGGCGATGACCAGGACCAGCTCGTCGTCGCGGACGGTGCGCGCCTGCAGATCCCCGGGCAGATGCGGGGTCTCGACGAATCCCAGCGCAAGTCGTCCCTCGCGCACGCCGGCGAGCACGGCCGCGGAGTTCTGCACGCTCGGGTCCACGGAGATCGCCGGGGCGCGACGGCGCAGCGCGGCGAGCCAGGCCGGCATCAGATGCTCGGCGATGGTCAGGCTCGCCCCGACGCGCAGCGCCGCCACATCGCCCTGCTGCTCGATGGTGCGCCGCCAGTCCATGAAGGTCCCGGCGGCGTCGAGCAGCCGGCGCGCCTGCGCGAGACAGCGCAGGCCGGTCTCGGTGGGGCGCGCCCCGTGCGGGTGCCGGTCGATCAGCCGCGCGCCGACCTGGGACTCCAGCCGCGCGATGAGCCGGCTGGCGTTGGGCTGATGCAGTCCGCGGCGACGCGCCCCGGCTCCCAGGCCCCCCTCCTCGACGACGGCGACGAACAGCGCGAGCGCGGGGAGATCGGGGAGGTCATCGGTCATATCAGGATCATATGCCCCGGTGCCGATCGGCCGTCTACCAGAGACGCCGGCCGGCTGGCAGAGTGCTCAGCATGACCACTGCCGCGCCGTCGCCCCGGACCGCCGATTCCGGGAGCGTCCGGAGCGCGGGGAAAGGCCGGATCCCGGGCATCCTCCTCGGCGGCGCCGTCGCGGGGCTCGCGGCCGCGTGCGGCCCGCTGCTGCCCGGAGCGAGTCCGCTGATCCTGGCCATGGTCGCCGGCGTGGTCCTGGCCAACACCGTCGGCCCGCCGGCCGCGGCCGGTCCGGGGCTGACGTTCTGCTCACAGACGCTGCTGCGCGCCGGCATCGTGCTGCTGGGCCTGCAGATCGTCCTCGGCGACATCCTCGCGCTGGGGGCGGGGGCCTCGGCGGTGCTGGTCGCCGTCGTCGTCTGCGGGCTGCTCGGGACGCTGCTGATCGGTCGGGCGCTGCGCCTGCCGCCGTCGCTGACGCTGCTGGTCGCCTGCGGGTTCTCGATCTGCGGCGCGGCGGCGGTGGGAGCCGCCGCCGGCGTCGCGGATCCGCGGAGGGAGCGCGACCAGGACGTGGTCACCGCTGTGGCCCTGGTGGTGCTGTGCGGGACGCTGATGATCCCGCTGCTGCCGCTGGCGGCCGCGTCGCTGGGACTCGACGCCGCCGACGCCGGGCTGTGGGCCGGGGCCGCGGTCCACGAGGTCGCGCACGTCGTCGCCGTCGGGGCGGTGCTCGGCGGCGACGCGCCGGAGACGGCTGTGGTGGCCAAGCTCGGCCGGGTGCTGATGCTCGCGCCGGCCGTCGCCGTGCTGGGCCTGCACCTGCGCCGCCGCAGGGCCGTCTCGGCCGGCGGGCGGCGCCCGCCGATCGTGCCGCCCTTCGTCCTCGGCTTCCTGGCGATGGTCGCGCTGCGCTCCACCGTCCCGCCTCCGGAGGTCGTCCTCGACGTCGCCGCGGCGGCGCGCACGCTGCTGCTCGCCGCGGCGATGTTCGCCCTGGGCTGCGGGGTGCGGCTGCACGCACTGGTCGCAGTGGGGCCGCGACCGTTGATCCTGGCCGGGCTGTCGACGCTGCTCGTCGCCGCCGTCGCGCTCGGCGGAGTGCTGCTGGTCGGCTGAGCGGCGCCGGCCGGGTTCAGCGCCCCAGCGTGCCGTCGGGGCCGCGGCGCAGCGTCCCCTCGATCGAGGCCCGGGTCAGCGCCGCCGAGTCCACCACCACCGGGTGCAGATCGCCGGCGTGGGCCGCGGCGACCTCGCGCTGGCGCTGGTATCCGGCGCCGTCGCGCATCATCTGTTCGACCAGCCCGAGCTCGTCGGCGCAGCCCAGCTCCGCGGCCACGGGCTCAAGCCGGTTCAGCTCGCGCATCAGGTGGTCGGTGACCAGCTCTTCGGTCCCGGCGGCGTCGAGGATGATGATCGCGTCGAGGCCGTAGCGGGCCGCCCGCCACTTGTTCTCCTGGGTGTGCCAGGGCGGCATCGTAGGGATCCTCCGGCCCTGTTCGACGTCGCGGACGATGGAGTGGACCAGGCACTGGGTCAGCGCGGCGATGCCGGCGATGTGCTCCAGCGTGGCCAGCCCGTCGCAGACGCGCATCTCCACCGTCCCCAGCCGCGGCACCGCTCGGATGTCCCAGCGGACCTCGGAGACGTCGTCGATGACCCCGGTGTGGGTCATGTCCTCGACGCAGCCTTCGAAGCCCGACCAGTCGTCGAACTGGAAGGGCAGCCCGGCGGTGGGCAGCTGCTGGAACATCAGCGCCCGCTGCGAGGCATAGCCGGTGTCCTCGCCGGACCAGTAGGGCGAGGAGGCCGAGAGCGCCTGGAAATGCGGATAGTAGTTCAGCAGCCCGTCCACGGCGGGCATCGCCTGGCGCCGGTCGGTCAGCCCGACGTGGACGTGGACGCCGTAGATGACCATCTGCCGGCCCCACCACTGGGTGCGGCGGATCAGCTCGGCGTAGCGCTCCTTGTCGGTCACCGGCTGCTCGCGCGGCGGGGCGAAGGGGTGCGAGCCCTGCGAGTAGAGCTCGACGCCGAGCGGGTCGCAGTGCCGCTGCACGCCGCGGGCCGTCTCGCGCAGCGAGGAGATGCCCTCGTCGACGGTGTCGCAGACGTCGGTGATGACCTCGACCGTGTTGGTCAGCAGCTCGCGCTTCACATACGGGTGGTCGTCCTCCGGCCCGAGGCTCGGCATCTCGTCGTGGCAGGCGGTGAGGATGTGGTCGGCCACCGAGCGCAGATCGCCGGTCTCGCGGTCGACGAGGGCCAGCTCCCACTCCAGGCCCAGGGTCGAGCGCTCGGATGGGGCGAAGGGCAGGTCCACGGGCAGCTCCTCGGCGGGTCGGGCCGCGGACCGGAGAGATCGGGGACCGGACGGCGCGGCGGATTCGGCAGCGGTGCGGCGACGGCGCCGGCGGATGTGCAGGCTCTCACGATACCGGCCCCGCCGCAGTGCCCGGCGACGGCGCCGCGACCAGGCTCGGCTCGTTACAGTGGTCGGCATGACGCACACCCTCCCGCGCCGGCGCGCGGCCGCCGTCGGCCTGGCCCTGTCCCTGCTGCTCACCGGCTGCGCGGCCGGCGGCGACGGCTCGAGCTCGCCGGGCCCGTCGGAGACGACGACGGCCGGCGACGGAGGATCCGACCAGGGGCTCAGCGCCGAGCAGCGTCGTGAGCAGCGCCGTCGTGAGGCGCAGCAGCAGCGCGAGGATGCGCTGGCTGGTCCGGCGGAGGAGCATCGGGAGCAGGCCGAGGAGCTGGTCTCCGGGATGAGCGCGGAGGAGCGGGCAGGACAGGTGCTCGTCGGCCAGTACGACGGCGTCGACGCCTCGACGATGGCCGAGGAGATCGAGCGGCTGCATCTGGCCGGGGCCATCGTGATGCCGCCGAACGTGCCGACCGGAGCCGACGGCGGCGTCGACGTCGAGGCGCTGGGCGGACAGCTGGAGCGGCTCCAGGCCGCGACCGACGACGAGGTCCCCGGCATCGTCGCCGTCGACCAGGAGGGCGGGCTGGTCACCCGGGTCGGGGAGCCGCTGACCGAGTGGCCGACGCCGATGGCCTACGGGGCCGCGGCCGCCGGCGACGGGTCCGAGGATGACGCGGCCGACGGCTCCGGGTTGGCCGTTTCTGGACACCGGGCGATGGCCGCGGATCTGGCCGAGCTGGGCTTCACCATGGACTTCGCCCCGACCGCCGACGTCACCGTCGGACCGGCGGATCCGACGATCGGGGCACGGTCGTTCAGCACGGATCCGCAGCTGGTCGGCGAGCTGTCGCTGGCGGCGACCCGCGGCCTGGCCGCGGGCGGGCTGGCCGGTTCGCTGAAGCACTTCCCCGGGCACGGCTCGGTGGAGGAGGACTCGCATGTGGCGCTGCCGCGACAGGACGGCTCGCGGGAGCAGCTGCGCGAGCGGGACTGGAAGCCCTTCGCCGCAGGGATCGAGGCCGGGGTGCCGATGGTGATGATGGGCCACCTCGAGGTGCCGGCCCTGGAGGAGGGCGTGCCGACGTCGCTGTCCGCGGCGGCCTATGGAGAGATCCGGGACATGGGCCACGACGGGGTGATCGTCACCGATGCGCTGAACATGGGGGCGATCGTCGACGGCTACGGGCCGGCTCGAGCCCCGGTGCTGGCGCTGCAGGCCGGAGCGGACCTGCTGCTGATGCCCTCGGATGTGACCACCGCCCATGCCGCGATCGTCGACGCGGTGGATTCCGGCGAGGTGTCGGAGGATCGGCTGCGGCAGGCGGCCGAGCGGGTGATCGCGCTGCAGCTCTGGCGGGAGGAGCTGGCCGACGGCGAGCTCGCCGCCGGGCCGGGCGTGGAGGCCCCGGAGGTGCTCTCCGAGGAGGCCGAGGGCGGTTCCGGCGGGTCCGCCGACTCCGGCGGGTCCGCCGACGTCGCGGGCGATCTGGCCGAGGAGGCGGTGACGCTGGTCTCCGGGACCTGCGGCGAAGACCTGGCGAGCGAGGGGATCCGGATCCTCGGCGGGGACGCGCAGGATCGCGCGCGGCTGTCCGCCGCGGCCGAGGACGCCGGGATCCCCACTGGACAGGGGATCACCGTCCGGCTGATCGGCGGCGGCCAGGGCGCGCCCGGCGGCGACGTCGCCGTCGCGCTGGACCGGCCGTCGTCGTTGGAGGACGCCGACGCCGCGACGCGGATCGCCCTCTACGGACGGACGCAGGAGTCCTTCGCCGCACTGGTCGAGGTGCTCTCCGGCGCCGAGGCCCCCGGGCGGCTGCCGGCGTCGGTCGGCGAGCTGGCCGTCGGCGACGGCGGCTGCTGACTGCGCCGAACAGGCGGGGACAGGGTCCGGTCCCGCCTGTTCAGCGTCGCGGCGGTGTCACGAGGGCGGGTCAGTCGCCGGAATAGCGGATCTCCACGCGGCGGTTGGCCGCCAGCGTGCTGGGTTCCTCCGGGTCCTCGGAGACGGCGGGATCCGAGTCGCCGGCGCCGGAGACTGCGTCGGCCACTGCCTGGGCCCGATTCTCGGAGAGCTCGCCGTTGTCGAAGGTCTCGCCGGTGGGCGTGGAGTCGGTGTGGCCGGTGATCGTCACGGCGGCGCCGTCGGGGACGTCGGCGATCAGCTCGGCGATGCTCTCCTCCGCGGAGCCCGGCAGCTCCCAGGCGTTGACCTCGAAGAGGATGTCGGTCGCCAGGTCGATGACCGTCGTCCCCTCCTCCTCGCGGGTCTGTTCCAGCGGCTGGACGGAGTCTTCGAGGCTTTCCGTCGTCCACTGGTGGACTGACGCGTCGATCCCGCTCTGCGTCCATGCGTGGACCGAGCCATCGAACGCCGAGGAACTCGGGTCGGGGAGATCCTCGGGCGAGGTCGGGTCCGCGACGGTCCCGATAACACCGGCGACCACTCCCACGAGCGCCGTCGCACCGATGCGGAGGCCTGTCGCACCGATGCGGAGGCCTGTCGCGCCGATCTTGCGGACTCCTCGATCGGCACGTCGGTGAACTCCGACATGTCGGACCGGAGGCGGACGTCCACGCTGTCGATCTGATCCTGGGGAGCGGCGTAGACGCCCCACCACACCATCGGCTCGCCGTTGCCGGTCTCGAGGCCTTCAGCATGCCACCACGTGGCGGCGCCTTCGGTGATGATGGAGTACTCCTTGAGATTCTCGCGGTCGACCAGCGTGGGGGCGAAACGGCGGATCCCGAAGCTGACGGTGCCGTCGACGCGTGTGGGCTCGTAGTCCTGCTCGGCGAGCACCTGCGAGGCATCGACCGAGGCGACGCCGACGTCGTGCTCATCGTCCGAGGCGTCGTCGGCGGTCTCAGCGCCGGGGGAGGGGCTCGACGACGGCGGCCACGCGGTCCTCGCCGAGCCGGGTGATCACCAGGGTGGCCGCCGCGCCGTCGCGCTTCTTCCTCCCGCCGAGCAGCTGGGTGCGCAGCTGCTCGGGCACGACGTCGACGCCGCGCTTCTTGATCTCCAACCGTCCGACGCCGTGTTCGGCGACCCAGCGCTTGAGGCGCTTGATCGAGAAGTCCAGCACGTCGATCACCCGGTAGGCCCGCACGGTGGCGGTGGAGGCGGCGGCCTCCTCCACTTCCTCGGCGTCGACGCAGAAATAGGCGATGTGCTCGTCCAGCATCCGCCCGCCCAGCCGCTCGGCGAGGTCGGCGACCAGGCCGGCGCGGATCACTGCGCCGTCGGGCTCGCAGAGCAGCCCGGTCAGCCCCGCGACGCCGGCGGCCTCGCCCTCCGGCGTCGCGGTGAAGTCCTCGCCGCTGGTCAGCTCCTCGACGGCGAGGCCCGCGTCGTCCGTGCCCGCGTTGCCTGCGGTGCGCAGCACCGTCGCCGCACGCCGGACCCCGGGGCGGGCCAGGGCGTTGAACCACAGCACCACCTCGACCACCTGCCCGTCGAGGCTGACCCACTCGGCCTCGCAGTCGGCCGGGATGAGCTCGTGCGGCAGTCCCGGGCCCAGCTTCACGCCCAGCGGCGCGCCGGTCGCGGCCAGCTCGGTGACCAGGCTCAGCGGCGGGGAGAAGGTCTCGGGATCCCAGAGGCGCCGGGTGCGTCCGCCGGCGGAGCGGCCGGCGTCGACGTCGCGGCGTGCCGGGTCCAGCCACACTCCCCAGCCGAGGGAGGCCGCCCGGCCGGGCTCGAGGAGCCGGCGGGCGGCGATGAAGTCCTCGGCGGCGGTGTGCTCCACCCGGGCCTCGGGGAAGGCGGCGAGGTTCATCGTCGCCGCGGCGGCGGTGGTCTCGTCGGACTCGACGCCGACGACGTCCAGTCCCAGGGCCGCGGCGGCCATGGCGTCGGCGCCGAGACCGCAGCCCAGATCCGCCACCGAGGTGACTCCGGCGTCGCGGAAGCGGCGGGCGTGGTGGGCGGCGACCGGCAGGCGGGTGGACTGCTGCAGGCCGTCGTCGGTGAAGAGCATCCGTTCGGCGAAATCGCCGAACTTGACCCGCGCGTCGCGGCGCAGCCGGGACTGGGTCAGGGCGGCGGCGACCAGCTCGGCGTCGTGGCCGGCGTCGCGCAGCCGCTGGTTCAGCGTCATGGAGGCGGCGTCGTCATAGACCGGCAGGGAGTTCAGCAGCTCCCACCCGTCATGGGTGAGCACCGGCGCCAGCGGGGAGGTCTCGGTCATCGCGCTCCACCCTAGCGCGGGGCGGGTCTCCGGGGCAGGGCGGAACGTCGCGTCATATACGAGACGTCCAGGGGTGCATATGAGTATGCTCTTAAGGCATTAGGTGAGGCTAAGCTCGTCGAAGGCGTCGGTGCACCCAGGGGCGACGTCGACGATGCCGGATCTCCTCCGGCAGGTCCCCGCCCGACGCATCCGATCATCACTCGTCCTTCAGGAGGAACTGTGCTCGTCCCTCGCGCATCCCGCAGCGCCGTCCCCGCCGCCGTCGCCCTGCTGGCGCTGACCGCCTGCTCCGGACAGGCCTCGGCCGACGACCCCGAGGCCGGCTCGTCCGATTCCTCGAGCGGGTCCGAGGCGACCACCGTCGAGGTCGCCGACAACTACGGCACCCACGAGGTCGACCAGGACTACGACTCGGTCATCGCCACCGACAACCGCTCCTTCCGGATCCTGGAGGAGCTCGGCGTCGAGCTCTCGGCGGCACCGCGCCAGCTGATGGCCGACGAGGTCTCCTACAAGGACGACGAGTCGATCCTCGACATGGGGGTGCATCGCGAGCCTGACCTGGAGCAGGTCGTCGCCGCCCAGCCGGATCTGATCATCAACGGTCAGCGCTTCGCCCAGCACCGCGAGGACATCGCCGAGCTCGCCCCGGAGGCGACGCTGCTGGAGTTCGACCCGCGCGACGGCGAGCCCTTCGACCAGGAGCTGATCCGTCAGGTCGAGGCGCTGGGCACCGTCTTCGGCGAGGAGGAGGCCGCCGCCGGGCTCGTAGAGGACTTCGAGGCACAGATCGACCGGGCGAGAGAGGCCTACGACGGCGAGTCCTCGACGATGGGGCTGCTGACCTCCGGCGGCGACATCTCCTACGTCGCTCCGACCACCGGCCGCGCCGTCGGACCGGTCTTCGACATCCTGGGACTGGAGCCGGCGCTGGAGCAGACCGGCGAGGACGAGTCCCACGGCGACGACATCTCGGTGGAGGCCATCGCCGCCGCCGAGCCGGAGTGGCTGCTGGTGCTCGACCGCGACGCGCAGATCGCCACCGCCGAGGACGACTACGCTCCGGCCGCCGAGCTCATCGAGGAGTCCGAGGCGCTGCAGGACGTCCCCGCGGTGGAGGAGGACCAGATCGTCCACCTGCCGGCGAACTTCTACACCACCGAGGACATCCAGGCCTACACCGAGTTCTTCTCCGACTTCGCCGACGCGCTGGAGTCCGCCGGCGAGACCTCCGACGAGTCGGAGGAGTCCGACCAGTGAGTCGGCCCTCCGCCGAGGCGGCCCGTCCGTCGTCGCCCGACGTCGCGGCCGTCCGCGACGCCGACGACGGGCGGGCCGCCGCGCGTCGCCCGACCGGGCGGCGGCTCGGCGGCCGTTGGTTCCTGCTCGGCGTCGCCGTCACGCTGGTGCTGCTGGGCTGCTCCGTGGCCGTCGGCCAGTACGACGCCTTCAGCGCCGACGGCTTCTGGATGGTCGGCATCACCCGCATCCCGCGGACGATCGGACTGATCCTCGCCGGGGCCTCGATGGCGATGTGCGGGCTGATCATGCAGCTGCTGACGCAGAACCGCTTCGTCGAGCCCACCACCACCGGCACCACCGAGTGGGCCGGACTCGGCCTGCTGCTGGTGATGATCGTCGCCCCGCAGGCCAGCCTGACGGTGAAGATGCTCGGCGCGACGACGATGGCCTTCCTCGGCACGATGGTCTTCTTCCTCTTCCTGCGCCGGGTCTCGCTGCGCTCCTCGCTGGTGGTGCCGATCATCGGCCTCATGCTCGGCGCCGTCGTCGGGTCCATCTCCACCTACCTGGCGCTGATGACCGACATGCTCCAGACGCTGGGGGTCTGGTTCGCCGGATCCTTCACCTCGGTGATCCGCGGCCAGTACGAGGTGCTGTGGATCGTGCTGATCGTCGCGGTGCTCATCTTCTTCGTCGCCGATCAGTTCACCGTCGCCGGGCTCGGCAAGGAGACCGCGACCTCCGTCGGGCTGAACCACGGCGCGGTGGTGCTGCTCGGCACGGCGATGGTCGCCGTCGCCACCGGAGTGACCGCCACTGTGGTCGGCACGCTGCCCTTCCTGGGGCTGGTGGTGCCGAACCTGGTCTCGATGATCCGCGGCGACGACCTGCGCTCGAATCTGCCCTGGGTCTGCCTGGCCGGCATCAGCGTGGTCACCGCCTGCGACCTGCTGGGGCGCACGATCCGCGCGCCCTTCGAGGTCCCCGTCGGCCTGGTGCTCGGCCTGGTCGGCTCGGTCGTGTTCGTGGCGCTGCTGCTGGTGCAGCGGCGGAGAGGAGCGATCAGCACATGAGCCCGCAGTCCTCGCCGGCCTCGCCCGCGACGGTTCCCGCGACGCGGCCCGTCGAGGGCGCCCCGCGCTCGCGGGCGCGCGAGACGCGACCGGACGGCCGCCGCGGCCGCCGGCGTCGGCTGGGGCTGCTGGTCGGGCTGGCGGTGCTCGCCGTCGCCGCCTCCGTGGGCGTGCTGACCTGGAACAACCCGATGACAGTCGGCTCCGAGGGGTTCTGGCTCATCGCGCAGATGCGCGTCGAGACGCTGGTGTCCGTCGCGGTGGTCGCCGTCGCCCAGGGCGCGGCGACGGTGGCCTTCCAGACGGCGACGCACAACCGCATCCTCACCCCGTCGATCATGGGCTTCGAGTCGCTCTACACCGCCGTGCAGACCGGGGCGGTGTTCCTCTTCGGCATCGCCGGGGCCACGATGGTCGTCGGCCTGCCGCAGTTCCTGCTGCAGGCGGTGCTGATGGTGGCCTTCGCCTCCGCGCTCTACGGCTGGCTGCTCTCCGGACGGTTCTCCAACATGCACCTGATGCTGCTGGTCGGGGTGGTCATCGGCGGAGGGCTGGGGTCGCTGTCGACGTTCATGCAGCGGCTGCTCACGCCCTCGGAGTTCGACGTGCTCACCGCCCGGATGTTCGGCAGCATCGCCAACGCGGAGTCGGCCTACCTGCCCTATGCGCTGCCGGCGGTGCTGGTGGTCGCCGCCGTGCTGTGGCTGCGCGGTCGCCGGCTCGACGTCGTCGCCCTCGGCGCCGACGCGGCGACCAGCCTGGGGCTGAACCACCGGCGCGAGGTCATGCTCATCCTGCTGATGGTCTCGGTCCTGATGGCCATGTCGACCTCGCTGGTCGGGCCGATGACCTTCCTCGGGTTCCTCGCCGCGACGCTGACCTACCAGCTGTTCGACACGCCCTCGCACCGGCTGCTGCTGCCGGCGGCGGGGCTGGTGGCCTACACCATCCTGACCGTCGCCTACTTCCTGCTGCGCCATGTCTTCTACGCCCAGGGCGCGGTGACGATCATCGTCGAGCTGATCGGCGGCGGCGTGTTCCTGATCGTGCTGATGAGAAAGGGGCGCCTGTGATCACCCTCGACGCAGTCACCAAGACCTACTCCTCGGAGGTAGCCATCGGGCCGGTCTCGGTGGAGATCGCCCGCGGCGGTATCACCGCGCTGGTCGGTCCCAACGGGGCCGGCAAGTCCACCGTGCTGACGATGATCGGGCGGCTGCTCGGCGCCGACGAGGGCAGCATCGAGGTCGGCGGCCACGACATCGCGACGACGCGCTCGCGGACGCTGGCGACGGTGCTGTCGATCCTGCGCCAGGAGAACCACTTCGTCACCCGGCTCACCGTCCGCCAGCTGGTGGGCTTCGGCCGATTCCCCCACTCGCGGGGCCGGCTCACCGCGGAGGACGAGCGGCACATCGACGCCGCGATCGACTTCCTGGACCTGGCCGACCTGCAGGACCGGTATCTGGACCAGCTCTCCGGCGGCCAGCGGCAGCGGGCCTATGTGGCGATGGTGCTGGCCCAGGACACCGAGTACGTGCTGCTCGACGAGCCGCTGAACAACCTGGACATGCAGCACGCGGTGCAGATGATGCGCCAGCTGCGCCGCGCCGCCGACGAGCTCGGCCGCACTGTGGTCGTGGTGCTGCACGACGTGAACTTCGCCGCCCACTACGCCGACAGGATCCTGGCGATGCAGGACGGTCAGGTCGTCGAGCACGGCGCCCCGCGCGAGATCATGACCGACGAGGTGCTCACCCGCGTCTTCCACACCGAGGTGCAGGTCATCGAGGGCCCGCACGGTCCGCTGGCGGTGTACTACTGATCGCCGGTCCGGCCGAGTTGGCCGTGCCCGCCGGGCCGGGGGATGACTCCGTGGGAGGTATGGGAAAGCGCGCGCATTCCCACACCTCCCACGGAGCCATCGCAGGGATGGGCTGCCTCAGGGGGAGAGCCACTCCAGCGGGGTCATGATCAGCTGCGGGAACACGGCCATGAGCAGGATCAGACAGGTCTGGGCCAGCAGATAGGGCAGGACCGGCTTGATGACCTGATCGATCTTGACCTTCCCCACGGCGCAGGCCACATTCAACGAGGGGCCGATCGGCGGGGTGATGAGGCCGATGACGTTCGCGAGGGTGAAGATGATGCCGAAGTACACCAGGTCGACGTCGGCCGCCTCCAGCAGGGGCACGACGATCGGGGTGACGATGAGGATCGTCGGGACGACGTCCAGCACGGTGCCGACCAGGATCACGAACAGCATCAGTCCGACGACCAGCAGGGTCGGGTGTTCGGCGAGTCCGCCGAAGGTCGCGGTGATCGTGTCGGGAAGCCCGGAGATCGTCATGTAGTAGGCCAGGACCTGCGCCGCCGCGGCGAGGAACATGACGACGGCGGACATCTTCGCCGTCGAGCGGAGCGCGGCGAGGAGGGTCCGGACGGTGAGCTCTCGATAGATCACTCCGCCGACGATGAGCGCGTAGAACACAGCGACGACGCCGGCCTCCGTCGCGGTGAAGACGCCGCCGCGGAGTCCCACGAGGATGATGACGGGGAGCAGGAGAGCCCAGACGGCCCCGAGGGCGAGCTTGATCAGGCCCAGCGCGGAGGGGCGTTCCACCGCTTCCCCGTCACCCGATCCGCGTGTCCGCGAGATGACGAACCAGACGGCGCACATCGTCAGCGTCAGGTAGAGGGCCGGGGCCAATCCTCCGAGGAAGAGCGACTGGATGGAGACGCCGGCTGTGGCGCCGTAGACGATGAGCGGCACCGACGGCGGCATGACCGGCGTGACCAGATTGGCGCTCGCCGTCAGCCCGGTGGCCCGTGCCCGGTCGTAGCCGGCATTGGCCATCATCGGGATGAGGATGGCCCCCAGGGCGGCGGTGCTGGCCACTGCCGAGCCCACCAGGCTGCCGAACAGCAGGCAGGCGATGATGGTGACGTAGCCCAGCCCGCCGCGGACCCGTCCCACGGTCGCGCGGCAGAGTGCGATGAGCCGGTGGGTGAGGCCGCCGCGGTTCATCAGCTCGCCGGTGAGGATGAAGAACGGCAGGGCCATCATCGCGATGGAGTCGGCGCCGCGCATGAGCTGCGCGGCCATGACCTGCTGGTCCGCCGCGCTTCCCAGCTGGAGGCCCATGACCATCGCGCAGAAGAGCAGGGCGAAGGCGATCGGGACGCCGATCGCGATGGCGCTGACGAGGTATCCGAACATCTGTGCCAGTGCAGGCATGGTGTCTCCTAGTTGTGCTTCGCCGCCTGCGGCAGCACATCGCTGTCGTCTTCAGGGATGGCCAGGAGCTCTTCGACGGAGAGCTTGAGGACGAGCAGTCTGAAGATGTTGGTCAGTGAGATCAGGGAGATGGCGGCGCCGGTGACGATCCCGATCGCGTAGATCAGCGAACGCGGATACTGGGTCGCGACCCATCGGTCGCCGACGCTCTGGACCACGAGGTCCCAGCTGCCGCTGACCAGGAGCACCATCACCCAGATGATGATCAGCTGGACGACGACGTAGAGGGTCTTCTTCGCGAGGGAGGGGAGCCGCTCCAACAGGGTCTGCATGCCCAGGTGGCGGTTGTCCCGAAAGGCACCGACGGCTCCCAGATAGACGAGATAGATGAAGCACAGCCGGGCGATCTCCTCCGACCACACCAGTCCGTAGTCGAAGAGGTACCGCAGGCTCATGTTGAGGAAGACCAGGAGGACCATCACCACGAGGAAGATGATCATCAAGGTCTCGACGGCTTTGAACAGCCCGTTGAAGAGGCGCGTCATGGCATTGCTCCGTCCCACAGTGATCACTCCACCGCGTCGATGTCTGCGACGAGGTCTTCCGCCCACTCATGCTCGGCGTAGAGGTCCTGGTAGAGAGGCTCCAGCTCGTCGATCATCTGCTGCCGCTCGGCCTCGCTCGGCCGGGTCACGGTGACGCCGTTCTCCTCGAGGAACTCCCGCTCCTCGTCGATGCCCCCGACGTAGCCGGACCAGGCCTGCTCCGCCGTCTTCGCGGCGGCGGAGCGGACGATCTCCTGCTGATCGGCGGGGAGTTCGTCGAGGAAGTGGGCATTGGTCACCAGCGGCAGGACGGCGGTGATGTGGTTCGTCTCGTAGACGTAGTCCTGCACCTCGTACAGGGCCTCGCCGATGAGCGTGACCATGCCGTTGTCCTGGCCGTCGACCACGCCCGTCTCGAGAGCGGTGAAGAGTTCGCCGAAGGGGATGACCTGCGGATTGGCCCCGAGCTCTTCGGCGATGCCGAGGTGGATGGGGTTGCCGGGCATGCGGAAGCGCTGTCCCTCGAAGTCCTCCACGGATTCCAGAGGACGGCTCGAGGAGAAGACCCGTGCGCTGTTGGGGCCCCAGCCCAGGACGTACGTCGACGAGAACTGGTCGTGGAAGTCGTCGGCCAGGTCCTCGGCCACCGGTGAGTCCGTCCAGACGGTCTGGGCATGCTCGAGATCCCGATAGAGGAACGGCCAGTCCGAGATCAGCATCTTGGGGTAGGCCTGGTTCATCCCGGACCCGACGACGGCGATGTCCAGGGAACCGTTCCGGACGCTGTCCCACAGCTCGTTCTCGGTCCCCAGCGTGCCGCCGTGGAACGTCTTGACCTCGAGGGCGCCGTCCGAGCGTTCCTCGACCTCCTCGACGAACACGTCCTCGATGGCTTGGGACATGGGATGCTTGGTGTCCCAGATGTTCGCGAGGGTGATGGTCGTCGTGCCGTCGGACTCCTCGGCTCCGCAGCCGGTGAGCGAGGCGACGAGCGCCGCGGCGGTCAGCAACGATGCTGACGTCTTCATGGTGACTCCTTGATGCGTGACATGAGCAGCTGCGGGATTCATCCGATGCGGAGCATGATCTTGCTGGTCGGCACGGAGGGATCCAGCGCCGCGTCGAATGCTCCCTGCGCCTCGGAGAGGGGGAACTCGTGGCTGATGATCGGTTCGACGTCGAGCCCCTCGGCGAGGAGCCTGATGGCGTCGTCCATCTCGTCCTCGAAGCGGAATGAGCCGAGCCAGGTGATCTCTCGGCTCACGAGGTCTCCGAGGGCGGCAGGAGACGGAGTCTTCGGCAGGTTGCCGACCTGCACCAGCCGGCCTCCGCGCGCCGTCGCCGCGAGCGCCGTCTCGAGCGCCGCGGGCGCTCCCGAGGCTTCGAAGACGACCGGCGCCTCGTGCGACAGGGCTGTCTGCGAGAGGTCGACGGTCTCGTCGGCGCCGAGGCGCGTCGCCTGGGTCAACCCGTGCGTCGAGATGTCCGTGGCGATGATCCGGTGGCCTGCTCCGCGGTGGGCGAGGGCGGCGATGATCAGCAGCCCGATGGGGCCGCAGCCGTTGACGATGACGTCGGATCCCGGGCGGGCGTCGTGGAGGGGCGTTCCGGCGCGGTTCACCGCGTGGAGCGCCACGGCGAGCGGTTCGGCCAATGCGCCGCGCCGCGTGCTGACGCCCTCCGGCAGCGGGAGAGCCTGTGCCGCCGGGATCGCGAGAAGCTCGCGGAAGCCTCCGTCGGTGTGCGGGGAATGGGCCGCCGAGCCGAGATACCGGGAGCGCGGGTCCAGGTGCCGGCGCGGGGCGGTCTGTCCCTCCGGCGCGGGCTCCGGGATCGAGGCGGGCAGGACCGCGACCGGACGTCCGTCCAGGTCGGCGGGAGCCGAGGAGCCGCATTCCACGACACGGCCGGCCACCTCGTGGCCCAGGACCAGCGGCTGACGAAGCTGCGCGGTCCCTGAGACTCCTGAACCGACATAGGCGATGTCGGAGCCGCAGATGCCGCCCCATTCGACCGCCACCAGCACCTCGTCGGGTGCCGGTGTCGGGCGTGGGTGATCGTCGATGCGCAGATCCTGCGCTCCGTGGGCGACTGCAGCCTTCACTCGGTGCCTCCGTCGGGTCGTGGTGTCGCGGTCCGGTCCTCAGACGGCTTCGTTCCGGTCCCGTGCGCCGGACACTGCCTGCTCGACGGCCTGCCGCCAACTTGTATCCAAGAACTTGTATTCAAGTATGGTGTGACCTGCATCAAGTGATGTCAAGTCGAGGGGAGAGGGTTGCGATGCAGACTATGACGGGCGTCGGGCGACGTAGACTGAGGGAATGGTGAGTCGCAGCATGGGTCAGACTGAGCGTCACAAGGTGTATCGGGGGATCCGTGCTCAGATCATCGGGCTGGACCTCCCCCCGGGCGGCGCGATCTCCGAGAACGAGCTGGCTCGGACGCTCGGCGTCTCGCGCACGCCGATCCGGGAGGCCGTCCTCCTGCTCACCGAGGAGGGTCTCGTGGAGGTCTTCCCGAAGGTCGGCACGTTCGTGTCCCGCGTCGACCCCTCTCGGGTGGCCGAGGCGCAGTTCCTGCGCGAGGCCGTGGAGCTCGCCTCTCTGCGGACTCTGGAGCCGCCCTATGACGAGAAGGCTCTCCAGATGCTGCGGCAGAACCTCGAGGAGCAGGCGCGCATCTCGGAGGACGTCCGGGCCTTCTTCGCCCTGGACGAGGAGTTCCACCGCGGGCTGATGGCCCTCGCCGGGCATGACAGCTCCTGGTCCACCGTGGCCGGCGCCAAGGGGCATCTCGACCGGGCGCGCATGCTCGGCATCCAGGAGGTGCCGCGCGTGGACACTTTCGTCGACGATCACCGGGCCATCTTCCGCGCCGCGGTCGACGGGGATCTCGCCGAGGCGGAGCGGCTGCTCGCCTCTCATCTGCGGGTGGTCTTCGACGACGTCGAGGAGATCCGGTCCAGGTCTCCCGAGCTCTTCGTCGGGGACGCGTCGGCGCGGCCGGTGCGTCGCCCGACGTACGTCTGGGAGTAGACGGACGCCTCCGGAGGGCGTCGTCCCGACGGCCCTCGATCTCTGGCCGCCCGGATCCCGTCGGGCGCCTCGAGCTTCGATCGTCTGTCGAGTCGTCATGCCGTCGGCGTGCCCCGCTCCGGTTCTCGGCGAAGGGCGAATGCTCTAGACTCCTGGTATACAAGGTCTGGTATACAAGACTGGACGCACAGTCGGCCGGCACGTCCCGGCCGGTGAGGAGGAGAACCATGAGGATCACCGACGCCCGCGTCGTCGTCTGTTCCCCCGGGAGGAACTACGTCACGCTGATCATCGAGACCGACGAAGGGCTCGTCGGGATCGGGGACGCCACGCTGAACGGCCGCGAGATGGCCGTCGTCGCCTATCTCCGCGAGCACGTCTGCCCGCTGCTGGTCGGCCGGGACGCCCGGCGCATCGAGGACATCTGGCAGTACCTCTACAAGGGCGCCTACTGGCGGCGGGGCCCGGTCACGATGACGGCGATCGCCGCCGTCGACGTCGCGCTCTGGGATCTCAAGGGCAAGGCCGCGGACATGCCCGTCTACCAGCTGCTCGGCGGAGCCGCGCGGGACGGCGTCATGGTCTACACGCACGCCAGCGGCGAGGACCTCGCCGCTCTGCACCGTGACGTCCAGGAGAACCTGGACCTGGGTTACCGGGCCGTCCGGGTGCAGGCCTCCATCCCGGGGCTCGCCTCGACGTACGGCGTGCCGTCCGCCGGGGACGCGGTCTATGAACCGGCCAGCGGAAACCGGCCTCAGGAGGACCGGTGGGACACGGCGGCCTACTTGGACTTCGCGGCCGAGATGATCTCATCCGTCCGCGAGGAGTTCGGCTACGGCTTCCACCTGCTGCACGACGTGCACCATCGTCTGAGCCCCATCGAAGCCGCGCATCTCGGCAAGGCGCTGGAGCCGTACCGGATGTTCTGGATCGAGGACCCGACGCCGGCCGAGGACCAGAGCGCCTTCCGCACCATCCGGCAGCACACGACCACGCCGCTCGCCGTCGGCGAGGTCTTCAACTCGATCTGGGACTGTCAGCACCTCATCACCGAGCGGCTGATCGACTACATCCGCACCTCCGTGTCGCATGCCGGCGGGATCACACATCTGCGCCGGATCTTCGCGCTGGCCGACCTCTACGGCGTCCGCTCCGGCTCCCACGGGGCCGGTGACCTCTCTCCGGCGTCCTTCGCCGCGGCGCTGCACGTGGACATGAGCATCCCGAACTTCGGCGTCCAGGAGTACATGGGGCACCGCTCGCCGGCCGAGGAGGTCTTCGACGTCTCCTACTCGGTGGTCGACGGCCACGCGCACCCGGGCGACGCGCCCGGCATCGGCGTGACCTTCGACGAGGAGGCCGCCGCGCGCCACCCCTACGAACCCCGCTATCTGCCCATCAACCGGCGACTCGACGGGACGGTGCATGACTGGTGAGCACTGATCGCACGACGGAACATGACTCAGGAGACTTCGACGTCGTCGTCCTCGGCGAAGTCCTGGTGGAGGTCTCCACCGACGCACCGTTCGACGACGGCGTGGAGGCGCGCCTCGGCGTCTCCGGCGACGCCTTCAACGTCGCGGCCGCCGCGGCGGCCGCCGGGGCCCGGGTCGGGCTCGTGGCGGTCCTCGGCGAGGACGAGCTCGGGGACGCGGTGCGGCGTCGCGTCGAGGAGCTGGGCATCGCGCCAGACCTGCTGCGGCGGCGTCCGGGGCAGCAGGGCGTGTACTTCGTGCACGGCGACCCGGACGGCGAGCGGGAGTTCGCCTACGTGCGAGCACACAGCGTGGGGTCGACCCTGTCGCCCGAGGACCTCGACCTGCCGGTGCTGAAGCGGGCCGGAGCGGTGGTCGCCAGCGGCATCACCTGCGCCCTCTCTGAATCCGCGGAGGCCGCGGTGCACGCCGCCGCGGAGGTCGCCGAGCGGTTCGTCCTCGACCCGAATCATCGCCCCCGGCTGAGCAGCGTCGACGACGCGCGTCGACGCCTCCGGGACCTGGCCCCGTCGGCCTGGTTGGTCACGCCCTCGCACCCGGGGGAGACTGCGGAGCTGCTCGACGCGACGTCCGCGGCCGAGGGAGCGCGGTCGCTGGTCGACCTCGGCGCCCGGCACGTGGCGGTGACCTGCGGGGCCGACGGCGTCCATCTGCTCGAGGGCGGCGTCGAGCAGTGGATCCCCGCGATCCCGGCTCACCGCGTGGTGGACCAGACCGGCGCCGGCGACGCCTTCCTGGGATCCGTCGCCGCCCGGTCGGTGCTGGGGGATCCGCTGCCCGAGGCGGTGCGCTGGGGCGTGGCCGCGGCGTCGCTCGCCGTCGGAGGACGGGGAGGCACCGGAGTCGTGCCGACTCCGGACCAGATCCGCGCGCACCTGCAGCACGAGGACCCGCACAGCGAAGGAGGACGGGCATGACACGCCGGCTCAGCCGCGAGACCGCCGGGCAGGCCGGTCTGCTCAGCGATGCGGCCCGACCACAGCCTGCCGCAGATTCGGACCGCCCGCTGATCGTCCACCTCGGGTTCGGAGCATTCGCCCGGGCCCACACGGCGGTGTACACCGATGAGGCGAATCGAGGCGCCCAGCAGCTCGACGAGCCGAGCTGGGGGATCGTGGGGGTCACCCAGCGGTCCCGCACCGTCGCCGATCAGCTCGATCCGCAGGACGGGCTGTTCAGCGTCGTGGAGCAGGACCGGGGCACCACCGACGTGCAGCTGGTCACCTGTGTCGAGGAGGTCCTCTCCGGCCCGGACCAGGCCGACGAGGTCGTGCAGAAGATCGCGGATCCCCGGACACGGATCGTCAGCCTCACCGTCACCGAGAAGGGATATCGGCTGGACCCCGCGCAGCAGACGGTGGATCTGGCGGCCCCCGAGGTCCGGGCCGATCTCGACGGCGGCGAGCCCGGCACACCGATCGGTCAGATCGTCGCCGGCCTGCGGCGTCGTGCCGAGGCCGGTGCCGGCCCGCTCACCATCCTCTCCTGCGACAACCTCCCGGGCAACGGAGCCCTCACGCGCCGGGCCGTGCGCACGTTCATCGGAGCGCTGCCGGACGGGGAGGCGAGCCGGGAGCTGCTCGACTGGCTCGACCAGCACGTGACCTTCCCGAGCACCATGGTCGACCGGATGGTCCCGCAGCCGACGGCCGAGACCGCGGAGCTGGCCCGAGGAGCTCTGGGCCTGCAGGACGAGGGAGCCGTGCCGAGCGAGTCCTTCCGGCAATGGGTCCTCGAGGACGCCTTCGCCGCCGGCCGCCCCCGGTGGGAGGCGGCCGGCGCCACCTTCGGCGAGGACGTCGCCGCCTGGGAGGAGACCAAGCTGCGGATCCTCAACGCGGGACACTCGCTGCTGGCCTACCTGGGGCGGTACGCGGGGCTGTCGACGATCTGCGAGGCCGCCGAGGACGAGATCTGGGCCGCGGCCTGTCGGGAGCTGTACCGCGCCGACGTGCTGCCCGTGCTCGAGACCCCGGGCGACGTCGACGGCGCCGCCTATGCCGACTCGGTGCTGCGGCGCTTCGCCAATCCCGCCCTGGGCCACACCACCGCGAAGGTGGGATCCGACGGGTCGCAGAAGCTCGGCCCCCGGTTCGGCACCACAGTGCGGCGCAGCATGGAGCGCGGAGCGGTCCCGCAGTGGGCGGCGCTCGCCGTCGCCGGGTGGGTGCACGACATCCTCGAGGCACCGGGCCCTGAGGCGACGGATCCAGCCGCCGAGCGGCTTCGTCGCCGGGCGAGCGGGGAGCATGGCACGGCGCGTGCCGTGGAGTCCGTCCTCGACGAGGCCGGACTCTTCCAGGACGCGGCCGACCGCGGCCGGTTCGTCCAGGCGGCGGCGGAGTGGCTCGAGCTCATGCAGGACGACGCCGACATGGTGAGGCAGGAGATCCGCGCACGGATCGGGAAGGGGAGGACCGATGTCTGACTCGGGACGCGACATCCACGACATCCACGACATCATGGGGCTCGCCCCGGTGATCCCGGTGGTGACCGTCGAGGACCCGGAGACGGCCGTGCCGCTGGCCCGGGCCCTGGTCGACGGCGGGGTGCCGACGATCGAGGTGACCCTGCGGACGCCCGCAGCCCTGGAGGCGCTGAGGCGGATCGCGGCGGAGGTGCCGGAGATCGCGATCGGAGCCGGCACCGTCCTGGACCCGCGGCAGGCGGATCGTGCCGTGGACGCCGGGGCCGGCTTCGTCGTCACTCCCGGCCTGACGCCGAGCCTCCTCCGGTGGATCGGCGAGGCCGAGGTGCCCTGTCTTCCCGGCGTCTCGACGGTGAGTCAGCTCATGGAGGCTCTCGAGCAGGGGATCACCGGGCTGAAGTTCTTCCCCGCGGAAGCGGCCGGAGGGGCCCCGTATCTCCGCGCCGTCGGCGGGCCCGTGCCCGAGGTGACGTTCTGTCCGACCGGAGGGATCACCCCCTCCAACGCCTCCGGCTACCTCGCGCTGGGGAACGTCGCCTGTGTGGGCGGCAGCTGGCTCACGCCTCGCGAAGTGCTGGCCGCCGGTGACTTCGCCGAGGTCACGCGACGTGCTCGCGAGACCCGGCAGCTCGCCCCGACCGCCTGAGGCACAGCCCGGCGGCCTCCGTCCGGAGGGGATGACTCCGTGGGAGGTGTGGGAAAGCGCGCGCATTCCCACACCTCCCACGGAGCTATCGGGGGGGCGGAACGACGACGGCGACGGTCCCGGCAGGTGCGCCGGGGCCGTCGCCGTCGTCGTCTCCGTTCACGTCACTCCGCGGCGGAAGTGTACAGCGAGCGGGTCTTCGTCTCCGGGGCCAGCCAGAGGGCGACGAAGGTCAGCGCGCCGAGCAGGGCCAGATAGTAGCCGACGGCGTCCACGCCCTGGACCTGCACCAGCCAGGAGGCGGCGAAGGGAGTCAGCGCCGCCCCCAGGATGGAGGCGGCGTTGTAGGCCACGCCGGATCCGGTGTAGCGGGTGTTGGTCGGGAAGAGCTCCGGCAGCACCGCCGACATCGGACCGAAGGTCAGGCCCATCAGCGCCATGCCCACGCAGAGGAAGACCAGCATGAGCCCGACGTTCATGCCCTCGCCGGTGCCCATCGACGCCGGCGCCAGCCAGAAGCCGAAGGTGAAGCCGAAGACGATGATCGCCGCGGTGACCAGCAGCAGCATCGGCCGGCGGCCGAACTTGTCGGCCAGCGCGCCGGAGACCGGGATGAAGGCGGCGAAGAACAGGATGGAGATCAGCTGCAGGATCAGGAACGAGTGGTACCCGTACTGCAGCCCGCCGGTCTCCTCCGAGCCGATGGCGTAGGACAGGATCCAGGTGGTCATCAGGTAGAAGAGCCCGTAGGTGGCCAGCATGATGAAGGTGCCCAGGATGATCCGGCGCCAGTCCTTGGCGAAGACCTCGCCGATGGGCGCCTTGACGCGCTCGTCGTTCTGCATCGCGCGGGCGAAGACCGGAGTCTCCTCGATGCGCAGCCGCACGTAGAGTCCGACGCCGATCATGACGATCGACAGCAGGAACGGCAGTCGCCAGCCCCAGACGACGAACGGGTCGTCGAGCGACGGCGAGGTCGAGTCGTAGGCGAAGAGGCTGGTGAGCACCAGGAAGAGGCCGTTGGCCAGGATGAAGCCGAAGGGTGCGCCCAGCTGCGGCCACATCGCCGCCGAGGCGCGCTTGCCGGGCTTGGCGGTCTCGCTGGCCAGCAGCGCCGCGCCGGACCACTCGCCGCCCAGGCCCAGCCCCTGGCAGAAGCGCAGGATCGTCAGCATCGTCGGCGCCCAGAGCCCGATCTGGTGATAGGTGGGCAGCGTGCCGATGAGGAAGGTGGCGAGCCCCATGATCAGCAGCGCGCCGACCAGAGTGGCCTTGCGGCCGACGACGTCGCCGAAGTGGCCGAAGACCACCGAGCCCAGCGGCCGGGCGAGGAAGGCGACGCCGAAGGTCGCCATGGACAGCAGCAGGTTCATCCCCGGGTCGTCGCCGTGGAAGAACAGCAGCGGGAAGATCGACACCGCCGCGGTGGCATAGATGTAGAAGTCGTAGAACTCGATCGTGGTGCCGATGAGCGACGCCAGGATGATGCGGTGTCGGGGGATCTCGGCGTGGGCGGCCTCGGCGGCGCCCGCCGAGACGCTCGTCGACCCCTGCGACGGACTGCTGGACATGGACAGGACTCCTCGATCAGGTCAGCGATGACAGGATGACCTCGTCACTGTAGGGCCGGTTCGACCTGGTCGGGGCGGATCAGCAAGCCGGTTCCGCATGCTGAGATCGAGCGTCCGCTGGTCCGCCCGCCGGGCGACGACTCGGCGGGACGAGTGGGAATACGGCCGCATTCCCACATCTTCCGCGGAGTCATCACTGGGGGAGCGGCGTCGGGGCGTACTCCACCATCTGCAGCCGGCCGTCGAAGAGTCGGCTGGAGAGCATCGTCAGCGCGACGTCGCCGAAGCCCTCGAAGATCCGCTCGCGGCCGGAGGCGCCGGTGATCACCGGAAAGATGACCAGCCGCAGCCGGTCGACGACGCCGGCGGCCATCAGCGAGCGGCAGAGGCTCAGGCTGCCCAGGGTGCGCAGCGACTGTCCCTCGGCCTTCATCCGTGCCACCGCCGCGGCGGCGTCGTCGCGGACCAGCTCGGTGTGCGGCCAGCTCAGCGGCTCGGCGAGCGAGGAGGAGCAGACGACCTTGTCGGCGTCGTCGAGGGCGACCAGCGTCTCGGCCTCCTCCTCGGACATGCCGGCGTCGCCGTCGCGGGCCGCCCGGGACATTCCCGACATCACCTCATAGGTGGTCGTCCCCATCAGCAGGCGGTGGGAGTTCTCCGGCTGGTGGTCCAGCCAGCGCAGGTACTCCGGGCCCTCGCGGCCCCACCAGCCGGGCCATCCCTCCGCGGAGGCGTAGCCGTCCAGCGAGGTGATGACGTCCATCAGCAGCTCCGGCTCCCGCCGGCGGGCGCTCCCAGTCATGATCGTGCCTCCTGAGGCCACCCTAGTGCGCGGACTCCGCCGGCGGAATGGTCGATCCCTCCGCCTCACCGGGCCCGGTGCACGATGACCCCGCGGGACGGGGTGGGAATGAGCGCTCATTCCCACCCCGTCCCACGGGGTCATCGAGGAAGCGAGGAGGCGGGGCGGCGCAGAGCAGCGCCGGGCGGGACGCCTCAGCCCTCGATGGTGGCCACGACCTCGCCGGCCGAGAGGGTCGCGCCCGGTTCCACCGACAGACCCTTCAGCGTGCCGGACTTATGGGCGGTCAGCGGCTGCTCCATCTTCATCGCCTCGAGCACCAGGATCTGGTCCCCTTCGGCGACTGTCGCACCGTCCTTCGTCTGGACCTTGACCACAGTGCCCTGCATCGGCGAGGTCAGCGAGTCGCCCGAGGGTGCGGCCGCCGAGGAGCGGCGGGACCGGCGTCGGCGCTTCTTCGCCGGGGCCGCGGCGAGCTTGCCGGCGGCCAGCGAGGCCGGCAGCGAGACGTCGACGCGCTTGCCGTTGACCTCCATGACCACCGACTGCCGCTCCGGCTCCGGGGCGGCCTGGGCCGCCGGGGCGTGGTGCGGGGCGATGGTGTTGGCGAACTCGGTCTCGATCCAGCGGGTGTGCACCGAGAAGGCCTCGGGCTTCTTCTTCGCCCCGGCGGCGGCGCGCAGCTCGGGGGCGAAGGCCGGGTCCTCGACGACGACCCGGTGGAAGGGCAGCACTGAGGGCATGCCCTCGACCTGCATCTCCGCCAGCGCGCGCTTCGAGCGCTGCAGCGCCTGCTCGCGGGTCGCACCGGTGACGATCAGCTTGGCGATCATCGAGTCGAAGGCTCCCGAGATCGACTCGCCGGAGCGGACGCCGGAGTCCACGCGCACGCCGGGGCCGGTGGGCAGCCCGAAGTGCTCGAGCTTGCCGGGCGAGGGCATGAAGCCGCGGCCGGCGTCCTCGCCGTTGATGCGGAACTCGAAGGAGTGGCCGCGGACCTCGGGGTCGTCGTAGCCCAGCCGCTCGCCGCGGGCGATGCGGAACTGCTCGCGCACCAGGTCCAGGCCGGTGACCTCCTCGGAGACCGGGTGCTCGACCTGCAGCCGGGTGTTGACCTCCAGGAAGCTGATGGTCCCGTCCTGGCCGACGAGGAACTCGCAGGTGCCGGCGCCGACGTAGCCGGCCTCCTTCAGCAGCGCCTTCGAGGCCCGGTAGAGCTGCCGGGTCTGCTGCCGGCTCAGGAACGGCGCCGGGGCCTCCTCGACGAGCTTCTGGTTGCGCCGCTGCAGCGAGCAGTCACGGGTGGAGACGACGACGACGTCGCCGTGGGCGTCGGCCAGGCACTGGGTCTCCACGTGCCGGGGTGCGTCGAGGAACCGCTCGATGAAGCACTCGCCGCGGCCGAAGGCGGTGACCGCCTCACGCACGGCGGACTCGTAGAGCTCGACGATCTCGTCGCGGGAGCGGGCGACCTTGATGCCGCGCCCGCCGCCGCCGTAGGCGGCCTTGATGGCGATCGGCAGTCCCTGCTTGTCGGCGAACTTCACGACCTCCTTGGCCGAGGAGACCGGCTCCTTGGTGCCCGGGGCCAGCGGGGCGCCGACCTTCTCGGCCAGCTGTCGCGCCGAGACCTTGTCGCCGAGCGTCTCGATGGCCGTCGGCGACGGCCCGATCCAGGTCAGTCCCGCCTCGGCGACCGCACGGGCGAAGTCGGCGTTCTCGGAGAGGAAGCCGTAGCCGGGGTGGACCGCATCGGCGCCGGTGGCGCGGGCGGCCTCGAGGATCTTGTCGACGACCAGGTAGCTGTCGGCCGCCGTCGCCCCGCCGAGCGCATAGGCCTCGTCGGCCATGGTCACGTGCATCGCCTCGCGGTCCGGGTCCGCGTAGACGGCCACAGTGGCCAGCCCCTCGTCGCGGGCCGCGCGGATCACCCGCACGGCGATCTCGCCGCGGTTGGCGATCAGCACCTTGGAGAAGTCAGTCATGGTCGTCGGATGCTCCTGATCAGCGGTCGTGGGTCCACAGAGTCGTGATGTCGATGTCCAGCTCGGCGAGCAGCCCGCCCAGCGCCCGCGGCGAGACGCCGATCACCGACTGCGGGTCGCCGTCGACCCCGTCGATGAAGGCCGCGCCGCGGCCGTCGATGGTGAATGCCCCCGCGCAGCCCAGCGGCTCGCCGGAGTGCGCATAGGCGCGGATCTGCTCCTCGCTCGGTGTGCCGAAGCGCACCTGCGTGGAGGCCGTCCGCTCCGCCGTCGCGCCGTCGCGCAGCCGCACCAGGCGGTGGCCGGAGTGCAGCGTGCCGGTGCGGCCGCGCATCTCCCGCCAGCGGCTGATCGCGACCTCGGGCTCGTGCGGCTTGCCGTAGGCGACGCCGTCGAGCTCGAAGACCGAGTCGCAGCCCAGCACCAGCAGGTCCTCGTCCGCGCCCCGGTCCTCCTCGGCCACGGCGCGGGCCACCGCCTCGGCCTTGGCCTGCGCCAGCAGCGCGGCCATGCGCGCCGGGGTGACCTCCTCGCCGGCGGCTCGGGCGGCCTCGACGGCGGCGTCCTCGTCCACGGAGGACACGCGCACCGCGAAGTCGAGGCCGGCGCGGGTCAGCACGTCTGCGCGGCCGGGGGAGGCCGAGCCCAGGATCAGTCGGGGGCTCATCGCAGCCCTCCCGCCTGCAGCCAGGAGTCGGTGCCGGGTCGCGGCCACAGGCCCAGCCGGCGGCGGCGCTCCAGCGTGCGGTCGCGGGGGCCGGCGCGGCCGTGGTCGGTCTCGACCGCCGGCTCGGCGCCGGCCAGCCGGCCGACGACGGCGGCGACGGCGGCCTGCTCCTCCTCGGTCAGCGGCGTGCCGTCGATCCGCAGCAGCGGAGCCTCCTCAGCCTCAGCGTCGGCCCCTGCGGCGCCGGCGCCCGTCGAGCCCCCGGAGCCGGGGGCGCTCGTCGAAGTCATGAACGTCGTCCTTCCTGCCGGGGCCGACTCACAGCGGGATGTTGCCGTGCTTCTTCGCCGGCAGCGCCTCGCGCTTGTGGAACGTCGCCCGCAGGGCCTGGGTGATCTGCCAACGGGTCTCGGCGGGTTCGATCACCGCGTCGATGTAGCCCAGCTCGGCGGCCTGGTACGGGGTGAGCAGCTCCTTCTCATACTCGTCGACCAGCTCCGCCCGGCGCGCCTCGACGTCGCCGCCCTCCTTGCCGACGGAGGCCAGCTCGCGGCGGTGCAGGATGTTCACCGCGCCGTCTGCGCCCATCACGCCGATCTGCGCCGTGGGCCAGGCCAGGTTCACGTCCGCGCCGAGCGTCTTCGAGCCCATCACGATGTAGGCGCCGCCGAAGGCCTTGCGGGTGATCACGGTGATCTTCGGGACGGTGGCCTCGGCGTAGGCGTAGAGCAGCTTGGCCCCGCGCCGGATGATGCCGCCGAACTCCTGCTCGGTGCCCGGCAGGAAGCCCGGCACGTCGACGAAGGTCAGGATCGGGATGTTGAAGGCGTCGCAGAACCGGACGAAGCGCGCGGCCTTCTCGGACGCGGCGATGTCCAGCGTGCCGGCCAGCTGCGAGGGCTGGTTGGCGACGACGCCGACGGTGCGGCCCTCGACCCGGCCCAGGCCGATGAGCACGTTGGGCGCGTAGAGCGCCTGCAGCTCGAGGAAGTGGCCGTCGTCGAGCGTCTGCTCGATCACTGCGCGCATGTCGTAGGGCTGGTTCGCCGAGTCGGGGATCAGCGTGTTCAGCGCCTCGTCCTCGGTCTCGATCTTCACCCGCTCCTCATGGGGCTCCACCGGCGGCTCGGCGAGGTTGTTCAGCGGCAGGAACTCCAGCAGCTCCTTGGTGAACTCGAGGGCGTCCTCCTCGTCGGCGGCGAGGTACGAGGCGGTGCCGGTGGTCTCGTTGTGCGAGCGGGCGCCGCCGAGGGTCTCCATGTCCACGTCCTCGCCGGTGACCGACTTGATGACGTCGGGACCGGTGATGAACATGTGGCTGGTCTGGTCGACCATGATCACGAAGTCGTTCAGCGCCGGGGAGTAGGCCGCGCCGCCGGCGGCCGGGCCCATGATCAGCGAGATCTGCGGGACCACCCCGGAGGAGTGGACGTTGTTCCGGAAGATGTCGGCGAACATCGCCAGCGAGGCCACGCCCTCCTGGATGCGGGCGCCGCCGCCGTCGTTGATGCCGATCACCGGGCAGCCGTTGCGCGCGGCGAACTCCTGGACTTTGACGATCTTCTCGCCGTTGACCTGGGAGAGCGACCCGCCGAAGACGGTGAAGTCCTGGGCGTAGACCGCGACGAGCCGGCCGTCGACGGTGCCGTAGCCGGAGACCAGCCCGTCGCCGAGGGGCTTGCGCTTCTCCATGCCGAAGGAGGTGGAGCGGTGCACCGCCAGCGCGTCGAGCTCGACGAAGGAGTCGGGATCGAGCAGCATCTCGACGCGCTCGCGGGCGGTGTGCTTGCCGCGCTCATGCTGCTTCTCGATCGCGGCCTCGCCGGTCGGGGTCAACGTCTGGTCGCGGCGACGGCGGAAGGCGGCGAGCTTGCCGGCGGTGGTGTCCAGGTCGAGCTCCTCCGCGCCGCCGGTCGCGGAGCGCGCGCCGGGGCCGGCGCCGGAGTCGGAGCGGGGCGAAGAAGTCATCGGTGGGGAGCTGACCTTTTCTCGTCTCGGAGGAACTCTACAATCCGCACGTCAGTCTAGCCCGCTGTCAGCGGCGTCCGGCTGTAGGAAATCTACAACGCCGTCCGGTGTGTCGAGGTGCTGGCGTGATGCGGGTTATATTCTGCGGTTACCGGCGAGTAGACTGCAAGCATGAGTGAACAGCCGAGCACCCGCCCACGCCACGCCCCGCCGGTGGGCCCGCGCGAGCTCTCCGGACGAACGGTGCTGATGTCCGGCGGCAGCCGCGGCATCGGTCATGCCATCGCCGTCGCGCTCGCCGCACAGGGCGCGAATCTGGTGCTGCTGGCCAAGACCGACGCGCCGCATGCCACGCTGCCGGGCACTGTGCACAGCGCCGTCGCCGACGTCGAGGCCGCCGGCGGCCGAGGGCTGGCCGTCGTCGGCGACCTGCGCTCCGACGAGGACGTCGACCGTGCCGTCGCGGCCGCCGTCGAGACCTTCGGCGGCGTCGACGTCGTGGTCAACAACGCCTCGGCCATCGACCTCTCGCCGACGGAGTCGCTGAGCATGAAGCGCTGGGATCTGATGCACGACATCAACGTCCGGGGCACCTTCCGGCTCTCGCAGGCGGCGATGCCGCATCTGCGCGCCTCCGCGCGGGCGGCCGCCGCGGACGGGGCGGAGGCGGGTTCGTCGTGGCGGCCGCAGATCCTCACCCTCTCGCCGCCGCTGACCGGTGCGGAGGGGCGCCTGGAGCCGGAGTGGTTCGGCCGCCATCTGGGCTACACGATGGCCAAGTACGGGATGTCGATGACGACGCTCGGCCTGTCCCGCGAGCTGGCCGACGACGGCGTGCTGGTCAACTCGCTCTGGCCGGCGACGCTGATCGACACCGCCGCCGTGCGGGCCATGCCCGGCGGCGAGGAGCTGATCCGCTCGGCGCGGCGGCCGCAGATCGTCGCCGACGCCGCCCGGGCGGTGCTCACCGGCGCCGTAGGAGAGGCCTGCGGGGAGTTCCTGATCGACGAGCAGGTCCTGGAGTCTTCCGGCGTCGCCGACCTGCGGGGATACGCTGTGGAGGAGGGGCGCGAGCTCATCCCGGACGCCTTCCTCCCCGCGGCGCTCGACGCCTGAGGCGGGAGGGTGGGCGGCCGAGGGTCGCGCGCCCCGCCGCAGCCCCGGAGTCACCAGGAGGACCTCATGGCCGACAGACCGAACGATCCGCTCCGGCGCCCGCTCGACGTCGAGCTGCTCCGCCGCTCGCTGGTCGCCCCCGGCATCCTGGCCGACCTCGAACATGTCGAGAGCATCGACTCCACCAACGCCGCGCTGCAGCGCGAGGCCGGCGAGCCGGACTTCGCCCGACGCCGCCCGCATCTGAGCCTGCTCGTCGCCGAGGAGCAGACCGGCGGACGCGGCCGGATGGCACGCGGCTGGTCCTCGCCGCGGCACACCTCGCTGTCGGCCTCGCTGGTGCTTCGACCCCGGCTGGACGCCGACGCCATGCCGTGGATCTCGCTGGTCGCCGGTCTGGCCCTGGTCGAGGCGCTCGTCGAGGAGCACGGCGTGCCGGCCCGGCTGAAGTGGCCGAACGACGTCCTCGTCGACGGCCGCAAGATCTGCGGCATCCTCGCCGTGCTCGCCCCGGGGAACGCCGTCGCGGGCGCCGCCTCCGGCTCCTCGGGCTCCTCCGGGCCGACGGTGCCGACGGTGATCCTCGGCACGGGGATCAACGTGCTCCAGGAGGAGGACCAGCTGCCGGTCGAGGGGTCGACCTCGCTGATGCTCGAGCGCCGGCGGGCCGGCGCCGCCGCCGACGTCGGCCTGCTGCCCGGCGACGACCCCGCCCGCGCCGATCTGCGCGCCGATCTGCTGATCCAGTTCATGGCCCGGTTCGTCGGGCACCTGACCACGCTGGAGTCCTGCCGCCGCGGCGAAGTGCGCTACTCGCCGGTCGGCCGCGCCGCCGTCGAGGCGATGGAGACCGTCGGCCGCCGGGTGCGCATCGAGCTGCCCGACGGCTCCGCCCGCCGCGGCGAGGCGGTCGGAGTGGCCGACGACGGCGCGCTGGAGGTCGTCGTCGACGCCGAGCGCTCCTCCGCCGAGGAGCCCTGGCGCGAGCACGCGGCGCGGCGGACGAGCTTCAGCGCCGGCGATGTGGTCCATCTGCGGCCGGCCGAGGAGCCTCCGGGGGCCGCCGGGTAGACTGGACCGGTACTCAGGGGAGGACGGCGATCGGGAGGTCGGAGACCGCGATGAGGCTCAGACTGGTCGACGGCGAGCAGGTCGTCGTGCGCACGCGCGCCCACCGGCGCACGCTGCTGCCTGCTCTGCTGACCCTGCTGGTCACTGTGGCGCTGATGAGCTTCCTGCTGGGGTACGTCTCCCGCGGCTCGCAGCCGGAGGTGATCCGCCACTACAGTCATGTGCTCTCGACGCTGGTCGTCGGCGCCGGGACGCTGACGCTGGTCTTCGGCACGCTGCGCCCGGTGCTGGCCTGGGCCAACCGGGTCACCTGGCTGACCGATCTGCGGGTGGTGCGGAAGAACCTGCTCGGCGCCCCGCAACCGGTGATCGTGCCGCTGGGGCTGCTCGCCGAGGCGCAGCTGAAGCAGACCCGCCTGCAGGCGATGAGCGGCGCCGGCGACCTGGTGCTCCACCACGGGGCCTATGGGCAGCAGCAGCGCACTGTGCTGGCCGACATGCCCGACGCCGAGCATCTCCACACTGTGCTGGCCGAGGAGCTGGGCGCCTATCGCCGTGCGGCCGCTGCGCAGCACGCCCGCCGCGCCCGAGAGGCCGCGGTGACCACCGATCGAGGGAGCCTGAATGTCTGACTCCAGCCCGGGAACCAGCTCCGACTCCGTCGACGCCTCGGCGGACGACCCGGCGCGCATGCCCTCGGGCGCCGGCGACCGGGCGCCCGAGTACCTGGCCGGCGAGACCGGCGAGGTCCCGGGCCCCTGGGAGGGGGCCGGCGGCTATGCCCCCGAGCAGCTGGCCGCAGCCCGCGAAGACTGGTCGGACTTCCCCTCGCCGCGCAGTCGTCCCGCCGGGTCGCCCGGCGGGCCGAGCCTGGGCACCGGCGAGATCGCGCTGCCGCGGCCGCCGCGCCGTCGCGACGCCGCCCCGGCCGCGGCCACCCCGGAGGATACGGGCGCGCACAGCCTGCTCGACCCGGTCGACGCCGATACGCCCGAGGAGGCGGCGGAGGAGGTCACCGAGGAGAGCACTGCGCAGCCCGCCGGCGAGGAGTCGGCGGCCGGCGTCTCCGACGTGGACGCCTCGGACGACGCCGACGCCGACCGGGCCCCGGAGACTGCCGCGATCCCGATCCCGACGCTGGAGCAGCGCTCCTGGCATGCGCGGATCCGTGACCTCGAACGCCGGCTGCTCGGCGCCGAACGGACGCTGACCTATCGACAGATGGCCCGCGAGATGGGCGTGTCCACCCATTCGGCGCGGAAGCTCTGGCGCGCGCTGGGCTTCCCGAACCTCGACGACGACGTCAAGGCCTTCACGCACACGGACGTCGAGGCGCTGGCGACGATGATCGACCTGGTCCGCGAGGGACACCTCAATGAGGAGACCGCGATCTCGCTGACCCGCTCGATCGGCCAGATGACCGACCGGATGGTGGTCTGGCAGATCGAGGCGCTGGTCGAGGACAAGATCGCCAACGAGCAGCTCTCCGACGCCACGGCGCGCAGTCAGGTGGTCGAGACGCTGCCGGAGCTGATCGAGCCGATCCAGCGGCTGATGGGCTATGCCTGGCGACGCCAGCTCTCGGCGGCGCTGCAGCGGCTGACGGTGCGCGTGGAGTCCGGGCTCGCGGCGACCGCCCGCGGCCGCGACGGCTCCGAGGACGATTCGCCGCTGCCGCTGGCCCGGGCGGTCGGCTTCGCCGACCTGGTCTCCTACACCTCGTTGTCGCGGACGATGAGCGAGCGGACGTTGGCGCAGACCGTGCAGCGTTTCGAGTCCAAATGCGCCGAGATCATCTCCATCGGCGGCGGCCGACTGGTCAAGACCGTCGGCGACGAGGTGCTGTACAACGCCGAGACCCCGGAGGCCGGCGCGGAGATCGCCCTGGCGCTGGCCGAGACGATCGCCGCCGACGACGTGCTGCCCCAGGCCCGGGTCTCGGTGGTCTGGGGGCGGGTGCTCTCCCGGATGGGCGACATCTACGGGCCGACGGTGAACCTGGCGGCCCGGCTGACCGCGCTGGCGGATCCGGGCACGGTGCTGGTCGACTCGGTGACCGCCCGGGCGCTGGAGCCCGACGACGACTACCTGATGGTCCCGCAGCCGCCGCGGATGGTCCGCGGCTTCGGAGAGGTCACCCCGCATATGCTGCTGCGCTCCGGCGGCACCGGCATCGTGCTCGACGGCGGCTGATCGGCCTCCGGTCGGGCGATGACGAGCGAGGACGAACAATCGACCTCTGCCGGGTGTGACTCGACCGTGACATGATGGGGGAGTGCTTCGGCGCACACCGCGCGAACTCCCACCTCCACGCCAGCAAGAAGGGGCGAGCATGAGCGATGAGCAGCACTCCCGTCCCCGAGCCGAGCTGACGCTCGACTACGGGTACGGCTCGCACGTCGGGCTGCGACGGGAGCTGAACGAGGACTCCTCCGTGGTCACCGACGAGCTCTTCGCCGTCGCCGACGGCATGGGCGGCCACGAGGCCGGCGAAGTCGCCTCCTCGCTCGCCGTCCAGGCGCTGGCCGAGGGCTGGGAGCGCGCTCGCGGGCGGATCGACGACGCCGCGATGCGTGAGGCGCTGCACGAGGCCGACGCCCGCATCCGGCGAGAGACGGACTCCAAGGCCGGCACGACGCTGACCGGGGCGGTGGTCGCCGAGTTCGAGGGACGGCGGGAGTGGCTGGTCTTCAACATCGGCGACTCGCGGACCTACCTGCTGGCCGACGGGCGGCTGCGTCAGCTCACCCGGGACCACTCGCAGGTCCAGGAGATGTACGAGTCGGGCATGATCACCGCCGCGGAGATGCCCAACCACCCCAATCGCAATGTGATCACCCGGGCGCTGGGCGCCGGCGAGGCCTTCAGCGGGGAGTTCACCGCCATGCCGGTGGAGGCCGGCCAGCGCCTGCTGGTCTGCTCCGACGGGCTCACCGGCGAGGTCTCCGACGCGGAGATCGCCCGGATCCTCGCCGCCGGACGCTCGGCCCAGGACACGGTCGACTGGCTGATCCATCAGGCGCTGCGCGGCGGCGGGCGGGACAACGTCACCGTCGTCGTCGTCGACGTGCAGGCGGCCTGAGCCCTTCGCTCCCTCGCCCTTTCGCGCATCCCGAGACGACCCCTGGACTGTGTGAGGCTCGTCACGTACTATCTGTGTCGAAAGAAATCATGGAGAAATGCAATGATTGATGATGGGTGACACATAGGGGCGTCGCATGCGCAACCAGGGACTGGGCCCCTGGATGCTCCGCCGGGCGGAGCGATCGGGGCAGCACCTCGCGGTGATCGACGGGGACTGCCGTCTGACCTGGCGCGAGCTGGCCGAGCAGACGGCTCGTGAGGCGACCGCGCTGCACGAGGGAGGGATCGGTCCCGGAGATCGCGTCGCCTTCCTGGGCGAGAACAGCGTCGAGTTCCTCCGCACCATCTTCGCCGCCTGGCTGGTCGGCGGCGTCCTCGTGCCGCTCAACACCCGGCTCGCCGCGCCGGAGGTCGCCTTCCAGCTCGACGATTCCGGGGCGCGGCTGCTCCTTCATGATCAGGCCCTGGAGGCACTGGCCGCGGAGTCCTGCCCGACCGGGGCGGTGTCCCGCCGGGCCGTCGGGCAGCCCGGGCGGTCCGGGGCGACGGATGCGGCGCCGGGGCTCGCCGAGCCCTGGCGCGAGGACGTCGCCGTCGCCGAGGACGAGACGGCCATGATCCTCTACACCTCGGGGACCACCGGGCGGCCCAAGGGGGCCCGGCTGACGCATCGGAACCTGACGTGGAACTGCATCAACGCGCTGGTCGATTCCGATGTGCGCGGCGACGACGTCTGCCTCATGATCTCGCCGATGTTCCACGTCGCCTCGCTGGGCATGGGCGTGCTCCCGGCGGTGCTGAAGGGGGCGGCGCTGGTGATGGAGGCCCGGTTCGACCCTGGTCGTGCGTTGGAGCTCATCGAGCGGGAGCGCGTCACCAGCCTCGCGGGCGTCCCCACGACGTTCCAGATGCTCATGGAGCATGACGACTGGGAGCGGCGGGACCTGAGCTCGCTGCGCCGGATGAGCTGCGGCGGCTCGGCCATCCCGCACACTGTGCTCGACGCCTACGAGTCCCGCGGCCTGGCCTTCACGATGAACTATGGGATGACCGAAGCCTCTCCGGGCGTGACGATGAGTCCGCCGGAGCGGACTCGGGAGAAAGCCGGCTCCTCCGGGCTGCCGCATTTCTTCACCGAGGTGCGCATCGTCGACCCGCTCGGTGAGGATCTGGGGCCGGGGGAGACAGGGGAGATCCTGGTCTCCGGCCCGCAGGTGATCACCGACTACTGGAATCGCCCCGACGCCGGATCGGCCTTCCGCGACGGATGGTTTCACACCGGCGATGTGGGACATCGTGACGAGGACGGGTTCCTCTACGTCACGGACCGGCTGAAGGACATGTTCGTCTCGGGCGGGGAGAACGTCTACCCGGCCGAGGTGGAGTCGACGCTCATCGAGCATCCGGCGGTGTCCTCGGTCGCCGTGGTCGGCGTGCCGGACGACCGGTGGGGCGATGTGCCGCATGCCTACATCGTCGCCGCCGAGGGGCGGTCCATCTCGGAGCAGGAGGTGATGAGCTTCCTTGACGGGCGGCTGGCCCGGTACAAGATCCCGCGGCACGTGACGCTCGTCGAGGACCTCCCCCGCACAGCCTCCGGCAAGCTGCGCAAGAGCCAGCTCGTCGGTCGGCGCCCCTCGGCGTGACCGGTGTCCGGCGCCGCGCGGGGCGGGGTCAGAGCGTGATGCGACGCAGCAGCTCGTTGAGCTGGTCCTGCTCCTCCGCCGTCAGCGCGGCGAGAGAATCCGCCGTCGACTCGCTCAGCAGGCTCCGGGCCTCGGCGAAGAGGCGCCGTCCGTCGGCGGTCGCGCGGATGGTCTTCGAGCGCCGGTCGTGCGCACCGGGGCGGCGCTCGACGGCGCCGCGCTGTTCGAGGCCGTCGACGATGCCCACCACCTGGCTGGGGTCCAGGACGAGGAAGCTGCTCACCTCGGTCTGGGTCGGTGCCGGGTCGCTGCAGGCCAGAGCCAGCACCGAGTACTGGCGCACTTTCAGCTCCAGGCGGGCGAGCTTCTTGTTCGCGGCCGCCGAGCCCAGCGAGGACGCGCGAGCCATCAGGAACAGCGGCTCGTCGGTCAGCGGGCTCCCTGCCGTCGACGGCTCGCCGTCCGGGGTGCTCGGAGGGGTCATGCGGGTCCTTCCTCGGGCGATCGTCCGTTCATCCTGCGCCGGCCCATATTATGACAGAACTTAATGATTGACGTATTCAACGGATGTCGTTCTAATGGAGTGAGATAGCTCGCTGAGGGACGCCGTCGTACCTCAGCTGTCGTCGACGAGAGATGGAGCGCCATGACTTCCGCAGCCCGGAGGCCCCTGGAGGGCAGAGTCGCCGTCGTCACCGGATCCGGTCAGGGGCTCGGCCTCTCCTATGCCCGCGAGCTGGCTCGGCAGGGGGCGGCGGTGGTCATCAACGACGTCGACCAGCAGGCCGTCGACGCCGCCGTCGCCTCGATCGTCGAGGACGGCGGCCGGGCCAGCGCCGTCGTCGCGCCGGTGGGATCCGCGGAGACGGCGACCGCCCTCGTCGAGGGGGCCGTCGAGGCCTTCGGCCGTCTGGACATCCTGGTGACCAACGCCGGCATCCTGCGGGACCGGTCGCTGCTGAAGATGACCGACGAGGACTTCGACGCCGTGATCGGCGTGCACCTGCGCGGCACCTTCGTCTGCGTGCGCGAGGCCTTCCGCCACTTCAAGGAGAACGGCGTCGCCGGACGGATCATCACCATCGGATCCCCGACCGGCCAGTACGGCACCTTCGGACAGACCAACTACGCCGCGGCCAAGGCCGGCATCGTGGGCATGGTCCGCACCTGGGCCCAGGAGATGGCGCGGGCCGGAGTCACCGTCAACACCGTGGTGCCGGTGGCCGCGACGGCGATGACCGAGACCGTCCCCTACTTCCGCGCCGCCGTCGAGGCCGAGCGTGCCGGCGAGCCGGTGCCGGCCTTCTTCCGCCGGGATCTGGGCTTCGGCAGCGCCGCCGACGTCTCCGGCGTCGTCGCCCACCTGGCCTCCGACGAGGCCTCCGACATCAGCGGCCAGGTCATCGGCGTCGGCGGCGACCGGCTGCAGATCTTCAGCCACCCCCGCCCGGTGTCCACCGAGTACGAGGACGGCGGCTGGACGCGCGAGGCCGTCGCGCGGCGGCTTCCCGCGCTGATCGCCGAGCATCGGCAGTCGGTGGGCGAGACGCTGCCGCCGCTCCCCGAGGAGCTCCAGCCGAAGGACGCGTCCTGACGGACGTCGGCCGGACGCGGCAGACGAGGCTAGACGACGCTGGACGAGGCAGAGGAGGCCGCCGTGCGCTATGAACCCGCTGTCGACGTCGACGCCCTCGAGGCGATCGACATGCACGTGCACATCGAGTGCTCCGACGACGGGCATCCGTCCCTGCCCGCGGCGCTGACCGAAGCCTCCGGGGCCTACTTCGCCGCCGAGGAGCGCTCGCCGACGCTGGACACGATCGCCGAACGGTACCGTGAACGGCGCATGGCCGCCGTCGTGTTCACCGTCGACGCGACGACGGCGCTGGGGCACCCGCCCAACTCCATCGAGGAGATCGCCGCCGGCGCGGCGCGACACCGGGACGTGCTCATCCCCTTCGGCTCGGTGGACCCCCACCAGGGCGCGGAGGCGGTGGCCCGAGCCCGACGGCTCGTCGAGGAGCACGGTGTCCGCGGTTTCAAATTCCACCCCTCGGTCCAGGCCTTCGACCCGTCGGCCCCCGCGCATCGGCCGCTCTACGCCGCCCTGCAGGAGATGGGGGTGCCGGCGCTGTTCCATACCGGGCAGAACGGCATCGGGGCCGGACTCCCCGGCGGGTTCGGCATCAAGCTCGGATGGTCCAACCCCATGCTGCTGGACTCTGTGGCCGCGGAATTCCCGGAGCTGCAGATCATTATGGCGCACCCCTCCGTACCGTGGCAGGACGAGGCGCTGTCGATCGCCGCGCATAAGACGAATGTGTGGATCGACCTCTCCGGGTGGTCGCCGAAGTACTTTCCGCCGCAGCTGGTGCGCGCCGCCGGCCGGAGGCTGCAGGATCGGGTGCTCTTCGGCACCGACTATCCGCTGATCACTCCGGAGAAGTGGTTCGGGGACTTCGACCAGCTGGAGATCGGCGCGGAGGCACGGTCGAAGATCATCAAGCACAACGCCGCGCGGCTGCTCGGGCTCGCCCAGGGGACGGGCTGAGCCGATGGACGAGAGCGCCGAGGACCGGCTGTATCCGTTCTGCGATCCGCTCGCCCTGGAGAACCGGCTCACCGACCAGGAGCGCGGCCCGCTGCATCGCCTGCGCGGCGTGCTCGACGAGCATGCTCAGCCGCTGCTCGCCCGGCACTGGGAGGCCGGGACCTTCCCGCACGAGCTGGTGCCGCGGCTGATCGACGCCGACCTCATCGTCCCGCCGGAATTCGACGGTGCGCCGGCGCGGCGCCTCTACGAGGGGTTCCGCACCTTCGAGCTCGCCCGCACCGACGCCTCGCTGGCGACGTTCTTCAATGCGCAGGCCGGGCTGTTCCGCACGGCCTGTCGGCTGGGCGGCACGACGGGGCAGGCAGCCGCCTGGGATCCGGAGATCACCAGCTGGCGGACGCGGGGCGTCTTCTGCCTGACCGAGCCGGACCACGGCTCGGACATCGCGAAGGGGCTGACGACCACGGCACGCCGCGAGGGCGACACCTGGGTGCTCGAGGGGGCCAAACGGTGGATCGGCGGCGCGGACACCGCCGAGGTGCTGGCGGTCTTCGCCCGCGACGTCGCCGACGGCGAGGTCAAGGGATTCCTCGTCGACGGCGGCGCGGCGGGGCTGGAGGTCACGACGATCGGCGGCAAGACGTCGCTGCGCATGATGCAGAACGCCGACGTCGTCCTCGACGGGGTCCGCGTGCCCGAGTCCCGACGGCTGGGGGCCGTCGAGTCCTTCGGCGACGTGGCCGTCATGCTCGGCCGCCTGCGTGCCGACGTCGCCTGGATCGCCGCCGGCGTCCAGGCCGGCGCCTACGAGGCGGCCCGCCGCTATGTGCGCTCGCGCGAGCAGTTCGGACGCACGCTGGGCGGATTCCAGCTCGTCCAGGAGAAGCTCGCGCGCATGCTCGGGAATCTGACCTCCTCGCTGACGATGACCACGGCGCTGGCCGACCGGCAGGAGGACGGACAGTACCGGGACGAGGACTCCGCGCTGGCGAAGATGACCGTGTGTCGCACCATGCGCGAGACCGTGGCGCTGGCCCGTGAGGTCGTCGGCGGCAACGGCATCGTGCTGGACCACGACGTCGCGCGGTTCCACGCCGACGCCGAAGCGGTCTACACCTACGAGGGCACCCACGAGATCAACGCCCTGGTCGTGGGGCGGGCGGCGACGGGGGTCGGCGCGTTCGCCTGACACCGAGGCACGAGAAGAGGAGAGAAACCATGGACGCATCCCAGGGCCACAGTTCCGAGGCCAGCACCGCTCCGACCGTCGTCAGCTTCGAGGAGGTGCTCTCGCTGGAGGGCTCCACGCTCGGGCCGACCTCCTGGCGGGAGATCACCCAGGAGCAGGTGAACACCTTCGCCGCGGCGACCGACGACCATCAGTGGATCCATGTCGATCCCGAGCGGGCTCAGGACGGACCGTTCGGCGCCCCGATCGCCCACGGCTTCCTGACGCTGTCGCTGCTGATCCCGATGTGGACGGAGCTGCTCGACGTCACCGGGGTGAGCACCAAGGTCAATTACGGGCTGGACACAGTGCGCTTCACCAATCCGGTGGTCGTCGGCTCGCGGGTGCGGATGACGGTCGCCGTCAGCGAGGTGAAGGAGGTCGCCGGCGACGGGCTGCATCTCGTCGCCGAGGCGTCCATCGAGATCGAGGGGCAGGAGCGGCCCGCCGTGGTGGCGACGTTCCTCACCCGCTTCTACCGGTGAGCTGAGGTCGGCCGCGCCGGCGGGATCCGGACGTCGCGCCCGCAGACATACCCCAGGCCGGTGTAGATCCCGATGACGACCAGGGCCGCGTACAGCGGCGGCTCCCAGGATCCGGTGCTCTCGAACAGCTGGCCGGCGAGCACCGGGAGCGCGCCGCCGATGAGGTAGCCCACCCCTTGGGCCATGCCGGAGAGTCGGGTGGCCTGGGCCGCGCTGCCGGCGCGCAGCGAGACCATGGTCAGCGAGAGCATCAGCGTGGCGGTGGAGGCCAGTCCGCAGACCACCGCCCAGACCGGCATCAGCGGAGGCAGGACGATCATCCCCGCCACGCCGGTCGCCATGGCGAGACCCAGGCCCACGGCCACCAGCCGATGGTCGTCCCGGCGCTGCATGATCCTGCCGACGACGAGCGTGGCGACGATGCCGACGGCCTGGAAGGCCGCCACCCCGTAGCCGCCGGCCCGCTCGCTGAAGCCCTGGGCGGTGTGGATGGACGCCATCCAGGTCAGGAAGAAGTAGAAGATCGAGGACTGCAGGCCGAAGAAGAGCGTGACCTGCCAGGCCAGGGCGGAGGTCCACACGCTGCGCTCCTCGCCGGCGGCCGCAGGGATACGTTCGGAGGCGCGGGGTGCGCTCGACCGACGACGGCGCGACAGCCGGATGCTCCACAGCCCGGCGCCGAGGAGTGCCAGCAGCCCGGTGCCGGCCAGGGCCGCCTGCCAGCCGAGAGCATCGGCCAGCGGCACCGCCGTGCCGGAGGCGGCTGCGGCGGCGGCGGTCAGCGCCGCAGTGTACGTCGCCGTCATCATCGGGACCCGGTCGGGGAAGTCCTGCTTCACGAGGATCGGCACCAGCACGTTGATGACTCCGATGGAGCCGGCCAGCAGCACAGTGCCCAGGAACAGCGCGGAGGGGATCACTTCCACGGCGCGCAGCAGCGTGCCGACGGTGAGCGTCAGCAGGGCCAGGAAAATCGCCCGGTCCCTCCCCACGCGGCGGCCGAGATGGTGGACGAAGGGGGAGACGGCGGCGAAGGTGAAGACCGGAGCGGCACCGAGCACGCCGAGCATCGCCGGGTCCATCCCGGTGTCGTCCCCGATGCGCTCGATCAGCGGGCCCACCACAGTGATGGCCGGGCGCAGGTTGGCGGCGACCACCAGGATCGTGGCGAGCAGCATCAGCTGCGACGGCCCACGGTGCCCCGGCTGCTCCATGGGGCTAAAGTAGTCGGCACGGCGGGGCCGCAGACTGGCCGTCCCAGCGATCGGGACCGGTCCGCGGCTGCACGGTCGGAGCCCGCAGACCGGAGCCCGCACGACCGTGCCCCGGCCGTCAGCAGACCGGGGCACGGCAGGCGGTGCGGCGGGAGCGGCTCAGGTCCGGGCCGTGCGCCACCCGCCCGCGTACTCCGTGCGAGCCACCTCGGAGTAGGGCACCGGACTGACCACGGCCCGGACGGTGGTCTGTTCATGCGGCTCGACCGTCGGCTTGGAGGTGCCGCCGTCGGGCTCGCCCCAGACCACGGTGACCTCGGCGCCCTCGGGCACATCGGCGTCCACTGTGGCCAGCGAGATCACCGTGCGGTCGTTGGAGGTGTAGCCGGTGAACATGGAGAAGCCGATCGTGGTGCCGTCGGCGTCCAGCACGGCGTCGTAGTTCGACGAGCCGTACTGCGCCATCGGCAGGTCGAAGTATTTGTACTGCGGGCCCTCGCGATCCACCAGCGAGCCCCAGATCTTCTTCACGTCCTCGGCGTTCCAGGCCAGGGTCACCTTCCGCCGCTGGGCGCCGGGGTCCATCTTCTCCAGCGCCGCGCGACCGATGAAGTCATGGTCGAACCTGATGAAGCCGCCGTAGCCCAGGTCCCAGGGGGTCAGGTAGTAGTCCTCGATGGACTCGCCGACGAAGCTGCCGGCCAGCGCGTTGACTGCCTCGTAGCTGTCGGCGCCCAGCCACTCCCGGTACCCGCGCAGCTCCTCGCCGGTGTAGATGGCCGGCAGCGGCGACGGGATCCAGCCGGACTCGATGGTGTTGGACGAATAGGTCCGCGAGCCCACCGGCACCATGCCGAACTCCTCGCCGGCCTCCAGGATGGTGTCGCGGATCTCGAAGTAGTCCTCATAGGGACCCCAGATCTCCAGGCCCGGGGCTCCCGCCATGCCATGGCGCAGCGTGCGGACCTGCTTGCCGCCGATGGTCATCGTGGACATGGTGAAGAACTTCAGCTTCTCCAGCGGCGCGCCGTGCAGCTTCTCGATGACCTGCCAGGCGTTCGGCCCCTGGATCTGGAACCTCCAGTACGCGCGCGAGACCGGCCGGCCCATGGGGTGCGAAGGCGACCGTCGGTCCACCTCGACCTCGACGTCATAGCCGCCTGTCTCGGCGTGGTACTGCAGCCAGTTCGCGGCCGGCGACCGGCCGACGTAGACGATCCGCTGCTCGGCTTCGCGGAAGACGATGCCGTCGCCGATCACATGGCCGGCAGGCGTGGTCGGCACGTACTGCTTGGCCTTGTCGACCTCGAAATTGGCGACGGAGTTCACCGCGGTGTCCGAGATCAGCTGCAGCGCGTCCGGGCCGGTGATGAACAGGTTGTCCATGTGATGAGTCTGGTCGAACAGCACAGCGGTGGTGCGCCAGGCCTGCTGCTCGTGGCGCCAGTTGGAGAACTCCGCAGGCACCACCGGGTAGATGTAGGCGCCGATCTGCGAGTTCCGCAGGAGGGTGACCGTGTCGTCGGCCTGGTCGAGGACGTCCTGAAGGTGCTGAGCTGACATGGATGCTCCTTCCATAGGGTCAGGCTCCGCGGGGACGGAATCCCTGCTTCGCCTGCTGGATCTGTTCGTAGACGTGGTGTCGAAGCTCGGTGAAGCGCGGATCGGAGCGCGTCTCCAGCTGGGTGCGCTCCGCCGGCAGGTCGATCGCGATGTCGTCCTGGATGACCGTCGGGGAGGAGGACAGCATGATCACCCGCTGCCCCAGGTAGACCGACTCGTCGATGTCATGGGTGACGAACAGGATCGTCACGCCGAGCTTCTTCCACACTGAGCGGATGAGGTCCTCGAGGTCGGCGCGCGTCTGCGCATCGACGGCGGCGAAGGGCTCGTCCATCAGCAGCACTTCGGGCTGGTAGGCGATCGCCCGGGCGATGGCCACACGCTGCTGCATGCCGCCTGAGAGCTGCCAGGGGTAGGACTTGTGCACGTGCTCCAGCCCCACGGCCTCGAGCGCCTCGTCGACGAGCTCCTTGCGCCGCGCCCTGGGGGTTCCGGCGTTCTTCAGCGGCAGCTCCACGTTGGCGCCCACGCGCAGCCAGGGGAAGAGCGACCGGCCGTACTCCTGGAACACCACGGCCATGTTCTTCGGCGGTCCGGTGATGGTCTTCCCGCCGAGGGCCACGTCGCCGTCGCTGGTGCTCATCAGCCCGGCGATGCATTTCAACAGCGTCGTCTTGCCGGATCCTGAGGGGCCGACCAGGCAGGTCAGTTCGCCGCGCCCGAGGTCGAAGGTCAGGTCACGGATGGCCTCGACGGGTCCGGCATCGGCGGGATAGATCTTCTGCAGGCCGCGGACGCGCAGCAGCGCCTCCTCGTCGGGCAGGGTGGCGCCGGCTGGGCCGCTCGTCGCGGCGGGGGAGGCGTCTTCCGGATCAGGCTGCATTCTCCACCTCTTTCAAACCGTGGTACCAGCGGAGGACTCGGCGTTCGACGAACTGGAAGATGAAGGACAGAGCGACGCCGATCATGCCGAGGACGACGATCCCGGACCACATCTCGGGGATCGCGAAGGACCGCTGGAATTGGACGATCGTGAAGCCCAGCCCGGACGAGGTGGCGAACATCTCCGAGATGACCATCAGGATCAGACCGATGGAGAGGGTCTGTCGGACCCCGGCCATGATCGGCGGGGCGGCTCCCGGGAGGAGCTGGTGGCGGATCCGGCTGAAGCCGGTGATGCCGTACGCCCGCGACGTCTCGCTCTGCACCGGGTCGACGCCGCGCACGCCTTCGATGGTGTTCAGCAGCACCGGCCAGAGGCAGCCGGAGACGATGACGGCGACCTGCATCTCGGTGCCCACGCCGATGGTCAGCATCAGCACGGGGATGAGAACCGGCGGCGGCAGCGCGCGGAAGAACTCGAAGACCGGTTCGGTCAGCGAGCGGGCGGTCTTGTTCAGCCCGACGAGCAGCCCCAGCAGCACGCCGAGCACGATGGCCAGGAAGAGCCCCAGCACAAGACGCTGCAGGCTGGGCAGCACGTCCTCGGTCAGCCGCTCGCCGGTGATCCAGGTGTTGACGAAGGTGTCGGCCAGCTGCACCGGTTCCGGGACGAAGAAGCTGCTGCCGCCCAGGGTGTAGCCCCACCAGACGGCCAGCAGCAGGACGGGCAGCGCGAAGAGCGCCAGGGCGGTGGAGAGGAGGCGTCGGGCGATGCTCATGCGGCCAGCTCCGCCCGGACCGATGTGTGCCAGGACAGCGCCCGGCGCTCCACCCATCTGGCGGCCAGGTTGATGAGCACGCCCAGGATGCCGGTGGCCAGGATCAGCGCGTACATCCCGGTGATGGCCCCGCCCTGCTGAGCTCGGCTGATGGCGCTGCCGAGCCCCGGCGAGCCGATGACGAGTCCGGCGGTGATCGCCAGGATCAGCGCCACCGCCGCCGCGAGCCGGATCCCGGTCATGAAGTACGGCAGCACTGTCGGAAGGACCACGTCCCGCACGCGCTGCAGGGGGCTGAACCCGTAGGAGCGGGCGGTGTTCATCGCCACCGTGTCCACATCGGCGACTCCGTAGAGCACCTGGATGAGGACCTGCCAGAAGCAGGCGTAGATGATCAGCATGAGGGCGGACTCGATGCCGATGCCGAACAACAGCACGGCCAGCGGGATCAGCGCCACCGAGGGGATGGGGCGCAGGAACTCGATGGTCGAGTGCGTATAGCGGCGCAGGAACGGGCTCATCCCGACCAGCAGGCCGGTCGCCGTCGCCGTCAGCGCGGCCAGACTCAGCCCGACGGCCCAGGCGAGCATCGTGTCGTACACGTCGGACCAGAAGATGCTCGAGCCGAGATTGCCGATCGCCGCGGCGATCACCTCGCTGGCCGGGGGCAGGTACCTGCCGTCGATCACGCCCGCGCGAGGCAGCAGCTCCCAGATGAGCAGAGAGCCGGCGATGCCGGCGAGCCCCAGCAGCGGCGCTCTCCACGCAGGGTCCCCGCTGCGCGGCCTTCCCCGGGATCCACGCGTCACGTCTCCTCCTCGGTCCGCACATGGTGGCCATGGGGACTCGTCGCTTCTCGGTCTGGTGCCATGATGGAACAGCCCGAGGAGTGATGCGCATCATGGTCCATTGGATAGGAAAATGCGAACAGTCGTGCGGATGGTGAATCACCTCGCCGGCCGCGGTGCGAGATCCGTCGCGAGTCGGCCGGACGGGAGTCCGCCGCCGCACTGCGGGTCCTGGCGCCGATCAGCCTCCTCGTCACTCCACGACCACCTCGTTGAGGTCGACAGGCTCGTCGACGAAGTCGTACTCGACCATGAGGTCCACCATCGTGGACAGCTGCTCGACGCGCGGGTCGCTGTCGTACTCCTCCATGCGGATCTCGGCGGCGGCCTCCTCGGGCATGTCCAGGAAGCTCGCCAGAGCGGAGGCGGTGCCCTGCGGGTCCTCCTCCGCGGCGGAGAGCGTCTCGTCCATCGCGGCCTGGAACTGGTCCACCGCCTCCGGGTTCTCCGTGGCGTAGCGCCCGGAGGTGAACGAGATCATCGTCGGCAGGCCGGGGATGACCTCCTGGTTGGGCTCGCCCAGCAGCTCGAACTCGTCCTGCGCCAGCGACTGACTCAGGAACGGCTCGGGGAGCCAGGCGGCGTCGATGTTGCCCCGCTCCAGCTGGGCCTCCATGTCCGGGAAGTTGACCTCAGTGAGGTCGATCGCCCCGGGGTCGCCGCCGTCCTGGGAGACTGCTTCCATGATGGTCAGGTCGCCCTGGCCGTTGAGCACGTTGACGGCCATGCTCTGCTCCTCCAGGTCGCTCCAGGACTCCAGATCGTCCTCCGCCCGGACGACGACGCCGTTGATGTCGTCGCCCTCCGCATACGAATGCGAATAGCCGGACAGGATGCGCATGTCCAGCCCCTGGTCGACGGCGACCAGCACGGAGAGCGCATTGCCCACGGCGAAGTCCATGTCTCCGGCCTGGACCGTCGGCAGCATGGCAGCGGCACCCTGTCCGGGCGTCAGCGTCACGTCCAAGCCGTGCTCGGCGAAGATCCCCTCGTCGAGGCCGTATTGCACGGCCGCCGACGGCGCGATGGACAGCACACCCAGCGTGACCTCGACCAGGTCGTCGTCCTCGCCGGATCCGGCGCCGCCGTCGTCGGCCGAGCCGGAGCAGCCGCTGAGCAGCAGCGCTGCGGCGCACATCAGTGCGATTCCGTGTGATGCTCGTGCCATGGTGAAGGCCCCCCTCCCGTGTCAGGTGCGATGCATCGACAGTCGAGCGCAGTGCTACTCGGTGACGGTGTGCTCGCTGAACAGCTCGTCCAGGTTGATCTCCTCGTCGATGACTCCGGTCTTCGCGGAGATCTCGTTGATCTCCTGCAGGGAGTCCCGGTTCACCGCCGCCGGGTAGCGCGAGAGGGTCAGCTGGTCGATGACGCCCTCGTCCAGGTCGGTGTAGGTCGGCAGGATCTCTCGCACGGCGTCCGGATTCTCGTCGGCGTGACGCTGAGACTCGGCCATCGCTCGGCTGAAGGCGTCGACGACCTCGGGGTTGGCGTCGAGGTAGTCCGCGGAGGTGAAGTAGGTGGCCACGGTGAGGTCCTCCACCGGGTAGGCGTAGTTCGAGAAGATCGCCCGGCCGCCGTCGTCGAGGATCAGCGTCTGGAACGGCTCCACGGCCGCGGCGGCGTCGACGTCTCCGCTGCTCAGCGCGCCGGCCATATCCGGGAACGGCATCTCCACGTAGTCCAGCGTGGAGGGGTCGCCGCCGGACTGCTCCACCGCTTCGCTGATGGTGGAGTCCGAGATGTTGCTCAGCGTGTTCACCGCGATGCTGGCCCCTTCCAGATCTGTGATCTCGGTGATGTCGGAGCCGTCCGGGACGACGACTGCGGCGAAGTCCTCGTCCGGGTCTCCGGTGGTGCCGCTGCCTCCGGCGAGGATCTCGACGTCGAGGCCTCGGGACTCGGCGATGACCAGCGAGGTGACATTGCTGAAGCCGAAGTTCATCTCGCCGCCGACCACGGCCGGCAGCAGTGCCGCGCCGCCCTGGGCCTGGGTGAGGGTGAGGTCGAGGCCCTCGTCCTCGAAGAAGCCCTCCTCCTGGCCGAGGTAGATCGCGGCGTTGTCCACGATCGGTAGGACGCCGACTTCGATCGGCGTGAGCTCGCCGCCGTCTCCCGGCGCAGAGCCTCCGTCGTCCTGGGCGTCGCCTCCGGAGCCGCACGAGCTGAGCACAAGTGTCAGGCCTCCGAAAATAGACAAGGCTGTCAGTGATGGAAGGGTGGAGCGTGTCATCGGGGAACTCTCCTTCGGCGGTGGGCGAGTGACGCGTGAGCGGAGTCGGAGGTGGAGCAGGTCGGTGCTCGCCGTCGCTCCGGGAGCTGCTCCGACTCCGTGCCGTCGGGTCGTGCTGACGACTCCGGGCGAGCCTGCGGCGTCGGCGGCTGCCGGTGCTCCCCGCCTGCGGACCTCCGGCGTGTCTTGGGTCACACTAGGCCTGGACGACAGTCGTCGTGGTGTCGAGTCCCATTGGCTGGTAGCTCGTCCTGGGGTGGTGCGGGGGAGTTCGGCGGCGTCGGGCGGCGTCGCCGGGATCCGGCCGGGATCCGGCCGGGGCCGCCCCGGGCTCGCCGGTGGCCGATGGCCAGTGGTCCGAGGCGGTGTGACTAGGCCGCGACCGGCTCTGCGGCGCCCTGTGGCCCTCGGTCTGCGGGCCGCTTCTGACGGCTCAGATCGGCGGAGAGGGCACGGGCGGCCATCGTCAGTGCCGCCAGGTGGTGTCGCGGAGTCGTGGCATCGGCGGGGACGACCACGGTGAGGGCGGCCAGGGCGCGCCCCTGCTCGTCCAGCACCGGTGCTGAGATGTCCGTGGTGCGCCGGTCGACCACGGGGGCGAGCTGGGCGTATCCCCGGCGGCGCGCCTCGGCCAGCTCGGCGCGGAACGTCGGCCGCTCGGCGGCGATCCGTCCGCCCCGCCGGCTGAGCAGCTCGTCGACCACCGTCGGCGCGGAGAAGGCGAGGATCGCATGGCCCATCGAGGTCAGGTGCACAGGCATGCGGCCGGCCACCTCGGCGGTGTTCTCCGCCGCCCCCGTGCGGGAGAGCTGCTCGACGACCATGACGGAGGGGCCGTCCAGCACGGTCAGCTGTGTCGTGTGCTGCACGACGCCGTTGAGGTCCTCCATATGCGGCAGCGCCGTCCGGCGCAGCGTGGTCGCCAGCGGGGTCCGCTGGGCCATCTCCCAGAGTCGCTGCCCGAGGGAGATCTGCCCCTCGGGCCCGCGCTCCAGCATGCCCCTGCGGGCGAGGTCGTCGATGAGTCGATAGGCGGTGGACTTGGGCAGGCCTGTCTCGCGCGCCAGGCCGTTCGGCGACAGCTCGGGTTCGGCTTCCAGGGCGGTCAGCATGCGCATGACTCGGTCCAGGACCGAATCTCCTGAGGGTGAGTTCGCCATGAGGGGCCTCCTTGTCCCTGCGCTCGAGGAAGCTGCCTGATCTTCCTCCGCGTCCTTATTGAGTGGGACGAACACTGGTGTGAGTGTGGCGTAGTTCATATAGTGGCGTCAAGTTCGACATGCGAACATCGAGGAGAAGGAAGCGATGAGAACTCAGGCGCGCGCTGATGGCCGGAGGTGACTACGTCCAGTCGCTGGCGCGCGGCGTCGACGTCATCCGGGCCTTCACCGGCGGGCCGGAGGGGGCGTCGAGCACCTCGTCCGCAGGGCTGTCCCTGGCGGAGGTCACCGAGCGGACGGCACTGTCACGGGCGACGGCACGGCGCTTCCTGGTCACCCTGGCGGATCTGGGATATGTCGTGCGGCGGGGAGGCAGGTTCGAGCTCACTCCCAAGGTGTTGGAGCTGGGATATGCCTGCTTCGCCTCGGCCGATCTGTCGCGGCTGATCCAACCGGTCGTCGAGGATCTCTCCGCGCGCCTCGGCGAGTCGGTCTCTGCCGCCGTGCTGGACGGCGGGTACATCGTCTACATCGCCCGCGCCCCCGTCCGGCGCGTCGTGCGGCTCGAGATCTCGGTGGGCACCCGGCTGCCGGCCTACGCCACGTCCATGGGCCGGGCGCAGCTCGCCCAGCTGCCCGCGGGGCAGGTCCGGGAGAGACTGGAGCTGCCGCTGGCGGCGCTGACTCCGGACACGGTCACCGATGTGAACGAGCTGTTCGCTCAGCTGTGGCTGGGGCGGCGGCGCGGCTGGATCCTGGTGGAGCATGAGCTGGAGGCCGGACTTCGATCCGTGGCCGTGCCGGTCTTCTCTCCGGGCGGCGAGGTGGTCGCGGCGTTGAACGTCGCGCTGGGGACAGCCGACGGCGCGGCAGGCAGCTGCGCCGAGCTGGAGAATACCTTCGTGGGCCCGCTGCAGGAGGCGGCAGAGCGGGTGCAGGTCCTCCTGGGGCTGCAATGGTGAAGGCCGCTGCGGAGGTCACATCCGACGTCGTCGTCGGGGAGCGGGACCGATCGCTCCATAGAGTGGCGCCCAGCAGGGAGCCGCGTCCGTCCCGGGACGAGCGCCGGGGCGCAGGAAGAAGCCCGCATCGTACTGAGGAGGCACCACATATGGCCAAGCCCGTAGCAGTCACCGCCCGGGAGAAGGAGGTGCTGGCCGGACTGGTCGAGAACATGGGCTATGAGGTCATGCCGTTCAAGTCGGTCAAGGACAGAGTCGTGGCCGAGGTGCCCACGGAGGTGCCGCTGACCATCACCGCCACAGGCGGCAAAGGGCTGGAACCGACCCTCGATGCGGCCTTCTTCCTGCGCGAGCAGGGTTACACCGTCGCCCCGCATATCCCGGCGCGACTGGTGGGCGGACCCGAGGAGCTGGACCGGCTGATCTCCCGGATCGAGGCCGCCGACGTCGACCGGATCTTCATCGTCGCCGGCGATGCCGAGGAGCCCGCCGGCGAATTCCACGACGCCATGGATCTGCTGACGGCTCTCGAAGACCGGGGGCACAGCTTCGCGACCATCGGCGTCGGCGGCTATCCCGAGGGGCACGCCAGCTTCCCGCAGGCCGACATCGACAGCGCCCTGCGGAGGAAGGCGCCGTATGCGGACAGGATCCTGACGCAGATCTGCTTCAGCGCCGACGCCGTCGTCGACTGGGCGGAGCGCATCAAGGCCGACGGCGTGGACCTGCCCATCTACGCGGGGATGCCCGGGCCGGTCAGCCGGCAGAAGCTCGCCCGCGTCTCCGCCGGGCTGGGACTCGGGCAGTCGGCCAGCTTCCTGGCGAAGCAGCAGAACATGGTCTGGAAGTTCTTCTCGCCCTCCGGCTACAAGCCCACCAAGCTCATCCGCGGGCTGGTCCGGAAGCTGGCCGAGGGAGAGGCGGACACTGCGCTGACCGGCTTCCACGTCTTCACCTTCAACGATCTGGCCGCCACGGAGGCGTGGCGGAGGGACCTCATCGCCCAGGCCTCGTAGGCGCCCCGGGAGCGGACGCGTCGTCCCGCGCGCCGTCGTGCCCGATCGGGCTCTGCTCACCGGGCTGACAGGACACGTCCTAGACTGGGGTGCGTGAGTCAGAGCCCCAGCCCGAGTCCCAGTCAGAGCTCCGAGGACCCCGCCGTGCCCGCCGATGAGCTGCGCGAGGAGCATGCGCGTCTGGCCGAGGAGATCCGCGGCCACCGCACTCGCTACTATCAGGAAGCCGACCCGCTCATCTCCGATGCCGAGTTCGACGAGCTCTTCCGCCGGCTCGAGCGGATCGAGGCCGAGCATCCGGAGCTGCGCACCGCCGATTCGCCCACCCAGCAGGTCGGCGAGGGCGTCTCGGAGGCCTTCGCCCCGGTGGAGCACCTGCGTCAGATGTACTCGCTGGAGGACGTCTTCTCCCGCGAGGAGCTGCGCGCCTGGCATGAGCGCGCCGTCGCCTCGCTGGCCGAGCTGCGCCCCGACGCGACGCCGCGCTGGCTCACCGAGGTGAAGATCGACGGGCTGGCCATCAGCCTGCTCTACCGCGACGGGCGGCTGGTCCGGGCCGCGACCCGAGGCGACGGGCATACCGGCGAGGACGTCACCCACAATGTCCTCACCATCGACGACGTCCCGCGCCGGCTGGCCGGCTCCGACCATCCCGAGGAGCTGGAGGTCCGCGGCGAGATCTTCATGCCCACCGCCGAGTTCCACGCCTTCAACGAGCAGCTCGCCGCCCAGGGGAAGGCCCCGCTGGCGAACCCGCGCAACGCCGCGGCCGGCTCGCTGCGCCAGAAGGATCCGGCGAAGACCGCCGAGCGGCCGCTGAGCATGTTCGTCCACGGCGTCGGCGCCCGCTCCGGCGTCGAGCTGACCAGCCAGCACGACGCCTACGACCAGCTGGCCGCCTGGGGGCTGCCGGTCAGCCCCTACACACGGATCCTCTCCGACCTCGAGGAGATCGAGGAGTATCTCGACGCGCATCTGGCGAAGCGCCATGAGCTGGTCCATGAGATCGACGGCGTGGTGGTCAAGGTCGATGACTTCGACCAGCAGCGGGCCCTGGGGCACACCTCTCGGGTGCCGCGCTGGGCGGTGGCGTACAAGTATCCGCCGGAGGAGGTCACCACCCGGCTGGTGGACATCCGTGAGCAGGTCGGCCGCACCGGCCGCGTGACGCCCTATGCGGTGCTGGAGCCGGTGCAGGTCGCCGGCTCGGAGGTCTCCCGGGCGACGTTGCACAACCAGGACGTGGTCCGGGCGAAGAACGTGCTGATCGGCGACGACGTCTTCATCCGCAAGGCCGGCGACGTCATCCCCGAGGTGCTCGGCCCGGTGATGCCGGCACGCGAGGGCCGCGAGGAGGAGCTGCGCGAGTACGTCTTCCCGGCCGCATGCCCGTCCTGTGGGACGACCCTGGCCGCGGCCAAGGAGGGCGACGTCGATCGCCGCTGCCCGAACGCCGAGTCCTGCCCGGCCCAGCTGGCCGAGCGGGTCATCCACGTCGGCTCTCGCGGGGCGCTCGACATCGAAGCACTCGGCGAGGAGGCCGGTCTGGCGCTGACGGACCCGGACCGCCGGCGGCCGTCGAAGGAGCTGATCGACCACGACGCCCTGGCGAAGTCCGGCGTCGAGGTGGCCTTCGGAGACGACGGCGAGCCGCTGCCGCAGACCCCGGTGCTGCGCAGCGAGGCCGAGCTCTTCGACCTGACGCCGGAGGACTTGCGCGGGGTCCACGTCTGGCGCGAGGTGCGGCGGAAGAACGCCGAGACCGGCCAGCCGGAGGGCACCGGACGCTGGGCGCCGTCGCTGTACTTCTGGACCAAGGCGCAGCACTACGCCGACGGGCGGCTGAAGAAGACCTCCGAGCCCACGGAGAACACCGTCCAGCTCGTCGCCGAGCTGGAGAAGGCCGAAGAGCAGCCGCTCTGGCGCGTGCTGGTCGCGCTGTCCATCCGCCACGTCGGGCCCACCGCCTCGCGGGCGCTGGCCTCGGCCTACGGGTCGATCGAGCGGATCCGCTCCGCCGACGAGGAGGAGCTCGCCGGCATCGACGGCGTCGGCCCGACCATCGCCGCGGCGGTGCGCGAGTGGTTCGCCGTCGATTGGCATCAGCGCCTCATCGACCGCTGGGCCGCGGCCGGAGTGCGGATGGTCGACGACGTCGACGAGTCGACCCCGCGGACGCTGGAGGGTATGACCGTGGTGGTCACCGGCAGCCTGGAGAGCTTCTCGCGCGACGAGTCCAAGGAGGCGATCATCGCCCGGGGCGGCCGCGCGGCCGGCTCGGTGTCCAAGAAGACGCATTATCTGGTGGCCGGCGAGAACGCCGGCTCCAAGGCCGAGAAGGCCGAATCCCTCGGCGTGCCGGTGCTGGACGAGGACCAGTTCCGGACGCTGCTGGCCGAGGGACCCGACGGGTTGGAGGACTGAGCATGACCGAGGCACGTGAACTGCTGGACGTGGCCGCCGAGGCCGCGGCCGCCGGAGCCGCTGTGCTCGCCGAGCGCGACGCCGTCGCGCCGTCGGGCCGGGTGCTGCGCGGCGACGAGTCGGGCCTGAAGACCAAGTCCTCCGAGGCCGACCTGGTCACCGACTTCGACCGCCGCTCCGAGCAGGCGGTGCGCGCGGTGATCGGCCGGCGTCGCCCGCAGGACGCGATCACCGGCGAGGAGTACGGCACCAGTGCTCCGGAGCAGGCCTCCGGGATCCGCTGGTCCATCGACCCGCTGGACGGCACGACGAACTTCGTCCGCGGCATCGTCTACTACGGCACCTCGGTCGCGGTGCAGGGCCCCGACGGCGACTGGCTGGCCGGAGTGGTGCATGCGCCGGCGCTGGACCGGCTGTGGTGGGCCTCCCGCGGCGCCGGCGCGTTCACCGGCCGAGTGTCGACCGCGCGGCCCGGCGCCGGCGACGGCGTGGGAGGCGTCGACGATGCCGGCCAGCCCGGCGTGGACCGGCTGAGCGGACCGCAGGGCACGCGCGCGGCCGGGCTGCTCTCCACCGGCTTCGGCTACGATGCCGCCCGTCGGGAGCAGCAGGTGTCGGCCGTCGTCGAGCTGCTGGGCGGCTTCGGGAACCTGCGCCGGCTGGGCGCGGCGGCGCTGGACATCTGCATGGTCGCCGACGGCACGGTCGAGGCCTACGCCGAGTACGGCATCCAGGAGCACGACTGGGCCGCCGGCGCGCTGATCGCCGAGGAGGCCGGGGTGCCGATGCGCCGTCCGCTGGCCGCCGACGGGGCCGCTCACCCGGACTGGTGCATCGCCGGAGACCTGGGCGTCCCGCTGGAGCAGCTGCGGCCGGCGCCGCGGGAGACGGTGGCATGACCGGCGAGGCCGACGTCGCCGTCGACGCGCGTGAGGCCGCGACGCGGGGCCGCGGCCGGGGCACGGCCGCGCCGCGGGTGCGGGACGCCGCGCCGGCCGACCACCCCGCGATCGCGGAGCTGACGATGGCCGCCTACGCGGCCGGGGGACACATGCGCCGCGAGGATCCGTACATGCGGCAGCTGGCCGACGTCGCCCACCGCGCGGAGCACGGTGAGGTGGTCGTCGTCGAGCTCGACGGCGACGTCGCCGCCTCGGCGGTGATCACCTGGCCCGGAGAGGTGCTCTCCGAGCTGGCGCGCGAGGGCGAGATGGAGTTCCGCATGCTCGCCGTGGATCCGCGGCATCAGGGGCGCGGCGTCGCCCGCACGCTGGTGCGGCATCTGATGGCCCGCGCCGACCAGGCGCCGGGGACCGAGGCGGTGGTGCTGTGCAGCCTGCGCTCGATGACCGCCGCGCATGCGCTCTATCGGTCCGAAGGCTTCGTCGCGGACCCGTCGCGCGACCTGGTGGTCGAGGGCGTCGGCCGCTTCCCGTTCTTCCGCCGCCGCCTGGCGTGACCCCCTCCTCACCTGCGATGACTCCGTGGAACGCGTGGGAATACGCGCTCGTTCCCACACCTTCCGCCGAGCCACCGTCGGGGAGTTCTCCACAGGCTGAGGGCCGTCGTCAGCGAGACAGCTGACACGTTGGCAGCCTCTCCTCCGGCCGAGAACCAGGATGAGGGGAGACGACGTGGAGGAGCGTGTCGAGGCCGCCGGGCGTTGGCGCCGGTGGATGTGGCGAGCGATGACGACGACGGCGGCCGGGGCGGCGGCCCTGCTGGCGCTGAGCGGCTGCGGTCCCAGCGATGAGGAACTGACCGCCCAGGCCGAGGAGGACCAGCTGGCCGCGCCGCTGGAGGTGGGCTGGGAGTCCGACGACGAGTTGCTACGCGCCGTCGGAGGAGGGGCCGGGGCACCCCGAGGCCGTCGATGTCGAGACGGGAGAACGGCTGAGGTCGGGGCTGGCCCAGGGGACCTTCGCGGACCGGCCGTACACCTGTGGGGAGACATTCTGCGCCGAGGGAGAATGGTGGTATCAGGACGGGGGCTCCGGGTACTTCGCCGAGTCTCAGGAGATCGCCTTCGACTGGGGGATCGGAACGGTGGACGGCGCGTGAGCAGGTCGACGGGACGGAGGACGAGGATGCTCCGCCGGTGACCGAGGACCCTGATCGGCTATGGCGCCGACGGGGAGAACCGATGGGAGCGTCCATACACCGAGGCGCTCGGGCATGAGAACACTGAGGACCGCTCGGTCCGGTACACCGACGGGGGCGAGGATTATCCCCTGATCCTCTCGGTATGGCCGTATGGAGGAGACGGGGAGAAGAAGGACCTCGGTTCACTGACCAGCACGCTGCGGCTCGACGTCTCGACCGGCGAGACGCTCTGGAAGGCCGAGAATGCCCACCTGGGCTGCGACTACGCGGATCTCTCCAGCGATGAACTGATCGATGGCGACCCGACGGTGGCCATCGCCTGCGGCTACGACGCCGGCACCCGGACGTTCAGCCAGGATGACGACGGGGAGACGACCTGGGAGGACCAGGACGTGGACCAGTATGTCGCCGGCCTGGACATCGACGCCGGCGAGCAGGTGTGGCGCGTCGACATCGATGGCGCCGCCCAAGTCGAGGAGCCCGAGGCGGGCATCGTGAACGATGCGCGCTACGAGGAGATGCCGTCACGTGATGGTGAGACCGTCACGATCGACCTCGTGACGGGAGAATCGGTCACATCCCGGGATGCCTACGAGCCGACGGCGTTCTGCTGGAAGGGCCGGGACTCGTCGGAGGTGCGTCGATACACCGAGCGCGCTGAAGGCACGTGGAGCACGGGTGACGATCTGGCCGACGTCGAGCGCTACGGATCGAGGTTCCCTGCGACCGGGACGAGCAGGCCGCCGTCGACGAGATGCCGACGGTCGCCGAGCTGCGCCGCATCGACTACCAGGAGGAGAGCGGCGTCGTCGTGGTCCGCGGACGCGATGGGATGGTCGGTTATGAGGTTCCGGCGCTCGAGGATTTCCGCGAAGACGCCTGACAGCTTCGCCCACCAGGTGGTGGCTCCGTGGCTCGTGTGGGAATGTCGCTTCATTCCCACACCTCCTGCGGAGTCATCGCCAGGGGCGCGCGGGGCACTATCGCCAGGAGGGCGCGGCTCAGGCCGGCGTCGCCGGACGCGTGCGCACCGCGCCGGCGCAGGCGACGATCACCAGCAGCATGGCGACCAGATCCAGCAGCTCGAGGCGCTGGCCGAGGACGACGAAGGCCGTCAGCGCCGCCATCACCGGCGACAGGCAGGTGAGGATGGAGAAGGTCGAGGCATGCAGGCGCTGCAGCACGCGCGTCTCGATGCCGTAGGGGATCGCCGAGGAGAGCAGCGCGATGCCCAGGCCGACGGCGAGCACCCAGGGATCCAGCAGGGCGGCGCCGGCCGAGGCGGTCCCCAGCGGGACGACCACCAGGGATCCGACGCACATCGCCAGGGCGAGGCCCTGGGCGCCGGGCAGCACGCGGCCGGCACGACGATTCATCATGATGAACCCCGCCCAGCAGGCGGCCGCGCCGAGGGCGAAGGCGACGCCGACCGGATCCAGGCCGTCGACGGCGTCGAACCCGTCGCGGCCGAGCGTGCCGACGCCGGCCAGGGCGAGGAATGCCCAGAGCAGGCCGAGCAGGCGGCGTCCGGTCAGCACCGACAGCGTCAGCGGGCCCAGCGCCTCGATGGTCACCGCGATGCCCTGCGGGATCCGGTCGAAGGCCTCGTAGATCATCAGGTTCATGCCGGTCATCGTCGCGCCCAGGGCCAGCACGGTGAGCCAGCCCGATCCGGTGATCGCGCGCAGCGCCGGCCGCAGGATGGCCACCATGATCAGCGCGGAGAACAGCAGACGCATCATCACCATGCCCTGCGGGCCGACGCTGCCGAAGAGCGTGGCCGCCAGCGAGGCCCCCAGCTGCTGGCCCAGGATGCTCACCAGCACCAGCAGGATGGGGACGGTGGTCGAGTGTCTCACCCGGACAGGATAGACGGTCATGACCGAGGCCCGTCGATCCGCGGCATGAGTGCGATCCCGGGGCGCCTGTGGAGAACGTCTGCGGCGACGGCGGGAATCTGCCTATCCTCGTCGGGACGCCGCGGCGCGCGGAGGCCGCGGCAGGACACAGGTCCGAGCACGGAGAAGGGGGAGCGAGCACGCCGATGCGATTCGAGATCCTGCCTGTCGAGGCGTCGTCGACGGTCTCCTCGGTCGAGGCGACGGCGGAGGAAGCACGCGGCCGGACGGGCGGCGTCACGGCGGCCGCGACGACGCTGGCCCAGGACCTGGCGAACAGCTCCGTGGTGGTCGAGGCCGTGCAGGGGCTGGAGGCCGAGGTCCTGCAGCCCACCGGGTCCGGCGCCGTCGCGCAGACGGAGGCGGCGACGGGCGGCACCTCGACAGCACTGGGGCACTACTCCTCCGGCGACGACCAGATGGCGGCGGCCGCCCGGAAGAGCGCCGGAGACGTCCATCGACCCGATATGCCGCGAACGGGCTGAGATGGCCACGACCTATGCCGAGCTGTTCACAGTGGCGGACCTCGACGACCCGGACACCGTCGAGTCCTCCGCGACGGCGCTGAAGACTGCCACGGCCGACGTCGACGAGTCCATCGGCCGGGCCTCTCGCATCTGGGGCGGACTCGAGCAGTCCTACCGCGCACCGGAGACCGGGGAGCTGCTGACTGCGCTGCAGCCGGCGACGAGCCGGGCGGCGGAGCTGGCCCGAGCCGGGGCGGAGGCCGAAACCGCGGTGCACACCTATGCGGCGGCGCTCCGGGAGATGCAGACGACACGGCGAGGGCTGGTCGAGGACATCGAAGCCTTCCAGGTCGAGGGAGCAGAGGACGCCGCCGAGGACGACTGGGCGGCGCGGGAGGAGCGCATCGCCGAGCTGCAGCGACGGTGCCGAGAGCTGGCCGAGTGGAAGGACGAGGCGCAGAACGCCTGCGCGGCGGCGCTCGGGGCGATCACCACCAGCGCCTCGCTGCCCCGAGGGAGCCGCACCGAGGTGTCGACGGCCGACGCCGCCGGCCAGGTCGAGACCCCGCCGCAGTCGCCGGAGGACTGGCTGGTGGCGTCCCTCGGCGTCACTCCGGGCGAGAACTTCGACGGCAGCTGGGCGGATGAGCTCTCCTTCGCCGCGTCGAAAGGGCTCACGACGACGGGCGCGGTCGCCGACTCGCTGAAGCACTCCTGGTCCGAGGTGCGGCCGCGCCAGGGCTGGGCGCCCGAGTGGGCGAAGAACATCGCCGCTCGCGGTGAACGGAGCACCGAGCTGGTGAAGAAGGTGACGGGCTGGGACGCCAACCAGGTGACGAACAGCGGGCGATGGTTGGCGAAGAACTCCGCGCAGAACCCCTACCGGCGTCCGCAGGGCCTCGTGGATGGAGCCAAGGCTCTGCGGAGTCGCTTCTTCGCGAACTTCAACACGAACAACCTGACCCCCAAGGCGGGGAAGTCCGGGGCGTTCAGCACGGCGAGCAAGGTGAGCAAGGTGGCGGGGGGCACGGGATCCGTGCTGACACTGGCGACTGGTTTCGTCGGGCAATGGAACGAGGACAGCGCCAAGCATCCCGATATGGAGGGGGCGGAGCAATTCACTCGTGCCGCCACAGTGGGCGGCGGTGCGGCCATCGGCGGTTGGGCCGGGGCAAAAGCAGGTGCCGCTGCCGGCGCCGCCATCGGATCGCTGTTCCCGGGGCCGGGGACTGCGATTGGTGCAGTGGCCGGTGGCGTCATCGGAGGTATCGCTGGAAGCGCTGTCGGCAAGGAGCTCGGCGAAGGCCTGAAGAATGCCACCGGAGATGTCGTCAGCGGGCTCCTAGACACCGGCGAAGCGGTGGCCAGTGCCGCGGCGGACAAGGCGGAGGAGACCTGGGATTCTGTGACATCGTGGTTCTGACGACCTGTCTGATGGTCCGACGTGCCAGTTCTGACAGCTGAAGGAGGGGACATGGAGATCGTTTGGTGGTTGCTGGCGACGTTGGTCAGTTCAGTCCTGGCTGTATGGTTCGTGGTCTACCCGCGGATCATCAACGATGCAACGTGGTACGGATTCTTCTCCGAACGGATGTACCTGTATGCCTTCCCGCCGTTCTTCGCGGCAGCAGCCTTCTACAGCATGCGGGAAGCATCGCGCGGGTTCGGCCACGTGTGGCCCGACTGGTTTGCGCAGGTGACGATCGGCGTGACGGGCCTTCTGATGATCCTGGGCCTCTTGGCTGCACTGGGCATGCCTGTCCCACCGTTCCTCACCCCGAAGTGGGTGCGTGAGCGGCGCAAGCAGGACCGAGAGGAGCGTCGTCGGCGTCGTGAGGCGAAGAAGTCGGCGAAGGAAGACGAAGCAGTGGCGAATGAGGGCTGAGTCGCGGTGTGAAGCGAAAGCGGGCGACAGACGGTGAGCTTCGCTCTATGGTTCATCGGACTGCTGGTGTGTCCGGTGCTGACAGTATGGTTCGTCGTCTACCCGCGCCTCATCAACGACGCTCATTGGTATGGGTGGTTCTCGGAGCGCCTGTACCTGTACGGCCTCCCTCCGTTCTTCGCTATGGCGTCGGTGGCATGTGCATACCGAGTGTCCGACGTGTGGGGTATCAGCTGGCCGACGTGGTTGGAGCAGGTGACGATGGGAACAACCGGCTTCCTCATGCTCTGCGGCTTCTTCGCCACGTTGGGGGTGCCCGTGCTGCCCTTCCTGACCCCCAAGTGGGTGCGTGAACGCCGCTCGCAGGACCGGGAAGAGCGTCGGCGGCGTCGCCGGGAGAAGAATGCCGCCGCTCGGCGGAACGAACAGACCAGCTGAAGGACTCCGGGCATCATCAGCCGGCACCCTGGACGAACGGAGCAGCATGGACGTGACACAGCGGCTCGAGCACCCGCGCTTCGCCGCGGCCCTGGAGATCCCGCAGCGCTGGGAGGTCGACCTCAGCGGCCTCGACGACGGACTGGTCATCGTCGGCGACGACCGGCCGTGGAGCATGGGCTTCGTGCCGACGGTGGTCTTCACCCAGGCGCGGCTGGGCGAGGAGCACAGCACCGATCCGGCCGCCGTGCTGGAATCCCAGCGGCTCGTCGAGACCACGATCGCCGAGCAGCTGCGCGATCACCGCCCGCTGCATCTCGACGTCGACACCTTCGGCTTCCACGGTGAGCAGCAGGTCCACGGCGTCATGCGCGTCGCGTCGTACACCACCGCCGAGGCCGTGCCGGTGATGATGCACCAATGGGTGGCCCGCTGCGTCGGCGTCGAGCTCTCCATGACCGTCACCTATCCGACCGTCGATGTGCTGACCTGGTCCGAGGGCGGCTGGTCGCTGGCCAACACGCTCGAATGGACGGGGGTCTCCTGATGGAGCAGCACAGCGCGATGGAACAGCGCAGCACGGCACGACTGAGCGCCGAACAGGTGGATCAGCTCGCCGCCGCCCTGGGCTGGCTGGAGCCGGTCACCGTCCCCGAGCTCCGGGACCTCGACGGACAGCTCCTCGTGAGCGACGGCCGCCCCGCTCCCGAGTACGACCGCCTGATGCGCTCCTTCTCCGAGCAGCGTGCGGTGATCCTGGTCCAGCGCGTCGACGCGCAGGGGCATGAGCAGAACACCACCATCCGGCTCAGCCCGCACGGCATGCTCTGGCATGAGCTACAGAACGACGGCGCCGTGCTGCTGCGCGGCGCGGCCGGCGGGACGCTCTACCCGGTGCTCATCGACGGACTGGGGCTCGGTCCGCGACCGGCCCCTGCTCGCGGCGTCGTGCCCGCCGAGATCTCGAAGAATCTGATGATGCGGGCCGTGGACTTCTCCCAGGGTCCCGACAGCCCGGCCGCCGCCCGGCGCGAGGCCGCGGCGGCCGTGCGCGGACAGGCCGCGCAGATCGCCGACAGCCTGGTGGCCGGTCGAGCCGACGTCGTCGTGCTGGCCGCCGAGTGGGACGACGGCGCCGGCGGGGCGCAGGCCCGCCTGATGGGCCTCGACACTCCGGACGGCATGCTCCTCCACTCCGTCGAACGCCGCTTCCTCGGCGAGAAGCACCTGCTCGAGCCCGCCCCGGCATGGGTCTTCTGGCATATGGCCGTCGGCTCCCTGCCCGGGGCCGAGGACATCGCGCGATGGACCGGGCCTGCCTGACGCCCGGTGTCGGACGCCGGGCAGGCCCGCGGTCAGGACCAGCTGGTCAGGGCCGGCTGATCAGGACCAGCTGATCAGGACCAGCTGATCAGGACCAGCTGATCAGGCCGAGGATCAGGCTGATGCCCAGCACCAGGAGGCTGAAGATCCACATGGGGAAGAACGAGTACCGGAAGTGCTTGCCCATGTCGAGGTTGGCCAGCCCCAGCCCCAGCCACATCGAGGCGTTGAACGGACTGAGGTAGGTGCCGATCACGTTGCCGACGATCACCGTCTGGGTGATGGCCAGCGTGCTCACTCCGGCCTCGGAGCCGATGCCCTCGACCAGCGGCAGCAGCGCGAAGTAGTGCGCGTCGGTGGAGAACAGCAGCTCCAGCGGCAGGCCGACGGCGCCGACGATCAGGTGCAGCTGCGGCAGCAGCGCCTCGGGCAGCACGCCGATCGCGGCGGAGGCCAGCGCCTCGAGCATGCCGGACTCGGACATGATGCCGAGGAAGCAGCCGGCGGCGAAGATGATCGAGCCGGTGCCCAGGGCGCTGCCGCCGTGGGCGCGGATGCGGGCCATCTGGTCGGAGACCCGCGGATAGTTCAGCACCAGCGCGCCGGAGAGAGCGACCATGAAGGCCAGCGACGGCGGCACCACCTGCGAGATCAGCGCGGCGATGACCAGCACCACCAGCGCGGCGTTCATCCACAGCGGGCGTCGGGCGGCGGTCTCGTCGATCGGGTTGCCGACATCCGAGGAGCCGGGGTGCGAGGAGTCGTCGTCCGCGGGCCCGGTGGCGGACTCGTCGGCCACGCCCCGGGTGATCGCCGAGTTCGAGGAGGTGAAGCGATCGCGGCCGGCGGCGCCCTCGTCCGCCTCGGCGTGCGAGGATCCCGCCACGCCGACTGTGGCGCCGGCCAGCTCGGGGTCGTCGGCGGCCACCAGGGCCCGTGTCTCCAGCCGCTTCTTCTCCCGGATGCCCAGCAGCACGGCCATGGCGATCAGCAGCACCAGGGCGACGCCCTGCACGGGGATCAGCGAGATCCACAGGTCCACCGGGTCCATGCCGGTGACGCTGGCGGCACGCCCGGTCGGGCCGCCCCAGGGCAGCATGTTCAGGATGCCCATGCTGGTCGAGACCAGCAGGAAGAGCAGATAGGGGCTCATGCCCAGGTGCCGGTAGAGGGGCAGCAGCGCCGGCAGCGTGATCAGGTAGGTCGAGGCGCCGGCGCCGTCCAGGTGGCACACCGCCCCGAGCAGGACGGTGCCCACGCAGACGGCGATCACATTGCCGCCGGTGAGTTTCACCGTCGCCCGGATCAGCGGGTTGAACAGGCCGACGTCGTTCATCACCCCGAAGAACAGGATCGCGAAGATCAGCATCACCGCGACATCGGCGACGTCGGCGAGTCCGGTGTCGAAGAACTCGCTGATCTCTCCGGGGCCGAACCCGGCGACCAGCGCTCCGGTGATGGGAATGACGGTCAGGCCGACCACCGGGGCGATGCGCCCCAGGATCAGCAGCGTGGTCATGCAGACGATGACGGCCAGGCCGACGATGCTCAGCATGTCTCCTCCGATGCGAACGGTGCGGCGGGGATCCGGTCCCGGTGCGGGACTGTGGCGCGGATCCCCGGTGAGGTCTCCGACACATCCTGAGGGAGGCGTGAGGCGGGTCACGTCGTTGTGCACACAGCCGCGATAATGGTCATAGTGGTCACGTACATCGCGGGCGGATCGGTCGTCCGCCCGGCCGGCGACGAGGGGAGGACCTATGGCCGCCGCCCGCCGTCGGCGCATCCCGCTGAGTCGCCGGCTCTTCCTGGTCAATGTGCTGCTGCTCGTCGGCATCGTGCTGGCGGTCGGTTCGCTGTGGTTCGTCCACGAGCGCCGCGAAGTCCAGGTCGAGTACGAACATCGCGCGATGACCATGGCCGAGACGGTCGCGGCCATGCCGCGGGTGCGCGAGGATCTCACCGCCGAGGACCCCTCCGAGACGCTGGCGCCGCTGGCCGAGACGCTGCGACAGGCCTCGGGATTCCGCTACATCGTCATCGTCGACCGCCACGGCATCCGCCAGTCCCATCCGGTCGAAGAGGCCATCGGCAAGCCTCCGCACACCGATCCGACCCCGGTGTTGGCGGGCGAGACCTGGACGGGCACCGAGCGCGGCCCCGCGGGGCTGACGCTGCGCGCCCGCGTGCCCGTCCGCGCAGACGACGGAGAGACGGTCACCGGCTACGTCTCCGCCGGGATCCTCGCCGGCGACGTGCGCGTCGCCTCGCGCGAGGACATCCCGTACATCCTCGGCGTCTCCGGGCTGGTCCTGCTGCTCGGCGGGGGAGGGGCGCATCTGCTGGCCCGCCGCATCCGGGCCCAGACCCGCGGACTGGAGCCGGAACAGATCGCCGAGCTGCTCGACAGCCGTGAAGCCCTGCTGCACGCCATCGGCGACGGCGTGCTGGCCCTCGACCATGCCGGACGCATCGTGCTGGCCAACCCGCCGGCGCGGCGGCTGCTCGGACTGCCCGCCGAGGATGCGGAGGTGCTGGGGCGCTCGCCGCGGCAGGTGGGGCTCGACGAGGATCTCGCGACGGCGCTGGTCGACGGGCCGGGTGGACAGGCCGGGCACGCCGCGGAGCCGGGATCCGAGGACGCGGGCGAGCTGCTCGCCGCCGGCGACCGGATCCTGATCTGCCGGCGCCGTCGGGTGCGCCCCGAGGAGCCCGACGGCGGCACCGTCATCACGCTGCGCGACCAGACCGACCTGCGCCGGCTGGCCGAGCAGCTCGACGGCGCCCAGACCGTCACCCGCGGGCTGCGCGCCCAGCGTCACGAGTTCGCCAACCGGATCCACACCATCGCCGGGATGCTCGAGCTCGGCGCGGTGGACCGGGCCCGGGCTTTCGTCGCGGAGCTGTCGGCCGAGACCACGCGCGACGGCGCCGAGATCGCCGAGCGACTGGCCGACCCCGCCGTCGCGGCGCTGACGCTGGCGAAGGCCGCCCAGGCCGCCGAGCGGCAGGTCGAGTTCACCCTGGTCGAACTGAGCAGCCTGCCCGACGACCTCGAGCCCGGGCTGCGCGACGACCTGCTGCTGATCGTCGGCAACCTGGTTGACAACGCCCTGGACGCCGCCGGAGCCCGCGGGCGCGTGGAGCTGCTCGTCCGGCAGCACGCGCTCGAGGGCCGGCGGGTCGTCGAGATCCGGGTGACCGACTCCGGGCCGGGACTGGCCGCGGGGCAGGAGCAGGTCTTCGCCGCCGGGTTCAGCACCAAGTCTGCAGCCGGCGAATCCGACCGCGGACTGGGCCTGGCGCTGGTCCGGCAGGCCTGCCGGCGACGCGGCGGCGACGTCGTCGTCGACGTCGAGGAGGAGACGACGTTCAGCGCGTACGTGCCGCGCGAGCGGCAGGAGACCCCGGAGCCGGCGGAACCGTCGGAGCCGTCGAAGCCGGGCGGCGCGCCCGTCCCGGAGGACCAGGAGGAGGACCGATGATCCGCGTGCTGATCGTCGACGACGACGCCCGCGTCGCGCAGAACCACCGGGAGCTGGTGGACTCGACGGCCGGCTTCGAGGTCGTCGACGTCGAACACACCGCCGCCTCGGCCGTGGCGGCCGTCCAGCGCCACGCCCCGGACCTGGTGCTTCTCGACCTCTTCCTGCCCGATCGCCCCGGACTGGACGTGCTGCGCGAGATGCGCGGCCCCGGCCAGGCCACCGGCGCCGGGCTGGTCGACGTCGTCGTCATCACCGCGCTGCGCGAGCTCGCCCATGTGCGCACCGCCCTGCAGTCCGGGGCGCTGCACTACCTGCTCAAGCCCTTCCCGCTGGCCACGCTGCGCGAGGTGCTGGAGCGCTACGCGGCGATGCGGCGGACCGCCGATCGGCTGAGCACCGTCACCCAGGGCGACGTCGACCAGCTGATCTCGCTGCTGCGGCCGACGCCCTCGGCCGCGCTGCCCAAGGGCCTGACGGCGACGACGGCGACGTTGGTGGCCGAGACGCTGCGCGGCGCCGCCGGCGACCTCTCCGCCGCCGAAGTCTCCGAGGCGACGGGAATCGCCCGCGTGACGGCCCGCCGCTATCTGGAGCACCTGTGCACCGAGAAGCGGGCCGAGCTGCGGCTGCAGTACGGCTCGGCCGGCCGCCCGGAGCACCGATACCGCTGGGCGAACTGAGCGCGGCATCCCGCGCGGCGGGCGCCGACGGCCGCCGCGGTGTCCGGCGCCGGCGGCGAGCAGGCGTCGTCTCGACGTGCCCAGTAGACTGGCGTCGACCCATTCCGATCTTTCCCCTACATGTCTCGAGGGAGCTGCATGTCTGAGATCTCGCGCGCCGACGTCGAGCATCTTGCGAAACTCGCCCATATCAGCATGACCGACGAGGAGCTCACCACGATGGCCGGCGAGCTCGACGTCATCGTCGACTCGGTCAAGAAGGTCTCGGAGGCCGTCGACGCCGACGTGCCGGCGACCAGCCACCCGCTGCCGCTGACCAACGTCTTCCGCCGCGACGAGGTCGGCGAGATGCTGACCGCCGAGCAGGCGCTGAGCAATGCGCCGGACGCCGAGGACGGGCGCTTCAAGGTCCCCGCGATCCTGGACGAGGAGTGAGGCGAGCGATGACTGCAGAGATCACCCGACTGACCGCCGCGCAGATGGCGGCGAAGCTGGCCGCCGGCGAGATCACCTCCGTCGAGCTGGTGCGCGCCCACCTGGACCGCATCGACGCCGTCGACGGCGGCGAGGCCGGCCTGAACGCCTTCATCCACGTCTCCCGCGACGAGGCGCTGGCCACCGCTGAGGAGGTCGACGCCGTCCGCGCGGCCGGCGGCGCCGAAGCCGAGGCGCTGCACCCGCTGGCCGGGGTGCCGATCGCGGTCAAGGATCTGATCGTCACCGTCGGCCAGCCGACCACCGCCGGCTCGAGGATGCTCGAGGACTGGGTGAGCCCCTACGACGCCACCGTCGTCGAGCGGATCCGCGCGGCGAAGCTGCCGATCCTGGGCAAGACCAACCTCGACGAGTTCGCCATGGGCTCCTCCACCGAGCACTCAGCCTACGGAGTGACCCGCAACCCCTGGGACACCGACCGCATCCCCGGCGGCTCGGGCGGCGGCTCGGCCGCCGCCGTCGCGGCCTTCGAAGCCCCGCTGGCCCTGGGAACCGACACCGGCGGCTCCATCCGCCAGCCCGGCGCGGTCACCGGCACAGTGGGCACCAAGCCCACCTACGGCTCGGTCTCGCGCTACGGGGCCATCGCGATGGCCTCCTCGCTGGACCAGATCGGCCCGGTGGCCCGCACCACCGAGGACGCGGCCCTGCTGCACGAGCTGATCGCCGGCCACGATCCGAAGGACTCCACGTCGCTGCCCGACGAGGTCCCGGCCTTCGGGGCGGCGGCGCGGACCACGGACGTCTCCGGCCTGCGGATCGGCGTCATCAAGCAGCTGCAGGGCGAGGGCTACCAGGAGGGCGTGCTCGCGCGCTTCCAGGAGTCGCTGGACGCGCTGCGCGCCGCGGGTGCGGAGATCGTCGAGGTCGACTGCCCGAGCTTCGAGCACGCGCTGAGCGCCTACTACCTGATCATGCCCTCGGAGGCGTCCTCGAACCTGGCCCGTTTCGACGGCGTGCGCTACGGCACGCGCGTCGAGCCCGAGGACGGGCCGCTGACCATCGAGCGCGTGATGGGCGCGACCCGGGCGGCCGGCTTCGGCGACGAGGTCAAGCGGCGCATCATCCTGGGCACCTACGCGCTCTCGGCCGGCTACTACGACGCCTACTACGGCTCGGCGCAGAAGGTGCGCACGTTGATCCAGCGCGACTTCGCCGCCGCCTTCGAGCAGGCCGACGTGCTGATCTCGCCGACGGCGCCGACAGTGGCCTTCCCGCTGGGCGAGAAGCTGGACGACCCGCTGGCGATGTACCTCAACGACGTCGCCACCATCCCGGCGAACCTCGCCGGCATCCCCGGCATCTCGGTGCCCGGCGGGCTGGCCTCCGACGGGGACGGCGCCGCGCTGCCGGTGGGGATCCAGTTCCTGGCTCCGGCCCGCGAGGACGCCCGGGTCTACCGCGCCGCCGGCGCCCTGGAGGCTCTGCTGTCCGCCGACGCCGAGCCCCTCTGGGCCCGTGCCCCCGAGCTGCCGACCGCCGCGGCCCAGACCGCAGGAGAGTGAGGACTTCCATGACTGAGACGCTCCCCGACGCCGCTCCGCTGTCCTTCGAGGACGCGCTGGAGCAGTTCGACCCGGTCCTCGGCTTCGAGGTCCACGTCGAACTGAACACCGCCACCAAGATGTTCTCCGCGGCGCCGAACGCCTTCGGCGACGAGCCGAACACCAACGTCAGCCCGGTCTGCCTGGGCCTGCCGGGCGCGCTGCCGGTGGTCAACGAGAAGGCCGTGGAGTCGGCGATCCGGCTCGGCCTGGCGCTGAACTGCGACATCGCCGAGTCCTGCCGCTTCGCGCGCAAGCAGTACTTCTACCCGGACACTCCGAAGAACTGGCAGACCTCGCAGTACGACGAGCCCATCGCCCACGACGGCTGGCTGGACGTCGAGCTCGACGACGGCGAGATCTTCCGCGTGGAGATCGAGCGCGCCCACATGGAGGAGGACGCGGGCAAGTTGACCCACCAGGGCGGCTCCGGCCGGATCCAGGGCGCGGACTCCTCGCTGGTGGACTACAACCGCGCCGGCGTGCCGCTGATCGAGATCGTCACCAAGCCGATCGTCGGCGCCGGCTCCCGGGCCCCGGAGATCGCGCGGGCCTACGTCAGCGCCATCCGCGACGTGGTCAAGGCTCTGGACATCTCAGACGCGAGGATGGAGCGCGGCAACGTCCGCTGCGACGCCAACGTCTCGCTGATGCCCAAGGACGGCGACGCCTTCGGCACCCGGTCGGAGACCAAGAACGTCAACTCCATGCGTGCCGTCGAGCACGCCGTCACCTTCGAGATCCGCCGCCACGCTGGTGTGCTCGCCGCCGGCGGGTCGATCGTGCAGGAGACCCGCCACTGGAAGGAGGAGACCCGGACCACCAGCTCGGGCCGTCCCAAGTCCGACGCCGACGACTACCGGTACTTCCCGGAGCCGGACCTGGTGCCGATCGTCTCCTCGCCCGCGTGGATCGAGCAGCTGCGCACCACGCTGCCCGAGCCGCCGGCCGAGCGCCGCCGTCGGCTGCGCGAGTCGTGGGGCTACTCCGACGCGGAGTTCCGCGACGTCGTCGCCGCCGGGCTGCTCGACGAGATCGAGGAGACGGTGGGCTCCGGGGCCTCCCCGGCCACCGCCCGCAAGTGGTGGATGGGCGAGATCTCCCGGCTGGCCAACGCCCGCGACGTCGAGCCGACGGCGCTGGGCGTGCAGTCGGCGACGATCATCGAGCTCGCCGGCCTCATCGACGAGGGGAAGATCAACGACAAGATCGCCCGGCAGGTGCTGGAGTTCCACCTCGACGGCGAGGGCTCGCCGGCCGAGATCGTCTCCGCCCGCGGCCTGGAGGTCGTCTCGGACGACGGGGCGCTGACCGCCGCGGTGGAGAAGGCCATGGCCGAGAACCCCGACGTGGTCGAGAAGGTCGCCGCCGGCAAGCTCAAGGCCATCGGCGCGCTCATCGGTCCGGTCATGAAGGAGACCCAGGGCCAGGCCGATGCGGGCAAGGTCCGCGAGATCGTCATGGAGAAGCTGGGAGTCTCCTGAGCTGTCCATGACGCATCGCAAGTCCGTCCCCGCCGACCGCCCCGAGGCCGCGCTGGTCGAGGCCGCCGGACTGCGCTGGCTCGCCGAGCCGGCGCCGTCCGGCGGCGCGGCCGTCGTCGGCGTCGAGGCCGCCGCCGACGGGCTCCTGGAGCTGGAGGAGATCGTCGAGGCCCGCCCGGATCCGCAGGCGGCCGAGGCCTTCGGGGCCGCGCTGGCGATCACGCACGGCTCGCTCGCCGCGCACGGTCAGCCCCCGCGCTTCGGCGCGCTGCCGGAGGAGCACCCCGCCGGCGTCGCCCCGTTCTTCGGTCCGGCCGAGGACCTGCGCGACGTCGGCGCCGGCACCCATGACTCCTGGGGCGCCTTCCACGCCGGCGAGCGACTCGACCCGCTGCTCGCCGAGCTGGACGCCGCGCCCTGGCCCGCCGACGGCGACTCCCGTCGACTGCTGCAGCGTGTCCGCGACCGGATCGCCTCCGGCGCGCTGGACGACGACGAGCCGCCGGCGCGGATCCACGGCGATCTGTGGTCCGGCAACGTGCTCTGGCGCACCGCCCCGGCCGAGCGCGGCCGGGGGAGCGGCGCCGTCGAGGCGGTGCTCATCGATCCAGCCGCCCACGCCGGTCATCGCGAGGCCGACCTGGCGATGCTGCGGCTGTTCGGGCTGCCGCATCTGGACCGGGTGATGCAGGGGTATCAGCGCACCGCCCCGCTGCGCGACGGTGTGGAGGACCGCGTGCCGCTGCACCAGCTCTTCCCGCTGCTCGCCCACTGGGCGCTCTTCGGGCCCGGATACGCCGCGCCCACGCTGCGGGCGGCCGAGTCCGCCCTGCGGCTCTGACGGGGACGATCCGTCGCTCCGGACGCGCCGGAGCCGCCCGATCCGTCTGTTCCGACCACTCCGCTCACCAGAGAGGACCGCATGACCTTCACCGTGCTGACCGTGTGCACCGGCAACATCTGCCGCTCGCCGGCGATGGAACGGCTGCTCGCCCGCGCCGTCGCCGACGCGCCGGATGTCCGAGTGCATTCTGGCGGGACCTTCGCCCACGACGGCGAGGACATGCAGCCGCCGATGAAGCGGCGGGTAGCCGCCGCCGGGGCCGCCGTGGACGACTTCGTCGCCGAGCAGGTCACCGCGGCGATGATCGAGGAGTCGGATCTGATCCTCACCGCCACCCGGGTCCACGTCGCCGACCTGCTCGACGAGGTGCCCCAGGCGGCCGAGCGGACCTTCACCATCCGCGAGCTCGGGCGCCTGCTCGAGCACGTCGACGCCGCCCAGCTGGACGACGCCGTGGGCGCGGGCGCCTCGATCGCCGACCGCTTCGCCGCCGTCGTGCCGCTGCTCGACGCCGCGCGCTCATCGGCGGGGCCGGCCGGCCGCGACGACGACGTCGTCGACCCGTACCTGTTGTCCGAGTCGGTCTACGACGAGTCCTTCGCCCAGATCAGCGACCCCACAGAAGGGCTGGTCGAGCTCGTCCGCGGCTGAGCCGGGCGGCTGAGCTGGGCGGCGGAGCTCAGCCGCCCAGCAGGGCGCCGAGTCCGGTGGCCTGCAGCACCAGCGGGAACGCCAGGAAGGCCACCGCGTCGAGCAGCACGTGGGCGATCACCAGCGGCATGATCCGGCCGGTGCGCAGATACAGCGCGCCGAAGATCAGTCCCATCAGCAGATTGCCGATCCCCGGTCCGACCCCCTGATAGAGGTGATAAGCCCCGCGGATCACGGCGGAGAGCACCACGAGCACCCAGGGCGAGGTGCGCGGGGCCAGCCGCCGGCAGCGGTCGAGGAACCAGCCGACCATGATGATCTCCTCGACCAGCCCGTGGCGCAGCGCGGCCAGCAGCAGCACCGCCGGGGTCCACCAGTGGGCGGCGACGTCGGCGGGGACGAGCTCGGCGGTGATGCCCAGGCTGCGGCCGGCCAGATAGACCAGCAGCGTGCCGCCGCCGACGAGGCCGAAGAGGCCCAGCCCGACGGCGATGTCGAGCCCGGGCCGGCGCAGATCCAGTCCGAGCCTCCGGAACGGGTGCGGCGAGCCGCCGGCACGGTGCAGGTGCAGGAGGAACAGCGCCAGCGCGGCCGGCGCGAGGGCGAAGACGCTGTCGAGGACCTGGTAGGCGGCGTCGAAGATCTCCAGCCGCGACTGGGCGGTCTGCACTGTGGCGGTCTGCTCGCCCAGCGGGCCCCGCGACAGGCGTTCGGCCAGCTCGAGCACGGCATAGACGGCGCTGCGGCCCAGCGAGAGCGCCAGCACCAGGACCAGCTCGATGATCAGCAGCCGGCGCGTGCCCGCATCGAGCGGTGCGGCCGGTGCGGCGTCGGGCGGGGGAGTCCTGCGATCCACGCCGGTCAGCATATCGCGAGGGTCAGCGCGTCCCCGCCGTCGGGGTGCGGGAGCCGCGGGCGCGCGTCGATCCGGACGGCGCGGCGCTGATGCCACACGACTGAAACATCCGGGTGCTACTCTTCTCCGCGAGACTCGCTGTGAGTCATGACACATGCAGCGTAGACGGCGGGCACCGTTCACATCCGAACGGGAGCCGGCGAGGGCGTCGGAGATCCCGGCCCGCCGCCGTCGTCGACGCGCGAGAGAGGGAAGCACAGCATGGATGCATTCATCGAAGGAGCGCTCGACGTCGTGTGGAGCGACTGGCTCGTCTGGCTCTGCCTGGGAGCCGGACTCTGGTTCACGCTGCGCTCGGGGCTGATCCAGATCACCGGGCTGCCGAACATGATCCGCAGCATCGTCCGCGGCGGCAGCTCGGCCGACGGCATCTCGCCGTTCCAGGCGTTGACGATGTCGCTGTCGGGGCGCGTGGGAGCGGGCAACATCGCCGGCGTGGCCGGTGCCATCGCCGTCGGCGGCCCCGGCGCGGTGCTGTGGATGTGGGTCGTGGCGCTGCTGGGTGCGGCGACCTCGTTCATCGAGTCGACGCTGGCTCAGATCTACAAGGAGCGTGACCCGCGGACCGGCGAGTATCGCGGCGGGCCGGCCTTCTACTTCGAGCGCGCCTATCGTCACACCTGGGCGCGGATCCCGCTGACGATCTACGCCTGGTGCTTCGCGATGGCCTCGGTCATCGCGCTGGGCATCTTCCTGCCGGGGATCCAGACCTCGACGATGGCCACGGCGGTCACCAATGCGGTCCCGGCCATCGACAAGTGGATGGTCGGCGTCGTGCTGGCTCTGGTGCTGGGCACCATCATCATCGGCGGCGTGAAGCGCATCGCCGCCTTCACCGCCCGCGTCGTGCCGATCATGGCGGCGTTCTACCTGCTGGTCGCCATCGTGGTGGTGCTGTTCAACATCACCGAGATCCCGGACATGGTCCGGCTGATCGTCTCCTCGGCGTTCGGCGTGCACTCGGCCTTCGGCGGCATGCTCGGCGTGGCCATCAGCTACGGCGTCCAGCGCGGCATCTACTCCAATGAGGCCGGCCAGGGCACCGGCCCGCATGCCGCCGCGGCCACCGAGGTCTCCCACCCGGCCAAGCAGGGGCTGGTGCAGGCCTTCGCGGTCTACATCGACACGCTGATCGTCTGCTCGGCCACTGCGTTCCTGATCCTGTCGACGGGCATGTACCGCGTCTTCGGCGAGGCGGAGTCGATGGTGAGCTTCGGCGGCTACGCGGACGGGCTGGGCTTCGAGGCCGAGCCGGGGATGGACGTCGAGTACACGCAGGCCGCACTCGACTCCTCGCTGCAGGGCGCCGGCGCGATCCTGCTGGCGGTCGCGCTGACCTTCTTCGCCTTCTCGACGGTGGTCTACTACTACTACATGGCGGAGACGAATCTGACCTATGCGATCCGCCGGGTGAAGAGCCAGACCTTCCAGCGGGCCGCGCTGGCCGCGCTGCAGGTGATGATCCTGATCGTGGTCTTCTACGGCGCGATGGGCGCCGGAGGACAGGCCTGGTCGATCGGCGACATCGGCGTCGGGCTCATGGCCTGGCTGAACATCGTCGGCATCCTGGTCCTGCAGGGGCCGGCATTCAAGGCGCTGCGCGACTACCGGAAGCAGCTCAAGGCCGGTCGTGACCCGCAGTTCGATCCGCGCGAGGTCGGCATCCGCAATGCGGAGTTCTGGGAGCGGCGGGCCGACGGCGCCAAGCCGGGAGAGCCCGACGCGGGCGCCGAGCGGGAGCCGACGACGACGCGCTGAGCCTCGGGCCTCCGAGCACTGCCCCTGAGCGCTGAGTGGTCACTTCTGACGGCGTCGCACGGCCCCGCACGGCGTGTCGGCCCCGGATCCCGGGCAGAAGTGACCACTCAGCGGCGAGGCGCACGAAGGGCCCGGGAGGCGATCCCGCAGGATCCGCCTCCCGGGCCCTTCGTGCGCCCCGGAGCGACTGCTCAGCCTCTGCCGCGTGCGGCCGCCGAGGCCTCGTTGCTCGCGCGCCGACGCCGGTGCAGGTGGGCGATCGGGAGGCCGCCGGCGGCCCCCAGCAGGACGACGCCGAGCAGGCGCGGCACAGTGAACGAGCCTTCTTCGGCTCAGGAGGCCGGCTCCTGGGCGTCGAGGTGGATGCCGTGGACCGTCGCGAGCACATAGGCGGTGCCGCAGAGCACGGCGAGCACGGGGGCGTAGACGGCGGTCAGGCGGCCCAGGCTCATCGATCCCCTCCTCAGTGCTGAGTGGTCATCTCTGACGGTATCCTACGGCGTGTCGTCCCCGGAATCTGGGCAGAAGTGACCACTCAGCGTGAGGAAGCGGTTCGGCTCAGGCCTCGGGGATCCAGACCCGCATCGTCGACGGACCCCGGTCGGCCCAGGCGTGGTATGGGACGAGGGCGACGTCGGCGACCTTCCCTGCCTCCCGGGCCGTGCCGTCGTCCGACGTCGACCGGTACGGCCACGAGCTCTCCGGCAGAGCACGGGTGCGCACCTGCACCCAGGTCCGCCCGTCGCGACGTGCCAGCGGGTGCGCCGTCACCAGCTCGGCGGCGGCGACGTCCTCCGCCAGCCCGGCGGCGGCCAGGTCCGGGGACTCCAGCGCCAGCACCAGCGGGCCCTGTTCGACGGCGACCTGGCCGCGGACGGCGTCGACGCGCGGATCCGCCCGGGTCAGCCGCGGCTCGACGGGCAGCTGCAGCGTCAGCGACTCCTCGGCGTGCAGCACCACCGGTCCGGTCATCTGCCCTGAGGGCACGGCGCGCGCCTCGCCCTCGGGCCCGATGAGCTGCGCCCCGGCGGCCCAGGACGGCACCCGCAGCCGCACCGCCGCGCCGTCGGACGGCGCCTCGAGCGCGGTGACCGTCACCCGGCCGTCGTCGGGATAGACGGTGCGCAGCTGCAGCGCCGCCTCGGCGCCGTCGTCGAGCCGGGTGCGCACTGTCGCCGGCATGAAGTGGTGCAGGTGCAGCTCCTTCCCGTCCTCTCCGCCGACGCCGCCGAGCAGCGTCCCGAGCGAGGCGATCGTGCGGATGAGGTTCGTCGGGCAGCAGGAGACGGCGAACCACGGTGCCCGCACGCTGGAGGCCGCCCGCGGGCTGACCTCGTCGGGCGCCGGCGCGCGGCCCACGGTCCGCTGGTGCAGCGGGTTGGTGTAGAAGAAGCTGGCCCCGTCCTCGCCGACGGCGGCGGCGACCACGTTGTACAACGTGCGCTCGACGACGTCGGCATGCTGCGCGGCGGCGTCGTGGAGGAGCAGCCGCTGGTTCGTCTGCACTGAGGCGATGCCGGCGCAGGACTCGGCATAGGCGCGGTCCGGCGGCAGCATGAAGTCCCCGCCGAAGGCCTCGCCGTCGTGCCGGGCGCCCATGGCCCCGGTCAGATAGGTCCGCCGGGCGAGCGTGGTCTGCATCTGCCGGTCGACGGCGGCGACGAGCTCGGCGTCGCCGGTGTCGACGCCGACGTCGACGGCGCCGGCGGCCAGGTACAGCGCGCGCACCGCGTGGCCGCGCAGCACTTCGGCCTCGCGGACCGGGACGTCGTCCTGGAAGTACTCCGGGCCGAAGCCGATCTCGCCGAGGTGTCCGCGGCCGCGACGCTCGACGAAGAGGCGGGCCTGCTCCAGGTATCGGGGATCGCCCGTCGCTCGGGAGAGCTCGGCCAGCGCGGTCTCGATCTCCGGGTGCCCGCCGAGCCGGGTGTCGTCCGGGTCGCCGAACTCCGCGCAGACGTGGTGGGCGACGGCGAGGGCGACGCGGACCAGCTGGTCCTCGCCGTGGGTGCGCAGCCGGGCGACGCCGGCCTGGATCAGGTGTCCGAAGCAGTAGAGCTCATGGCCCCATTCGAGGTTCGAGTACCGCGGCGGCTGGCCCGCGCGGCCGAAGGCGGTGTGCAGATATCCGTCGTCCTCCTGGGCGGCGGCGACCCGCTTGGCAAGTCGGCGCAGGCGGGCGTCGAGCGCGGCGTCGCCGGTGCGGCCGACCTCCCAGGCCATCCCCTCGAGCAGCTTGTAGACCTCGGAGTCGGCGAACTCCGTGCCGCGCCGACCCTCGGGCAGGCTCCCCGTCGCGGCCAGCTCGAAGTTCGGCGCCCAGCCCATCTCCTCGACCCAGTGCTCGGCGTGGGGGATCGTCGTCGAGCGGTTCAGCTCCTGGCGGGATCCCCAGAACCCGCCCTCCAGCCGGACCTCGTCCACGCCCAGCGGGCGCAGCGCGCCGGTGCGCGGGACGGCCGGGGCCACGGGCGACGTCGGACGGGTGCTGGCGGAGGCCTCGGGGCGGGCGGGCCGCTCGGCGGACATGCAACGGGCTCCTTCATCGATGTAATCCGTGAGGGGGATCATTCTATGGCAGGAGCGTCGGACTCTGCGCGCCCCGCCCGGCACTGAGTGGTCACGTATGACGGGACCTTGCGGCATCAGACGGCGTGTCACCCCCGAGAAGCCGTCAGAATTGACCACTCGATGGGGGGCGGATCAGAGGGACGCGCCCTGCGGAGGGGCGCGCGAGGCCGAGGGCGGGCGGTGTCGGGCGGCCCCTTCTCGCGCGCGAGAACGGAAGGGGCCCGGGAGCAGCAGCTCCCGGGCCCCGTTCTGTGCCGGTCAGTCGGCAGGAGGTCGATCAGACGAGGATCAGCCCTCGTCCTCCTGATCCTTCTTGTCGACGATCAGCGTCTCGGTGGTCAGCACCAGCGCCGCGATGGAGGCGGCGTTCTGCAGCGCCGAGCGGGTCACCTTGACCGGGTCGATGACGCCGGCCGCGATGAGGTCGCCGTACTCGCCGGTCTTGGCGTTGAAGCCGTGGTTCGGCTCCAGGTCCGCCACCTTGGAGGCGACGACGAAGCCGTCCTCGCCGGCGTTCTGCGCGATCCAGCGCAGCGGCTGGACCAGCGCGCGGCGGACGATGCCCACCGCGGCGGCGGCGTCGTCGGAGAGCTCCTGGACCGTCGAGTCCTCGTCCAGGGCGGACAGCGCGTTGATCAGCGCGGTGCCGCCGCCGGCGACGATGCCCTCCTCGAGCGCGGCACGCGTGGAGGACACGGCGTCCTCGATGCGGTGCTTGCGCTCCTTGAGCTCCACCTCGGTGGCCGCGCCGACCTTGATGACGCCGATGCCGCCGGCCAGCTTGGCCAGCCGCTCCTGCAGCTTCTCGCGGTCCCACTCGGAGTCGGTCGCGTCGGCCTGGGCCTTGATGGTCGCCGCACGCGCCTGGACGTCCTCCGCGGAGCCGGCGCCGTCGACGATCGTGGTGGAGTCCTTGGTGACCGTGACGCGGCGGGCGGTGCCCAGCGCGTCGAGGTCGACCTGGTCCAGCTTCAGGCCCAGCTCCGAGGAGATGACCTGACCGCCGGTGAGCACCGCGATGTCCTCGAGCATGGCCTTGCGGCGGTCGCCGAAGCCGGGGGCCTTGACCGCCGCGACGTTCAGCGTGCCCTTGAGCTTGTTCACCACCAGAGTCGACAGGGCCTCGCCCTCGACGTCCTCGGCGATGATGAACAGCGGCTTCTTGGCCTGCATGACCTTCTCCAGCACGGGCAGGAACTCCTGCACGTTGGAGATCTTGCCCTGGTGGATCAGGATGTAGGCGTCCTCGAGGACCGCCTCCTGCCGCTCGCCGTCGGTGACGAAGTGCGGGGAGAGGTAGCCCTTGTCGAACTGCATGCCCTCGGTGATGTCGAGCTCGGTCGACGTCGTCGAGGACTCCTCGATGGTGATGACGCCCTCGGTGCCGACCGCGTCGAACGCGCGGGCCAGCAGCTCGCCGACCTCGTCGTCCTGCGCGGAGATCGCGCCGACGTAGGAGACCTCCTGCTGGCCGGAGACCTCGCGGGCGTTGGTGCGCAGGCGCTCGGTGATCGCCTCGACGGCGACCTCGATGCCGCGCTTGATCTCGCTCGGGGCCGCACCGGCGGCCACGTTGCGCAGGCCCTCCTTGACCAGCGCCTGCGCCAGCACCGTCGCAGTGGTGGTGCCGTCGCCGGCGACGTCGTTGGTCTTGGTGGCGACCTCCTTGGCGAGCTGGGCGCCGAGGTTCTCATAGGAGTCCTCGACCTCGATCTCGCGGGCGATGGTCACGCCGTCGTTGGTGATGGTCGGAGCGCCCCAGGACTTGTCGAGGACGACGTTGCGGCCCTTGGGGCCGAGCGTCACCTTGACGGTGTCGGCGAGCTTGTCGATGCCGGCCTCGAGTGCCTTCCGGGCGGCATCGTCGAACTCAAGCTGCTTTGCCATGTGCTTGCTGCTCCTTACAGAGAGTCAGAACAGAGTCGATGTTCGGGTGTCGAGAGAGCTCGGGGAGCCCGCGATCACTTCTCGACGACGGCCAGGACGTCGCGCGAGTTCAGCACGAGGAACTCGTCGCCGCCGGTCTTGACCTCGGTGCCGCCGAACTTCGAGTAGATGACGACGTCGCCCTCGTTGACGTCGACGGGCACACGGTTGCCCTTGTCGTCGACGCGGCCCGGGCCGACGGCCACGACCTGGCCCTCCTGGGGCTTCTCCTGGGCGGTGTCCGGGATCACCAGGCCGGAAGCGGTGGTCTGCTCAGCTTCCAGGGGGCGGACAACAATGCGATCCTCGAGGGGCTTGATGGAGACTGACACGTCAGTACTCTCCTTTGCGTGAAGTCGATCTCGGTTGCGGTCGGGCCCTGCCCTTCCAGGTGACGCCGGGAAGTGACGGGCTCGGAGATGTGTTGCGCGCCTTGGGAGTGACCAACCGTCGTCGCGGTGCCGGATGGCGCCCCGTCAGGCTCGTCGCCCCGGGTGACGGCCCGGCGCGACGGGCACCCCGCGGTGGTGGGTGCCACGATAGACTTTAGGACGGCTTTAGCACTCGGTCAAGCAGAGTGCTAAAGCCGGCGACGGCGGGCGGAGGCCGCTTCTCGCGCCGGTCCGCGCCGGGGCGTCCGGCTCGGCGCGGGCGGCCGGCCGCCACCGACCGGCACAGTGTGCGGCGGGCGTCCCCGCGGCAGTAGAATCGGGATCGGCCCGGATCCCGCCAGACTCCCTCTGAGAGGCACCAGTGACTGAGACTCCCGCTGACTCCCACGACCCCTTCGCCCTCGTGGGGCTGACCTACGACGACGTCCTCCTGCTCCCCGGCGAGACCGACGTCATCCCCTCGGAGGCCGACACCGCCACGCGGCTCTCCCGCGGCATCGAGATCAGCGCTCCGGTGGTCTCGGCGGCGATGGACACCGTCACCGAGGCGCCGATGGCCATCGCGATGGCCCGCCAGGGCGGCATCGGGATCCTGCACCGCAACCTCTCCATCGAGGACCAGGTCCGGCAGGTCGACAAGGTCAAGCGCTCCGAGTCGGGGATGATCTCCGACCCGGTGACCATCACCCCGGACGCGACGCTGAAGGACCTCGACGACCTCTGCGCCCACTACCGCGTCTCCGGACTGCCGGTGGTCGACGCGGAGAAGACGCTGCTGGGCATCATCACCAACCGCGACATCCGCTTCGTCCCGGCCGAGGACTACCTGACCACGAAGGTCTACGAGAAGATGACCGCCCAGCCGCTGATCACCGCGCGCGACGGCATCGCCTCCGAGGAGGTCATCCGGCTCTTCTCCGAGCACCGCGTGGAGAAGCTGCCGCTGGTCGACGACGCCGGCCGGCTGACCGGGCTGATCACCGTCAAGGACTTCGACAAGGCCGACAAGTACCCGCAGGCCACCAAGGACGCCGAGGGCCGGCTGCGCGTGGGCGCGGCCGTGGGCTTCTTCGGCGAGGGCTTCGACCGTGCGATGAGCCTGGTCGAGGCCGGCGTGGACACGCTGGTCGTGGACACCGCCAACGGCCACACCCGCGGCGTGCTGGACATGATCGCCAAGCTCAAGGCCGAGCCGGCCGCCGCCGGCGTCGACGTCATCGGCGGTCAGGCCGCCACCCGTCGCGGCGCCCAGGCGCTGGTCGACGCCGGGGCGGACGCCATCAAGGTCGGCGTCGGGCCGGGCTCGATCTGCACCACCCGCGTGGTCGCCGGCGTCGGCGTCCCGCAGATCACCGCGATCCACGAGTCGGCCAAGGCGGCCCGCCCGGCCGGCGTGCCGCTGATCGCCGACGGCGGACTGCAGCACCCCGGCGACATCGGCAAGGCGCTGGTCGCAGGCGCCGACTCGGTGATGCTCGGCTCGCTGCTGGCCGGCGCCGCGGAGTCCCCGGGCGACCTGGTCTTCTCCAACGGCAAGCAGTTCAAGGCCTACCGCGGCATGGGGTCGATGGGCGCGATGCAGACCCGCGGGAAGAACACCTCCTACTCCAAGGACCGCTACTTCCAGGCCGACGTCCCCGAGGACGAGGAGCTCATCCCCGAGGGCGTCGAGGGACGCGTGCCCTACCGCGGCCCGCTCTCGGCGGTGCTGCACCAGCTGGTCGGCGGGCTCCGCCAGACGATGTTCTACGTCGGCGCGCACACCGTCGACGAGCTCAAGGCGCACAGCAGCTTCGTGCGGATCACCCCCGCCGGACTCAAGGAGTCCCACCCGCACGACATCTCCATGACGGTCGAGGCGCCGAACTACCAGCGCTGAGTCCGCCGGAGGCGCGCCCGCGGCGGTCGCGGCCGCCGACTAGGCAGGCCCGCGCAGGACGAGAGGAGGGTCGTGTTGGCCGCATCCCAGCCGACGCCGGCGCCGGCGTCGTACGTGGACGCGCCCGCTATGCGGGTGGGCGCGCACTGCCGCACCGCCTGGCGCCAGGCGCGCGAGGCGCTGGTCGACATCGCCGGCCTCGAGTTCCTCGCCGAGCTGGCCGACGGCACCCTGCCGACGGCGACCTTCGTGCACTACATCCAGCAGGACGCGGCGTATCTGGCCGGCTACGGCCGGGCGATGACGCTGCTGGCCGCCGGCGCCCGGGACCGCCACCAGATGCGCTTCTGGGCGCGGGCGACCTCGGAGACCATCGCCGAGGAGCAGGCGATGCAGGCCCAGCTGATGGAGTCGCGGCAGTTCGCCTCGATCGCCGCGGAGCTGGCCGGCGACGACGGCGAGGTCGTGCCCTCGCCGACGACGCTGGGCTACACCTCCTGGCTGGTGGCCACCGCCGCCGTCGACGAGCACGAGGTGGCCGTCGCCGCGGTGCTGCCCTGCTTCTGGGTCTACGCCGAGGTCGGTCGGCACCTGGTGGAGACGATCGGCGAGGGCATGGCCGAGCATCCCTACCGGCGCTGGGTGGAGACCTACTCCGACCCGGAGTACGACGCCGCCGTCGAAGAGGCCTGCGGCATCTTCGAGGCCCTCTATGAGGAGGCCGACGAGCCGCTGCGGGCGCGGATGCTCGCGGCCTTCCGCCGCGGATGCGTCTATGAGCACCACTTCTGGGACGCCGCCCGTCGGCGGGAGGACTGGAGCCGCTGAGGCGACGCGCGCCGTCGCCGGCGGGCCCGGCACGGGCCCGCGACGAGACCACGATGCCGCCCGTCCGGGTCGGCGAGGAGGAACAGAGACGTGACCAACGAGATCCCGATCGGCCTGGCGAAGTCGGGCGTCCGCGGCTGGGCGCTGGACGACGTCGCCGTGGTGCCCAACCGCCGCACGCGCAGCCCCCAGGAGGTGAGCCTCGACTGGCAGATCGACGCCTATGACTTCGACATGCCGGTCATCGGAGCGCCGATGGACTCGGTGATGTCGCCGGCGACCGCCATCGCGCTGGGGCGGCTCGGCGGCCTGGGCGTGCTGAACCTCGAAGGGTTGTGGACCCGCTACGAGGACCCGGAGCCGGTGCTGGCCGAGATCGCCGAGCTGGAGGCCCAGGAGGTCTCGCCGGCGAACACCGAGCGGCTGCAGCGGCTGTACTCCGAGCCGATCAAGGCCGAGCTGATCACCGCCCGGCTGGCGGAGATCCGCGAGGCCGGCGTGGTGGTCTCCGGCTCGCTGACCCCGCAGCGGACCCAGGAGTTCTACCAGACGGTCGTCGAGGCCGGCGTGGACATGTTCGTCATCCGCGGCACCACGGTCTCGGCCGAGCACGTCTCGCAGAACGGCGACCCGCTGAACCTCAAGGAGTTCATCTACGAGCTCGACGTGCCGGTGATCGTCGGCGGCGCCGCCGGCTACACTCCGGCGCTGCACCTGATGCGCACCGGCGCGGCCGGCGTGCTGGTCGGCTTCGGCGGGGGATCGTCGACGACGACCCGGCGCGCGATGGGCATCCGCGTGCCGATGGCCACTGCCATCAGCGACATCGCCGCCGCCCGCCGCGACTACCTCGACGAGTCCGGCGGCCGCTATGTCCACGTCATCGCCGACGGCGGACTGGGCACCTCAGGTGACATCGTCAAGGCCCTGGGCATGGGCGCCGACGCGGTCATGCTCGGCACCACCCTGGCCCGGGCGGAGGAGGCCCCCGGCCGCGGCTGGCACTGGGGCCCGGAGGCGGTGCACCCGGACTTCCCGCGCGGGCACCGCACCCACGTGGGCACCGTCGGTCCGCTGGAGGAGGTCCTCTGGGGCCCGAGCCACCACACCGACGGTTCGTCGAACCTGATGGGCGGGCTGCGCCGGGCGATGGCCGCCACCGGCTACTCGGACCTGAAGTCCTTCCAGCGCGTCGACGCGATCGTCTCCCCGCCGAGCCAGCAGCAGAGCCGCTGAGCCGGCCCCCGGCCTGAGAAGAGCCCGTCGGCTCCTCCGCAGCTGCGTGCGGGGGAGCCGACGGGCTCTCTCATGAGACCGGGACGGTCGGCGGGCGGAGAGGCCCGTCAGCGACGGGCCTCGGGGTCAGTTCCCGCGGCCGGTGCCGTTGTTCCCCGTGCCGATTCCGTTCCCGCTGCCGTTGTTCTGGCCCGGCCCGTTGCCCGGGTGGTCATCCCGGTTGTGGCCCTTGCCCTCGGGAGGACCCTGACCCGGGCTCGGGTTCCCGGAGCCGTCCTCACCGGATCCGTCCCCACCGGATCCGTCGTCCGAGCCGTCCTCGGAGTCCAACGCGATGTCGACGATGACCGGATCGTGGTCGGAGGCCCGCCACTGGTCCGGGGCGTAGAGATCCGTGGCGCTGCCGTTGTAGCGGCTGTACTCCGCCGCGATCGGCTCGACCGAGTTGATGTTCCAGATGTCGGTCTGCACCACCGAGGCCGCCGCGGCCTCGGTGCCGAGGACGTGGTCCAGCGAGCCGACCTGGCCGTCGTAGGCGTAGGAGTCGCCGACGTCGGCGGCGAGGTTGCTGAAGCCGCCGTCGGCGAGCACCTGCATCGGGTCCTCCTGGGTGTAGGAGTTGAAGTCGCCCATCAGGAAGACCCGTTCGGTGCCGGTGTCGGCGGCCAGCGCGTCGGCGAAGGCGTCCAGAGCCCCGGCCTGCTCCTGGCGGGCGGCGTTCCACGCGCCCTGGCCGTCGCCGGTCTCGGCGTTCGGGCCGTCGTCGGGCGCCGAGCCCTTGGACTTGAGGTGGTTGACGATCGCGAAGAAGCGGTCGTCCTCGTCGCCGTCGACCGGCTGGAACTGCTGCGCCAGCGGCTCGCGGGCGTTGGAGAAGATCGACTCGATGTCGAGGGCCGACAGCTCGTCGGTCATGATGTCGTCGATGCCCTCGTCGAAGAGGATCCGCGAGTCGCCCACCGGCTCGACGGCGTCGACGCGGTGGATGAAGCCGTTGCGGATCACGTCCTCGTCCCCGACCGCCGGGGTCTCCTCGGGGCTGGCCACAGCGGCCCACTCCGCGGAGCCGGCGTCGGCGTTGAGTGCGTCGACCAGGTTCTGTATGGCCAGGTCGCGGTCGGCGTCTTCGGTGAAGTGCGCGGAGTTCTCGATCTCTTGCAGCGCGACGACGTCGGCGTCCAGCGCGTTGATCGCCGAGACGATCTTGGTTTGCTGTCGTTCGAAGGACTCCTGCGAGTAGGCGCCGCGGGCGGTGCACCAGTCCGTGGTGGTCGGCTCGCCGTCGCGGTCGCTGTAGTAGTCGCAGCCCTGTTCGTCCTCGCCGAGGTGGACGAAGTAGTTGAGCACGTTGAAGCTGGCCAGTCGCACGTCGCCTTCAGGGGCGGCGGGCTGCTGCTCGCCGGCGCGCGTGTCCTCGATCGACGCCGGCTGGACCTGCTCGGCGGTCTCGCCGGTGAGATGCCCGGTGGGCTGCAGCCGCCACTCGTCGTAGCGGTGGTCGACGATCACCGGCTGCTCCCACTGCACCTCGGCGCCGATGCGCACCGGGTCCTCGGAGGTGATGTAGGGCAGCTCCTGATCCCAGCCGGGGGAGCGGCTGAGGTTCGTCGAGGAGCCGTCGTCCAGGTAGAAGAGCCGCTCGGCGTTCTCGGCGGCCAGCGCTTGGGACTGTTCGCCGGGGGCGACGACGTCGGTCGGCGTGGACAGCGGCTCGGAGCCGGCGACGACGCCGAGCTCGCCGTACTGGTTCAGCGTGTAGTTGTCGGTGACCGTGTAGCTGCCCTGCGGGTCGATGAGCATCCCCGCCAGGCTCTGCCGCGCGGCCTCGGTCTCCGGGAACTCGACGACGGCGGGCTTGATCGCCTCGGCCGGCTCGTCGAGCTGGGCCAGCGCGTGCTCCGGGGTCTGGTCGGACCCGGCGTAGAGGGAGAGCTGGACCTGGCCGGAGTAGGTCGTCACGTCGGCGGTGAGCTCGACGTGGTCGCCGACGGAGACCTCGCCGACCTGCCACGGGGAGTAGACGAAGACCGCGTCCGAGGCGGTGTGCTCGTCGAGGTCGACGTCGCCGCCGGTGCCCGGGGTCTGGACGACGAAGCCGTCGAAGCCGCCGGTCGGGTAGGCGGCGGTGACCACGCCGCTGACGGTGACCGGCTGCTCGAGCAGCTCGTTCTCGCTCGCGTCCAGGCTGCGCGGGATCTCGTCGATCGTCAGCTCGACCGGCTCGTTCCGGTCGCTCTCGCCGGAGCCGCCGTTCTCGCCGCCGCCCTCGTGGACGATCTGCTCGCCGGCGCTGTTGGTCGGGGTGATCGTCGACGACAGCGTGAAGTCCGCGGAGTTGTCGTCAGTGTCGACGCCGTCGGTGCGCACCATCGAGCGCACGTCCGAGCTGCCGGAGACCGAGTCGGCGGCCGCGGTCTCGACGGTGTTGGCGTCGCCGTAGCCGAGTAGGTCGACCACGCCCTCGACGTCCTGGACGTCGCCCAGCGGCACGTCGATCGGCTGGTCGGAGTCGGAGAGCCAGATGATGCCGTCGCGCATGGCCGTCGTCCCGCCGAGGTGCTCGTCGGGCTGAGGCAGGGCCTGTCCGTCGCCGGCGGAGAGGCCGGGGTTGGAGATCAGATAGTGGCCGCCGGGCTCGACGGTGCCGCTGAGGTCGGTGTGTCCCGAGGGCGTGAGACTGTCCTCGCCGCGCGAGGAGGGGCGGTAGTTGATCGACCAGCCGGAGAGGTCGACGGCGGTCTCGCCGGTGTTCTGCAGCTCGATGAAGCGCTGGTCGAAGGCGGCGTCGGTGCCGGCGCCGGTGGTGTAGACCTCGCTGATGACGACGTCGGCGCTCTCCTGCTGAGCGGTGAGCTCGGTCTGTGAGGTCTGTGAGGTCTGCTCGGTCTCGGCGGGCTGCTGCGGGGCGGCTGACGCGGAGACGGGGGCCAGCAGCGCGGCGGTCAGACCGGCGCCGGCGACGACGGCGGCCGGGCCGCGACTGCGGAACCGTCGAGGGCCCGGGGCGCCGGCGGCGCCGGTCGGGTCGGAGGGGACATCCATAGGGTGGATCCTCATCGTCGGTGGTGGAGTGAATCGACGGTGCGTCGTGATCGGGCGGCGATACCCGGCCGCGGAGCCGGGGGCGCGCCGCCGCCCGATCTCACCATCGTGATGTGAATGACATGCGACGTCGAGGCGAACACGCTGTGCTCAGCCCCGACGTCGGCACCGAGGCTGGCGTCGAGGGGCGCCGCGGTGCGTGAATGGAGCCATGCAGATGGATGCGCAGGGCGAGGCGATCATCGAGGCCGACGGGCAGCTCGAGGCGGTGGCGCGCGAGCTGTCGATCGAGCGAGGGTCCGGGGGAGCGGGACCCGGCGGGGGCGGAGACGCCTCCGATGGCGCGGCGGACGACGGCGAGCTCGCCGTCACGTTGCGCCTGAGCCAGGTTCATGCCGTCGACGTCGAGGAGCTCTGGCGGGCGCTGACCTCGCCGGACCGTCTGGCGCAGTGGCTGCATCCGGTCTCCGGGGAGCTGTGCGAGGGCGGACGCTTCGAGGTCGAGTCTGCGGCGAGCGGCGTCGTGGAGGCCTGCCGACCGCCGCGCTCGCCGCAGGACTCTGGAGAGCTGCAGGTGACCTGGGAATTCGGCGAGGACGTCGCGCGGGTGACGGTGCGCTGCGAACCGGTCGAGCAGGCGGAGGCGACGGCGGCCGCGCGCCTGGTGCTCGAGCACCACGACCGGTGTCCCGAGTTCTTCTGGCGTGAGTACGGCCCCGGTGCCGCCGGCGTCGGCTGGGATCTGACGCTGCTGGGGCTGGCGCATCATCTGCGGGCCGGCTGCAGTCGTCCCGTCGAGGAATCAGCCTGGGTGACCACGCCGGAGGCCCGCGAGTTCATCACCGGGGCCAGCATCCGCTGGGCGGCGGCCTCCGTGGCCGTCGGCACCGAGGAGGGTCAGGCCCGTGCTGCTGAAGCACGGGCGACGGCCTTCTACACCGAGCCGCAGTCGGGGGAGTGACCGGCCGGGCGCGACGAGCATCGCGGAGAGGTGCGAGGGGAGCATGCCGGCATCGTGCGCTCGCAGGAGGTCGCGGAGGTGTGTGCGGCGACGACTCTCAGATCAGGGTGAGCGGCTGGATGATCTGGAGCTCGTCCTCGTGATCAGCGTGCTCCTTCGACAGGTCGATGACACCGGGGTGGATGAGATGGGTGGAGCTCATCAGTCCTCCTCGTGGCAGTTGCAGATCTCACAATCGATCGGGCCGTGGTCAGTCCCCGTGAAGCGGATACGCCATTGAACGGTGATCCTGTTGCTGTGCTGGCCCTTGCGGTCGCCTCCGAGGGGTTCCACTCGATGCGCGGATCGAGCGTGCCCTTCTCGTCCTTGCCGGTCTCACAGAGTCGCCGCCATCAGCATCGACGAGTCGGCGGCGAGGAGTCGGCGACGGCAGGACAGGGCAACTGCGCCGACAAAGAGAGCCCCTGACCGGAAAACTCCCGGTCAGGGGCTCTTCGCTCGGCGGTGACGGTGGGATTCGAACCCACGGTGCGTTTCCGCACACGACATTTCGAGTGTCGCACCTTCGGCCGCTCGGACACGTCACCTTGAGACCTGACAATGCTACCGGAGGTCCCCCGCGCGGACCAATTCGAGATCCGAGCTCCGGGACTCAGGCGTGGAAGGGTGAGTGCACCGGCCCGGCGACCCGTTCGCCGCCCAGCTCGTCGAGGGCGAGCACCACCGAGGCGCCGACGACCTCGCCGCCGAGCTCGGCGATCAGCTTCCGGGAGGCGCCCAGCGTGCCGCCGGTGGCCAGGATGTCGTCGACCAGCAGCACGCGAGCGCCGGAGGGCAGGACTCCGGGCGCCTCGATCGCCGCGCTGCCGTACTCCAGGTGGTATTCGATCGAGGCCGCCGGATTCGGCAGCTTGCCGGCCTTGCGGATCGGCAGCGTCCCGACGCCGGCGGTGGCGGCGATGGTGCCGGCCAGCAGGAAGCCGCGCGCCTCGATGCCGGCGACGACGTCGAACGTTCCGGCGAACGGAGCGATCATCGCCTCAGTCACCGCCCCCAGCGCCGCGGCGTCGACCAGCACCGGCGAGATGTCGCGGAAGAGCACGCCGGGCTCGGGGTAGTCCGGCGTCTCGGCGATCAGCGACTCGGCGCGCGTCAGGGCGCGGGACAGGGCCTCGGGAAAGGGGTGGTCGGAGAGCACCGGGCAACGATAGCAACTCCCGGTGCGCCCGGTTCCAGGGCGCCCGCCCGGCACCGACCGACGGCGCGCCTCAGGGACGACGGCGGCGGGGCCGTTCGGTCGTTCAGCGAAGCCGGTCGGCGAAGAAGGAGCGCAGCTGCTCGGCGCACTCGGTCTCGCGCACGCCCGGATGGACCTCGACCCAGTGGTTCAGCCGCGGCTCGCGCAGGATGTCGAAGACCGAGCCGGAGGCTCCGGCCTTCTCGTCCCAGGCGCCGAAGATCACCGTGCGGATCCGCGAGAGCACGATGGCCCCGGCGCACATCGGACAGGGTTCCAGGGTGACCGCCAGGGTGCAGCCGGCCAGCTGCCAGCTGCCCCGGACCGCGGCGGCCTCGCGCAGCGCGTTGATCTCGGCATGGCCGGCCGGGTCGACGTCGCGCTCGCGGGTGTTCGATCCGGTGCCCAGCACGGTGCCGTCGCCGGCGACCACGACGGCGCCGACCGGCACGTCGCCGTCGTCTCCGGCGCGGGCGGCCAGCTCGAGGCAGCGGCCGATCAGCGTGCGCTGCGTCGCGGTCGAGCGGGGGTCGAAGGCGTCGGAAGCGCCGGAGTCGGCGCCGTGCCGGGCCTCGGGCGTCTCGGGAGCGGGCATGCGGCCAGCCTACCGAGCTGTGCCTGCTGGTAGTTTGGAAGCATGCGCGTACAGGTCGTCGAACACCCGCTGATCGCCCACAAGCTCACCCAGCTGCGTCGGGCGGAGACCAGCTCGAACCACTTCCGCCAGCTCACCCAGGAGCTGGTGATGCTGCTCTCCTACGAAGCCAGCGACTCGATCGCCGTCGAGCCGGTCACCATCACCACCCCGGTCACCGAGACCGAGGGCACGCAGCTGGCGGGTCCGACGCCGCTGGTGGTCCCGGTGCTGCGCGCCGGGCTGGGCATGCTCGAGGGGATGACCTCGATGATCCCGACGGCCGAGGTCGGCTTCCTGGGCATGGCGCGCAACGAAGAGACTCTGGACATCATCACCTATGCCGAGCGGCTGCCCGACGACCTCACCGGCCGCCACGTCTTCGTGCTGGATCCGATGCTGGCGACCGGCGGCACGCTGGCCGAGTCCATCCGCTTCCTGACCGAGCGCAACGCCAAGCAGGTGACCTGCATCTGTCTGCTGGCCGCCCCGGAGGGCATCGAGCGGCTGGAGAAGGAGATCGGCGACCTCGACGTCGAGCTGTACCTGGCTGCCATCGACGAGAAGCTCGACGAGAACGCCTACATCGTCCCCGGCCTCGGCGACGCCGGCGATCGGCTCTACGGCCTGGCCGAATAGGGCCGGCCGCCGCCCCCGATTCTCTCCGAGGATCGCTGAGACTGCCTGAGAATGACCGGAAGTCGACCCGGGTCGTCCGGGAGGTGTCCAGCAGGTGTTCAGCCACAGGGGGTATGCCGGGCCTGCTCGCCTCCGCGGCGGCCTCGCCCCCGCCGCGGATCCGGCGGGACCGGTGGTCGCGGCGGGCCTCCCCATGGTGCTCCTCGGCTGATCTCACAGGGATCTGAGTGTGGGGTGAGGTCGTCCGTGCTTCCTGGCCGGGCGTACCGTGACGAGCGGCCGCATGCGGGGGAGTCGTGCGGGACGCAGTGTGATGCTGCACACAGTCACCCCGTATTGTCTCACGATGTGAAAGATCTGCCTCTATATTACTTGCAAATTTCATGTGTGACGGAGAGTCTGGACTGACGAGACCAGCGGCACCAGCCAGGAGAGAGCAGGTCACATGTCCGCCGATTCCAGCCAGGCCCAGAACCCCGGCTACGTCCACGTCTCCGTGCGCAACGCGGCCCGTCGCGCCGAGCTCGCCCGTCGCGCGCGCGGAGGCCAGGACGGCCGCACGGGGCAGTCGACCGGGTCCTCGGCGGCCCGCGGCGGACGCTCGCGGCGTGCTGGCTCCGCCTCCTCGGCCGAGGCCCAGCCCCGCACCGCACCGGTCCCGGTGGTCGCGCAGAACGGCGGCGGCCCGCAGATGGTCCAGCCCGACGTCGTCGCCCGCGGCTTCGTCGTCTACGTCGGCCTCGACGAGGACGCCGCCTCCGCGGCCGGCACCTCGCTGCACCGCATCGCCACCGAGATGCGCGACTACGTCGAGTCCATCGCCGCCGACTCGCAGGTGCACATCGCCATGGCCATGGCCTCGGCGGCCGCCGAGGGCGGTGACCTGGAAGTGGTCCGCCAGGCCCTGGGAGATCCGACAGTGGCCCACCGCGCCGCGGACGCCCCGCTGGCGGCCCCGCAGACGCCGTCGTCGGCCGGAGTGCTCATCGATCTCTCCCGGCGCGAGGTCAAGCTCGACGGCGAGGACCTCAATCTGACCTACAAGGAGTTCGAGCTGCTGAACTACCTGGTCGAGAACGGGTCGCGGACCGTCGGTCGTGAGGAGCTGCTGCACGCGCTGTGGCGCCACGCCGACCCGGACCAGATGCCCAACGAGCGCACCATCGACGTCCACATCCGGCGGCTGCGCTCGAAGCTCGGCCGGCTGGCGAACACTGTGCGCACCGTCCGCGGCCAGGGGTACCGCTTCTACGAGCACCCCGAGGTCACCGTCTGGGCCGCGCCGGAATACTCCATCTGATCTCCCCTGCGACCTCGACCCGAACTGAGGCTCTGATGTCGACTGCCGAGCTGCTGGTGCTCCGCCATGCCCAGGCCGGGCACTCCTTCAGCGAGGAGGACCATGCCCGCACGCTGACCGACCACGGAGCCGAGCAGGCCCGGGCGGTCGGGGCGCGCCTGCTGGATGCGGGCGCCCACCCCGACTGGATCATCTGCTCCGACGCCATGCGCACCCGGCAGACCTGCACCTGGGTCGGCCAGCAGCTGGGGGAGAAGGGATCGACCGCCTATCACGAGCCGCGGCTGTATCTGGCCTCCTCGCGCGCGATGCTCTCGGTGATCAACGAGACGCCGGAGACGGTGCGCTCGCTGCTGGTGATCGCCCATATGCCCGGCGTGCAGGAGCTCAGCAGCGAGCTGGCCTCGGCAGGCTCCGAGGAGGAGCCGGTGCTGCGGATGGCCGGCAGCTGGCCGACGGCGGGGCTGGCCCGCTTCCGCGTCGACAAGCCCTGGGCCGAGCTCGACGGCCGGGACGCGCGGCTCGTCGAGTTCTGGGACTGAGCCGCAGCCCGCGCGCGGGCCGAGCACAGTCTGAGCGCAGTCCGGCAGACGAAGGGGCCGCCGACCGGATCATCCGGTCGGCGGCCCCTTCTGTCGCGCGGCGGGCGCGGGAGATGCGGCGGGACTCAGCCGTCCTGCTCGGTCTCCAGCACCTCGACGAGCGCGTCCAGCGCCTCCTCGGCGCCGTCGCCCTCTGCGGTGAGCACGACCTCGTGACCGTACTCGGCGCCGATGCCCATCAGGCCCAGGATGCTGCTGGCATCGAAGGTCTCCTCCGGGTTGTCGGCCTTGGCGATGGTCACCGGCACCGACTGCGAGCCGGCGGCCTCGGCGAACACGGCCGCGGGGCGGGCGTGCAGGCCGGCCTTCGAGCCGATGGTGGCGGTCCTCTGGGCCATGGGGTCGTCCTCCTGGATCGATGTGACTATGGGGTTCGGTGAGGGGATCCTCAGGGTCACGACGACGGCGCCGTCGCGGGTCTGTGAACCATCCTATGCGGTTCGCGCCGGTGTCAGGCCGCCACCGGCTCGGCCGCCGTCGTCTCGGCGGGCTCGCTGCGGCGAACCCAGCGCTTCAGCGCCACCACAGTGAGCGCGGTGACCACCGCGCCGATCAGCACCGCGAGGACGAACAGCGGGAACGAGTCGATGGCGAAGAACACGAAGGCGCCGCCGTGGGGAGCCTGCGAGGTGATGCCGAAGCCCATGGTCAGCGCACCGGTGACGGCGCCGCCGACCATCGACGAGGGCAGCACGCGCAGCGGGTCGGCCGCGGCGAAGGGGATCGCCCCCTCGGAGATGAACGCCGCACCGAGCAGCACGGCGGTCTTGCCGTTCTCCTGCTCGGCGGCGGTGAAGCGCCGGCGGTCGATGAAGGTGGCCAGCGCCATGCCCAGCGGAGGGACCATGCCCGCGGCCATCACCGTGGCCATGATCATCAGCGGGGCGGGGTTGTCGGCCACCGAGCCGGCGGAGAGCCCGGCCACGGCGAAGGAGTAGGCCACCTTGTTCACCGGGCCGCCGAGGTCGACGCACATCATCAGGCCCAGCACCAGGCCGAGGAAGACGGCCGCGGTGCCGGTCATGCCCGACAGCCAGGACTCCAGCCCCGAGGTCAGCTGCGCGATCGGCCCGCCGAGGAAGAGGACCATCAGCCCGGAGGAGACGATGGAGGCCAGCAGCGGGATGATCACCACCGGCATCAGCCCGGCCAGCCAGCGCGGCACGGTCAGCGACCGCAGCCAGTGCGCGACGAGGCCGGCGAGCACGCCGCCGACGATGCCGCCGATGAATCCGGCGCCCATGATGCCGGCGACCGAGCCGGCGACGAAGCCGGGGGCGATGCCGGGCCGGTCGGCCATGCCGAAGGCGATGTAGCCGGCCAGCGCCGGCACCAGGAAGGCCATCGAGGCGTTGCCGATGGTGAAGGCCACCGCCCCGAGGTAGGCGCCGAGCTGGCCCATGCCGACGAAGTCCTCGGGCAGCTCGTCGCCGGAGGGCAGGTTCCACAGCGCGTTGTTCAGCGCGACGTCCTCGGAGACGTCGGTGATGTTGTAGCCGCCGAGCAGGAAGCCCAGGGCCATGAGCAGACCGCCGGCGGCGACGAACGGGATCATGTAGCTCACGCCCGTCATCAGCACGCGCTGGATCTTCTTGCCGAAGTGCTCGTCCTCCTCGGCGCCGGAGTCCGAGGACTCGGCCTCGGCGGCGCTCACCCGGGCCGCCTGCGGGTCGTCGGCGGCGGCGAGCGCGGCCTCGACCAGCTCGCCGGCGCCGTCGACGGCGCGCTTGACCGGCACGGCCACCACCGGCTTGCCGGCGAAGCGGGCCTTGTCGCGGACGTCGACGTCAGTGGCGAAGATGACCGCCTCCGCGCCGGAGACTGCCCCGGCGGGCAGCGCCTCGGCGCCGGCCGAGCCCTGCGTCTCGACCTGCAGCTCGACGCCGCGGTCGGCGGCGGCCTGCTTCAGCGCGTCGGCGGCCATGTAGGTGTGGGCGATGCCGGTCGGGCAGGCGGTGATCGCCACCAGTCGGCGGGTGCCGGAGGAGGCGGCCTCGGAGCCGTGCGCGGAGGAGGTCTCGGAGCCGGCCGGCGCGGCGGAGCCCGCCGTCGTGGTCTCGGCGGAGGCCCCCTCGGCCGGAGCCTGGGGCTCGACGGCGGAGCGGACCAGCTCGACGACCTCCTCGGCCGAGGACGCCTCGCGCAGTGCGGTGACGAAGTCGGCCTTCACCAGCGAGCGGGCCAGCGCGGCGAGGATGGTCAGGTGGGCCTTGTCGGCGCCGTCGGGGGCGGCGATGAAGAAGGCCAGATCCGCCGGGCCGTCCTTGGCGCCGAAGTCCACCGGGGACGCCAGCCGCGCGAAGGCCAGTGTGGCTTCCTCGACGGCCGCGGTGCGGCAGTGCGGGATGGCGAAGCCGCCGGGCATCCCGGTCGGGGAGGTCTCCTCGCGGGCGGCCGCGTCGGCGGCCAGCTGCTCGGGGTCCTCGGTCCGGCCGGCGGCGGCGATCTGTGCCGCGAGCGCGTCGATGACCTCGCGCGGCGCGGTGCGGTCGAGAGCGTCGAGGCTCACCAGCTGCGGTGTGATGATGCTGCTCATGACGGGGTTCCTTCGATGGACGGGGGATGGGGTGGCGAGTGATCGGAGATGCGCCGCGGCGGGCGCGGGGACGGACCTCAGCGGGGTCGTCGCGGCAGCGGCTGCACGACGACGGCGTCGAGGTCGAGATCGTCCGGCGTCGGCATCACCGAGCCGGGGAGGGCGGCGGCGGCGCGTCCGTGGGCTGCCGCGCGACGCAGAGCGTCCTCGGCGGAGAGCCCCTCGGCCCGTCCGAGCAGCAGACCCGCCAGCGAGGCGTCGCCGGCGCCGACGGTGGACCGGGCGGTCAGCGGCGGGCCGTCGGCATGCAGCACCGCCGCCTGCGGATCGGCGGGCACCAGCAGCGCGCCGCGGGAGCCGAGGGTCACCAGCGCGTCGCGCACGCCGTGCGATTGCAGTCGGCGCACCAGGGCGACGGCGGCGGTCGGGTCGGCCTCCAGCTGCTCCTCGGCGAGCTGAGCCTCGGGGCAGTCGGCCGGAGCGCCGTCGCCGTCGCGGTCCTCGGCCAGCTGTGCGGCCAGCTCGAGCAGCTCCTCGGCGTTGGGCTTGATCAGCTCCGGTCCGACGGCGACGGCTGCCGCCAGCGCCGGTCCGGAGGAGTCGACTGCGACCTGCGGGGCGTCGTCGCCGAGCTGCTCGCGCAGCGCGGCGATCAGCCGGGCGTGCAGATCCGTCGGGACGCCGGGCGGCAGCGAGCCGGCGGAGGCGACCCATTGTGCGCCGCGGGAGCGGGCGACGGCGAGATCGAGCAGCGCGGCGACCTGGGCGTCGTCCAGGGCCGCGCCGGGCTCGTTGATCTTGGTGGTCACGCCCTGCGGGTCGGTGACGGTGACGTTGGTGCGCACCGGAGCGCCGGTCGTCAGGCTCGCGTGGGGGACGTCGACGGCGGCCAGTGCGGCGATCATCGGGTCGGCCTCGTCGCCGGGCAGCACCGTGAGGGTCTCGCGGCCGGCGGCGGCCAGCGCGCGCGAGATGTTCACGCCCTTGCCGCCGGGCTCGGAGGTCGCCCGCACCGCACGCTGCACGGCCCCGGGGGTCAGCGGGGCGTCCAGCTCGACGGTGCGGTCCAGGCTCGGATTCGGGGTCACGGTGACGATCATCGGGCGATCACCACCTCGACCTCGGCCTCGTCCAGGGCGGCGCGCAGCGCGGCGGGCGGTTCGGCGTCGGTGATCAGCACATCGAGCGCGGAGAGCTCGGCGACGCGCACCAGGGAGGAGACTTCGTGCTTGGTGGCGTCGGCCAGGAGCACGCTGCGGCGGGCCGAGCGGATCATCGCCGCCTTCACCGCCGCCTCGGCGGCATCCGGAGTGGAGAGGCCGAAGGCGGCGTCGAGGCCGTTGGTGCCCAGGAAGGCGACGTCGACCCGGCGGGCGGCCAGCGTGGCCAGCGCCTGGTCGCCGACCACGGCACCGGTGATCCCGCGGACCTGGCCGCCGAGCACCTCCAGATCCAGATGCGGGCGGTCGGCCAGCGTCTGGGCGATGGGCACTGCATCGGTGATGACAGCTCGTATCCCGCCCTCAGCGGCCGGCGGCACCGCGGCGTCGTCGGCGAGCAGATCGGCCAGCGCCTCGGTGGTGGTGCCGGCGTCGAGGAGGGCCGAGCCGCTGCTGGGCGGCAGGAAGTCCAGCGCGGCCGTCGCGATCGCACGCTTCTGCTCGGCCCGGCGGGACTGGCGCTCGCGCCAGGGCGTCTCGGCGCGGACGCCGGAGCCGGCCAGCACGGCCCCGCCGTGGATGCGCTCCAGAGAGCCGGCGCGCTCCAGGGCGTCGAGGTCGCGGCGCACGGTCTCCTTGGTGACCTCCAGCTCGTCGGAGATCTCCTGGACCGTCGCCGTCGTCCGGGTGCGCAGACGCGCGAGGATGCGGTCGTGGCGTTCGGGGGCGAGCAGAGCCATGAGTGATCCCTCCGGGCTCGGGGCCGCCGTGACGGCGGCAGGTCGAGTGTGATGCGCGGCACGTATATGCCGGTGATGATCGACTGTATCTGTGTTCTTCTGTGTATGCAACACATATCAGTGGGTTCGTGTGGGTCTGAGTGGGATCAGGAGGGGTGATGGGCGTCGGCACCGGCGGTCTGCGGCAGGGGAGCGGTGCGGCACGACGGCCTGGAGCAGGCCTGATGAGGCAAGCCGGATGCAGCCGGGCGGAGCGCGGGGTGCGCCCCGCCGTCGGAGGGGCGACTCGTCCGTCGCGGCCGGTCAGCGGCCCGCGCCGCCTCCGCCGCCGAGACCGCCGCCGGGCATGCCCGCGCCGGCTCCTCCGCCGACGGAGCCTCCTGCGGCGCCGGGGCCGGAGGGCACGATCGCCTGGTGGCCGAAGGACTCCGTGGAGTCGGCCAGGGCGACCATCGCGCCCGGGTGCAGGGCGGCCATGCTGGACGGACCGTCGGCCAGACCCATGGCGCGCGCGGTCTCGGAGGAGGCGCCGTCGTCCAGCTCGTCGAGGGCGGCGGCCCACTGCTCGGCGACGCCCAGGGCCACGGCATAGGCCAGGTGGCGGGAGATGCGTCGGGCGTCGGGGGCGTCGCGCAGCTGTTGAGACGTCGTCTCGGCCAGGTGTCGGCGGAAGCCGCAGGCCTGCTCGGCGTGGGCCCGTCCCAGCGCGGTGCGTCCCACGCTGAGCTTCCGCCCGGCGAGCTCCAGGACGAGCCAGAGCGCGATGAGTCCGGCGAGGACGGCGGCGAGTCCGGCCGTCGAGTCCGGGATGAGCGGGGCATTGTCGGTGAAGCCGTTGGTGACCACGATGGCGGCGACGGCGCCGACGGTGGTTCCGACTATCGCGGCGGTGGTGCGCGCCGGGCCCCAGCGGGGCCGCGCCCGGCGCGGGTCGACCGTCTCGCGGAAGAAGCGACGCTCGTCGATGCGTCGGTGCAGCTGCTCGTCCATGCGGTCCACGGCCTCGCCCAGCCCCTCGGGAGGGTCGTCGAGCCGCACGGCGGCGGGCTCCGCGGGTGCGTCGTCCTCTCCCGCGCCGTCGCCGAAGAGGCCGTCGAGCAATGTCGCCTCGAAGTCGGCGAGTGAATCGGGACGGTCGGGCGCGGTGCGGCGCACCAGCCAGGTGCTCGGCTCGGACCCGGCGGGTCCGGCAGCCGCGTCCGCGTCCTCGTCCGGCTCGCCGGCCGACGCCGCGCCCAGCTTCTCCTCGGAGGGTCCGGCCGGAGTCAGCTCCACGTGGCCGCGCGCGGCCAGGTCCAGCAGCGTCGCCCCGACCGCCCGCTGCGGCAGACGACGCTCTGCCACCACGGCCGCCTCGGCCGGTGCGAGCCGCTCGGGCGGAGCAGGGCGGGCCGGGGAGCTCGGACGGCGAGGCGCCGGCGTCGTCGGCGTGGTGTCCACGGCGTCCGGTGCGGGCAGGGTCCCCGGAGGCAACCCGACGAAGGAGTCGTCCCGGTCGCGCCGGATGCGGCGCACCATCCAGATCCCGCTGACCACTGCGACGACGACGAGCAGCGGGGCGGCCGAGGCCTCGACCACCGTCCAGACCGGGTCGGTGACCGTCGCGATCGCGGGCCAGTAGCGGTGCGGATTGCTCCAGTGGGGTGTGATCAGCTGCGGGACGTCGTCCTCGACCGTGTCGGGCGGGTAGGTCGCCTGGACTGTCAGGCCCTGGCCGGGTTCGAGCTCCGCGGCGGTGACGGTGACGTTGTCCTCGCCCTCGACGACCTGGCACGTGCGGATGGTCTCGACGTCGCCGGCCTGACAGCTTGTCCGCAGCGGGGCCTCCGGGGCGGTGATCGTGGTGTCGACATGCTCGATCGGCACCTGCCACTGCTGGCCGGTGACGTTCCAATGCAGAATCTGCCGCGCGGCGGGGGCCGAGGACGGACGGCCCGGGTTGGCGGACCCCTCCGGGAGGTCGGGCGCGGTGGGGGAAGGAGAGGCGTCGGCGTCGGAGGTCTCGGAGGGCGTCGTGGCGGTCATCGCGCCGTCGACGGTGTAGCTGAGCTCGTATCCCTGGACTCCGGTCCGCGTCTCGCCGCGCTCCTCAGTGGAGCCGACGCCGACGCGGAGCATGTCTCCGTCCTCCTCGGTCCAGACATCGGCCGGCGCGCCGCTGGAGCTGGAGACCTCGAAGTCGTCGTACTCGTAGACGCGCAGGCGATCCTCGTCCGATTCGGCGGGCTCGCGGCGGATCAGATCGCGCCGGAAGCCCAGCCCCTCGCGGGTGCCGAAATCCCAGGAGTAGGTCTCGGTGACGTGCAGCGTGCCCTGTGCGTCGATGTCGACGGCGATGTCGAGGCTGCGCACGACGTCGTCCTCGGGATCCGGGCTGCAGCCGGCCAGGCCCAGCACCATCCCGAGCATCAGCGCTGCGCTGGCCGCGGCGGCCGGCAGGCCACGCCACAGCCTGGGCATCGGGCAACCCCCTCCTGGTCAGCTCGGCGGCGACTGGTCGGACCCGTCGCCCTGCCAGGGTACTGGGTGCGGTCGGATCAGCGGGGTCGGCGGTTCCCGCCGCCGCGGCGGCGGAGCTGACTGATGATCATCCGAGCGATGCGGCGAAGCAAGTAGGTCATGCACGCATCCTAGAGGACGGCGCGTCATCGCGGGGAGGGATGGGGGAGGGGAGACGCCGCTCGATCGAGGGCTCGCGGCCGGGCGGCGGTGCCGGGTGCTCGTCGCCGGAACCCTGCGGAGTGCTCGGCGAGCCTGGCGACACCCAGAGCGAGGGCCGGACACGGTGGGCGCCGGGGCCAGTCGGTCATGTCGGCGGGGAAGGGGGGCGGTCGGCACCGGCTTGCACTGCTCATCCTGCGGGAGAAGCAACACCTTTGAAGCTGACGGGGGCGACCCACGTGCGGAGAGCTTTGGTCGGGGGAGGCCTCCGAGATAGCCCGCGTATCCACGTCACAGAAGGGCCGCTCAGAGGCCGTGCACCCGACACACAGGATGCGCCTCGATTCCCCCGGGGGCGAGGTGAAGCACACCATAGGGCCGCATCCTGAGGGCAACCCGAGAGCCGGCTGGAATCATGCCGTGAGAATCGGGCAGAGAAGACCCCCGGATCGACCAGCGCTGAGGGGCGCACAGACGGCCGATCCGGGGGTCGGATCACTCGCACCTTGATGAGGTAAGTGCCACGCTACACAGGAGGCATGACTGCGGGCCTGGTAGCCGCTGGGAATCTGCTGGACGCTATGACGCCGGCAGGTGCGCGGGGGTATGCGCACGACGGGCGCGGCGTCCAGAACGCCTCCAGGCTCGGCCGGATGCGCCTGCACGAATCTGGGGGCTATAGGCAGGAATGTGTGTACAGCGTGGCCGTGGTTCGTTGATCTGGCGCCGAGGTAGAGGGTTGCACATGCCTTGAAAGCATGTGGGGTGACTCCTCCTGCGAATCAGCCGGTCTGTGGTGTATGCAGCACCAAACTGGTGAAGAACGGCAAGACCAGAGCCGGACGCACTCGGCGGCGATGCAGTGCCTGCGGATCCTCAGCCACTCGGTCCCGGGTCGATGTGACGCGCAAGGCCCAGCTGAACGCCTTCCTGTCCTGGGAGCTGGGCCAGTACGGCCGGCAGGACATCGGCGGTGGCACCGGGCGCTCACTCCGGTTCTCCACGGCCTGGTGCTGGCAGATCGAGGCCCCTCGGCCTGATCCCACCGGGGAGGTCCACCGGCAGATCATCGTCGATGGCACCTATTTCGGCGGTTGGTGCGTGCTCATCGCCCCCAACGGGGCCCGCGGGCTCGGCCGGCAGAGGTGCGACAAGGAGCCCAAAGCCGCCAGGACGGCCCTGTTCAAGCGCCTTCCGGCCCCAGATATCGTCGTCCCCGACGGCGGGACCGGGCTCCGAGCAGCAGTGGACCAGCAGTGGCCGCGCCCCCGCGTTCAACGCTCCTGCTTCCACATCCGCGCTTCGGCGGTCAGGCATACCACCCTGAATCCACGACTCGAGGCAGGCCAGGAGGTCCTCGCCCTGGCCAGGGAATTCATGCGAGTCCAGGAGCTGGATGCCGCCGCAGCCTGGCTGGGCTCCTATGCCTCATGGGAGACCAGGTGGAGCAGCTTCCTGAAAGAACGCACCTACGCGAAGACCGGCGCGCAGGGGCCCTCCTGGGCCAAGCCGAATCAGGCCTGCTGGTACACCCACATCAGACTGCGCCGTATCCAGGGACTCTACCGGCAGCGGGGGCCCGAACATCACGCTGGAAGGGCTGTGGACTGGCTGCTCGACAGCCTCACCGAAGACCCCCCCACGCCTCCTGGAAGCTGGCCCAACAGCACTGCCGCGCAACGGCAGAGACAGCACGACATGAGCCCCTTCTGGATGAGCCTCTTGGGCCCGGGTCTGCAGCACCACGGCCACCGCAGAGGAAGGCCTCTGGGCCAGCTCAGGCTGGGCAGGACGCCCATGACGCGCCCGGGCTATACACATATTTCTGCCTATAACCCTGCCCCCGACTGCCGCGCACCGGTGGAAGAGCGGCACCTCGTACTGCACCACGACTTCCACGAGCGTCTGCGGGCGTGGCTCGCGGAGTGACTGCTCGGGCTCTTCGACATCATTCAGCTGTTCCTTACCCCCATTGGGTATATTGCTCGGCGAGAGGGCGAGAGGGCGAGAGGGCGAGAGGGCGAGAGG
>NZ_WIAX01000003.1 GCF_009467795.1 Nesterenkonia halophila
GATGCGCATGGCCGCATTGGCAGCAGTAGGCGTCCTCGTGGTCACTGCATGCAGCACTACGACGAACGAAGAGTCCGAGGCCCCTAGTGCTTCCGAAGGAGGCGGCGAGCATCAGCACGGCCATGACGGTGGCCCGGCGCCCGATGGGATCAAGAAGGCAAGCTCGCCCGAGTATCCAGTAGGCTCCACAGCAGTCCTCGCCGGCGGGCACATGGAGAATATGAAGGGGTCGACGGCCACCGTTGCCGGAGCGTACGACACGACGATCTACTCGGTGACCTACACTCCGACAACTGGTGGAGACCCAGTTGACGATCATAAGTGGGTGGCCCACGAGGAGCTCGAGGATCCTGGCGATGCCCCGTTGCAGGTCGGCGATGAGGTCACCCTCGATGCCGATCACATGCCAGGCATGCAGGGAGCAGAAGCAGTCATTGAGCGCGTGACTGATGAAACCGCCTACATGGTCGACATCGAGACGGGCAGCATGGATATGACCAACCATAAGTGGTTCGTCACAAGTGAGCTTGAGCCGGCGCAGTAACTGCCGAGAGTCCCCGAGTTGGCCCGTGATATCACGTCGCAGATAGGCTCCCCGGGGTGCCGTGCGCCCTACTTTACCGGGGGTGCAGTCTCGCATCCCAATACGAGGTGGTCGTCAGCATGCGCGTCCTCCACGAGGTTCTTCTGGGAATTGGCCGTGAGTAGACCCTGAGGCTTCAGATCATCGCCAGGTGCGGCGGTCCAGCGCGTCGGGGCTCGCGGACTTGACGATGTTCATCCAGTCATTGCGGCCTCGGTGATGTCCCAGCAGGTACCAGCCGGTGCGGTGATGCTCGTAGCCGTCGACCCAGGCGCACAGCCTGCGCAGCAGATCGGGGACATGTCCCTCTCGGACGAATCCGCAGTGTGCCCAGGCGTCCAGGATCGGCACCAGCTCTGTCGGGCGCAGCGTCTCGTACTCGTCGGGCGTGTGGTCGAGCAGGTCTGCGATCTCTCGTCGTTCTGCGTGATAGCTCATCATGGTGACCCCCTGGTCACCTATATGCCGCGCAGTCGTCCGCGACACTCCGGACATCGTTGTCTCGGAACTGCGAGCATAACGCCTCGGACCGCGTCGGGTCAGGGGATCTCGGCCGTCTTTGGTGCGCACAGAGAAGACCCCCGGAATGACCAGCGCTGAGGGACGCATAGAAGGCCAATCCGGGGGTCGGATCACTCGCACCTCGATGAGGTGATGACTACGCTACATGCGCGTCGTGACTACAGGCTCGGTAGCCGCTGGGAATCTGCTGGGCGCTATGACGCCGGCAGGGCCGCTGGGGAGCAGTGTGGACACAATGTCTGCACGACGGGAGGGGTGCCCAGAACACTGCTGGATGCGGCTGCATGAATCTGCGGAATGGCCGCACTAATGGCTACACCAGAGTCCCGTCGGGCCTGCGACTTCGGGGCACGAAGAAGCCCCCGCATGCCTGTGCTGACCAGGATGCGGGGGCTTCTCGCGCGGTGCGCCCATAGGGATTCGAACCCCAGACCTTCGGTTCCGTAGACCGACGCTCTATCCAGCTGAGCTATAGGCGCATGTTCACTTGTCTCCGTGACCGCTCCCCGCGATCACGACTTGTACGACTATACATCCACCGTTCGGGGTCGACAAATTCGAGCCGCCTGGTGTGCGGGATGCCACACAGGTCGGCAGTGAGCGAGTTCTGTGGCGGCCGGCCGCAGCGTCGAGCACGTCATCCAGCGACCTGCGTTCACGATCGCCAGAGAGTTAGGTTAGGCTCACTCGCATTGAGTCATCCGCCGCTGATCTAATCACGTCGGTGGATCCTTCACGGCCCGACCGGGCCGCCGTCACCAGCACCGACACCGGAGGTCTTCCCCGATGCCCACGAGCACTCACCCGACTCCTCACCCGACTCTGCGGCGGACGACGCCGGCCGTCGCGGCCCTGGCCGCCCTGACGCTCTCCGCCTGCGGCGGGGGCAGCTCCGCCGACGACGGCTCCGGAGAGATCACCATCGAGCACGCGCTCGGCACCGCACAGATCGAGGAGGACCCCGAGCGCGTGGTGGCACTCGGTCAGGGATCCGCCGAGACCGCCATCGCCCTCGGCGTCACCCCGGTCGGAATGCAGGAGTACCCCTGGGGCGCCGACGAATCCGGGTACCTGCCCTGGATCCACGAGGCGGTCCAGGAGAACGGCGACGAGCCGCCGGAGCTGTTCACCGGCGGTGATGAGATGGACGTCGAGGCCATCGTCGACCTCGAGCCCGACGTCATCCTGGCTCCCTGGACGGGCATCGACCAGGAGCAGTACGACGTGCTCTCCGACATTGCCCCGACTGTCGCCTACAAAGAGGAGCCCTGGACGGTCACCTGGGACGGACAGATCAAGACGGTGGCCAAGGCGCTGGGCAAGGAGGACCAGGCCGAGGGCCTCATCGAGGACATCGAGGCGCAGTTCGACCAGGCCAGCCGTCCGGAGTGGGAGGACATCACCTACTCCTACACCTACACTGATGGCCCGGGGACCCTCGGCGTCTTCTATCCGAGCGAGCAGCGGGCGGCGATGGTCGACAAGCTCGGCCTCACCCCGGACCCCGTCACCGAGAGCGAGCAGCTGAAGGAGTACGACGTCGAAGGCACCGACTCGGCCATGATCGGTCTGGAGAACGCCGACATGCTCTCCGACTCGGACCTGATCTTCACCTTCTACTCGGACGCGGAGACGCGGAAGGAGATCGAGTCGCAGGACCTCTACCAGTCCATTCCCGCCGTCGAGCGAGGGGCGTTGGTTGCCCCGGAGGACCCGGCGCTGGTCACCGCCTCGTCGATGATCAACCCGCTGACGGTGCCGTGGGTCCTGGAGCGCTACGTCCCGATGATCGAGGAGGCCGTCGCTGAGCACGAGCAGGACTGAGCCGGAGACCCGTCCGGCGTCCGCCGCGACCCCGCCGACGGCGGCGCCCGGACGCTCCGCCTCCGACGTCGACCCGCCGCCCGCACTCCGGGCGGCGGGTCGACGTCGTGTCCCGACGGCGACAGCGCTGGGCCTCGCCGCCGCGGTGCTGCTGGTCGCCGCCGCGGCGAGCCTCGTCGTCGGAGGAGGATCGGTCGACGTCGGCCCGGTCTGGCGCGTGCTGACCGGCGACGGCGCCCCTTACATGGAGATGGTCCTCGCCGGCCGGGTGCCGCGCCTGCTCACCGGTGCCGTGGTCGGCGCCGCCCTGGCGGTCTCCGGCGTGCTCATCCAGGGCGTGACGCGCAATCCGCTGGGCGAGCCCGGGCTGCTGGGCGTGACGATGGGCGCCTCCGCCTCAGTCGTCACCGTCACCGCGCTGCTGGGGGCGGCCACCGGCCAGATGCTCGTGCTCGCCGCGCTGCCCGGAGCCGTGGTCGCGGTGCTGATCTCCTATCTGCTGGGCCGCCGCGCCGGCGGCTCCTCCGTGGTGCCTCTGGTGCTCGCCGGCGCAGTGGTCTCCGCCGTGCTCGGCGCCTATGTGCAGTCGATGACGCTGCTGCGGCCGGAGGTCTTCGACTCCTACCGGCACTGGGTGGTCGGCTCGCTCATCGGGGCCTCGCCCGAGACGCTGGTCACCGTGCTGCCGGCGATCGTGCTGGGGCTGCTGCTGGCGCTGGCCTGCGGATCGGGGCTGAACTCGCTGGCTCTGGGCGAGGAGGTCGCCGTCTCGCTGGGCGCTCCGGTGGCACGCGTGCGGCTCGGCGCCATCGCCGCGGCCACGCTGCTGGCCGCCGCGGCCACCGCCGCCGTCGGCCCGATCGCCTTCGTCGGGCTGGCGGTGCCGCATGTCGTCCGCGCACTGGTCGGCGCCGACCACCGGGTGCAGATCCCGGTCGCGGTGCTGCTCGGCGCGGCGCTGCTGGTGGCCGCCGACGTCGTCGCCCGGCTCGTCGCCTGGCCGCAGGAGGTGATGGTCGGCACGGTCACCGCGTTCGTCGGCGCGCCGTTCCTGCTGGCCGCCGTCCGTCGCGGGAGGGTCGCGGCATGAGCACGACGACCCAGCGTGCGGGGGAGCAGGCGCCGCCGGCGTCCGCAGCCCCGTCGGGCACCGCGACGACGCCGCCGACGACGGCGCGGCAGGAGGCTCCGGCGACGGCGGCGGCGACCGCTGCCCGTCCCGGATCCCGCAGTGCCGCCCCGCGCATGCTGCGCCTCGGCTCCCGCGTCGCGCTGCCCGTCTCTCCGCGGAGCCTGACCGTGGCTGCAGTGCTGGGCGCGCTGATCCTGGTCTGCGGGCTGGTCACCCTCTCGGCCGGGAGTCTCGGGGTGGCGCCCGCGGAGGCGGTCGCCGCGCTCGCCGGCGAGGCCGACGCCAAGGTGCAGTTCGTCCTCGAGCGGCTGCGCGGACCGCGGCTGCTGGCCGCCGTCGGCGTCGGGCTGGCCCTGGGCCTGTCCGGGTCGCTGTTCCAGACCGTCACCCGCAACCCGCTGGGCAGTCCGGACGTCCTCGGCCTCGGCGCCGGAGCCGGGGCGGGCGTCGCGATGACCACGCTGCTCGGCAGCGGCATGGTCCCGGCCCCGATCGGCGCAGTGGCCGGCGCCGGGATCGCGATCCTGCTCGTCTGGTGGTCCAGCGGAGTGGGCTTCGCCTCGCCGGCGCGGGTCATCGTCACCGGCATCGGCGTGGCTTCGATGGCCACGGCGCTGACCCACTACGTCGTCGCCGTCGCCCTGCATGACGCCGCCCACGACCTCGCCGCCTACACGATGGGCTCGCTGGGCACCCGCAGCATGGAGCATGCCACGCTGATCGGCGTCGCACTGGCGGTGCTGCTGCCCGCGCTGGTGCTGATCGCCCACCGGCTGCGGCCCATGGATCTGGGCGACGAGCTCGCCGACACGCTCGGCTCGGGAGCCGCGAGCACCCGGACGGCGGCCATCGTGCTGGCCGTGCTGCTGGCCGCCGCGGCGGTCGCCGTCGCCGGGCCGATCTCCTTCGTCGCGCTGACCGCTCCGCACATCGCCCGGCGGCTGACCCGCGCGCCGGGGCCGAACCTCGCCGTCTCCGCGCTGGCGGGGGCGATGATCCTGGTCTCGGCCGATCTGGCCGCCCAGCAGCTGCCGTTCCTCGACGGCCTGCCGGTCGGCATCGTCACCGCCGGCGTCGGCGGCGTCTACCTGGGCCATCTGCTGATCGTGGAATGGAGGAGGGCCAGTGCCTGAGTTCATCGAGAGCACGCCTCGGCGCCTCGACGGCGACGACGACGTGCGCCCGGCGGAGCTCGCCGGACGACCGTCGGCGTCGTTGCGCGCGGCGTCGCTGACCGTCGGCTACGGCGCGCGCCCGGTCCTGGAGGATCTCAGCCTGGAGGTCCCGGACGGGCGGGTGACCGCCGTCGTCGGACCCAATGGCTGCGGCAAGTCGACGCTGCTGAAGACGCTGGCGCGGACGCTGACTCCGCGCGCCGGCGAGGTGCTGCTCGACGGCACGCCGCTGACCCGTTGGAAGTCTCGGCGCATCGCCCGCCGGGTGGCGATGCTGCCGCAGTCGCCGGTGGTGCCCGACGGTGTGACGGTGCGCGGGCTCGTCGCGCGCGGTCGGCATCCGTACCACTCGCCGCTGCGACAGTGGGTCGCAGGCGACGACGAGGCGATCACCGACGCCATGGTGGCCACCGGCATCGCCGAGTTCGCCGAGGCGCCGGTGGTCGAGCTCTCCGGCGGACAGCGCCAGCGCGCCTGGATCGCGATGGTCCTGGCCCAGGACACCGAGCATGTGCTGCTCGACGAGCCGACGTCGTTCCTGGACCTCGCCCACCAGGTGGAGGTGCTGCGGCTCTGCCGCGCCATCCGCGAGCAGGGCAGGACCGTGGTCGCCGTGCTGCACGACCTCGACCAGGCCGCCCGCTGGGCGGACCACATGGTGGTCCTCGACGGCGGGCGGATCGCCGCCGCCGGACCGCCCGAGGAGATCATCACCGCCGAGCTGGTCGCCGACGTCTTCGGGCTGTCCTGCCAGATCACCCGCGACCCGCAGTCGGGCACGCCGAAGGTCGTCCCGCTGGCCGAGGCGTGATGCCTCCGAGTCTCGGTGCGCGAGACGGGGGCGGTCTTGGTCGGCGCTTTCCTGGAGCGCAGTGCGTGATATTCATCACACAAATCGATTGATGTGCCGTCATGCGGCCTCACGCTCTGAAGTGGAGGGGCGCGGACCACTACAGTATGAGCACCTGCTGGATCACAGATGTGGGCTTCGGCGGACACGACGGCGTGTCCGGCGATCGGCTCCGGCTCACCGGCGAGACGGAGAGAGTCCGCCCTGCATCGCGGAGATCGAGCAGCGCCCGCAGAACCCGACGGAGGGAAACAATGGTCGCCACCGTTGCAATGACGCCCGGTGCTGACATCGTCGCGGAGTCGCCGACGACGCACACAGCCCTGAACGAATTCGTCAGCCAGATCGCGGAGCTGACGACCCCCGACCGCATCCACTGGGTGGACGGCGGGGAGGCCGAGAACCGACGGCTCACCGACGAGCTCGTCGCCGCCGGCACCCTGACCCGGCTCACCAGCCCGGAGTTCCCGAACTCCTACGCCGCCTTCTCCGACCCCTCCGACGTCGCGCGCGTGGAGGAGAGCACCTTCATCTGCTCCGAGCGCGAGGAGGACGCCGGGTTCACCAACAACTGGCGTGACCCTGAGGAGATGCGCCGGACGCTGAGCGGCCTGTTCTCCGGCTCCATGGCCGGGCGGACGATGTACGTCATCCCCTTCGTCATGGGTCCGCTGGACGCCGCGGATCCGAAGTTCGGCGTCGAGATCACCGACTCGGCCTACGTGGTGGCCTCGATGCGCATCATGACGCGCATCGGCGCGCGGCCGCTGGCGCGGATGGAGGAGCTCGACGCCGAGTTCGTCCCCGCCGTGCACTCGGTCGGGGCGCCGCTGGCCCCGGGCGAGCAGGACGTCCCGTGGCCGTGCCACGACGACAAGCACATCGTCCACTTCCCGGAGACCCGCGAGATCTGGTCCTTCGGCTCCGGCTACGGCGGCAACGCGCTGCTGGGCAAGAAGTGCTTCGCGCTGCGCATCGCATCGGTGATGGGACGCGACGAGGGCTGGCTGGCCGAGCACATGCTCATCCTCAAGCTCACCAGCCCCCAGGGACGCACGCACTACATCTCCGGGGCCTTCCCCTCCGCCTGCGGCAAGACCAATCTGGCGCTGATCGACCCGACGCTGGAGGGCTGGACGGCCGAGACCCTCGGTGACGACATCACCTGGATCCGCCCCGGCGACGACGGCGAGCTGCGCGCGATCAATCCAGAGACCGGATACTTCGGCGTCGCCCCGGGCACCGGCTGGAGCACCAACGCCAACGCCATGCGGGCGATCGCGAAGGGCAACTCCATCTTCACCAACTGCGCGCTGACCGACGACGGCGGCGTCTGGTGGGAGGGCCTGACCGAGGAGCCGCCGGCGCATCTGATCGATTGGAAGGGCGAGGACTGGACGCCCGACGCCGATCGGCCGGCCGCACATCCGAACGCGCGGTTCTGCACACCGATCGAGCAGACCGACATGCTCGCCGAGGAGTTCCACGCCCCGGAGGGGGTCGCGCTGGACGCGATCCTCTTCGGCGGCCGGCGGAAGACCACGATCCCGCTGGTCACCGAGGCTCGCGACTGGACCCACGGCATCTTCTTCGGCGCGACGCTGTCCTCGGAGACCACCGCCGCCGCGGCCGGCGAAGTCGGCCGGGTGCGGCGCGACCCGATGGCGATGCTGCCGTTCATCGGCTACGACGCCGGGGACTACCTCAAGCACTGGATCGAGGTCTCCGGCGCCGCCGATCCGGAGAAGCTGCCCGGCATCTTCCTGGTCAACTGGTTCCGCCGCGGCCGGGACGGCAAGATCGCCTGGCCCGGCTTCGCGGAGAACACTCGCGTGCTGACCTGGATCATCGCGCGGCTCGAGGGCCGTGCGGAGGCACGTGAGACGCCGATCGGGCTCACACCGACCCCGGAGTCGCTGGAGCTCGAAGGGCTGGACATCTCCGACGAGGCGCTCGAGGACTCGCTGCGCGTCGACCCCTCGGAGTGGAGGGCCGAGCTCGACGACATCGAGATCTGGTTCGACCGCTTCGGCGACTCGATGCCGCAGCCGATCCTCGACGAGCTGCAGCAGCTGCGCGAGCGGGTGGACACGGCCGGCTGATCCGGGCGCTCGTCCGCTGAACCACTCCGTCCATGCGGGAGAAGAGGCCGGCCCCCGTCGCCTGTGCGGCGGGGGCCGACCTCTGTCCGAAAAAAGGTGAGGCGCGCCTGCCTGTTATTAGGTAAGATGCCCGTGTGCGAAATTCAACGGATCAGGCTCGCAGCACTCCGCTCGACGGCCGCGGCGTCTCCGTGGCCTACGGCGCCCGCCGCGTGGTGCACGACGTCGACGTCGCGCTGCGCCCCGGCGGCGTCACCGCGCTGATCGGCCCCAACGGCAGCGGCAAGACCACGCTGCTGCGCGGGCTCTGCCGGCTGTCCGACGCCGAGGGGGAGATCAGCCTCGACGACGTCGACGCCGCCTCCTACTCGCCGCGCGCCTTCGCCCGGCGGCTCACTGTGCTGGCCCAGCAGCGCCCGACGCCGACCGGACTGACCGTCGTCGACGTCGTCGGCTTCGGCCGCCATCCGCACCGCGGCCGCCTCTCCCGCGTCGACCCCGGCGGGGCCGCGGCCGTCGAACGCGCCATGGCGCTGGCCGGTCTGGAGGAGCTGGCGCACCAGCCGGTCGCCGAGCTCTCCGGCGGTCAGCTGCAGCGCGTCTGGCTGGCGGCCTGTCTGGCCCAGCAGACCGACGTGCTGCTGCTGGACGAGCCGACCACCTTCCTGGACCTGAAGCACCAGATGAGCCTGCTGGACCTCATCCGCGACCTCGCCGACGATCACGGGCTGACCATCGGGGTGGTGCTCCACGACCTCGAGCAGGCCGCCGACATCGCCGACCACGTCGTGCTCCTCTCCGAGGGCGAAGTCGTCGCCGCCGGGGCGCCGGCGGAGGTGATGACCTCCGACCGGCTCAGCCGGGTCTACGACGTGCCCGTCGACGTCGTCGAGATGCCCGACGGGCGGCTGACCGTGCGCGCTCGGCGCACCGGCCGTCGCGCCGCCGCCTCGGCGGCCCGCGCCGAGATCTCCGGCGCCGCCGGCGAGGAGGCCCTCGCCGTGCCGGCCTGACCTGTTCGACATACCCTCCGCGGGCCCGCACCAGGCCCGTCCCTCCACCTCGACCGAAGGAACCCCTCGATGTCCTCCACCGTCCTCCGCTCCGCCCAGCCGGTGCGCCTGCTCTCGCTCGCGGCCGTCGCCGCCCTCTCGCTGACCGCCTGCGGCACCACCGACGTCGGCGGCTCCGAGGAGGAGTCCTCCGGCGACGCCGGCCCGATCACCGTCACCGACCACTCCGGCGAGGAGGTCACCCTCGAGGAGCCCGCCGACCGCGTGGTCACGCTCGAGTGGGCGCAGACCGAGGACGTCGCGACGCTCGGCGGCGAGCAGGTCGGCATCGCCGACGCCGAGACCTTCGCGCAGTGGAACTCCGCCGTGGAGCTGCCCGAGGACGCCGTCGACGTCGGCCAGCGTCAGGAGCCCAGCCTGGAGGCGATCGGCCAGGCGAATCCGGACCTGATCCTGGGGTCGGCGAACTCGGTGCCGCAGGACCAGATCGAAGACCTCGAGGAGATCGCCCCGGTCGTCCTGCTGACCTCCGCGGACACTCAGGACCCGCTGGGCACGATGGAGGAGAACTTCCGCACCACCGCCGAGCTGCTGGGGGCCGAGGAGAAGGCCGACGAGGTCTGGAGCGAGTACGAGCAGACGCTCGACGACGCTCGGTCCACGCTGTCCGAGGCCGGGGCCGAGGGGACCCCGTTCACCGTCTCCTACGCCAGTGTGGAGGGCAACACCGCCACCTTCCGCATGCACGGCTCGGGCGCGCAGGTCCAGGCACTCGGTGAGGAGATCGGGCTGACCACCGCCTGGGAGAAGTCCGGCGACGAGATCTGGGGCATCAGCGAGTCCGACGTCGAGGGGCTCAGCGCTCTGCCGGAGGACACGCTGTTCTACCGCTGGCTCGGCACCGAGGAGTCGGACGACGCTCTGGAGTCGCTGGAGAACAACAGCGCCTGGACCTCGCTGGGCTTCGTCGAGCACGACGCCGTCGAGCAGCTGCGCGGCCAGTGGATCTACGGCGGGCCGGCCTCCTCGCAGCAGGTCGTGGAGCACCTGGCCGAGACGGCCGCTGAGCACGCCGAGGAGAACACCGAGGAGAACACCGGGGAGGACGCCGGGGAGAACGCCGGCGCATGAGCCTGCCCGGCACCCGCACGGCGTCGTCGCCGGTCCTCGACGACGACGGGGCTTCCGCCCCGCCGCGCCGCGACGCCCCGGCGCGGGCCCGGGCGGCGGCGACGGCCGCACTGGTCCTCGGCGCCGCCGTGCTGGTCGTGCTGGCCGCCGTGCACCTGACCCAGGGGACCTCCACGGCGACGCCGGCCCAGCTGCTCGCCGCGGTCTTCTCCGACCCGGCGGCCGCCGAGGACCCCACCCGGCAGCTGCTGCGCGGCATCGCGATGGATTCGCGGCTGCCCCGACTGGTCGGCGGGCTCGTCGTCGGCGCCGCGCTGGGCGCGGCCGGCTGCGCGCTGCAGGCGATGACCCGCAACCCGCTGGCCTCGCCGGACACGCTGGCGGTCAATGCCGGCGCCCACCTGGCGCTCACCGCCGCGGCCGCCTTCGGGCTCTCGCTGCCGATGCTCAGCTCCGCGGCATTGGCCTTCCTCGGCGGGCTGGCCGCCGCCGGGGCGGTGCTGCTGCTCGCCGGCTTCTCCGAGCAGGCCCCGATCCGCCTGGTGCTGGCCGGCACTGTGGTCGCCCTGGGGATGAGCTCGGTGACCGCGGCGCTGATGATGCTCTACTCGCAGTCCACCCAGGGACTCTTCCTCTGGGGCGCGGGGACGTTGAACCTGGCGGGCATGGACGGGCTGCTGCCGCTGCTGCCGGTCATCGGCGTCGCGACGCTGGGCCTGCTGCTCCTGGCGCGCAGCACCGACATGCTCGGCCTCGGCTCCGACGCCGCGCAGAGCCTGGGGGTGCGGGTCGCGCGGCTGCGGGCGCTGCTGCTGGTGCTCTCCGTGGTGCTGGCCGCCGCGGCGGTGACCATGGTCGGGCCGCTGGGCTTCGTCGGCCTCTGCGCCCCGGCGATCGTCCGGCTGCTCGCCGGCCGGCTCACCCGCTTCGGCCGCTTCACCTGGGCCGTGGCCGGCTCGGCGCTGCTCGGCGCGCTCATCGTGGTCGCCGCCGACGTCGGCGTCCGGGCACTGGCGGACTGGGCGGGGGAGAGCACCCTCGGCGTGTCCATCCCCACCGGCGTGGTGACCTCGCTGCTCGGCGCGGTCTTCCTCATCGTGCTCGCCCTGCGCATGCCGGCGACCGGCGGCGGCCAGGAGATCAGCGCCGTCGCCCTGCCCACCGGCGTGGGGCTGCGACGTCGAGTGCTGATGCTCGTCGCCGCCGCGGCGCTGGTCGCCGTGCTCGCCGGCGCCGGGATGCTGCTGGGGGACTGGTGGCTGCGGCTCGGCGATCTGCAGCTGTGGCTCTCCGGAGAGGCCGCCCGGGCCATCGAGCTCTCGCTGGACTTCCGGGCGCCCCGCGTCGGGGCGGCGCTGCTGGCCGGCGGGGCGCTGGCCCTGGCCGGCGCCCTGGTCCAGACCGTCACCCGGAATCCGCTGGCCGAGCCGGGGATCCTCGGCGTGGCCGCCTCCGGCGGCGCCGGGGCGGTGCTGGCGCTGATCGTCCTCGGCACCGGGACCTGGTCGATGTCGGCCGGGGCGACAGTCGGCTCGCTGGTCGCCGGGGCGGTGGTCTTCCTGCTCGCCGGCGGGCGGCGCAGCTCTCCGCAGCAGGTCGTGCTGGTCGGCATCGGGCTGATGACCGCCGCGCAGGCGCTCACCCAGCTGATGATCTCCTCGGCCATGCCGCATCAACAGGCGATGGCCATCGCCTTCCTGGGCGGCTCGACCTTCGGCGCCGGCGGCGAGGATCTGGTGCCGATCCTGGTGATGCTGCTGGCCGCGATCCCGGTGGTCTGGCTGCTGCGCCGGGACCTGGACCTGATCTCGCTGGACGACCACACCCCGCAGGTGCTCGGCGTGCGCACCGCCCGAGTGCGTTCGACGGTGCTGCTGCTGGCAGTGCTGCTCTCGGCGACGGCGGTGATCGGCGTCGGGGTGATCAGCTTCGTCGGGCTGGCCGCCCCGCATATGGCCCGGATGCTCGTCGGCCGCGACCACCGGTGGTTCGTCCCACTGGCGGTGCTGCTGGGCGCGGCGCTGGTCTCGGTCTCAGACACCTTCGGGCGCACGGCCATCGCGCCCGACCAGCTGCCCGCCGGGCTGGTGGTCGCCGTCCTCGGCCCGCCGTATCTGCTCTGGCTGCTGCGCCGCCGCACGCCGTGAGCCCCGGCCGGCGGCGAGACTCGCCGCGCGTGCTCAGCTGAAGAGCTTCAGGGCGCTGCCGGCGGTCTGAAGCACGCCATAGACCAGCGGCAGCCCGACGACCGCCCAGGGCAGCCACACCGGCACCGGCGGGGCCCCGGCGGGTGTGACGGCCGGCGCCGTCGGTCCGCCCGCCTCCCCGGCCGGCGCCGTCGACGTCGGCTGCTCCGTCGAGTCGACGTGGTGGCGGGTGTGCACGGCGCGGACCAGCAGATTCGCCAGCAGCCCGACGACGAGCAGGCCGACCATGGTGAACAGCGCCGGCCGGTAGTCGGCGGCGACGAGGTCCCCCGGCTCGCCGCGGGCGTCGAGGAAGCTGTTGATGATCAGCGGGCCGACGACGCCGGCGGCGGACCAGGCGGTGAGCAGCCGGCCGTGGATCGCCCCGACCTCCAGCGTGCCGAAGAGATCGCGCAGGTAGGCGGGGATCGTGGCGAAGCCGCCGCCGTAGAAGCTGATGATGACTCCGGCCAGCACCACGAACAGGATCACTGAGACCTGCCCCTGGGCGGCCAGGAGCGTGTAGAGCAGCACGCCGCCGCCCAGGTAGATCAGGTAGGTGACCTTGCGCCCGACGACGTCGGAGGTCGAGGACCAGACGAAGCGTCCGAGCATGTTCATCAGGCTCAGCAGGCCCACGAACCCGGCTGCGGCGGCCGCGGAGATCGCGGTGGAGCCGTCGGTCCGGAAGAAGTCCCGGATCATCGGCGAGGCCTGTTCGAGGATGCCGATGCCGGCGGTGACGTTGCAGAACAGCAGGATCCACAGCAGCCAGAACTGCGGGGTTCGGATCGCGGTGTTCGCCCGGACGTCGCCGTCGGTGACCAGGGCGCGCGTCGCGGCCTGCGACGGGTCGTAGCCGGCCGGCGCCCAGCCCGGGGCCGGCACGCGGACCAGCCAGGCACCGAAGAGCATGACGGCCAGATAGACCGCACCGAGCGTCAGGAAGAGGCCGCCGACGGCCGAGCCCGAGGCCGTGGCGGAGCCGGCCGGGGCGGTGTCATAGAGATTCAGCAGCGCCGAGGAGAGCGGGCCGGCGATCATCGCGCCGCCGCCGAAGCCCATGATCGCCATCCCGGTGGCCAGTCCGGGGCGGTCGGGGAACCACTTCATCAGCGTGGAGACCGGCGAGATGTAGCCGATGCCCAGGCCGACGCCGCCGATCACCCCGTAGCCCAGGTAGACCAGCCACAGCTGCGAGGTATAGATCCCGGCCGCGCCGACGAAGAAGCCGGTCGCCCAGCAGACGGCGGCGACCAGCATCGCCCGGCGCGGGCCGTTGCGGTCGACCCAGGTGCCGAACAGCGCAGCCGAGAGGCCGAGCACGACGATCGCGATCGAGAAGATCACGCCGACGGCGGTCAGGCTGGTGTCGAAGTGCGAGACCAGGGCGGTCTTGTAGACGCTGGTCGCATAGACCTGGCCGATGCACAGATGGATGGCCAGCGCCGCCGGCGGGATCAGCCAGCGGTTGAACCCCGGTTCGGCCGTGATGCGCTGCAGCGGGGCGGACCGTTCGGCCAGATCCACGGACATGGAACCCTCCTGACGAGGTGTGATGGAGCACACGAGCTGGGGCGATATTACGCTGACGCAGGACGGGCTGTCGATCAGTCGCTGAGGTGGGCGGAGGCCCGCGTCATCCCTCGTCGGAGGCGGAGTCTGTCATTCGGACGCGTCGAGGGGCGGGATCTCGCGGGTGCGGCGATCAGCGGTCAGCGCGGCACGTCGCCGAGGGACGCCCAGAATCGGCGCAGCTCCTCGGCGAGCTCGTCCGGGGCCTCCTCCGGGATGAAATGGCCGCAGCCCGGGAGCGCATGGCCCTCCAGCCGCGTGCCGCCTGCGACGTCCACGTAGTCGCGCCACCGCTCGAGCACCGGAGCTCCGCCGACGAGACCCTCGGCGCCCCAGAGCGCCAGGGTGGGCGCGGTGACTCCGCGCCCGCCCTGCTGGTCGGCCTCGTCGTCGGCGAGGTCCTGCCGTGAAGCGCGGTAGTCGTCGAACCCTGCCCGCATCGCGCCCGGTCGGCGGAAGGCCCGGACATACTCGGGGATCTTCGGCTCGATGAGGTCGCGGCGGAATGTCCAGCGCTCGAAGAAGTGCCGCAGGTACTGCTCCTCGAGTCCTGCTGTGAGCAGCTCGGGCAGGTCCGGCTGCATATGCAACAGCCAGTGGAAGAACCCGGTGCCGCCGATCAGATCCGTCTGGAAGGTCGCGAGCGTGGGGGCGATGTCGAGCACCGTCAGTGACCGCAGACGCGCCGGGTGGTCCAGCGCCAGGCGATGGGCGACCCGGGCTCCGCGATCATGGCCGACCAGGTGCACCGTCTCGAGGCCCAGTCGGTCCATCAGGTCGACGATGTCCTGGGCCATGCGGCGCTTGTCGAAGCCGGAGGTGGCCTTGTCGCTGAGTCCGTAGCCGCGGAGGTCAGGGGCGACGAGCCGATGCTCGTCGCCGAGTCGTAGGGCGAGCTCCTCCCAGCAGGTCGCGGTCTGCGGCCAGCCGTGGAGCAGGATCGCCGTCCGATCCTCCGGGGCCTCTCCGTGCTCGCGGTGGTGCATGGTCAGCTCGGGCAGGCGTGTCATGTGGTCCATCCGGGAAGAGTAACCGGTTGATCAGGTTAGTTCTAGACTCGACGGCATGGACTCCTCCTGCCCTCGTTCCCCGGCTCCGGATGTCTCCTCACGTCCCGAGGACTGGCTGTTCCTCGGGGGAGGCGTCGCCCTGGACCTGGTCAACACGCTGCGCGATCGTGCCGTGGCGCCGCGCGAGACGCTGGCTTCGGACGCCGACGTCGTCATGTGGCTCGTCGACGCCGGATATCCGGTGGAGCCGACGGCGGCTCCGGCACGGCCGGCTCTGCGGGCCGAGGCGGTGGCCCTGCGCTCCGCCGTCGACGCACTGCTCGCCCCCGGGCAGAAGGCGACGGCCGAGCAGGTACAGCTGATCAATACCTGGAGCCGCGTCGCGCCGGTGCCGCAGCTGGACGAGGACGCGCCCGGTCGCCTCACCCGACCTCCGATGACTCCGGTCGAGGCTCTCGGAGCTGTCGCCGCCGAGGCGGTGGCCATCGTCGAGCGCGGAGAGCTTGAGCAGATCAAGATCTGTTCGCATGAGACTTGTGGGCTGCGGTACCTGGATCATTCGCGGGCCGGACGGCGACGCTGGTGCTCGATGCGACGGTGCGGCAACCGTGCGAAAGCGGCTCGCCACGCGGCCGCGACGCGCTCGGGTCGGGCCCTCTGACCCGCGGGAGGCGCATCGACGGCGGTCTGACCGGCTGCGCGCTGACTCGTACGGCGCCGTCGCTCCGCGAAGCCGGGGCGATGCCGAGGCCGGGGACGCCTTGCCGTACGTCGGATGCGACGCGAAGACTGAACGGTGCACCCGCGCGTCCTCGACGATCGGCCCCTCCCTATGCGCAGCGAACTCTTCGCCGAATCCAACTAGGAGGTCGAGGCCGCCGGGACGTTCCTCCGGCAGAACTCGACGATGATGAAGACCGAGCTCTCCCAGGGCGGCGTCAAGGCGCTGGTCGGCCGGACTGACCAATCAGGTCAAGGCCGACATCGGGATGAAGGCGCTGATCGGCCGCACCTCCGGCGAGGAGTCCCAGCTGGGCTTCGGCGGCCAGGGCTTCGTGACCGTCCAGCCCAGCGAGACCATGCGCTGCGGCGGCCCGCAGGACGACGGACAGAAGCCCGGTCAGATCGGCCCGCTGGGCGGACTGGGTAACCTCTTCCGCTGAGCCGCTCAGCCCTGCCGGACCAGCTCCAGGACCTCGTCGCGGACCTGCTCCATCACCCGGGCGGTGTGGCCCTCGCCGTTGAACCGCAGGAACGGCTCGGTGTTCGACGGCCGCAGGTTGAACCACCAGGTCCCGTCGGCCGCGCGGACGGTGAGGCCGTCGAGCCGGGAGATCTCGACGTCGCGGTCGGCGAAGGCGGCCTCGACGCGTGCGGCGGCGGCCTGCTTGTCCTGCACCTGGGAGTTGATCTCTCCCGAGGCGGCGTAGGGGCTGTATTCGGCGGCCAGCTCGGACAGCGGCCGGGACTGCCCGCCGAGCGCGGCGAGGACGTGCATCGCCGCCAGCATGCCGGTGTCTGCGTTGAAGAACTCGCGGAAGTAGTAGTGCGCCGAGTGCTCTCCGCCGAAGATCGCCTGCTCGGCGGCCATCACGGCCTTGATGTAGGAGTGGCCCACGCGGGTCTCCACCGCTCGGCCGCCCTCGCGCTCCACCAGCTCGGGCACCGCACGGGAGGTGATCAGATTGTGGATGATCGTCGGGGACTCCTCGCCCTCGGCGCGGGCCCGGGCGATCTCCCGACGGGCGACCAGCGCGGTCACCGCCGACGGCGGGACCGGCTCGCCGCGCTCGTCGACGACGAAGCACCGGTCGGCGTCGCCGTCGAAGGCCAGGCCGAGGTCGGCGTCGTGGGCGCGGACGGCGGTCTGCAGATCGCGCAGGTTCTCCGGCTCCAGCGGGTTCGCCGGGTGGTTGGGGAAGGTGCCGTCGAGCTCGAAGAACAGCGGCACGATGCGCAGCGGCAGCGCCTCGAGATGCTCGTCGCCGAGCACCGCCGGGGTGGTCAGGCCCGACATCCCGTTGGCGGCGTCGACGACGACGGTCAGCTCCCGCGCTCCGGAGAGGTCGACCAGGCTGCGCAGATAGCGGGCGTAGTCCGCCAGCAGCTCGGCCTGCTCGACCGGGCCGGGGCGGTCGACCTCCGGGATCGCCTCGCCGTCGTCGAGGGCGTCCAGATAGGTCTGGGCGGCGTCGCGGATCTCGGTCAGCCCGGTCTCGGCGGAGAGCGGCACGGCCCCGGCCTTCGACATCTTCATCCCGTTGTACTCGGCCGGGTTGTGGCTGGCGGTGAAGACCACTCCGGCGGCGTCGCGCTGGCCGGAGGCGAAGTAGAGCATGTCCGTCGAGACCCGGCCCAGCTGGGTGACATGCGCGCCGCGGGCAGCCGCCCCGGCGGTGAAGGCCTCGGCGAACTCCGCCGAGGAGGGGCGCATGTCACCGCCGACCAGCACCTCGCGGCCGGCGAGGTCGAGGACGTCGACGAAGGCGGCGCCGACGGCGCGCACCGACTCGGCGGTGATGGTCTCGCCCACGAGCCCGCGGACGTCGTAGGCCTTGAAAGAGGAGGACAGATCGATGCTCACGCCTTCATCGTAAGTCAGTCCGCGGCCCGCGCCGGGTCGGACACCCGCGGCGCCGCCGGGGCCGTGCCCGGGATCGTGCCCGGGATCGTGCCCCGGACCGGCGTCCGGTCGGCGTAGGCTGAGTGGAGTGAACGACGACGCCCGCCCCGCCGACGCCGGCCACCCAGGTCACGAACCGGGCACTGCGGGGTACCGCCGCCTGCTGGCGGGGCTGTTCTGCATCGGCGTCGCCACCTTCGCCCAGCTGTACTCGCCGCAGGGGCTGCTGCCGCTCATCGCCGTCGACCAGGGCGTCGCCGCCGACCGGGCCGCGCTGACGATCTCCACGGCCACGCTGGGCCTGGCCCTCGGCGTCATTCCGTGGTCCTATCTCGGCGACGCGGCGGGGAGACGGCGCACGATGCTCTGGTCGGTGAGCCTGGCCTGCGTGTGTGCGCTGGTCGCCGCCGTCGTCGACGCCTTCCCGGCGGTGCTCGTCGCGCGCGGCCTGGAGGGGCTGATGCTCGGCGGGGTGCCGGCGCTCGCCGTCGCGCACCTGAACGCCGAGGTCAGCCCGCGGGCCGCAGCGGTCGCCGCCGGGACCTACGTCTCCGGGACGACTCTCGGAGGGTTGAGCGGCCGTCTGCTGGCCGCGCCGATCGGCGAGGCGCTGGGCTGGCGGGTCGGCGTGCACGCGGTGACGCTGCTGGCCGGGATCTGCGTGCTGCTGGCGGTGTGGCTGCTGCCGCGCGCCCGGTGCGAGGTGCGCCGGGCCCGGGGGATCGGTGCGGCGTCCGCGGCGCTGACGGCGAACCTGCGCTCGCCGCGGCTGTGGGTCATCTACCTGCAGGCGATGCTGACGATGGGCGGCTTCGTCGCGATGTACAACTATCTGGGCTTCCACCTGACCGGCCCGCCCTTCGGGCTGCCGGTGTGGCTGACGGCCTTCGTCTTCCTGGCCTATCTGGCCGGCACCTGGTCCTCGCCCTGGGCGGGCCGGTTGGCCTCCCGACACGCTCGGCGACCGGTCCTGCTGGCCGGCAACGGGCTGATGATCGTCGGGGTGCTGCTCACGCTGGTGCCGCACACGGCGGCCGTCATCGTCGGGGTGGTGGTGCTGACCGGCGGGTTCTTCGCCGCCCATGCGGTGGCCGCCGGATGGGCCGGCGCGGCGGCGGTCGGCGGAGCCGCTCAGTCGGCCTCGCTCTACACGCTGGGGTACTACGCCGGGTCGTCGATCTTCGGCTATCTCGGCGGGACCTTCCTGCACCTGGGCGGATGGCCGGCCACGGTGGGGATGGTCGTCGGGCTGGCGGCCACGGCCACTGTGCTCGCCGCCGTCGTGCTGCCGCGGGACTGAGGGTGCCGGCCCGGCCGCCGTCGGACCCCTGACCGGGACGGCTGTGACGCCGCAGACACCGTCGGGATGCGTGCCCTAGACTGGCGGCGTGGAAATCATCGGAGTGATCGTTCTGGCCGTCCTGCTGGTGCTCGGGGTGCGCGTGCTCCTGGCTCGTCAGGGACGACGGCTCAACCGGCGGATCGAGGACGCCGTGACGCCGGAGAACGCCCGCACCGCCGCGCTCGCGCTGACCGACGAGCAGCACCGCGAGGTCTACCGCGCCATCGCCGCCGATGACGGGCGCCGTGCGCTCGCGACCTTCAAGCAGGCGACCGGCGCCGGCGTGCGGGACTGCATCATCGCGGTGCAGGCGCTGCACCAGTATCCGCAGCGCGCGCCCTCCGAGCTGCGGCTGGAGGACGAGCTCTCCGGCGTCTCCGACGGTCCCGAAGTCCGCGAGGAGCTCGTCGAGGACGCCATCGACGAGGTGCGCGACCAGCCCGACGACCAGGCGTCCGGCGGGACCGGAGGCCAGGACGACGACGCCGGAGCGGATGCCGGGGCCGACGAGCCCCGGGACCGGCGCCGCGACCAGGACGACGACGGCGGCCCGGTGGCCGAGGCCGATCCCTACACCGGGCGCATCCTCGGCCCCAACGAGGCCGGCATCCCGGACATCCCCGGCGGGGAGCGGGAGGATGACCGCGCCGCGCGGGACGAGGACCAGGCGGACGCGACTCCGGAGGACGAGGCCGAATCGGCCGATCGATCGGAGTCCGAGACCAGCCCCGGCGCCGCCGACGGCGAGCCCGCCGAGGACCCCGAGGTCGAGGAGACGGCCCGTCGGCTGCTGGCCGAGTCCGAGTTCTCCCTGGACGAGGAGCTGACCGTCCCGGAGGAGTGGACTCGGCAGGACGCCCAGGAGGAGCCGGCCGGATTCCACCTGGAGGTCCAGCGGGAGGGCGAGAAGATCACCCTCTCCCACGAGGATCTCGAGCCGTGGGTCCATGATCAGCTCTACGCGCTGCTGCGCGACGACCACGTCACCGAGGCGGCCCAGCTGCTCTCCGAGCACTCGCCGCTGACCGAGGACGAGGCGCATAAGTTCCTGGTGGTCTTCAAGAACCAGGGCTGACCGGGCCGGGGCTGACTCCGGGCCGCGACCTCCGACTGGGCCGGGTCGCACGGGCCGCCCCGGCCGCCGTCGGACCGTCGATCACTGCTGCGGCAGCTGCTGCTGCCAGTCCTCGGGCAGGTCCTCGGACAGCTGGTCCAGCTCCTCGCGGAGCTGATCGAGCTGCTCCTGGTCGACCTCGCCGTCCTCGAGTTGCTGCTCCAGCTCGTCGGAGAGCTCGGTCGGGAAATCGCTGGGCAGCTCCGAGGGCAGATCGCTGGGGAGCTCGCTCGGCAGGTCCCCGGTGTCGCCCGGGTCGGCGTCCTGCTGCTCCTGCGCGCCGTCGCCCTCCTCGAGGCCGAGCTCCTCCTCGAACTGCTGATAGTCGTCGAAGAACGTCATCACCGATGAGGCGATCATGATCGTCATGACCAGCGCGATGATCGTGCCGAGCGCGCCGGTGATGGCGCCGCCGATGCCCAGTCCGCGGCCGCGGCGCTTCACCGCGGCGATGATGCCGACGATGACCGCCACCGGGCCGAGCAGCAGACTGAGGAGTCCGACGAACGGGATGAACGAGAGCACCAGAGCGATGATGCCCAGCACCAGGGCGGTGACGCCCATGCCGGTGCGCTGCGGAGGTTCGCCGCCCCAGGTCGAGGGGCCCGGCTGGCCGGCGCCGGGCGGGTAGTTGCCGGGCGGTTGAGCGCCGCCGTAGCCGCCGCCGTACGGGCCGGCCGCCTCCTGCGGGGGATGGCCGGTCTGGCTGGTCGCGCCCCAGCCGGCCTGCGGGTCGTGCGGGACCGGGTAGGCCGGCTCGGGCCGGGCGGCGTCGGCGGAGGCCTGCGGGGCATCGACCGGCGGCTGCGGCGCGGCGGGGGCCTCGGCGTCGCGGTCCGGCCGGGCGCTGGCGCCGAAGGCCTCCTCGCCGTCGTGCCGGTCCTCGGGGTGCTCCGGGTGCTGGCGTCCCTGCGGGGTGTCGGTCATCGGATCCTCCTGCGGTCGGGCTCGTGCCGGGGTCTCGAGCGCTGACTCCAGTCTGCCAGCACCCTCGGCCGCGGCCCGGCGCTCCCCGCCCGGCTCAGAAGTCGCGCGCGGTCTCCGCGCTGCGGGCGCCGACGCGGACCAGGTGGATGCGGCGGGTCAGGCGGATCACCGGCCGGATGAGCAGCTGGATGCTGCCGATGAGGAACAGCCAGGTCCCGACGACAGTGGTGCTGGTGAAGAAGAAGAGCACGCTGCCGATGGTGAACCAGACGGCGATGAGGATGTCGTTGATGATGCTCAGGACCTCGTAGCGTCCGCGGATCACCAGTTCCTCGTGGCCGATGTGCAGCGTCAGCGGCTGGGATGTCGAGCGATCGGTCATCCGGCCAGGCTAGCCGGGGGCGGAGGTCCGGGGGAGGGGCCGGGCGGCTGAGTCGACAGTGCTGCACACGTGGAGTGTCACGCCGAGGGCGCCTTCGCCCAATCCGCGCCACATCAGGCGTGCATCTCGCGAGGTCGGAGCAGACGCATACAGCGGTGTGCTGACACAGAAGACGTGCCGGGGCATCGGGCGAACGACGTCCCGGCACGTCTCAGAGCGGAGCGCGTGGGATTCGAACCCACGGGACGGGGTCGCCGCCCACCGGTTTTCAAGACCGGCTCCTTCGGCCGCTCGGACAGCGCTCCAGGGCAGAGCTTCGGTCTGTGACCGCGGCCGCTGAGCGGGGCCGCGCAGATGTGAAACTCTGGGGGAAGACTATACGGGAGACCGCGTCCCGGCATCGAGTCGGGCCCGAGCGCAGGAGCGTGAGCATGCGAGCTGTCGAGTACGCCGAGGCCGGAGGGCCAGAGGTGATCCGCGTGACCGAGGCCGAGACCCCGGTCCCCGCCGCCGGCGAGGTGCTGATCGAGGTCGCCGCCGCGGGGCTGAACCGCGCCGACCTCGCCCAGCGCGAGGGCAACTATCCGCCGCCGGCCGGCGCCTCGCTCACCCCCGGTCTGGAGGTCTCGGGCACTGTGGTCGCCGCTGGGTCGGGCAGCGCGGGCTCGGTCAGCGAGATGGTCGGTCAGCAGGTCGTCGCGCTGCTGGCCGGCGGCGGCTACGCCGAGAGGGTCGTCGTCGACGCCCGCCATGTGCTGCCGGTGCCCTACGGCGTCGATCTGGTCGACGCCGCCGGACTGATCGAGGTCGCCACCACGGTGCATTCGACGCTGCGCGACGAGGCCGGCATCCGCCCGGGCGACACCGCACTGATCCACGGCGGCACCGGCGGCATCGGCAGCTTCGCGCTGCAGTTCCTCCACGCGCTGGGCGTCACGGTGATTACCACCGTCGGCGGCGCGGAGAAGGCCCACGCCGCGAAGGACCTGGGCGCCGCCCACGTCATCGACCACCGCGCCGAGGACTTCGCCGCACGCGTCGATGAGATCACCGGCGGCCGCGGCGTCGACGTCATCCTCGACCTCATCGGGGCGAAGTACCTGGAGAAGAATCTGTCCAGCCTCGCCGTCGACGGCCGGCTGGTGATCATCGGGCTGCAGGGCGGGCGCCGCGCCGAGGCTGACCTGGGGCTGATGCTGGGGCGCCGGCTGCGGATCATCGCCGCGACGCTGCGCTCCCGCGACGCCGAGACTAAGGCGCGCTTCGTCGCCGGCGTCGGCGAGGAGGTCTGGCCGCTGATCGAGTCCGGCGACGTCCGCGTGCAGACCGATGCGGTCTTCTCCGTCGACGACGCCGCCGCTGCCCACCGTCATCTGGAGTCGGGCGGCCACCTGGGCAAGGTGCTGCTGCGCTTCTGAGGTGCCGCCGGGCCGGAAGAGCCGGCTTCGGTAGACTCGTCGCGTCGCCGAGCCTCGGCGTCGTCCGCGGAAGGAACCACAGGTGGAGGTGGGATGAAGCTGCTGTCTCGGCGCCGTCGGGCGCGTCGGCTGGAGAAGGAGCTCGGCCGCGGACTCTGGCGGCAGGCTCACGACCGATTCGTGCGCGGCCTCGACCGGTATCACCAGATACTCGAGGGCGTCGACGACGACGCGGCGCACAACGAGCTGGTCCGCCTCGGCGACGAGCTCGCCGAGGCGCTGCCGAGTCTGCGCGCCTGCTGCGTCGCCGCCCAGCGTCGCTGGCCGGCTGAGGAGATGCGCATCCCCGGCGGCGCGGCGCGGCTGCACTCCGAACTCTCGCGGGCGGCGAACCATCTGGCCACCACGGCTGAAGCTGCGGCCATGGTCCGGCTGGGCAGTGCTGAGATCGCTGCGGTGCGACGTCGTGCCGACCGGGTCCTCGAATGCGTGGAGCAGGCTCGGGCGCTCGCCGACGAGGGCTGAAGGGTCGATCCGGTCGTCATCTCACTTCCTGGGTCTCCGGCGCGAACGGCTGGCGCGCACGGCCATGACCCACGCGAGAGACCGTCGGCCATGTGGGGAACCTCGGAGGATCTGCGGCGGTCCGCGGTCAGCGCGCCGGGATGAGACCGGCGCGCTCGCGGGCGAAGTCGACCATCGAGACCCGGTCCAGCGCCTCGACCTCGTCGGGTGCGTGCCAGCCGACGTCGTCGGTGGAGCCGTCCTGCTCGATCTGCAGCGAGCCGCCGACGATGCGGGCGGTGTAGATGATGCGCAGCGCCTGCAGCGGGACGCCCTCGCGGGCCGGGTCCCCGCGGCGGTCACCGGGGATGACCTGCGAGTCGACGGCCAGCACGCCGGTCAGCTCGACGTCGTAGCCGGTCTCCTCACGGACTTCGCGGACTGCGGCGTCGTCGGGATGCTCGCCGGGCTCGACGCCGCCGCCGGGCAGCGTCCACCCGCCGCCCAGGGTCTCGTGGTGCCAGTGGGGCAGCAGCATCCGGCCCTCGTCGTCGGTGATGACCGCGTAGGCGGCAGGTCTGATGTCCACGCCGGGCACTGTAGCACCGGGCGGTAGGCTCGCGGTCATGACCTCGGCAGCGCACGACGACGCCCCCGCACCGCCGCGGATCGAGCTGGTCGAGCCGGAGGACCTGATCGGCGGAGACGTCGACCAGCTCGCCCGTCTCGGCCAGGCCGAAGGAATGCGCTTCGCCGGCGCGACGCTGGCCGACGTCGACCTGGCCGGCGGCAGCATCGTGGGGTGCCGGCTCGATGGGGTGACACTCGACGGCGTCGACCTCACCGGCGCCACAGTCGCCGAGTCGATGATCACCGGGCTGGGTGCGGCGTATCTCGACGCCCGGCGCACCACCTGGCGGGACGTGGAGATCGCGGACAGCCGGATCGGTGCCGCCGAGCTCTACGACGCCGGACTCGACGGGGTGCGGATCAGCACGAGCAAGCTGGATCTGGTCAATCTGCGCGGCGCCCGGATCGCCGACGTCGACCTCGTCGACACCCATTTGGTCGAGCTCGATCTGGGAGGCGCCGAAGCGACGCGACTGCGGCTGCGCGGCTGCCGAGTGGACACGCTGGACCTCACCGACGCGTGGCTGGCCGACGTCGACCTGCGCGGCGCACAGCTGAGCCGCATCGTCGGGCTGGACCGGATCGGGGGAGCGGTGATCAGTCCCGAGCAGCTGGTCGAGCTCGCCGGGGCCTTCGCCGCGCAGCTGGGCGTGCGCGTGGTGGAGTGAGATCTGGGGCCGTCGACGACGGCCGTCGACGACGGCCGACGACGTGCCGGGTTCGTCAGGAGCCCGCTCGCCAGCGGGCGAACCCTCCTTCGGTGCTGAGCACCTGGCCGGTGATCCACTCGGCCTCCTCTGTCAGGAGCCATGTGATCAGCCGTGCAGGATCGTCGGGACGGCCGAAGCGTCCCCGGGGGAACTGCGCGCCCACGTGCTCCCACGCCGCGTCGGTGAGGTACCCGGTGTCCACGGGGCCGGGGTTCACCGTGTTGATCCGCAGATGCTGGTCGGCGACCTGGTCAGAGAGGGTGGTGGTGATGCCGGCCAGGGCGGCCTTGGACGCGGCGTAGGCCACTTCTCCGGACATCGGTCCTTCGCCCTGTCCGGAGGTCATCAGGACCACGGAGGCGTCGCTCCCGGGGCGGTGGTGGTGGAGGAACCGCTGGGTCAGCAGCAGCGACGTGCGAGCGTTCACCGCCCAGTGCGCGTCGAGCATCGGGGCAGTAAGCTCACCGAGCGCCCCGTCGCCGCCGCTGAGCGCGTGATTGCAGACGAGGCCGTCCAATGCGTCGAAGGCCTCGACGGCGGCGTCGACGAGCCGCTCGGGTCCCTGCTCGTCGGTGAGGTCTCCGGGGGAGTGTTCCAGGCGGGCACCGTCGACCAGGTGCGTCGAGATGCTCGCCAGCACCGCGTCGACGTCGTCGGCTCCCCAGGATTGGTCCGCGTCGTGAGCACTGTGGTGATGGCAGAAGAGGTTCGCGCCCATGGCCGCGGCGCGGCAGGCGATCGCGTGGCCGATCCCGTCGCGTCGGCTGACCCCGGTGACCAGCACGGTTCGACCGCACAGCGGGAGCGGGTCCCGCCGTAGCGGCTCCGAGGGTGACGGTGTCGCGGGATCGTTCTGGCGTCCGGACGGGTCCATGTGGTCATCCTAGACGGGCCCGCCTGTCGGTCAGGAGTCGTGTCGCCGGTAGACCGGGCCCAGCTTCTCGTCGGGGTCGAGGCGTTCGAGCATGGCCTCGGTGATCTCGCCGAGCTGGTCGAGCTGCTCCTCGGTCAGCGCATCGATGACGTGATGCCGGACGGTCTCGACGTGGCCGGGCGCGGCCTCGCGGACGGCCTGCCAGCCGGTCTCGGTGAGGCGGGCGTAGGTGGCGCGCGCGTCGCCGGCGCCGTGGTGGCGCTCCACCATCTCGCGGCCCTCCAGGCGGCTGACCACGTGTGACAGACGGGGGAGGGTCGCGTTGGTCCGGGCGGCCAGCTGGCTCATCCGCAGCGACATCTCCGGCGATTCGGAGAGCATGGCCAGCACGTAGTACTCGAAGTGGGTCAGCCCCGAGTCTCGGCGCAGCTGAGAGTCCAGGATCCCGGGCAGCAGCTCCAGCACTGCGGTCAGCCGCACCCAGGTGGCCAGCTGCCGTGTGTTCAACCATCGATCATCCACAGGGAGATTCTCTCCGATGGTGGTTGTCGGAACAACCTTCGACTGTCTAGGGTGGTTGTCGCAACAATAATCCGGGTCCTCTCCGGCGACCTCTGTCGACCCGGCCCCGACGAAAGGAACTCCCCGTCATGCGTCTCCTCGTGAACCCCTCGTCCGTCTCGCCGAAGCTCGCCGACCTGGGCCTGCTGATCGCCCGCGTGGTGATCGGCGTCGTCCTCATCGCCCACGGCTGGCAGAAGTTCCATGAATGGACCGTCGCCGGCACGGCCGAATCCTTCGCCGGCATGGGTGTGCCGATGGCCTCGGCGACCGCCGCCGTCGCGACCTGGGTGGAGCTGATCGGCGGGGCGATGCTCATCGTCGGACTGCTGACCCCGCTGGCCGCGCTCTGCGCCGCCGTCGTGATGCTCGGCGCGGCGGTCTTCGTCCACCTGCCGAATGGGCTCTTCGTCGACCAGGGCGGCGCGGAGCTGGTCCTGGCACTCTTCGCCGGGCTGGTGCTGCTCGTCGTCCGCGGCGGCGGCCGGGTCGGCCTCGACGCCGCGCTCTTCCGCGGCGGCGCGCGTCAGCCGGTCGCGGCTCGCTGAGCCCCTGGTCCGCGGCGGGGCGGCGTCGGGGTCGGCGACGCCGCCCCGCCGCGGGCTGTTCCAGGCCGGCGGTCAGTCCAGGCGGAACACCTCGAGCTGCACCGCGTCAGGCGTGCGGGCGCCTCGTGCGACGAACAGCCGCTCGTTCATCCAGGCCAGGTCCGGGGCGGCCGTGGTGAACCGCGGCTGGGTGCGGAAGTGGATCCGCTCCGGAGGAACCGGCTCTCCTTCGACGATCGCCCGGATGTCCTCCGCCCGGCCGACGCGGATTCCGGTGTTCCGGACCCCGATCCGTGCGCCGTCGTCCGTCTCCAGGGAGTAGGAGGCGTCCAGCTCGGTCAGCGTCGGCGAAGTGAGACGCTGGTCGTCGGCGCCGGCCGGCAGCACGTGCCCGCTGCACGCCGGTCCGCTGACCGTGCCGCCGAGGATGGGCACCAGGCGGCGATGTCCGGTCGGGGCCGGGCCGAGATCCACCGGCTCTCCGACCTCGATCCGGATCTGCATCACGAATGTCAGGGGCGGGGGCTCCATGGCGCTCCTCAGTTCGTCCGGTCGGCGAACCCGGAGGGCAGTTCGCCGGGTGCGACCGAGACTACCGTCTCGTCGTCGACTCCGACGTGCTCGAAGAGGGTGATCCGGGCGAACTCCGGGACGACGAAGATCGAGTAGGTCGGTCCGGCGTCGCGGAAGGCGCGCATCTCCTCCAGGTGGTCGTTCTGGTATAGCACAGTCTTCGACCCGTCCTGCTCGATCCACTGCGGGAAGAAGGTGGTGCCGTGGAGGCTGCCCGCCGTGGTGTGCATGCCGCCGGCGACGTCGGAGCCGACCTCCGGCTCGGTGAGCGCGAACGCGCCGATGCGAGACATGTCGACCACGTCCGGCATCCATCGGCCGCGCTGATCCTGGTCGCCGCCGTCGTAGATCGACCCCATGGTGAGCTTGGTGAGCACCCCGGAGAGCACCGCCAGCGAGCGTTCGATACGGTTCAGCTCCAAGTTCAGGAACCCGGTGAGCAACGGGCTGTGCGTCCTCGGCGAGCTCGGCATCAGGACAGCTTCTCGCCGTATCCGAAGAAGTCGGGAGCGGACGGGCCGTGGCATCTAGATTCCTCGGTGTTCTGGGTGGACTGCAGGACGTGGATGATTGCGTGGTGCTGGCTGCCGGTCCCAGGCCCATGATGAACAGCAGCGACCCCGGGATGAGCTCTGGGATTCCGCAGGTCACCACGAGGATCCTGCAGAATGCCTGGGCCATATCGAGGCGCGGCGCCACAGTGCGTACCGATGGCTTCGGCGGACCCGAATCTCTGGCGTCTCGGCCTCGACGGGCGCTCGCCGGTCGGAACCGGTGCCGTGTTCGGGTCTCTCGTCGGAACGGTGTCCCACCTCCTCCGTGGACTCTGCGCTACGAGCGTCCCGGCACCCTACCCGGCGGTCCATACGCGGCATCCGCGCCGCGATACGGCGCCCGTGACGAGACGAGAGGTGGCGGGGATGAACACGTTCCGCAGCATGCTCTATGGACTGGGGAGGCTGCTCGGCGATGTGCAGGCGGTCCGCCGCGGGCGGGTCGGCCGCCGCATCGGCCGGCGGATCTCCGGGAAGGCGACCGGCCGGCTGTTGGGGCGCATCTTTCGTTGACGCGATGCCCGGCTGTGCCGTCTGTGCGACGGTGACGTGAGAGCAGACTGCCGCAGACGCCAAGGGCCGGGGGAGGGGATGGAATGGTGGGCGACGGTGAACGTGACCTGCTGCTGCAGGCCGCCGAACTCGCAGTGATGACCCAGTTCGGCTCGACGCCCATGCTCCAGCGGAAGCTCGATGTCAGCCACGCCGAGGCCGCGTGGCTCATGGAGACCATGGCATCCGACGGTGTGGTCGGGCCGGCTCAGAGGTCCAGACTTCGTGACGTGATGGTCTCTGTCGACGAGCTCGCGGACACTGTCGACCGTCTCAAACGTGATGGGGGTGCGCCCTGACCGCCGATGTCTCGTCATCTGGCGTCCGGCGTACCAGGTGTACGTGCCGCGGGCAGAGATAAGGCCGATCGAACAGGTGGAGTGCCTGTTCGACCGGCCTGGCGGAGCCGCCTATCGGATTCGAACCGATGACCTATTCATTACGAGTGAATCGCTCTACCCCTGAGCTAAGGCGGCCTGCGCGTCCCGGTCCGTCAGGCACCGCACGCGCGATCCACCAGTGTACTGGGACGCTCTGAGGTGGTCAAAACGAGGCTCGGGGCGGACTGCCGCGCCGCCGGTCGGCGATCCTCGGCCTCAGGCCTTGCTGTCGCCGGGCCGGGGCAGTCGCCGTCGCCCGCCGCCGGAGCTCGAGGCCGCCTGGGACGACGACCGCGACGCCGAGCCGGCGCCGGTGCGCTCGCCGGGCTTGCGCTGCGGCAGGAAGGTCATCATCAGCGCTTCCATGGCCAGCTGCGGCGGCACGTTCTGCCCGATCCGGCTGCGTGCGGCGCTGATCGCGTCCAGGCAGCCCAGTGCCTGCTCGGCCGTGATCGCCTCGGCGTGCCGGGTGAGGTCGTCGCGCATGTGCTCGTTGATCAGCTCGACCTCGGCGCCGAGCTGCAGGCTCAGCAGATCCCGGAACACTGCGGTCAGGTCGATCAGCGAGCGGTCCAGCGCATCGGCCACCGCCCGCTTCGACCGCCGGGTGTGGTCCTCCTCGAGCCGCTTGAACTGGCTGCGCAGCTTCGGCGGGATCTTCTCTTCCGGATCCAGACCGAGCGACCGGCGCAGCGCGGCGTGCTCGGACTCCAGCCGCGCCGAGGACTCCGCCTCGGCATCGGCCTGGTTCATCTCCACCAGCTTCGCCGCGGCCTGGACGGCGTCGGAGGAGGTGCGCACGCGCAGCGGCAGCGAGACCACGTCCTCGCGGCGCCGTCGGACCTCGGCGTCCTGGGCCAGCCGCCGGGCGACGCCCACGTGGTTCTGCGCCACCCGCGCGGCGAAGTGCGCCTGCTCGGCGTCGAGCCCGTCACGGGCGACCAGCAGCGCGGCGACGGCGTCCGACGGCGGGATGCGCAGATTCGCGTGCCGGCAGCGCGAGCGGATGGTCACCAGCACGTCGGCCGGGCTCGGTGCGCAGAGGATCCAGATGGTGTGCGGCGGAGGCTCCTCGATGGCCTTCAGCAGCACGTTGGTCGCCCGCTCGGTCATCCGGTCGGCGTCCTCGACCACGATCACCCGCCAGCGCCCGCCCTGCGGACGGTCCTGGGCGGCGGTGATGAGCTCACGGACGTCCTCGATCCGGTAGCTGACACTCTCCGTGGAGACGACTTTCACCGAGGGATGTGAGGACCCGGTGATCAGCCGGCAGGTCCGGCAGGTCCCGCAGCCGCGTCCCGCCGGATCGGCGACCTCGCAGTTCAGCGCCGCGGCGAAGGCCAGCGCGGCGTTGGAGCGTCCGGAGCCGGGCGGGCCGGTGAACAGCCAAGCATGCGCGGGAGCCTGCGATCCGGCCGCAGTGCGCAGCTGCTCGACGACGGCCTGTTGGCCGACCAGCTCGTCGAAGACGCCGCCGACCGCGTCGTCGGCAGTTGCGGCGGGGGAGGGGCCGGCCGTCATGCGGCGTCCTCCGAGGTCGCGAGCAGCGCGGCGACATGCTCGCGGACGCTGTGGTGCAGGGCCTCGGGGTCGACGGCGGCGTCGAGGACCGCATAGCGCTCCGGCTCGGCCTCCGCACGTGCCAGGAACGCCGCACGCAGTCGGGCGTGGAAGTCGTCGGAGGAGGCCTCGATCCGGTCGCCGCCGTCGCCGTCGCGGGCGCTCCGGCGCGCCCGGGAGACCTCGGCGTCGACGTCGAGCAACAGCGTCAGATCCGGCTGCAGCCCGGCGGTGGCCCATTCGTTGAGCGTGGAGATCTCCTCGGCCCCGAGCTCTCGGCCGACGCCCTGGTACGCCACTGAGGAGTCGATGTAGCGGTCGCAGAGCACCACAGTGCCCGCCTCCAGGGCCGGGACGATCCGCTGGGTGACGTGCGCCGAGCGGGAGGCGGCGAAGATCAGCGCCTCAGTGCGCGGGTCGATCTCCCCGCGGCCGTGTTCGAGAACCAGCTGGCGCAGCTCCTCGCCGACGACGGTGCCGCCCGGCTCCCGCGTGCGGTCCACCGGCACGCCGCGTTCCTCCAGCCAGGCCTGCAGCAGGTCCAGCTGGGTGGTCTTCCCGGCGCCGTCGCCGCCCTCGACGACGATGAACACGCCCCGCTCACGTCCAGTCACGCCCCCAGCCTATCGGCCCGACGCGGCTTCACCCACCGACCGCGGCTCCTCTCGACGGGCGGCCCGACGCCCGGCGGATGGTGCTCGTCGTCTCACACTGCGGGCATGACCGTCCGCTCCGGCGCGGCCCGGGGGAGCTGGACTAGGGTGGCCGACGTGGAGAACGCCTCGAACAACCAGCAGTCGCACAGCCCCACGTCCGACGCCGTCGAGCATCCGGTCGCCGGCCACCATCCGCACACCTATGTGGTCTCGGCCGGTCGCGGCGGCCCGGAGGGCGATCCGCACGCTCCGGGCACCTCCGGCGTGCCGGTCAACGCTCCGGTCGACTTCTCCTCGACCTACAGCTACCGGCCCGACGACGACGGCGGCAGGGTCTACGCCCGCGAAGGCATGCCCACCTGGGAGCCGTTGGAGGAGCTGCTGGCCCACCTGGAGGGCGGCACGCGCAGCACCTGGAGCGGCGAGGGCTTCGTCGCCACCGAGCAGCAGACCGCGCTGCAGGTCCCGCCGGCGCTGCTCTTCGGCTCCGGCATGGCCGCCATCGCCGCGGTCGTGCACCTGCTGCCCATCGGCGGGCACATCATCCTGCCGCGGCACAGCTACAACGGCACCTCCGCGCTGGTGGACGAGCTCGCCGCCGAGGGGCGGCTGACCGCCCACCGGGTCGACATCGCCGACACCGAGGCGGTGCAGACCACGCTGGCCGACGTCGCCACCCTCGCCCAGGCGCAGGAGGCTCCGGTGATGCTCTGGGCCGAGTCGCCGACGAACCCGATGCTCGAAGTCGCCGACCTGCCCGCGCTGCTGGCCGAGGCCCGACGGCGCGGGGTGCTGACCGCCGTCGACAACACATTCGCCACGCCGCTGCGCCAGCGGCCGCTGCAGCACGGCGCCGACATCGTGGTGCATTCGGTGACCAAGTTCCTGGCCGGCCATTCCGACCTGGTGATGGGTGCGGCGGTCGTCGCCGATCCCCAGCTGCGCGAACGGCTGCGCCGGCATCGCAGCCTGCACGGCGCGGTGCCGGGGCCCATGGAGGTCTTCCTCGCGCTGCGCGGGGTGCGCACGCTGGCCGTCCGGCTGGACGCCGCCGAGGCCAACGCCGCCGAGCTCGCGGTCCGCCTGGAGCAGCTCGCCGCCATCGGCGAGACGCCGCTGCAGGCGGTGAGCTACCCCGGGCTCGCCTCGCATCCGCAGCATGAGCGCGCCGGCGAGCAGCTGACCGGCTACGGCGCCATCATCGCGCTGCACCTGCCCGACGTCGCCTCCGCCGACGCGGTGCTCTCCGCGCTGCGCGTCTGGACGCCGGCCACCAGCCTGGGCGGCGTGGAGTCGCTGGCCGAGCGGCGCCGTCGCCACGGCGGCGAGCCGGACACGGTGCCCGCCGGGCTGATCCGACTCTCGGTGGGCATCGAGCATGTCGACGACCTGCATGCCGATCTGGTCCAGGCGCTGCGGCTGTCGGGCGACGTCCGCCCGGACAATCCCGCCGAGACCCGATAGCATCGGGAGCATGAACGCCCCCTTCGCCCTCAGCGGGATCTGGTACGCCGTCCTCCTCACGGAGCGGTGGATCTTCCTCGCCTTCGCCGTGGTCTGCCTGGTGGTCGCGCTCATGGCGCTGATCAAGTGCCTGCCGAAGAACGCCCAGCGCTTCGACATCGCGTTCAAGCGCACCAAGGGCTTCTGGCTGGGCATGACGGGCGGCGCCTCGGCGCTCTGCCTGATCGGCGCCTATTCGCAGCTCTTCGGAGGCCCCTTCGGCTTCCTCTTCCCGGTGATCGGCGCCTGCATGGCCGCCGTCTACCTGGCCGACGTGAACCCGGCCGTCTCCGAATAGCCGCCGACTGCACGGACCGCGACCCGGATCGCATACCCGGACCGCACATACTGAAAGGACTTCGCCGTCAGATGAGCTATGACCTCATTCTGCTCCGCCACGGGCAGAGCGACTGGAACGAGAAGAACCTCTTCACCGGATGGGTGGACGTCCCGCTCACCGAGCAGGGGCGCACCGAGGCGGCCCGCGGCGGCGAGCTGCTGGCCGAGCACGACCTGCTGCCCGACGTCGTCCACACCTCGCTGCTGCAGCGGGCGATCACCACCGCCCACCTGGCGCTGGAGACCGCCGACCGGCTGTGGATCCCGGTGACGCGCCACTGGCGGCTCAACGAGCGCCACTACGGCGCGCTGCAGGGCAAGGACAAGGCCCAGACCCTGGAGACCTACGGCGAGGACCAGTTCATGACCTGGCGCCGCTCCTACGACACCCCGCCGCCGGAGCTCGACGCCGACGACGAGTACTCGCAGGTCGGCGACCCGCGCTACGCCGACCTCGGCGACGCGGTGCCGCGCACCGAGTGCCTGAAGGACGTCGTCGAGCGCTTCCTGCCCTACTGGGAGTCCTCGGTGATCCCGGACCTGAAGGACGGGAAGACGGTGCTGCTGGCCGCGCACGGCAACTCGCTGCGCGCGCTGGTGAAGTACCTCGACGGCGTCGGCGACGAAGACATCGCCGGGCTGAACATCCCCACCGGCATCCCGCTGCACTACCGGCTGGACGAGAACTTCGCCCCGCTCAACCCCGGCGGCACCTACCTGGACCCGGAGGCGGCGCAGGACGCCATCCAGGCGGTGGCGAACCAGGGCAAGAAGTAGGGCCAGGAGCCCGGTCCCGCGGCCGCTGAGCATGCATCGAGCGGGGGACTCCCCGCCGTCCCGACCGGTCTGACCGGATCCGGACGGCGAGAGGTCCCCCGCTCGACGTGCATGCGGCCGGGTGAGGAGCCCTCAGCTCACTCGGCGGCCTTCGCGTCCCACTCGCCGGTGACGAGATAGGCCACCTTGTTCGACACTGCCACCGCGTGGTCGCCGAAGCGCTCGAAGTAGCGGCTGGCCAGCGTGCAGTCTGCCGTCGTCGCCGCCGAGGCCTCCCAGTCCTCCTCGGCGATCAGCGTGAAGATCGATCGGTGCAGCTCGTTGATCTGCTCGTTGATCTCGGTGACCTCCCGGGCGACGGCCAGGTCACGGGTCTCCAGCAGCTCGGTGACCTTCCGCCCGCCGGTCACCGAATGCTCGGCCATCCGGGAGAACACCGGCTTCAGGTGGTCGGGGGCGACGTGGTCCGGGAAGCGCAGCCGCACCAGCTGGGCGATGTGCCGGGCCAGGTCCCCCATCCGCTCCAGCGAGGCGCTCATCCGCAGCGCGCCGACGATCATCCGCAGGTCCGAGGCGACCGGACCCTGCAGGGCGAGCAGGTCGATGGCGTGCTCGTCGAGGTCGTTCTGCAGCGCGTCGATGCGCTGGTCGGCGGCGATGACCTCGTCGGCCAGCTGGACGTCGGCGTCCTCGAACGCCCGGCGCGCCTTGTCCATCGCCTCGGCCGCCAGCGTCGAGATCCGGATCAGCTCGTCCCCGAGCTTCTGGAGGTCTTCCTGAAAGAGCGTGCGCACGTGACCGGAGTCCTTTCGTCGAGTCGCGCCGGGAGGCGTCGGTGTCCTGCGGGGCATGCGGCCGGCCCCGCGGGGCGTCGGCTCGGCCGTTGCGCCCCGCGGGCGGACCCGGTGCCGCGTCCATCCCCGACGGACCAGGTTCGCCCAGCGATGTGAACGTGGAACGGGGGTCCAGTCAACCACCAGGTGAACGATTGTTGAACCCCGTCGACGGAAAGGGACTCACGGCGACGAATGCATGAACACATGCCTAAGGTGGACCCGTGGACCCCGTCATCATCGCCATCCTCGCCGGACTCGCCGGTCTCGCCCTCGGCGTGGCCGGGATGCACGCGTTCCGCGTGAGCGAACGGCAGCGCGTCGCCGGGATCGACGTCGACGAGCCGGCCATGCCGCCCGGGGCCACTGAGGTGCTCGCCTCGCTGGGGCTGGCCTATCTCGTCGTCGACACCGTCGACGGCGTCGTCCGCGCCAACCCGGCCGCGTACGCCTTCGGCCTGGTCCGGGGCCACACAGTGGTCCACCAGGAGCTGCTGGGGATGACCGCCCGGGTCCGCGCCGACGGGGTGATCCTCGACGAGGATCGCGAGCTGCCCCGCGGGCTGCAGGGCGAGTCCAGCATCGTGCTGCATCTGCGCGTGGCCCCGCTGGGCGAGGAATACATCCTGATCCTGGCCGACGACCGCACAGAGTTCGTCCGCACCCAGGCGATGCGCAACGACTTCGTCGCCAACGTTTCCCACGAGCTGAAGACTCCGGTCGGGGCGATCTCGCTGCTGACCGAGACGCTGGAGGACGCCGCCGACGACGAGGTCGCCGTCCGCCGTTTCGCCCAGCGCCTGCACCGCGAGTCCGACCGGCTCTCCGAGCTGGTCCAGGACATCATCGACTTCTCCCGCGTGCAGGGCGAGAACGTGCTGCGCGCCGAGTCCGCGGTGGATCTGCAGGAGGTGATCTCCGACGCCGTCGACCGCACCCGGCTGCCGGCCGAGTCCAAGGGGATCGACCTGCGCGTCGGCGGGTCGGCGCCGCGCCCGGTCCACGGCGACCACGACCAGCTGACCATGGCCTTCCGGAATCTCATCGACAACGCGGTGCGCTACTCGCCGGAGAAGACCCGGGTGGGCGTCGGGCTGACCTCGCGCGACGGCATCGCCCAGGTGACGATCACCGATCAGGGGATGGGGATCGACGCCGAGGAGCAGGAGCGCGTCTTCGAGCGCTTCTACCGGGTCGACGCCGCGCGCTCGCGGGAGACCGGCGGCACCGGCCTGGGGCTGAGCATCGTCAAGCACGTCTTCGCCAACCACGGCGGCGACGTCTCGCTGTGGTCCCAGCCGGGGAAGGGCTCGACCTTCACCGTGCGGCTGCCCGAGCGGGACTCCAGCCTGGACACCGGCGAGACGCCGACGACGCTGCCGGCGGCGACGGCGGCGCCCGAGGGGCCGGGTAGGCCCGACGAGCCCGCGGCGGAGCGGACCGTCGCCGAGCAACACGACGCAGACCAGACCAGTGGAGAGCAGCGGGGCGGGCAGGCCGGCGGCGCCTCGGCCGGCCGCACCGCCGATGAAGGAGGAACAGCGTGACCAGGATTCTCATCGTCGAAGACGAGGCCTCGTTCTCCGAGGCCCTGTCATACACTCTTGAGAAGGAGGGGTATGACGTCTCCGTCGCCGACGACGGGTTCCAGGCGGTGGACCTGTTCGACCAGGAGAGCCCCGACCTGGTGCTGCTCGACCTGATGCTGCCGGGGCAGCCCGGCACCGAGGTCTGCCGGCAGATCCGGCAGCGCTCCAACGTGCCGGTCATCATGCTCACCGCCAAGGACGACGAGGTGGACAAGGTCGTCGGGCTCGAGCTCGGCGCCGACGACTACGTCACCAAGCCCTACTCCTCCCGCGAGCTGCTGGCCCGGGTGCGCGCGGTGCTGCGCCGCCATGTCGACCCCGAGGTCGAGGACACCTCGATCGTCTCGGCCGGGCCGGTGCGCATGGACGTCGAGCGGCACAGCGTCGTGGTCGACCAGGAGGAGATCGGGCTGCCCCTGAAGGAGTTCGAGCTGCTGGAGATGCTGCTGCGCAACTCCGGCCGCGTGCTCACCCGCGGTCAGCTGATCGACCGCGTCTGGGGCTCGGACTACGTCGGCGACACCAAGACGCTGGACGTGCACGTCAAGCGGCTGCGCGCCAAGCTGGAGCCGGACCCGTCGCAGCCGCAGCACCTGATCACCGTGCGCGGGCTGGGGTACAAGTTCGAGGGCTGAGTCCCGATAGACTGGTCGCGAGCCCCACCCGCGCGACGGAGAGAAGGAGTGTGCGTGAGCAGCGTGCCCGAGTCCACTGAGAAGTCCGACAACCCCTCCGCCGCGGAACGGCGGCCCGTGCGCCGGGCCCTGCTCTCGGTGTTCGACAAGACCGGTCTGGAGGATCTCGCCCGCGGTCTGCACCAGGCCGGCGTCGAGCTGGTCTCGACCGGGTCGACGGCGAGCCGCATCGCCGCCGCCGGCCTCCCGGTCACCGAGGTCGCCGAGGTCACCGGGTTCCCCGAGTGCCTCGACGGCCGGGTGAAGACCCTGCACCCGCGGGTGCACGCCGGCATCCTCGCCGACCGGACCCGCGAGGATCACCGCGAGCAGCTCGAGGAGCTGGACATCGCGCCCTTCGACCTGGTCGTGGTCAACCTCTATCCCTTCGCCGAGACCGTCGCCGCCGGGGGCACCGAGGACGAGATCATCGAGAAGATCGACATCGGCGGCCCCTCGATGGTCCGCGCCGCGGCGAAGAACCACGCCTCGGTCGCCGTCGTCGTCGACCCGTTGCGCTACGCCGAGGCCGTCGCCGCCGTCGGCGAGGGCGGCTTCACGCTGGCCACCCGCCAGCGTCTGGCCGCACTGGCCTTCGCCCACACCGCCGCCTACGACACCGCAGTCGCCCGCTGGACCTCGCAGCAGTTCGACGACGACTTCGACGTCGCCGCGCTGCCCGAGCCGCCGCTGACCCGCGAGGACAAGGCGCTGAAGTTCCCGCCGCACGCCGGCCTGGCCCTCGAGCGCACCGCTTCGCTGCGCTACGGGGAGAACGCCCATCAGCCGGCGGCGCTCTACGCCGAGCGGCACGCCGCCCCGGGGCTGGCCCAGGCCCGCACGCTGCACGGCAAGGCGATGAGCTACAACAACTACGTCGACGCCGACGCCGCCGTGCGCACCGCCTTCGACTTCTCCGCGCCGGCGGTGGCGATCATCAAGCACGCCAACCCCTGCGGAGCGGCGGTCGCCGAGACCATCGCCGAGGCCCATCGCGCCGCCCACGCCTGCGACCCGCTCTCGGCCTTCGGCGGCGTCGTGGCGGCGAACCGTGAAGTGACCGCGGAGATGGCCACCACCATCTCCGAGATCTTCACCGAGGTCGTCGTCGCCCCGTCCTTCGAGGAGGCGGCGCTGCAGATCCTGACGGCGAAGAAGAACATCCGGCTGCTGCAGCTGCCCGAGGGGCACCGCCGCGACACCGTCGAGTACACCCAGATCTCCGGCGGCATGCTGCTGCAGGCCTCCGACGCGCTGGACGCCGAGGGCGACGCCGTCGGCAGCTGGACGCTGGCCGCCGGCCGACCCGCCGACGCCGCGACGATGGCCGACCTCGAGTTCGCCTGGCGCGCGGTGCGCGCGGTGAAGTCCAACGCCATCCTGCTGGCCGACGGCGGCGCCTCTGTGGGCATCGGCATGGGCCAGGTCAACCGCCTCGACTCCTGCCACCTGGCGGTGCAGCGGGCCAACACGCTGGCCGGCGACGGCGTGGACCGGGCCCGCGGATCGGTGGCCGCCTCCGACGCATTCTTCCCGTTCGCCGACGGGCTGCAGACGCTGATCGCCGCCGGCGTCCGCGCAGTGGTCCAGCCGGGCGGCTCCAAGCGGGACGAGGAGGTCGTCTCCGCCGCGGAGGAGGCCGGACTGACGATGTACTTCACCGGCGCGCGCCACTTCTACCATTGATCGCGCGCGCGGCCGCCGGCCGCGCCGGACCCGCGATCACCAGGTATGAACACCCTCGGAAGGGGTGATGGTCAGTGTCGGAGCAGCTGGACGAGCTCACCGAGATGGTCCGCGACGAGCGGCTCACCGAGCTGCGCCGTGCGCTGGAGGAGCACGCGGTCGGAGACATCGTCGACTTCCTCGAGCGCCTCGGCGTCCGGGAGCGGGCAGTGGCCTTCCGACTGCTGCCCAAGGATCAGGCGGTCGACGTCTTCGACATGCTCGACCAGGCGCTGCAGCATGAGATCATCGAGGGCCTGAAGGACGTCGACGTCGCGCTGTTCTTCGACGCGCTCGACCCGGACGACCGCGTCCGGCTGATGGACGAGATGCCGGCCTCGGTGGCGCGGAAGATGATGCGCCATCTGGACCCGCGCGAGCGGAGCCTGACCAACATCGTGCTGGGGTACCCCTCCGGCACGATCGGCCGGCAGATGAGTCCGGAGTTCGTCGCCGTCCCCGAGCACTGGACCGTCGGGCAGGCGCTGGAGAAGGTGCGGCGGGCCGGCGCCGACGCGGAGACGCTCTACACGCTGCCGGTGGTCGATCGTCAGCGTCTGCTCAAGGGCGTGGTCTCGCTGCGCGTGCTGGTCTCGGCCGACGAGGACGAGGCGGTCGAGGACCTGATGACCGAGGTGGACTCGGTCGACGCCGATCTGCCCGCCGAGGAGGCCGCACGGCTGTGCGCCGACCGCAAGCACCTGGCCATGCCGGTCACCGACTCCGAACACCGGGTGGTGGGCATCTTCACCGTCGACGACGCGCTGGACATCCTCGAGCGGGCCGAGTCCGAGGACGCCGCCCGCCACGGCGGTGCCGAGCCGCTGCACCGGCCGTATCTGTCCACACCGGTGCTGCGCATCATGCGCACCCGCGTGGTGTGGCTCTTCGTGCTGGCGATCGGCGGCACGCTGACGGTGCAGGTGCTCGACGTCTTCGAGGCCACGCTCTCGCAGCTGGTGGTCCTGAGCCTCTTCATCCCGCTGCTGATCGGCATCGGCGGCAACACCGGCAACCAGGCGGCCACCACAGTCACCCGCGCGCTGGCGCTGGGCGACGTGAGCACGCGCGACGCGCTACAGGTGGCCTGGCGCGAACTGCGGGTCGGGGCCACGCTGGGCTCGACGCTGGGCGTGCTGGGGCTGCTGGGCGTCGGGTTCACCTACACATGGGACATCGGCGTCGTCATCGGCCTGACCCTGGTGGCGCTCTGCACGCTGGCCGCCTCGGCGGGCGGGCTGATGCCGCTGCTGGGCAAGAAGCTCGGCGCCGATCCCGCCGTCTTCGCCAACCCGTTCATCTCCACCTTCGTCGACGCCTCCGGGCTGGTCGTCTACTTCCTCATCGCCCGCGCGGTGTTGGGGATCTGACCCGCCCCGTCCGTCTCCGGAGCATCGGGCCCGACGCCCGACGGCGGCTCGACGCCGGCGCCGACACCGGCGTCGAGCCGCCGCCGACCTCCGGTAGATTGGGAACTGTTCCGCGAGCGGACTGCTCCGATCGAGCCCGGCCCCGTCCGGGGTCCGACGGGGCGGCGCTCGGCGAGGCGGCCGGTCTGCGCACCGCCGACCTCGACACCTGCTGATCCCGACCCCAGACCCCGAGGGAGACGTTCCTGCCGATGACGAAGATCATCTACACCCACACCGACGAAGCGCCGCTGCTGGCCACCTATTCGTTCAAGCCGATCGTCGAAGCCTTCGCCTCGACCGCCGGGGTCGAGGTCGAGACCCGGGACATCTCGCTGGCCGGGCGCATCATCGCCCAGTTCCCCGATCGGCTCACCGCCGAGCAGCGCGAGGAGGACGCGCTGTCGGCGCTGGGCGAGCTGGCCAAGACTCCCGAGGCCAACATCATCAAGCTGCCGAACATCTCCGCCTCGGTGCCGCAGCTCAAGGCCGCGATCGCCGAGCTGCAGGCGCAGGGCTACGACCTGCCCGACTACCCGGAGGCCCCGGAGTCCGACGCGGAGCGCGACGCGCGCGCCCGCTACGACCGGGTGAAGGGCTCGGCGGTCAACCCGGTGCTGCGCGAGGGCAACTCCGACCGCCGCGCGCCGGCGTCGGTGAAGGCCTACGTGCGGCAGAACCCGCACCGGATGGGCGAGTGGAGCGGCGACTCGAAGACGAACGTGGCGACCATGGGCGCCGACGACTTCGCCGCCAACGAGCAGTCGGTCGTCGTCGAGGAGGCCGGGACGCTGCGCATCCAGCTGGTGACCGCCGCCGGCGAGACCCAGGTGCTGAAGGAGGAGCTGCCGGTCGAGGCCGGCGAGGTCGTCGACGGCACCGTCATGAGCGCGCAGGCCCTGGACGAGTTCCTCGCCGCCCAGGTGGAGCGCGCCAAGCAGGAGGGCGTGCTCTTCTCCGCCCACCTGAAGGCCACGATGATGAAGGTCTCCGACCCCATCATCTTCGGCCACATCGTCAAGGCCTTCTTCCCGCGGCTCTTCGCCGAGCACGGCGAGACGCTGGCGCAGGCCGGCCTCTCGGCCAACGATGGACTGGCCTCGATCCTCTCCGGCGCCGAGGAGCTCGGCGAGGCCGGCGAGGCGATCAAGGCCGAGGTGCAGCGCGGCCTCGAGGAGGGGCCGCGGCTGTCGATGGTCGACGACTCCAAGGGCATCACCAACCTGCACGTGCCCTCCGACGTGATCATCGACGCCTCGATGCCGGCGATGATCCGCAACGGCGGAAAAGTCTGGGGCCCCGACGGCGAGACCGACGACACGCTGGCGGTCATCCCGGACTCCTCCTACGCCGGTGTGTACCAGGCCGCGATCGACGACTGCCGGGAGAACGGCGCGCTGGACCCGGCCACGATGGGCTCGGTGCCGAACGTCGGACTGATGGCGAAGAAGGCCGAGGAGTACGGCTCCCACGACAAGACCTTCGAGATCTCCGAGACCGGCACGGTGCAGGTCGTCGACGGCGTCGGCCACGTGCTCATCGAGCACGAGGTCTCCCCGGGTGACATCTGGCGCGCCTGCCAGACCAAGGACGAGCCCATCCGCGACTGGGTGAAGCTGGCCGTCTCCCGCGCCCGCGAGTCCGGCGCCCCGGCGGTGTTCTGGCTCGACGCCGAGCGCGCCCACGACGCGAACCTCATCGGCAAGGTCGAGTCGGCGCTGCAGGAGCACGACACCGACGGCCTGGAGATCCGGATCATGGACCCGGTGGCCGCGACCCAGCACGCGCTGGGCCGCGCCCGCCGCGGCGAGGACACCATCTCGGTGACCGGCAACGTGCTGCGCGACTACCTGACCGACCTCTTCCCGATCCTCGAGCTGGGGACCTCGGCCAAGATGCTGTCCATCGTGCCGCTGATGGCCGGCGGCGGGCTCTTCGAGACCGGGGCCGGCGGCTCCGCGCCGAAGCACGTCCAGCAGCTGATGGAGGAGGACTACCTGCGCTGGGACTCGCTGGGCGAGTTCTTCGCACTGGTGCCCTCGCTGCAGAAGTACGCCGAGCAGGCCGACGCCCCGCGGGCGAAGGTCCTGGCCTCGGCGCTGGACCGCGCGACGGCGACCTTCCTGATGGAGGACCGCTCGCCGGGCCGGAAGGTCGGCACCGTCGACAACCGCGGCTCGCACTTCTACCTGGCCCTGTACTGGGCGCAGGAGCTGGCGCAGCAGGACGAGGACGCCGAGCTGGCCGAGGTCTTCGGCCCGGTCGCCGAGCAGATGACCTCCCAGGAGGAGACCATCGTCGGCGAGCTCGCCGACGTGCAGGGCCGCGCAGTGGACCTGGCCGGCTACTACCGTCCCGACGCCGCGAAGGCCGATGCGGCCATGCGCCCGTCGGCGACGCTCAACGGCATCGTGGACGCGCTGAAGCGCTGACCTCGACGCCTCCGACCGTCTCCGACGGCGACATCTGAGCACGGGCCGGCTCCCCGCGAGGAGCCGGCCCGTCGTCGTCTCGTAGGATGGTGACTCGGAGCACGCCGGTGCTCCGCAGCTGAGCGCCAGTTCATCGTCGACTCATCGGAGGGGCCGTGACTTCCCGGATCCATCTCACCCACGCAGCACCGGAGCCGCTGATCGAGGGGCTGAGGGCCCAGGGGGCCGAGATCGTCGGAGCCTACGAAGGTCCCACGGGGGTGATCGTCACAGGGATGTTCGCCGAGCTGGATCTGGACCGGCTCCTCGAGGACAACCCGCAGGCGGAGTGGGTGCAGCTGCCCAGCGCCGGCATCGAGGCCTATGCCCCGACGATGGCGCGCTTCCCCGAGCGGACCTGGACCTCGGCGAAGGGCGCCTATGCCGAACCGGTCGGCGAGCACGGGCTGCTGCTGACCCTGGCGGCGCTGCGCCGGCTGACCGAGCGGGCCCGCGCGAAGACCTGGGGCGAGGCGCACGGAGAGTCGCTGCACGGGCTGCGCTGCGTCGTCGTCGGCGCCGGGGGAGTGGCCGCCGAGATGGTCCGGCTCTACAAGGCCTTCCGCACCCATGTCACCGTGGTGCGGCGCAGCTCCGCCCCGCTCGACGGCGCCGACCGCACGGTGAGCTTCGACCAGCTGGACGAGGTGCTCGACGGCGCCGACGTCCTCGGGCTCGCCGCCGCCGTCACCCCGGAGACCGAGCGGATGATCGGGGCCGCGCAGCTCGATCGGCTCGCCGAGTCCGCCGTGGTCGTCAACGTCGGCCGCGGTCGGCTGGTCGACCAGGAGGCGCTGGTCTCCGCGCTGCGCGCCGAACGGCTCGGCGGGGCGGGACTGGACGTCACGGATCCGGAGCCGCTGCCCGACGGTCACCCGCTCTGGGAGCTGGAGAACTGCCTGATCACCCCGCACACCGCCGACACCCCGGAGATGGTGGCGCCGCTGCTGCGCGAGCGGGTGCTGACCAACCACCGTCGGCTGCGCGACGGCGAGGAGCCGATCGGCGTGGCCAGCCCTGAGCGGGGCTACTGAGCCGCCGGCCGTCGCGCGCGGCGGCCGGGGCGGCGGCCTGAGACCCGAGGAGGGAGCTCGACGACGAGCTCCCCAGGAGAGGAGAAGCAGAGATGGCCCATGTGCTGACGATCGACGGGCGGACCCCGAGCCTCGGCGACGGGGTGTTCCTGGCCCCGACCGCCGCGGTCACCGGAGACGTGACCCTGGCAGAGGGCGCCTCGGCCTTCTACAACACCTCGCTGCGCGGCGACTCCGCGCCCATCCGCGTCGGGGCCGGGACCAATGTCCAGGACGGCGCGGTGCTGCACGCCGACGCCGGGTTCCCGTGCACGCTCGGCGACTCGGTGTCGATCGGGCACGGCGCGGTGGTGCACGGATGCACCGTCGGCGACGGGTCGCTGATCGGGATGGGCGCGACGGTGATGAACGGCGCCGTGGTCGGCGAGCAGTCGTTGGTCGCCGCCGGGGCGGTGGTGCTCGAGGGCACCGAGATCCCGCCGCGGTCGCTGGTGGCCGGGGTGCCGGGCAAGGTCCGTCGGGAGCTGACCGACGAGGAGGTCGCCGGCCTGGCCCGCAACGCCGAGACCTACCACCGGCTGCGCGATGCGCACCGGGCGGCGACCGGGGACGACGCGCAGGACTGAGCGCGGCCGGGCCGGAGGGACCCGGATCGGAGCATTCCGGGCCGACGGAGCGTCCCGGGACGAGTGCGAAGGGCCTGTGGAGATCGGTTTGCTCGGTTTTCGGTGATCCAGAACGATGATCGGGTGCGTCCCTCCGGGGCGTCACCGCCGTGCCCCGATCACTCGTCTCAGGAGAGGACCTCATGCCTCAGATCGTTCCGCCCTCCGCCCGCCTCGCTCCGCGCGCCGCCGCCGGCGTCGCGCTGCTGACGCTGACCGCCTGCGGAGGCGGCGGCGAGGATCCCGCCGCCGAGGTGAGCCAGACCCCGGAGGTGCCTCCGGCTCCGGAGTACACCGAGATCGAGTCCGACATCTGGGACACGATGCTCGCCGCCGAGTCGGTCACGCTCTCGGTGGAGCTGTCCGCCGCGTTGATGAATCCACAGGCCTCGTCGGATGCCGTGGTGGAGCAGGAGTACGCCGGCAGCCTCGACGGAACGGCGTCGACGTTCCACGAACTCAACGACGGCGTCACCACGGAGAGGCACATGCTCGAGGACGCCATCTACGTTCCCGGCGCGCGGGAGCTGGAGTCCATCGCCCGAGCCTCGGGAGAGGCTTTCTCGGCTGAGGACTTCGCCGCCGAGTTCGAGGGCACGTGGGTCGACTACAGCGGACAGGTCGATCGTTCGCAGGCCTCCACCGCCGCCTTCCTGGAGCAGATGCGCTCCAGCATGCAGGACAGCGGGGCGGCGAGCAGCCTCGAGGGCGAGGCCGAGACCCGCGAGGGCGAGGACGTCTGGGTCTACTCCGGCGGTGGCGTGGAGGCCGTGGTCCGTGCCGGCGACGAGCCCGTCCTGCTGAGCTATGCCGGTGAGAGCGGCGGCGAGTCCGTCGACCTGACCTTCGAGGACTGGGACGCGTCCGAGGGGCCGGAGGAGCCCGCCGAGGAGGATGTGCTGTCCCTCGACGAGGTCCGCGCCATCGTGACCGGCTGATCGGCGGGAGCTGCTCGTGGCCCCGCTGACTCCCGCCGAGCGACTCCAGGGTGTGCTCTTCTGCAGGAAGGACCTCGACCGACTCATGGTCCGATACCGACGCGACGTACCGCGCAGTGCGTGACGAGACGGTGATCAGCAGGGCTCGGCTCGCCGGCGACGTCTACTATGACCCGACCCCGATTCTGCTGGACTCTCTGAGCCGAGCCGTGGAGAACACGGAGATCCCCGAGCACGCCCGCGACGAGGCCGCGGGGACGTGGGTCGAATGGAAGGAGAAGGAAGGCGTTGAGAGCCGGACGACCGAGCGGTTCCTGGAACACCTCCGCCGTGCGCTGGAGGGCCGGGAACCGCTCGTCACGTTCGACGGCGAGACTCGGACCCGCGACGGCGAGAACGTCTGGGTCTACTCGGACGGCGTCTTCGAGACCGTCGTCCGCCCCGGGGAGGATCCGGTGCTGCTGAGCTGCGTCCGGGAGGCCAGGGACGGGGCCTTCGAGCTGAGGTTCAGCGACTGGTACTCCTCGGAGGGCCCGGGGGTGCCTCCCGAGCAGAAGACGATGCCGCGCGCCGAGCTCGGCGAGCTGCTGGCCGGCTGAGCCCTCGGCCGGCCGCGGTCAGTGGACGGCCAGGATCCGCCGAGCAGGTGGGCGGCTCCTCGACGCCTCGTGGGAGCTCGCCCAGAGTTCGGCCGAGGACCCGCTCTCGGCCTTTCCTCGAGCCCTCGGCGATGACCATCATGGCCACAGACCGTCCGCCCGGACGGTCTCCACGACCACCCGCGGGGCCGTCCGCGGCGGTCGTCGGCAGAGCCTCCGCGGAGGCACGACGAGGGAGGTGCAGACGTATGGCCGGCACCGATGCGAGCCGGATCCTGTCCGCCGCCGGCGCGCTGGGCGTGGCGTCGATGGCAGTCTTCGGCACGACGGCCTGGGACGATCCGCCCCGGCAGACGGCCGAGTCCGCGGCCGCCGCGGGCGGCGCCCCGGCGCCGTCGTCCGAGGACGGCCTCGAATCCGGTGCAGAATCCGGCGACGACGGAGCGTCCGGACCGGAGGGCGACGAGCTCGACGGCTGACCCCGCCCCTTTCCCACGCGGCCGCGCGAGTCCTCAGCCCGCCCTGCATACGAACGGCCCCTCGTCCGACCCGGCGGAACCGGGCGGGCGAGGGGCCGTCGTCATGCGCGGCGGAGCCGCGGCGCGGGAGGATCAGCCGTTCTTGACGGCGTCCTCGATGCGCTGGCCGATCTCGGCGTCGACGTTCTTCCAGTACTGGAAGGCGTTGGAGAGCACCGGCTCCTGCACGCCGTCGGAGAGCGCGCCGGAGACGGTCTCGACCAGGCGGTCGCGCTGGGCGTCGTCGAAGACCTCGCGGACCAGGATGCCCGGCTGGCCGAAGTCATCGTCGTCGGCGCGCAGCGTGTAGGCCTGGCGCACCAGCTCGCCGTCGGTCTCCCAGCCGTTGTCGACCGGGCCCTGCTCGTCGGACCAGGTGGAGCCCGGCACCGTGTTCGGGGCGTAGACCGGCTTGGTGCCGGAGTGGTCGAACCACATGTTGCCCTCGAAGTTGTAGGTGTGGACCTCGTTCTTCGGCCGGTTGACCGGCAGCTGCTGGAAGTTGGTGCCGATGCGGTAGCGGTGGGCGTCCGCGTAGGCGAAGTTGCGGCCCAGCAGCATCTTGTCCGGGGAGTTGCCGGTTCCCGGGACCATGTTCGCCGGCGAGAAGGCGGCCTGCTCGATCTCGGCGAAGAAGTTCTGCGGGTTCCGGTTCAGCGTCAGCGTGCCGACCTTGATGCGCGGGTAGTCCTTCTGCGGCCAGATCTTGGTCAGGTCGAAGGGGTTGATCCGGTAGGTCTTGGCGTCCTCGTACGGCATGACCTGCACGTAGAGGGTCCAGGACGGGTGGTTGCCCTTCTCGATGTTCTCGTAGAGGTCGCGGCGGTGGAAGTCCGCGTCGGCGCCGGCCAGGCGCTCGGCCTCCTCATTGGACAGACTCTCGACGCCCTCGTCGTTGATGAAGTGGTACTTCACCCAGAAGCGCTGGCCGTCGGCGTTGTTCCACTGATAGGTGTGCGAACCGTAGCCGTTCATCAGTCGCCACGAGGCCGGCAGGCCGCGGTCGCCCATCAGGTAGGTGACCTGGTGGGCCGACTCCGGGTTCTGCGTCCAGAAGTCCCACTGCATGTGGTTGTCGCGCAGGCCCGAGGACGGCAGGCGCTTCTGCGAGCGGATGAAGTGCGGGAACTTCATGGGGTCGCGGACGAAGAAGACCGGCGTGTTGTTGCCGACCAGGTCGAAGTTCCCCTCCTCGGTGTAGAACTTCAGCGCGAAGCCGCGCACGTCACGCCAGGTGTCGGGGGAGCCCAGCTCGCCGGCGACGGTGGAGAAGCGCAGCAGCGTCTCGGTCTTCTTGCCGGGCTGGAACAGGTCGGCCTCGGTGTACTGCGAGACGTCCTCGGTGACCTCGAAGGTGCCGAAGGCGCCGGCGCCCTTGGCGTGCGGGCGACGCTCTGGGACGTTCATCCGGTTAAAGTGCGCCAGGGTCTCGACCAGGTGGTGGTCGTGCAGCAGCAGCGGACCGTCGGGGCCGACGCTCAGCGAGTTGCGATCGCTGACTGCGGGGATGCCGGCCTGGGTCGTCGACCCGGTGCCGTGCGGGGTGGAGTCGGTGCTCATCACACGTCCCTTTCTTCTCTACTCGGGTGGATCCTCGGGTGGACGGGGTCAGCGGGAGGCCCCGGAGACCGGCGCGCCGGCCTCCGCCTCGCCCGGGTGCGCCGTGCCCCTGCGTCGCGTCGTGCCGCCGCTCCCGGCGTCGCTCGGACCCGCCGCGGAGGCGCAGTCGTCGCAGATCCCGCGGAAGACGACGTCGGCCACCTCGATGGCCATGCCCAGGCCGTCCGGCGGCGTGAGGCACGGGGCCTGGCCGTGGAGGCACTCGACATCCTCGATCCGCCCGCAGACGGTGCAGATGGCGTGGTGGTGATTGTCGTCGGTGCGGGTCTCGTAGCAGGCCGGGGATCCCGGCGGGTCGACACGGCGCAGCAGCTCGGCGGCGGTGAGGTCGTGCAGCACGGTGTACACCGACTGCACGCTGATCTCGGGAAGGCGCTCGGTGACTGCCGAGTGGATGGCCTCCGCCGGGTGGTGCGGCAGGCTCGCGACGGCGTCGAGCACGGCCAGGCGCTGCCGGGTGACGCGCAGTCCGCGGTCACGCAGCAGACTGCGCCAGTCCGTCTCGGTCGTCGAGCTCATGGCATCCAGTGTGCCGCAGATCTGAGTGATTCACAATAACGCTCGGTGCGCTCGTCAGGGCGGAGTGCGGCTGCGCGGAGTGCGACGTCGATCAGACAGGCTCGTCCTGCCTCACGGAGGTTTAGCGAACGTTGCCGTGATGTTTTGGAACTGTCCAGGGGAGTTTGCCCGCCGTTCATGCTCCGGTGGTGTCGGGGCATGATCGGACTGTCACGGTGATCTGCGGCATCACTCCGGAAGGTCAGGTCAGCCGCATGTCGACGCTCTGCGCCGGCGCTCCGCCGGCACGGCGGGCATTCCGGACCAGCCCACGACACCCTCGAAAGGACCCCTGAGTGCCAGTTCGCGAGATGCTTCCGATGCTTGACCACGTCCGTGGCAAGCGCAGCGCCGTCACCTGCGCGCTGAAGTGCGACAACATCTGTGCGCGCGCCGCCTGCAACACCTCGGACAACGACTACTTCCGCGACGTCGCCTCCTCGGCGCTGTCCCGCCGGCAGATGCTCGGCGCCGGAGCCGCCGGCGCGCTGGCCCTCGCCGTCGGCGCGGCCTCCGACGTCGCCGGCACCCAGCCCGCCGCCGCGAAGTCCTGGGGAGCCTCGAAGCTGACGTTCACTCCGATCGATCCGGTGCATCACGCCGTCGACGGCCTCATCGTCCCGGAGGGCTACACCTGGGAGCCGGTCATCCGCTGGGGCGACGGCCTCTTCCCGGACTCGCCGGCCTTCGACCCGGAGAACCAGAGCGCCGACTCCCAGGCGAAGCAGTTCGGGTACAACAACGACTACCTGGAGATCCAGGAGGTGCCGGGCAGCAACGGCCGGCGCGGCCTGCTCTTCGCCAACCACGAGTACACCAACGAGAACCTGATGTTCCCGGACTCGACGGACGAGGCCACCCGCCGGGCGGTGGGCATGGCCGCCCACGGCATGACGGCCGTGGAGGTCGTCCGGAAGAATCGCAACGACGCCTGGAGCGTCGACGTCGCCGGCTCGCGCAACCGCCGCTTCACCATGCACACCGAGTACACCTTCGACGGCCCGCTGCGCGGCTCCGAGCTGCTGGCCACCTCTGACGACCCCGAAGGCGTCTCGGTGCGCGGGACGATCAACAACTGCGCCGGCGGGCTCACCCCCTGGGGCACCATGCTCTCCGGCGAGGAGAACTTCCACGGTTACTTCGTCTCCGCCGGGACCTCCGAGGCCGACCGCCGCTACGGGATCACCGCCGAGGCCACCGCCCGCGGCTGGGAGATCGACGAGCCGCGCTTCGACGCCCGCAACGCCGGGCATGAGCACGAGAAGAACAAGTTCGGCTGGATCGTCGAGGTCGATCCGTGGGACCCGGAGTCGACCCCGGTCAAGCACACCGGCCTGGGCCGCTTCAACCACGAGGGCGCGACGGTGATCATCGCCGACTCCGGCCATGCGGTGGCCTACTCCGGCGACGACGCCCGCTTCGAGTACCTCTACAAGTTCGTCTCCCGCGACACCTACGTCGAGGGCGACCGTGAGCACAACAAGACCCTGCTCTCCGAGGGCGACCTCTACGTCGCCCGCTTCACCGGCAACTCGCCGGCCGGCGAGATCGACGGCTCCGGTGCGGTGCCCTCCGACGGCGCCTTCGACGGCGGCGGCACCTGGCTGCCGCTGCTCGTCGACGGCGCCTCGCAGGTCTCCGGCTTCAGCGTCGAGGAGGTGCTGGTCCACACCCGACTGGCCGCCGACGCCGTCGGAGCCACCAAGATGGACCGCCCGGAGGACGTCGAGCCCAATCCGGTCACCGGTCGGGTCTACATGGCCTGCACCAACAACGACGAGCGCGCCACGGCGGGCAATGCCGGCGTCGACGAACCGAACCCGCGGGCGAAGAACCGCGACGGCCACGTCGTCGAGATCACCGAGCAGGGCGACCAGACGGCGACGTCCTTCGGCTGGACGCTGGTGCTGGTCTGCGGCGATCCCGCGCAGGGCGATGCGACCTACTTCTCCGGCTTCCCGGCTGACCAGGTCTCGCCGATCTCCTGCCCGGACAACGTCGCCTTCGACTCGGTGGGGAACCTGTGGATCTCCACCGACGGCGCCCCCAGCGGCATCGGCTACTGCGACGGGCTCTTCCGCGTCCAGCTGGAGGGCGAGGACCGCGGACTGGTCGAGCAGTTCCTCTCCGTGCCGGCCGGCGCGGAGACCTGCGGACCGGTCATCCGCGACACCCAGCGCACCGCCTTCGTCGCCGTCCAGCACCCCGGCGAGGACGGCAGCTGGCAGGCCCCGCAGTCCTTCTTCCCGGACTACGTGGACTCCGCTGGCGACGGTCGGTTCGCCATGCCGCGTCCGTCGGTCGTCCAGATCCTGAAGGGCAAGCCCAAGCGCGGCACCGCCGACCGCCGGCAGCGTCAGCTGATCGGCGAGGCCCACTCCGGCGGGGCGCTGCGTCAGGGGCCGGCGCTGGGCTGAGACACCCGGCCAGCGGCCCGACCGGTCGGTAGACTGGCGCGGAACGACATCGAGGAGCAGCCGGCGGCGTCGGCCGTCGGCTGCTCCGCCCCGCGACAGGAGCGTTGGTGAATCGGGACACACGACGACGCATCACCGCGGCCGAGGTCGCCGAGCGTTCCGGTGCCTCGCGCAGCGCCGTCTCTCTGGTGCTCAACGGCCGAGCCGACGGCAACGTCGCGCCGTCGCTGCAGGAACGGATCCGCGCGGCCGTGGACGAGCTGGGCTACGTCCCGCAGAGCGTCGGACGGTCTCTGCGCTCGCGGAGCACGCGCACCGTCGGCGTGATCACCGACGAGATCGTCACCTCTCCCTTCGCCGGGGGGATCATCAGCGGCGCCGGCGTCGTCGCCCGAGAGCACGGCTTCATGATCATGGTGGCCGACACCGAGGGCGAGGAGGACCTCGTTCGGGAGATGTCCGAGGTCTTCTTCTCGCGCAGTGTGGACGCGCTGATGCTGGCCACCGGCGGACTGGTCGACCTGGCCCCGCCGCAGGAGCTCCTGGCCCTGCCGGCGGTGCTGGCGAACTGCCTGGGCCCAGCCGACGGGGCGCCGAGCGTCGTCGCCGACGAGGCCGGCGGGTCGGTGCAGGCCGTCGAGCACCTGCTGGCCCTGGGCCACCGAGATATCGTCCAGCTGGCCGGCACCGAGGACTCGCCGGCCACCGCGCGGCGGCGCGCGGGCTTTCTCCGGACCGCCCAAGGGCGCGCGACCCCGTGGACGATCCCCTGCGGCTGGGAGATCGACGAGGGATACCGCGCCGCGGCCGCGCTGTTCGACGACGGTGATCCGGACGATCGACCCACCGCGATCCTCGCCTCCAACGACCGCACCGCTGTCGGTGTGCTCCTGGCTGCGGCCCACCGGGGAATCCGAGTTCCGGAGGAGCTCTCGGTGGTCGCCGTATCATTAAAAAAGCATGTCGCCTCGTGCGTGGTGCCGGCGCTGACTTCGGTGGCGCTGCCGCACCGCGGGATCGGTGCTCGGGCC
>NZ_WIAX01000004.1 GCF_009467795.1 Nesterenkonia halophila
GCGTCGACGACCAGGCGCATGTCGCCTCGTGCGTGGTGCCGGCGCTGACTTCGGTGGCGCTGCCGCACCGCGGGATCGGTGCTCGGGCCATGGAGATCCTGCTGCATCAGGTGCCGGGCGTCGCCGTCGAGGCGAAGGCCGCCGGGCCCCCGGCCCCCGGCGACGTCGGCGCCGCGGAGCTGATCAGCACGGAGCTGATGGTGCGGGACTCCACTGCCGCAGCTCCCACCAGGTGACGGTGGCCTCCTCCTCGGCCTCCAGCCGCCAGAGCTGTCCGCCGTGCGGTTCGACGCGGAGCGTGCAGGGGGCGTCGTCCGGTCGATAGATCTCCACGATGGAGTGGTCGATGACCAGCCGTTCAGCCCGTCCGGAGAAGGTGGTCTCGAGAGGCTCGCCGTGCTCGTCGAGCATGATCAGTCGGACGGATGCTCCGCCGGGCGTGTCAGCCTCGACGAGGGCATCGCATGCCGGGGGCAGCTCCATGGCCGGGGACGTGCCGGCGCCGATCCTGTGTCGGAGGGCCTCGCCGGCCCGCCAGCCCTCGCACTCCGGCGCCGGGGTGCTGATCAGCCGTCCGTCGCGGAGGAACAGTTCGCGCGGCCAGGTCAGCAGGCCGGCCCAGCCGGCGGCATCCGACGCCTCCTGCGAGCGCTCCTCCCGAGCCCAGCCGACCAGCAGGGCTCGGTCGTCGTGGACCAGAACCTGCGGTGCATAGAACGAGTCGCCGTCGTCGACGGCCGCCGTGCTGCGCACCGTCGGTCGTGGCATGGGGTCGTCGCTCGTGGGTTCAGCCACGTCGAGCAGCAGCGCCCGGGTGCTGTTGCGCACGGTGAGGCCGTCCTCGTCCGAGTGCCAGCGGCAGATGATCAGCGCCCAGCATCCGGCGTCCTCGAACGGCACCAGCTGCGGGCACTCCCAGATCTCGGCGTCGACGTCGGCGGGCGTCTCGGAGGAATCGAGCCATATCCCGCAGTAGGTCCAGTGCCAGAGGTCGGCGGCGTCGTAGAGCAGCACTGCGGCCCGGCCGTCGGCCAGGCCCGCGCCCTGCAGCGCCCAGCGGCGTCCTCCGATGGTCAGCAAGAAGGGGTCGCGGACAGCCGTGACTCGTTCGTCGTCGGGCATGTCGGCCGCGACGTGACGATCCGGCCCCCACCGGCGCAGGTCCGAGGATCCGCGGACCAGCGTCACGCGGGACGATCCGTCGAACTGCTGCACACCGCTGTAGACCGCCACGGGCTCCTCGCCGTCGAAGCCCATGACTCCCGACCAGCAGCCGGCGCGGTCCGGTCCCTCCTCGGGCGGGGCGAGGGCGACCGGTTCCTCCGTCCAGGCCACCAGGTCCGGGGAGGAGAGATGGCCCCAGTGGACATTCCGATGCTGCGCCGAGTCCGGGTTGTACTGGAAGAAGACGTGCCAGACGCCGTCGACGCGGCAGAGTCCGTTGGGATCATTCAGCCACCCCGAGGTCGGGCGGGGATGTGCGATGGGGAACGCCGGGTCCGTGGACGATCGGAGGGTCGCCGCGGGCGAGTCGTGGGCGGAGGAGGTGGTCATGGGGTCCTTTCAGGAAGTCGGAGCGGGGAATCGGGGCTGGGGACTATTTGCCGGCGCCGGCGGTGAGCCCCTCGCGGAGGTAGCGCTGGCCGAAGAGGAAGACGATCAGCGCCGGGATCATCGAGAGGATCACTCCGGCGAGCACCACGGAGATGCTGCCCGTGCCCAGGTTCCCCTGCAGCGAGACCAGCCCCAGCGGGAGGGTGAAGTTCTCCTGGGAGCTGGTCAGCACCAGCGGTCGGAAGAACTCGTTCCAGTGGTAGTTGAACGCCAGGATGCCGACGATCGCCATCCCCGGGGCGGCCAGCGGCAGGTAGACCGAGAAGAAGATCCGCCACGGCCCCGCGCCGTCCAGCGAGGCGGCCTCGGCATAGTCGCCGGGCAGGTTCAGGAAGTGCTGGCGCATCAGGAAGGTCCCGAAGGCGGTGGGCACCGCCGGGATGATCAGCGCCAGCAGAGTGTCCGCCAGGCCCATGCCGCGGATGAGCATGAACACCGGCACGATGGTGACCTGCACCGGGATCATCATCGTGGCCAGCACCAGGGCGAAGAGCAGCCCGGAGCCGCGGAAGGGCAGGCGGGCGAAGACGTAGCCGGCCATCGCGGCAGTGATCATCTGGCCGCCGGCGATCAGCGCGGTGACCAGCGCGGAGTTGGTCACCAGGCGGATGACGTCGATCTGTGCGAACACCTCCGTGTATGCCGTGAGGTCCGGGCTCAGCGGCAGGAAATGCGGCGGTAGGTCGAAGGACTCGGCCGGGGCCCGCAGCGAGGTGGAGAGCGTCCACATCACCGGCCCGAGCACCATCAGCGCCGCCAGGCCCATGAAGAGCAGCGCCGCGGCGCGCGACGGCGAGGGCAGGCGGAGCCGACGACGTCGGCGCGTCGGCGGGCGGCGGGCGGGGGAGGCCGGGGCGGACTCGGAGGCGGCGCGCGGGGCCGCCTGCTCGGAAGTGGACGGGAGAGTGGTCATGACAGGCTCCTCTCGATGGAGAGTCGGCGGGCGGGACGCCTCACTGGTAGAAGACGAAGCGGCGGGAGAGCCGGAACTGGATCCAGGTGATGAGCATGATCAGGGCCATCAGGACCAGACCTGCGGCCGAGGCGAGGCCGAACTCGAGACGCTGGAACGCGGCTTCGAAGACGACCATCACTGCCGAGCGGGTGGAGTCGCCCGGGCCTCCGCGAGTCAGCACGTAGGGCTGATCGAAGACCTGCAGGGCGGTGATCATCGCGGTGACCGAGGCGACCAGCAGCGAGGGCGAGATCAGCGGCAGGGTGACGTTCTTGAAGGCCTTCCAGCCGCGGGCGCCGTCGATCTCTGCGGCCTCGTAGAGTTCTTGGGGCACGGCGGCGATGCCGCCGAGCAGGATGAGGAAGGAGAATCCGAAGTTCTGCCAGACGAAGACGAAGATGACCACCGCGGCGGCTCCGGTCGAGGTGGTCAGCCAGGGCACCTGGGCGATGCCCACAGTGCCGAGCAGCCAGTTCACGACGCCGAACTGTTCGTTGAACATGTAGCGCATGAAGATCGAGACGCTGGCCGCGGAGAGCACCAGGGGGAAGAAGAACGTCGAACGGAAGAACAGTCGCAGCCAGACCGGCATGCGTGACTGCACCATCACCGCGAGGAACACCGCCAGGGCGAGCTGCAGCACCACGGCGACGACGACGAAGACGATGGTGTTCAGGAAAGCCGTGCGCACGGTGGCGTCGGCGCCCAGTGCGATGAAGTTGTCCAGCCCGGCGAACTCCGGGGCGGTGATCAGGTCCCACTCGAAGAACGCCAGCGCCAGTGATCCCACGATCGGCAGCAGGGTGAAGATGCCCATGCCCAGCACGGTCGGGGCCAGCAGCAGGATGATGACCCAGCGCTCGGAGCGGCGGCTCCTCCGCGCTCGGGTGTGTGACGGGGAGTCTTCGGCGGAGGGACGCGAGGCGGGGCGGGATGTGCTGCGGGTCGGTGCGGTGTCGATGCTCATGCTGCCTTCTCCATCGCTGCGGTGAGTTCACGATCGAGCCGCTCGAGGGCGGCGTCGAGCTGCGCCGGACCGCCGCCCATTCCGCTGGCGACGTTCCGGGCCAGGGCGTTCTCCACCTCCGCCTGCTGCGGCGGGGCGGGGATCGGGCCGGAGGTGGGGAACTGGTCGAGGGTGTCGTAGAAGACCTTCCAGTTGTGCGGTCCGGTCTCGCTGTAGAAGGCGTCGTCGACCATGGAACGGCGGGTCGGCGTCGTCGACGGCGTCGGGAAGGCCGTCTCCATGGCCTCCTTGCGGGCGGTGAAGGAGAGCCAGCGCCAGGCCTGCTCCTTGCGCGTCGACGAGCGGAGGATCGAATAGCCCGCCGTGCCGAACTGGTGGCGCTGTGTCCGCCACTGCGGGAAGTACTGCACGTCGAACGCGTCGGGGGACATGCCGGCTTCGTGCAGGCCCTGGGCCCAGTAGCCGCCGGCGGGAGTCGCGCCGATCCGCGAGGAGCCGAAGAGTCCGACCAGCGCATTCCCACCACCCTCCTCCGGACGGACGCTCAGGTCGTCGGCCACCCAGCCGCGGAGCCGCTCGAAGGTCTGGTGGACCCGGTCGGAGGAGACGTTGGAGCCGGTCCATCGGTAGCCGCCGCGGCGGGACGAGGTCTTCTCCGGCGTGTAGAAGGTGTCCCAGAGCCAGTCGCCGCCGTCGAACCGCTCCTCGGTGAGGATGCTGGTGTCATTGGCATAGAGCCAGGGCACGATGCCGCCGAAGAGCCGGTTGGTCCAGTAGTAGGGCACGAAGTTCGCGGCCGACTGCGCCTGCATGGTGCGCAGCATCTCCTCGAACTCGTCGACGCCCCAGTCCGGCGCGGGGAAGTCCAGGCCGGCCTGCTGCAGCGCGTTCCGATTGAGGTACATGTTCGCCGCGTTGAAGTCCAGCGGCAGCGCGTAGAGGCTGCCCTGGTACATGAAGGCCTCCACCAGCGCGGGGTGGACGTCCTGGAAGTAGTCGACCATCTGCGGAGCCTCGGAGGTGATCCACTCGTCGAGCGGCTCGGCGAGCCGCTCGGCGAAGAGCTGGGCGCCCTCGGTCGCGAGGTACACCACGTCCGGGGCGGTGCCCGAGGCGACCATCGTGAGGATCTTGGTGAAGAACCCGCCCCAGTCGGCGGACTGGATGGCCTCGAACTGCACGGGGATGTCCGGGTTCTCCGCCATGAAGGCGTCCGCGAGGTCCTGTCGCGCGGCGGCATCCTGGGTGGTCCCCTGGATGGCGACGCGCAGCACGTCCTCGCCGCGGCCGGGGATGTCGGAGCCGGTCAGCCGCGGCCAGGCCGCGACCGTGGCGCCCGCGGCGGCGAGCCCGCCGGTGCCGAGCAGAGTTCGACGAGTGATGGACCTGGTGGTCGAGGGGTGGGGCATGAATCCTCCTAACACGTGTGAGGAAACCTACTGTGAGCCGCCACACATGTCAACGAGGTGGTGAACGGCCGAGAGGTCGGCGGGAGCGCGAGGAGTGCGTCCCGGGCGGGCCCGGCTCGTGCGGGGCGTCCGGTGTGCGGACATCATCGGAATTCGTCCGTCGCGCGGCGCCTCCGGCGTTAGACTGTCTGCGGACTGCGGCACCACGCTGGGCATCATGCCCACCGGCGTGGATCCGGGAGCGGGCTCGGCGCGCGGCCTCGGCGAGGCGCGCGGGGGTCCGCGGCGTCGTGCCGCCGTCGCCCCCTGACCTTCCCAGCGAGGAGACCGCGTCGATGACTGCAGCTGAGCCCACCCTCAACGTCAACACCGCGCCCCTGTCCGACGTCGACCCGGAGATCGCCCAGGCGATAGACGCCGAGCTCGGCCGCCAGCGCGGGACCCTGGAGATGATCGCCTCCGAGAACTTCGTGCCGCGAGCGGTCCTCGAGGCCCAGGGATCGGTGCTGACCAACAAGTACGCCGAGGGATATCCGGGTCGCCGGTACTACGGCGGCTGCGAGTTCGTCGACGTCGCCGAGAACCTGGCCCTCGACCGGGTCAAAGAGCTCTTCGGCGCCGAGTACGCCAACGTCCAGCCGCACGCCGGCGCCCAGGCCAACGTCGCGGTGATGACCGCCTTCCTCAAGCCCGGCGACAAGCTGATGGGCCTCTCGCTGGCCCACGGCGGCCACCTGACCCACGGCATGAAGCTGAACTACTCGGGCAAGTTCCACGAGGTCGCCGCCTACGAGGTCGACGCGGAGACCGGCATGATCGACATGGAGAGGGTGCGCGAGCAGGCGCTGGCCGAGCGGCCCGACATGATCGTCGCCGGCTGGTCGGCCTACCCGCGGCAGCTCGACTTCGCCGCCTTCCGCGAGATCGCCGACGAGGTCGGAGCGATCCTCTGGGTGGACATGGCCCACTTCGCCGGACTCGTCGCCGCCGGCCTGCACCCGAACCCGGTGCCCTATGCCGACGTGGTGACCTCCACTGTGCACAAGACGCTGGCCGGGCCGCGCTCTGGGCTGATCCTGGCGAAGGAGGAGCACGCGAAGAAGCTCAACTCCGCGGTCTTCCCGGGTCAGCAGGGCGGGCCGCTGATGCACGCGATCGCCGCGAAGGCCATCGCCTTCAAGATCGCCGGCTCCGAGGCCTTCAAGCAGCGTCAGCGGCGCACCGTCGACGGCGCGAAGACCCTGGCCGAGCGCCTGACGTCCGACGACGTCACCGCCCACGGGGTCTCGGTGCTCACCGGCGGCACCGATGTGCACCTGGTGCTGGTCGACCTGCGCGACTCCTCGCTGGACGGCAAGCAGGCCGAAGACCTGCTCCATTCGATCGGCATCACCGTCAACCGCAACGCGGTCCCGAACGACCCGCGTCCGCCGATGGTCACCTCCGGGCTGCGCATCGGCACCCCGGCGCTGGCCTCCCGCGGCTTCGGCGACGCCGAGTTCCGCGAGGTCGCCGAGATCATCGCCGAAGTGCTCAAGACCGGCGCCGAGCACGCCGAGGACGGCGTCCCGGCCGCCGAGCTGTCGGCGCTCCGCACCCGCGTGGAGCAGCTGGCCGCCGACTTTCCGCTGTACGAGGGCCTGGAGGAGTGGTGATGGCCGAGCAGATCACACAGACGGCGCAGGTGCTGGACGGCCGCGCCACGGCGAAGGCGCTCAAGGAGGAGCTCACCGAGCGGGTCGCGGCGCTGAAGGAGCGCGGAGTCGTCCCCGGACTCGGCACGGTGCTGGTCGGGGCCGACCCGGCCTCGCAGACCTATGTGGCCGGCAAGCATCGCGACTGCGCCGAAGTGGGCATCCGCTCGATCCAGCGCGAGCTCGACGGCGACATCTCCGAGGAGGAGCTGCTCGCCGAGATCGCCGCGCTCAACGCCGACGACGCCTGCACCGGCTACATCGTCCAGCTGCCGCTGCCGGGTCACATCGACACCCAGCGCGTGCTGGAGGCCATGGACCCGGACAAGGACGCCGACGGCCTGCATCCGACGAATCTCGGGCGGCTGGTGGCCTCGGTGCGCGGCGAGCTGCAGTCCCCGCCGCCGTGCACTCCGCAGGGCTGCCTGGACCTGCTCGAGCGCCACGGCCTCGACCTCGACGGCAAGCACGTCGTCGTCGTCGGCCGCGGGGTGACCATCGGTCGGCCGATCGGGCTGCTGCTCACCCGTCGTGAGGTGAACGCGACTGTGACGCTGTGCCACACCGGCACCCGCGACGTCGAGACGCACCTGGCCCAGGCCGACGTCGTCGTCGCCGCGGCCGGGGTGAAGCACATGGTCGACCCGCAGGTGCTCAAGCCCGGCGTGATCGTCCTCGACGTCGGCGTGACCCGCGAGGAGGATCCCGAGACCGGCAAGGCGACGATCTTCGGCGACGTCGCCCCCGGCATCGAGGATGTGGCCTCCTGGTACTCGCCGAACCCCGGGGGCGTGGGTCCGATGACCCGCGCGGAGCTGCTGGCCAACGTGGTCGAGTCGGCCGAACGGCAGGCCGGCTGACGCGCTGAGCGCCCGAGGTCCGCGGACCCCGACGATGGGCCCGGTCGAGAGCCCGAGAGGTTCTCGACCGGGCCGACGTCTGTTCACCGGCGCCGTCTCAGGGCGACGGCGCCGACCAGGCCCCTCGGAGCCGACCGAGGGCCGCGTCCGGCGCTCCGAGGAATGCCGGGGATCGCCTTGACAGGCGCGGCGCGCCCGCGTGGAATGACTCGACCCATATATCGCATATCGCCCCGCGCGGCGCACGGAGGAGTCCCCCATGGCCATCAGCGATTTCCCGCGTCACCCGCTCACCTTCGGGCCCAGCCCGGTCCATCCGCTGGATCGCCTCAGTCGTCGCCTCGGCGGCGCCTCCGTGTGGGCCAAGCGCGAGGACGTCAACTCCGGCCTGGCCTTCGGCGGCAACAAGACCCGGAAGCTGGAGTACCTCGTGCCCGACATCCTCGAGTCCGGAGCCGACACCCTGGTCTCCATCGGCGGACACCAGTCCAACCACACGCGGCAGGTGGCGGCGGTCGCCGCCCATCTGGGCCTTCGGGCGCGTCTGGTGCAGGAGCGCTGGGTGGACTGGGACCAGCCAGGCGACGAGACTGCCGGCAACATCCTGCTCTCCCGGATGATGGGTGCCGACGTGCGGCTGGATCCCTCCGGCTTCGACATCGGCATCCGGTCCAGCTGGCAGGAGGCGATCCAGGAGGTCGAGGCCGAGGGCGGGACGCCGTACCCCATCCCGGCCGGCGCCTCGGAGCATCGTCTGGGCGGTCTGGGGTTCGCCCGCTGGGCCGAGGAGGTCGCCGTGCAGGAGGAGGAGCTCGGCGTCTTCTTCGACACCATCCTCGTCTGCACGGTCACGGGCTCCACCCATGCCGGGATGATCGCCGGGTTCGCCGCGCTGGAGGATGCCGGCGGCCGTCCGCGCCGGGTCATCGGCATCGACGCCTCGGCCACGCCGGAGAAGACCCGTGACCAGGTCGAGCGGATCGCCCGGCACACGGCGGAGCTCATCGGCGTGCGACGCACGCTGCGCGACGACGAGATCACTGTGCTCCCCGGCTGGGCCGGTCGGCGCTACGGAGTGCCGGTGGCCTCCACCGTCGAGGCGATGCGGACGACGGCCGAGCTGGAGGGCGTGATCCTGGATCCGGTCTATGAGGGGAAGTCGATGGCCGGACTCATCGACCTGGTCGCCGACGGAGAGATCCCCCGCGACTCGACGGTGCTGTACGCCCATCTGGGCGGTCAGCCGGCGCTGAACGCCTACACGGGGATCTTCGACGATCCTGCGCTGCTGGACTGAATCCCCAAGCGCTGCACCCGGTCCTCGGCGAGGTGCACCGGGCGACCGCGTCGCCGCTCACCGCAGGAAGAGCCGACGCATCCGCCACGTCGCCACGGACAGCCCGACGACGACCATCACCACGTAGTACCCGATGTGCACCAGAGTCATCGCATCGCCGGTGCGGAAGGCGATGTCGCGCATCAGCTCGACGCCGTGCCAGAGCGGCATCGCCTGCACCAGCGCCTGCACGCCGGCGGGGTAGACGTCGATGGGGAAGAGGGTGGCGGAGAAGAGGAACATCGGCATCAGCACCATCATCATCCAGTCCATCTGCTGGAACCGGGTGAAGAACGAGGTCACCGCCATGCCGACCGCGGCGAAGCCCAGCGCGATGAACAGCGCGGTGACCCACATCAGCACCGCCGAGACGCCGTCGACCAGCCCGGCGCCGACGAGCACCGCCAGGAACCCGACCGAGTAGATCGCCCCGCGGAAGAGGGCCAGACCGATCTCGCCGAGGGCGACGTCGACCGGTCCGAGCGAGGTGGCCATCATCGTGCGGAAGAGCTTGGTGATCTTCAGCTTGAAGAACACGTTCCAGGTGGAGTCGAAGATCGCCCCGTTCATCGCCGAGACGGCCAGCAGCGCCGGGGCGATGAACGCCGCATAGCTGATCGTGCCGTCCTGCCCGACGCCGGCCTGCTCCGCCTCGATGCCCGAGATCATCGGACTGATCCCCAGCCCGAAGGAGGTCAGGAAGAGGATCGGCTCCAGGAAGCCGGAGACGAACAGCACGCCGCGGTTGTTCCGGATCGCCGAGAGCCCGCGGGCGAAGACCGCCCGGATGTTGCCCGAATACCAGCCGGCGCCCGCCCCGGTGCGGAACTGGGCGACCGGCGCCGGCCCCGCCGGCCCGTCGTCGTCGCGCGGCTCGGCCACCCGGGCCTCGCGGCGGGCGTCGGCCCGGGCGCCGGGGGTGCGGCCCCGCCACTCGGCGAGGCCGAGCCGACGGGTGAAGACGTGCACCGTCGCCCACCAGGCCAGCAGCGTGACCACCACGAGATAGCCGAGATGCGCGGCGATCATCGCCGGCGAGGTCGGCTGGTCGAAGCTGAGCACCCGGCCGAGCTCGTTGGCGTGCCAGATCGGCGAGATCCAGCCGATCGCCTGCAGCGGGCCCGGCAGGTTCTCCAGCGGGTAGAACGTCCCGGAGAAGAGGAACAGCGGCATGATCACGAAGCGCTGGATCAGCGCGCCGTGGCCCTTCTCCTCGCGCAGCATGGAGATGTAGGCCATGATCGGCACGCCCAGCGCCAGGCCGCCCAGCGTCGCGGTGAGGATCTGCAGCCAGACCAGCGGCGACGACGTCGCGCCGACGAGCACCAGCACGCCGGTGAAGACGGCGGAATGGAAGAGGAAGCGCACGCAGACCGCGAGGATGTGGCCGGACGCGATCTGCCCCGGCGTCAGCGGAGCGGCCTGGGCCCCGTAGTAGAGCCGGCGCCAGGTGAAGCCCTCCAGCACCGGGAAGGCGAACTCGATGCCGGCGGTCATCGCCACAGTCGCGGCGAGCACGCCGGGGCCGATGTACATCAGGTACGACTCCGCGCCGAGCTCCGCGACCGCGGGGGCGTCGCCGACGAGCAGGCCCAGCCCCAGGCCCATGGCCAGGATGTACATCAGCGGCTCGGCGACGGAACTGGTGACGATGACCCCGGCGTAGGCGCGCATGCTGCGCAGCGTCCGCTCGGCCTGGTGCAGCGCGCCGAACCGGCGGGTGCGACGGGTCAGCCGGTCCTTGTCGGCGGTCGGAGAGTCAGGCGCGGCGACGCCGGCGGCCGGGGCGCCCTCGGGACTGGCGTCACTCAACGAGGCTCCTGCCGGTCAGCCGCAGGAAGACGTCCTCGAGCGAGGAGCGGCGCACCAGCGAGGTCATCGGGCGCAGTCCGGCGGTGTGGACGGCCTCCAGTGCGGACTCGGCGGCGTCGGCGTAGACCAGCAGCCGGTCGGGGAGGATCTCGACGTGGCTGTAGCCCAGCGGCTCGGCGCGCGGGGCGAGCAGCGTGTCCAGCTGCTCGGCGAGCTCGGCGTTGCGGTCCATCCCGAAGCGCAGCTCCAGCACCTCGCGGGTGGAGTGGGCGCGGATGAGCTCGGACGGGCTGCCCTCGGCCATGATGCGGCCCTGGTCGACGACGATGAGCCGGTCGCAGAGCTGCTCGGCCTCGTCCATGTGGTGGGTGGTCAGCACCAGCGTGGTGCCCCGCTCCTTCAATCGGAAGAGCCGGTCCCACAGGATGTGCCGTGCCTGCGGGTCGAGGCCGGTGGTCGGCTCGTCGAGCAGCAGGATCTCCGGATCGTTGACCAGGGCGCGCGCGATGGTCAGCCGGCGCTTCATCCCGCCGGAGAGATCCTCCACCCGGGATCCGGCCTTGGCGGTGAGCTGGGCGAACTCGAGCAGCTCGGCGGTCTTGGCGCGCAGCCAGCGCCGGGGCAGGCCGAAGTAGCGGCCGTACATGATGATGTTCTCGCGGACGCTGAGCTCCTCGTCCAGGTTGTCCTGCTGCGGGATCACGCCGAGTCGGGCGCGCACCGCCGGACCCTGCCGCTCGGGGTCCAGGCCGGCGACCCGCATCGTGCCGGAGGTGCGGGCGGCGACGGCGGCGATCATCCGCATCGCCGTCGACTTGCCGGCACCGTTCGGCCCCAGCAGTCCGAAGGACTCGCCGCGGGCGACGCGGAAGTCGATCCCGTCGACGGCGGTGAAGGTCCCGTACTGCTTGGTCAGCGCCGTCGCGACGATCGCCGCGTCCTCGGCAGCATCTGATCCGTCCGCGGGCCCGGCAGGGGCGGCCGCGGAGCGCGGATCGGCTGCGGACGCACCGGAGGTGCGGAGAGGGCGGGGCATGCCCGGCAGTCTACGGCGGCGACGGCGGCGTGACCAGGGTCATGCCACAGGATTCCGGGCGGCGAGCCGCCTGTTCGCGCCCGTCGTCGTGCGTCGGCGCCCCGGACTCGGGTCGGGGAGAGGTGTGCGGGAGAGATCATCCTCAGGGGCGATGGATCGGAGCGCCTCATCCGGCAGGATGAGGGATGGATCGTGCTCCGCGCTCGCGGAGCCCTCGGCACGTTCACGAAAGGACGCCCCACCATGTCCGTTCCAGTTCTCGAGACGGAGAACCTGGTGAAGGTCTACGGGCGCGGAGCAGCACGCTTCGACGCCCTGAAGGGCCTGACTTTCGAGATCCACGACGGCGAATCCGTCGCCGTGGTAGGGAAGTCAGGCTCGGGCAAGTCGACCCTCATGCACCTGCTCGCCCTGCTCGACCGTCCGACCTCCGGCGTCGTCGCGCTCGGCGGCGAGCCGGTCTCGGAGCTGAAGCCGCGGCGCGTCTCGCAGCTGCGCAACGCTTCCTTCGGATTCGTCTTCCAGCAGTTCTTCCTCAATGCCAACCAGACCGTGCTGGAGAATGTCACCCTGCCGCTGAAGATCACCGGCATGTCGCGCGGGGACCGCCACCGGCGGGGCATGGAGGTGCTCGAGCAGCTGGAGATCGCCGAGAAGGCCAAGAACAAGGCCAAAGACCTCTCCGGCGGCCAGAAGCAGCGCGTCTGCATCGCCCGCGCCCTGGTGAACCGCCCGTCGGTGATCTTCGCCGACGAGCCCACCGGCAACCTCGACTCGGCCACCAGCGAGGTCGTCGAGGACATCCTGTTCGACCTCCACCGCGACCACGGCATCACCCTGGTCGTCGTCACCCATGACGAGGATCTGGCCGCCCGCTGCGAGCGGCGGCTGAAGATGCAGGACGGCGAGATCGTCGCCGAGGAGCACGGCGTGCTCGCCGACCGGCATATCGACACCACCTTCGACCCGGACCAGCTCGGCGTCGATCCCGACGAGCCGCTCGGGCGGAGCCGCACGGCGGCCGCGCAGGATGCCGCGGACGCTGACACGGTGACGGACGAGGCGGTGGACGAGGAGCAGGACGAGGACGGCTCGCCCCTGCGCCGCGGCCGCCGTCGGGCCTCGCGTGCCCGGGACCGTGCGCGGGACACCTTCCGCGACCGCGTGCGCGGCCGGGCTCGCACCGAAGGGGCCGCCGTCGAAGACTCCGGGGACCCCGAGGGATCCGGGGCGCCGGACTCCGCGGAGACCGCCGGGGCCGGCGGCGCCGACGATGACCAGCCGGCCGACGAGGTGTCGCAGCCCCGACGCCGCGGCCGCGACACAGATGAGGAGGGAACGGCATGAGGGCCGTCGACGTCGCCGGGACCGCACTGTCCAACACCATGCGGTCCAAGATGCGCACCTTCCTGACGGTGATCGCCATCGTCATCGGTGCCTTCACGCTGACCCTGACCTCCGGCATCGGCGCCGGCATCAACCGCTACGTCGACGACATGGTCGCCGGCTTCGGCGAGACCGACGAGATGTACGTGATGCCCGGCGCCGACCAGCAGGCGATGGGCGAGGGCCAGGCCGGGCCCCAGGAGTACGACGCCGGCGAGGCCGGCGGGCCCTCCGGCAGCTACGGACAGTCCATGCTCAGCAAGGAGGACGTCGAGTCCATCTCCGAGCTCGACGGCGTCACCGCCGTCGACCCGATCGTCTTCGTCTCTCCGGAGTACCTCGAGATCTCCGACGGCACCCAGTACGCGCTGGACGGACTCGGCACGCCGGCCGACGCTCCCGCCATGGAGCTCGCCGCCGGCGAGACCCCTGACCCGGAGGCCGACGAGATCACCGTGCCGCGGTCCTGGCTGACCGCCTTCGACGAGGGCGCCGAGGACGCCGAGGAAGCCGACCCGCAGGCGGCGATCGGCGAGACCGTCGATGTCGGCGTGCGCGACATGGCCCAGGAGGTCCAGACCGTGGAGGTCACCGTCGTCGGCGTCTCCGAGGAGGACCTCGCCGGCATCGGCAGCTCGCCGATGCCCTCGCAGGCGCTGCACGAGGAGCTCCACGAGCTGCAGAGCTCCGGAGCCCAGGTCGAGCAGGAGGAGAGCTACGCCCAGGCCGTGGTCCAGGTCGAGGACCTCGCCGCCCAGGAGGACGAGCTGAAGTCCGAGCTCGCCGACGAGGGGCTGATGGGGATGACCCTGGACGACATGCTCGGCGTGGTCCGCGGCATCATCAACACTGTCACGTGGGTGCTCAGCGGCTTCGCGCTCATCGCGCTGTTGGCGGCCAGCTTCGGCATCGTCAACACGCTGCTGATGTCGGTGCAGGAGCGCACCCGCGAGATCGGCCTGATGAAGGCGCTCGGGATGAGCCGCGGGCGGGTCTTCGGCCTGTTCTCCATGGAGGCGGTGATGATCGGGGTGATGGGCTCGGTGATCGGCGTCGGCCTCGGCGCGGGCGTCGGGCTGGCGGCGAACGCCGCGCTGGTCAGCGGCCCGTTGAGCAATGTCGCCGGACTGACGCTCTTCGCCCTCGATCCGGTCTCGTTGATCGCCATCATCGCGCTGATCCTGGTCATCGCCTTCCTCGCCGGCACGCTGCCGGCGGCGCGGGCGGCGCAGAAGAACCCGATCGACGCGCTGCGCTACGAGTGAGCGCGCTGCGCGACGACGCCCGGGCCGAGGCGGTCCGGGCGTCGTCGTGCCTCGGCATGCTGTGCGGATCCCGACCCCGCCGGACGCGCCGACATCGAATCTGGTGATCAGCCTGGGTCGGACGGTAGATTCGAGACAGTACAATCTGGAGGAGGAACCATGACACAGCCACCTGAGGGAGGGCCGCAGCAGGGCCCGCGATTCGGCACCGACCCCTACGACCCGTCCGCCGTCGGCGGACCGATGGCCGAGCCGAGGAAGTTCAGCCGACTCAAGCAGCTGACGCTGCTCAGCCTGGCGATCTTCGTCGTGGGCACAGTCCTCTCGATGATCCCGATGTTCACCGGTCAGACCCGCGAGCAGACTGCGGAACAGTTCGACACGATGGGCATGCAGTATACCGACGCCGACCTCGACGGCGCCGTCGCCGGCAGCATCACCTTCACGGCAGCTGTCCTGGTGGTCGGGCTGATCGTGTATCTGCTGATCTACTTCGGTCTGGTCAAGACCAAGAACTGGGCCCGTGTGCTCGGCATCGTCTTCGCCATCCTCGGCACCCTCATGATGCTGTTCGTCGGAGCGTCCGGGCTGCTGGATCCGACCGGGCTGAACCTGCTGCTGATGCTGCTGGGGCTGATCGGGGCCGTGGTCGGCATCTTCTGGCTGGTCACCGCATTCAACGGGCACGTCAAGGCGTACCTGACGCAGAACGTGCAGAGCTGATCCGATAGCGGTCTGCCGGGGTGCGGCGTCCGCCCGACGCCCCGGAGCCACGACGACGGCCCGTCCACCGCACTGGTGGGCGGGCCGTCGTCGTTCCCGGGGCGAGGCGTCGTCGGGCCGAGCTCAGCGCCAGCCGAGCCCCGGGGCGACGTGGGTGATGATCGACTCCAGCAGATGAGCGTTGTAGTCGACGCCGAGCTGGTTCGGCACGGTGATCAGCAGCGTGTCGGCCTCGGCGATCGCCTCGTCGCGGGCGAGCTCCTCGATGAGCTGGTCGGGCTCGCCGATGTAGGACCGGCCGAAGATCGCCCGGGTGGTCTCGTCGAGCATCCCCACCTGATCCTGGGCGTCCCGCTGTCCCAGGAAGTAGGCCCGGTCGCGCCGATCGGTCAGCGCGATGATCGACCGTGAGACCGACACCCGCGGGGTGAAGCCATGGTCATGGGCGGCCCATTCCTCGCGGAAGCCGCGGATCTGCGCGGCCTGCTGGACGTGGAAGGGCTGGCCGGTCTCATCGTCCTTCAGCGTCGAGCTCATCAGGTTCATCCCCTGAGCGGCGGCCCAGCGGGCTGTGGCGTCGGAGCCGGCGCCCCACCAGATGCGCTCGCGCAGTCCGGGGGAGTGCGGCTCCACGCGCAGGAGCCCGGGAGGATTGGGGAACATCGGCCGCGGATTCGGCTCGGCGAAGCCTGTGCCCTCCAATAGACGCAGCGTCTCCACCGTGTGCCGGCGAGCCATGTCGGCGTCGGACTCGTCCTCCGCCGGGCGGAAGCCGAAGTGTCGCCAGCCGTCGACGACCTGCTCGGGCGAGCCGCGGGAGATGCCCAGCTGCAGCCGCCCGTCGCTGATCAGGTCCGCCGCGCCGGCGTCCTCGGCGAAGTAGGCGGGGTTCTCGTAGCGCATGTCGATCACGCCGGTGCCCAGTTCGATGCGCTCGGTGCGCGCGCCGGCGGCGGCCAGCAGCGGGAAGGGGGAGGCCAGCTGGCGGGCGAAGTGATGCACACGGTAGGCGGCCTGGTCGACGCCGAGCTCCTCGGCGGCGACGGCCAGCTCCACCGACTGCTGCAGCGCCTCCTTCGCCGACTGCGTGCCCGAGTGCGGCGATGGAGTCCAGTGGCCGAAGGAGAGGAATCCGAGAGTCTTCACGTCAGCGGCAACCCCGGTGCGGAGGAGGCTATTCCGCCGGGCGGGTCGGCGGGCCGGCAGGTCGTTCGGCGCCGATGGCGACGGCGGCGTGTTGCGGATCACGTTCCCCGCCCCTAAAATGAATCCTGATCATTAAAACGACCGACGATCAGGAGGCCCCCATGACGGAGCGGCTGAAGAACTTCATCGACGGCGCGTTCGTCGACGTGCCGGGCGGCGGCGAGGTCCCGGTGGTGCACCCGGCCACGGGCGAGCAGGTCGCGGTCTCGCCGGTCACGGAGTCCGCCGGCGTCGACGCCGCGTTCTCCGCGGCGGAGGCGGCGTTCGGCGGATGGTCGACGACGACGCCGGGGGAGCGGCAGCGCTGCCTGCTGCGCCTGGCCGACGCCGTCGAGGCGGACGCCGACCGGCTCGTCGAGGCCCAGCATCGCAACACCGGACAGCCCAAGGCGATCATCGCCGAGGAGGAGGTGGCCGCCGGGGCGGACCAGCTCCGTTTCTTCGCCGGGGCCGCCCGGCTGCTCGAGGGGCGCGGCGCCGGAGAGTATATGGAGGGATTCACCTCCTATGTGCGCCGGGAGCCGCTGGGCGTCATCGCCCAGGTCGCCCCGTGGAACTTCCCGCTGATGATGGCGGTGTGGAAGCTCGGCCCGGCTCTTGCCGCGGGCAACACCGTGGTGCTCAAGCCGGCGGAGACGACGCCGGAGTCCACGCTGGTGCTCGCCGAGCTGATCGCCGAGATCTTCCCGGCCGGGGTGGTGAACATCGTCCTGGGCGACGGATCCACCGGTGAGCTGATGAGCCGGCATCCGGCGGCGGCGATGGTGGCGCTGACCGGCTCGGTGCGGGCAGGACGTGCTGTGGGTGCCGCGGCGGGCGAGGAGCTGAAGCGGTCGCATCTGGAGCTGGGCGGCAAGGCCCCGGCGGTGGTCTTCGCCGATGCGGACCTGCCCGCCGCGGCGAAGCAGCTGGTGGAGTTCGGCACCTTCAACGCCGGACAGGACTGCACGGCGGTGACGCGTGTGCTGGTCGAGGAGTCGGCCCATGACGAGCTGGTCGAGCATCTGGTCGCCGCCGCCGAGGCGACGGCCACCGGTCGGGCGGACGAGTCGCAGAACGACTTCGGGCCGCTGAACAACGCGCGGCACTTCGCCGCGGTGCGCGATCGGGTGGCCGCCGTCCCGGCGCATGCGACAGTGCGCACCGGCGGTCGGCCCGTCGAGGGGTCGGAGGGCTTCTTCTACGAGCCGACGATCATCACCGGCGTGGCCCAGGACGACGCGCTGGTCCAGGAGGAGACCTTCGGGCCGGTGCTGACCGTGCAGTCGTTCTCCGATGAGCACGAGGCGCTGCGGCTGGCCAACGGCGTCGACTACGCGCTGGCCTCGAGCGTGTGGACCGCCGATCACTCCACGGCGATGCGCGTCTCGCGGGGGCTGGACTTCGGGGCGGTCTGGGTCAACACCCATCTGTTGCTGGTGGCCGAGATGCCCCACGGCGGGTTCAAGGCCTCCGGGCACGGCAAGGACCTCTCGGTCTATTCGCTGGAGGAGTACACCCGGGTCAAGCACGTGATGCACGCGCTGGACGGCTGAGGCCCGCGGACCGGTGCGTCAGCGGGAGGGATCTCCTCGCTCGATGCGGCGGCGCAGTCCGTCGATCAGCGCGTCCAGTGTGAGCTCGAAGGCGTGGTCGGCCACCTCGCGGGCGTCGGATCCGCGGGCGGCCGCGGCCGCGGCGAATCGCGGGGCCAGGTCCGCCCGGTGGCCCGGGTCGAAGATGTCCGCCGGGGCCGAGGCGTCGTAGGCGGCGCCGAAGACCAGCGCCTCGACGCCGACGATCAGGTCCACAGCCTCCGCCCCCGGCACGCCGGCGTCCTCCAGGGCGCCGGTGACGCGCTCGTACATCTGCAGCGACTGCGGAGCGTCGGCCACGGGGAGGACCGCCATGATCGGGATGAGCGCGGTGTGGCGGATGTAGCAGTCCCGGTAGGAGCGCGCCCAGACGCGCAGCGCCTCCGGCCAGTCCAGCGTGTCGAAGCCGGTGCAGTCGATCTGTTCGTTGAGCCGGTCCTGGATGAGCACCAGCACGTCGCGCTTGGAGCTGACGTGGTTGTAGAGCGCAGATGTGGACACGCCCAGCTCGCGCGCCAGACCGGCCATGGTCAGGGAGCGGTAGTCCCGGGTGCTGACGATCCGGATCGCTGCGGCGGTGATCGTCGAGCGGGAGAGCACCGGCGAGGACGGTCGGCCGCGGCCGCGCGTGCTGCCGCCCTCCTCGCCGGAGGGCGCGCTCGGGCTCGAGCTCCGGGCGGCGGCGTCCGACGTCGGGTTCTGCTCCGAGCTCACGTGGTCGTCCTCCGGGGTCTGGTGAAGATGTCAGGCGATGATCCGCCGGGGTGTCCGGCGAAGCCGGGCGGCGCCTCCACAGTCTAGAAGCAGCCGGTCCGTCCGCGGCGGGGTTGACAAGCATCGCGTCGTGCCGCTTAATGAATATAGTTCATTAATACGTGAAGGAGAACACAGTGTCAGCCACTCGAACCATCGGAAGCGTCGAGAGCCTGGAGCGCGACGTCGTCGTCGTGGGCGCGGGGCCCGCCGGGCTGCGGGCGGCGCGCGCCCTGGAGCAGGCCGGCCGCAGCGTCGCCGTGCTCGAGGCCCGGGACCGCGTGGGCGGCCGCACCTGGTCGGCGGAGATCGACGGCGCCTTCCTGGAGCTCGGCGGCCAGTGGGTCTCGCCCGACCAGACCGAGCTGCTCGGCCTGCTCGAGGAGCTGGGCCTGGAGACCTTCCCGCGGCACCGTGAGGGGGCCAGCGTCTACCTGGCCCCGGACGGCTCCCGGCATGAGTTCGCCGGCGCGATGTTCCCCGCCGGGGAGGCCGCCGTCGCGGAGATGGAGCGGATCATCGGGATCCTCGACGAGCTCGCCGCCGCGATGGACCCGGCGCGTCCCTGGGCCCATCCGCAGGCCCGCGCGCTGGACACGGTCACCTTCGCCGAGTGGCTGCGCGCGCAGACCGACGACGTCGCCGCCCGCGAGAACATCGCGATCTTCCTGGCCGGAGGCATGATCACCAAGCCTGAGCACGCCTTCTCCGCGCTGCAGGCTGTCCTCATGGCCGCCTCGGCAGGCTCCTTCAGCCACCTGGTCGACGAGGACTTCATCCTCGACCGCCGCGTGATCGGCGGCATGCAGGGCGTCTCGCAGGCCATGGCCGAGCAGCTCGAGCCCGGCACCGTGCACCTGGAGACCCCGGTGCGCGCCATCGCCCACGACGCCACCGGCGTGACCGTCTGGTCGGACCGGCTGACCGTCCGCGCCCACCAGGTCATCGTGGCGGTGCCGCCGACGCTCTATTCGCGGATCAGCTTCGAGCCGCCGCTGCCGCTGCTGCAGCAGCAGATGCACCAGCACCAGTCGATGGGCCTGGTCATCAAGGTCCACGCCGTCTACGACCGCCCCTTCTGGCGGGAGAAGGGCCTCTCCGGCACCGGGTTCGGCGCCGCGGAGATCTGCCAGGAGGTCTACGACAACACCAACTACGGCGATCCGCGCGGGACGCTGGTCGCGTTCATCTCCGACGAGCAGGCCGACGCGATGTTCGCCCTGCCCGCGGCCGAGCGGCGAGCGCAGATCCTCGAGTCGCTGGCCCGTCACCTGGGCGGAGAGGCCCGCGAGCCGCTGGTCTACTACGAATCGGACTTCGCCTCCGAGGAGTGGACCCGCGGCGCCTACGCGTCCAGCTTCGACGTGGGCGGCATCGTCCGCTACGGCGCGCACCAGCGCGAGCCCGTCGGACCCCTGCACTGGGCCTGCTCCGACCTGGCCGCCGAGGGCTTCCAGCACGTCGACGGCGCCCTGCGCCAGGGACGCCGCGCCGCCGACGACGTCCTCTCCCGGATCGCCGAGCCGGCCACCGCCTGACCCGACCCCGCACCAGCCCGGGACGCGACGCCGTCGCCGCCCCGCCGCCATACCGCCGTCACCCTGCCGAGAGGGAGAGCATGACCCACGACGCCAGCCCCCATCCTGCGCCGCCCGCAGGCTCGCAGCCCGACCCTCGGTCGGATGCTCCGCTGCGCCGGATCGCCGTCGGCTTCGGCGGCGACGAGCGCAGCCGCGACGCCGTGCGGCTCGGCGCCGCCCTCGCCCGCGCCGCCGGCGCCCGGCTGGACATCGTCCTCATCGTCACGCAGGACGACCCCTTCACGGCCGTCTACCCGCCGGTGGGCAGCATCTCCGGCATCGTCGCCGACCAGGGAGCCGCCTGGCTCCGCGAGGCCGAGGAGCTGGTCCCGGCCGACGTCGACGTCACCGCCCTCGTGCGCAGAGGCGCCTCAGTGGCCGAAGGGCTCATCGCCGCCGCCGAGGAGCGCGGCGCCGACCTGCTGGTCACCGGCTCCGGCGTCGGCGCCGGCCGCATCACCTCCCATCCGGCCGTGGAGGCGCTGGTGCACAGCTCGCCGATCCCGCTGGCCCTGGCCCCGGCCGGCTACACCGGCACCGACGGCGTCACCGACGTCTTCGCCGCCGTCTCCGGGACCTCGGGCCGCCACCAGGTCGTCGACGCGGCCACGGACTGGGCGGACCAGCTCGATGCCGAACTCGTGCACGTCACGCTGCGGGCGGGCGAGTCGGCCCCGCATCCCGACGCCGGCGCCGAGACGAGGGCCGACACCGAGACCGACGCCGCGGAGCAGACTCCGCGGGCCGTCGTCGCCGTCGGACGGACCCTCGCCCAGGCGGTGCGTCGCGTCGACTGGCCGCAGGGGGCGCTGCTGCTCATGGGCTCCTCCCGGCTGGCCGGACGACGGCGCCTCTTCCTGGGGACCGTCGCCGCCCGGATCCTGAGCCGGCTGCCGATCCCGATGATCGTCATGCCGCGGCACGAGCACGAGACCGACCACACCCTCGAGACCGATCACATCGCCCATGCTCCAGGGGACGCCGTCACGGCGCCCCCGGCGGGCACCGCCCGCTGAGGGAGGAGAAGGACCATGACCCAGCAGACCAGCACCGACCCCCGTTCCGGCCCCGGAGGGGCCGTCGACGGAACGGGCCGCGACACCGACCACAGCAAGGGGCTCAGCCGCGGCGCGATCGGCGCGCTCGGCGCCGTCGTCATCGGGGTGTCCACGATCGCCCCGGCCTACACGCTCTCCGGCGCCCTCGGCCCGACGGCCTCCGCCGTGGGCGAGCACCTGCCGGCGGTGCTCATCGTCGGCTTCATCCCGATGATGCTCGTCGCTCTCGGGTACCGCGAGCTCAACCGTGCCATGCCCGACTCCGGCACCACCTTCACCTGGGCCTCGAAGGCCTTCGGCCCCTGGATCGGCTGGATGGGCAGCTGGTGCCTGCTCGCGGCGACCATCCTGGTGCTCTCCAACCTCGCCGGCATCGCCGTGGACTTCTTCTACCTGGCGCTGAGTCAGCTCGCCGGCGTCGAGCAGATCGCCGAGCTGACGCGCAACGTGCCGGTGAACATCCTCACCTGCCTGGTCTTCATGGCGGCCGCCGCCTGGATCTCCTGCCGCGGCATGGAGGCGACCAAGACGGTGCAGTACGTGCTGGTCTCGTTCCAGGTGCTGGTGCTCGTCTGGTTCGCCGTCGCCGCCTTCGGGCACGTCGCCGACGGCACCGCCTTCGACGCCACGCGGCTGTCCTGGGAATGGTTCAACCCGCTCGGCGTCTCCTCCTTCTCGGCCTTCGCCGCCGGCATCTCGCTGTCGGTGTTCATCTACTGGGGCTGGGACGTGGTGCTGACGATGAACGAGGAGTCCCGCGGCACCACGACGACGCCGGGCAGGGCCGCAGTGCTGACGATCCTGGTCGTCGTCGGGCTCTACACGCTGGTCACCCTGGGCACGCTGGCCTACGCCGGCGTCTCGACCGGAGAGCACGGCCTCGGCAACCCGGAGATCCAGGGCAACGTCTTCGCCGCCCTCTCGGGACCCGTGATGGGCCCCTTTGCGATCCTCATCTCCCTGGCGGTGCTCTCGTCCTCGGCCTCCTCGCTGCAGTCGACGATGCTCTCCCCGGCGCGCACCATGCTGGCCATGGGCCACTACGGAGCGCTGAGCGAGAAGTACGCCCGGATCAGCCCGAAGCACCAGACCCCCGCCTACGCGACGATCGTCGCGGTGCTCATCGCCTCGGTCTTCTACGCGGTGATGCGCGTGGTCTCGGAGAACGTCCTCTGGGACACCATCACCACGCTGGGGATGATGGTCTGCTTCTACTACGGCGTCACGGCCCTGGCCTGCGTCTGGTATTTCCGTCACGAGGCGACCCGCTCGGTGCGGGAGTTCCTCTCCAAGCTCGCGGCCCCGCTGGTCGGCGGGGTCCTGCTGCTGATCTTCTTCTTCCAGACCGCCTGGGACTCGATGGACCCGGCCTACGGCTCGGGGTCGGAGATCGGGGGAGTCGGGCTGGTCTTCATCCTCGGCGTGCTGATCTTCGTGCTCGGCGTGGCCGCGATGCTCTACCAGCACCGGCGTCGTCCGGAGTTCTTCCGCCGCCGCTTCGAGACGTCCGAACACCTGACCGTCTGAGCGGCGCGGGCCGCGGCACACTGGTCATCGCCCGGCTCTGCTCGCGGCGCCGTCGCCCTCCCCGTCCTCGTCCCCGACCTCATCGCGGCACGCACCGTCCCGTGCCGACTGCAGGAGAGCCCCATGACCTCCACCGCCCCGTCCTCGCCCGCCCCGTCCTCGACGGCCGCCGTCACGGTCATGCCCCCGGAGTGGGCACCGCACGACCGCACCTGGATGGCGTTCCCACCGGCCAACGAGACCTTCGGCCCGCAGAGCTCGGAGTCCCTGGCCCGGGCACGGCGGGCCTGGACCCGCGTGGCGCGCACCATCGCCGCCGCCGAACCGGTGACTGTGGTGGCCGACCCCGCCGACGCCGACGTCGCCCGGCAGTCGCTGGGCGAGGTCGCCGAGATCCTGCCCGTCTGTCTCGACGACGCGTGGATGCGCGACATCGGACTGACCTTCGTGCACACCGCCGCCGGTGACGTGCTCGGCGTGGACTGGCTCTTCAACGGCTGGGGCGACCAGCCCTGGGCCCCGCACGAGCGGGATGCGCAGGTCGGCGCCGCGATGGCCGGGCCCGCCGGCGTCGAACGGATCGGCAGTCGGCTGGTCAATGAGGGCGGAGCCTTCCACGTGGACGGCCGCGGCACCGTGCTGCTCACTCGCACCGTGCAGTGCGACCCGGACCGCAATCCCGATCTGACCGCCGAACAGATCGAGCAGGAGATCCACGCACGACTGGGCACCCGCCACGCCGTCTGGTTCCCGCGCGGGCTGACTCGCGACTACGAGGAGTTCGGCACCCGCGGGCACGTCGACATGTTCGCCTGCTTCACGCCGTCCGGCGCGGTGCTGCTGCACCGCCAGGACGACCCGGCCCACCCCGACCACGAGGTCACCCGGCAGATGCGCGAGGTGCTGGAGGGCGCGGTCGACGCCGACGGCAGGCCGTTGCGGATCATCGACGTGCCGGCCCCGCGCACCCTCCGCGACGAGGGGGAGTTCGTCGACTGGACCTACATCAACCACTACGTCGCCGACGGGGTGGTGGTGCTCTGCAGCTACGACGACCCGCACGACGAGCAGGCCGCGGCGATCCTCGCCGAGGCCTATCCGGACCGTCGGGTGGAGCTGGTCGACGCCCGCGACATCCTGCGCTTCGGCGGCGGGATCCACTGCATCACCCAGCAGCAGCCGCGGGCGCGCGGCGCAGAACGCGCGGACGGCGCGGACGGCGCGGACAGCGAGGTGCGGGGATGAGTGCAGGATTCGACGTCGTCGAGGCGACGATCCCGCAGCTGCGCGCGGCGCTGGAGCACGGCGAGACCACCAGCGAGGAGCTGGTGCGCGCCCACCTGGCGCGCATCGAGTCCTATGACCGGTCGGGCCCGAGACTCAACGCCGTCCCGGTGCTCAATCCGGCGGTGCTGGCCGAGGCCCGCGCCTCGGACGCTCGACGCGCCGCCGGCGAGGCGCGCGGTCCGCTCGAGGGCATCCCGTACACGGCGAAGGACAGCTACCAGGCCGCCGGGCTGCCGGTCTCGGCGGGGTCGCCGGCATTCGCCGAGCTCATCGCGCAGCGGGACTCCTTCACCGTGGAACGGCTGCGCGCCTCCGGGGCGGTGCTGATCGGGCTGACCACCATGCCGCCGATGGCCAACGGCGGCATGCAGCGCGGGCTGCACGGCCGGGCCGAGAGCCCCTACTCGCAGGACTGGCTCACCTCGGCCTTCGCCTCCGGCTCCTCGAACGGATCCGGCACCGCGACGGCGGCGAGCTTCGCAGTCTTCGGCCTGGCCGAGGAGACCTGGTCCTCCGGGCGGGCCCCGGCCTCGCACAACGGGCTCTGCGCCTACACCCCGTCCTGGGGCATGATCTCCGTCCGCGGCAACTGGCCGCTGGTGCCGACGATGGACGTGGTGGTCCCGCACACCCGCACGATGACCGACATGCTCGAGCTGCTCGACGTCATCGTCGTCGACGACGCCGAGACCCGCGGCGACTTCTGGCGCGTCCAGCCGTGGATCGACCTGCCCCGGGCCAGCACCGTGCGTCCGTCGACGTTCACCGCGCTGCGCCCGAACTCCGCCGAGGAGGCTGTCGCCGTCCTGGACGGGCTGCGCATCGGGGCGCCGGGGATGTACCTGAACGCCGACCCTGAGGCCGGCACTTCCGCGCCCGATGCGCACGGGGTCACCGGCATCGGCGGCTCCACCGGCCGGCCGGTGACCACCCGCGCCAGCGTCCTCGAGCTCTGGGAGGCCGCCCGCCGGGACCTCGAAGGGCATGGCGCCGACGTGCGGCTGACCGACCTGCCGGTGGTGACCAACTACGAGGGCGACCGGCCGGGGGCGCCGACGATCGCCTCCCGCGGGCTGGTCTCCCGCGCGTACCTCGCCCGCGAGATCCGCGAACTCTCCGCCTGGGCCTGGGACGACTTCCTCGCCGCCAACGGCGACCCGCGGCTGCACCGGCTGGCCGACGTCGACGGTGCGCGGATCTCTCCGCATCCCGAGGGCGCGCTGCCGGACCGCTACGACGGATTCGACGACGACATCGCGGCCTATCCCCAGGTCCTGCGCGAGCACCCGGGCCTGCGGATGGAGGACATCCCGCACCTCGCCGAGGGGCTGCGCGGGCTGGTCCGGACGCGGGAGGCCGACCTCGAGCAGTGGATGGAGGACCAGGGTCTGGACGTGCTGGCCTTCCCGGCGATGGCCGACGTCGGCCCGGCGGACGCGGACCGGAACCCCGCCTCCGCCGAGCTCGCCTGGCGCAACGGCGTCTGGGTGGCCAACGGGAACCTCGTATGGCGTCATCTGGGCATCCCCACGGTGACGGTGCCGATGGGCACGATGGCCGACACCGGGATGCCGGTGGGGCTGACCTTCGCCGGCCGGGCCCACGACGACGTCGCCCTGCTGCGCGTCGCCGCCGCCTTCGAGGCGCTCGGATCCCGACGCACCGAGCCTCCCCGCACTCGGCGGGCGGGGTCGGGAGAGACTCCGGCGTAGCTCGGCGGCGAGCCGCTGACGTGGGGCTCGCGGCTCCGTACAATGGCCGTGGGCCGCGGGCGCGGCGCCGCGAGGCGCGAAGGTCCCGCAGCGCCCGAGGACCGTCCCGCCGAACCATCACCCTTGGCGTCGCATCCGGCGCCGCATGCGGCGTCACCCCGACGCCGGCGAGGAGAGACATGAGCGACCTGCCGCAGACCACTGCGGGCCTCGATGAGACCCGCCGCACCACTGTCATGCGCCGCTACGTGCTGGATCCGGCGCTCGTCGACGAGTTCGTCGACTTCCTGCGCACCGAGGTGTTCCCCGCCCGCGAGGAGCAGGGCTTCACCGTGGAGTCCGTCTGGCTGTCGGCGGAGCGGGATGTGCTGACCTGGTTCGTCAGCCGCTTCGGCACGTCGGAGGAGTTCGACGCCGCCGAGCGCGCCTGGGAGGAGTCCGAGGAGCGCGCCCGGATCTTCGCCGATCGGCCCAAGTACGTGCTGGAGAAGGACGTCCGGAACGTCACGCGGCTGCGCTGAGCCCGCCGGCGGCCTGGTGCCGGCGGGCGGCCACCACGGCGGCGGCCAGGGCGGCCAGGCTGAACAGCGCGATCGTCGAGGCCGCGGCCACCGCGCCGGCGTCGGCGTCCTGCGCGGCGCCGACGCCGAAGTACACCGCAGTGACCACGGCGATGCCCAGCGCGGTGAACAGCCGCTGGGCCGTCTGGGCGACGCCTCCGGCGGCGCCGGCGATCCGCACCGGCACCTGACGCATGGACAGCGTCTGGGCGCTGGGGATGATCATCGCCTGGCCGACGCCGTTGACGGCCAGCGGCAGCGCGATCATCCAGAGCCCGCCGTCGCCGCGGCCCAGCAGCCAGGCCGCGCCGGCCAGGGCCAGCATCGAGATCGCCGCGAGCGCCGTGCCGACGACCATCAGCCGCGGGCCGGCCCGATCCACCCGGCGCCCCACGGCCGAGGAGAGCAGCATGACCATCACCGCTCCGGGCAGCGTCACCAGCCCGGCGGTCAGCGCCGAATGCCCCAGGCTCTCCTGCACATGGACGGCGACCACCGCCCAGGTCGCCGGCATGCCGGCGAAGTACAGCGCCAGCACTGTGGTGTTCACCGTGTAGCCGGGCACGGCGAAGAGCGCCAGGTCGACCATCGGGGCCTCCGGGTCCCGGCGGCCCAGCCGGTGCTCCCAGCCGATCCACAGCCCCAGCAGCACCAGGCCGGCCAGCCCCAGCAGCATCCCGGCGGGGCTGCGGAACTGGATGAACGGCAGCATGACCAGCACGACGGCGGCCGCCAGCAGCAGCACTCCGATCGGGTCGAGGGCGCGCAGCCCGGACCGTCGCCCCGGTCCGGCAGTCCGCGCAGCCCGCACCGTCCGCGCGGCCGGCGCGGCCGGCGCGGTCGTCTCGGCCGTCGTCTGGGCGGCCGCCTCCGGCGTCGCGGAGCTGGACGGGGCCGCGGCGCCCCGCGGCAGCCAGAGCAGCGCCAGCACCAGGGCGACGCCGGTCAGCGGCGCATTGATCAGGAACGTCACGCGCCAGCCGACCTCGGTGGAGGCCGCGTCGATGATCAGCCCGCCGATCGTCGGTCCGGCGGCGACGCCGAGACCGATCACCGTGCCCATCAGTCCATAGGCCCGTCCGCGGGCGGCGCCGGTGAACAGTCGCTGGATCATCCCGATGATCTGCGGGACGAGCAGGCCGGCGCCCAGGCCCATCAGCAGCCGCGCGGCGTTGAGCACCAGCGCGTCGGGCGCGGCCGCGGCGAGGACCGAGGAGGCGCCGAACACGCCGGTGCCGAGCAGGAAGAACAGCCTTCGGCCCCACAGGTCGCCGGCGCGGCCGGCCGGCACCAGGATGACGCCGAAGGCCAGCGCGTAGCCGGAGAGCACCCACTGCAGCGCCGACGAGGTCGTCTGCAGCGACTGCTCGATCGCCGGCAGCGCGACGTTGACGATGCTGATGCTCATCAGTGAGGCGAAGAGCGGCGCCAGCAGGGTGAGCATCGTGCGCAGCGGGTGGGCGTCGGCCGTGCCGGAGGCGCCGGAGGCGCCGGTCGGAGACCCGGGCCCGGCGGCCGACGTCCCTCGGGCTGGAGAGGATGACGTCATGTCCAGGACAACCTCGCGTCCGCGGACGCCATTCCGGGCGGCCCGCCGTCGGCCTCGCCTCAGGGGCTGTGAGCCGCGGCGGAGCCGACTCCCGCCCGGTCGGTCGATTCGCCATCGATGCCGACGGGCGGGGATAATCGGGACCATGGGTTCGATCGATCGTGCCGCCGACGGCGGCGACCAGCACGGCTCCACCGGTTCCGGCGAGCAGAGCACCTCGCGGCCGCAGGACGCGGCCCGCAGCTTCGGACGGCGCTCCTCCGGGTTGACCTTCGCGGTGATGGTCACCGTGCTGCTGGTCGCGCTGGTCTTCGCGGCCAACCAGAACGACGTCATCGGCTGGATCATCGTGGTGATCTCCGGCGCCTGGCTGGTGCTGGCCGGCATCCTGGTGTTCTCCGTCCGGCGCGGCGCCCAGAAGGTCGGGCAGACCCTCGACTCCGCCCGGGCCGACGCCGCGGCCCGCCGCACGACCGAGGGCGGCGGCACTGCGATCATCGATGAGGACGCCCACCAGCGGAACATGAAGCTGGACCACTCCTTGAAGATCGTCCAGGTCCAGCGCCGAGTGGTCGCCCAGGAGCTCGCCAAGGGATCCGAGGCCGACCTGGAGATGGCCGAGCGGGCCCTGGACACCATCGAGACCACGGCGCACAACGGCCGGGACATGCTCGCCGACGTGCTCGGCGGCTCCGGCCCGTCCGGAGCCTCCTCCGCCGACTCCGGCGCGTCCGCGGAGGAGGACCGCGGAGCGTCCGGGAACGAGCGGCGGGGCCGGCGCCGCGGCGACGGCCCCGAGACCATCTCCGGCGACGTCGTCGAATGACGGCACGCCCGGACCGCCCGGTACGCTCTGCACACCCTGACGGCCCAGCCCGCACCTGCGACGAGAGGATCGACGTGACCGACCAGACCAGCGACTTCGGCGAGCACCCCCACCGCATCGTGGACCTCAAGGACGACGGCGTCACCCGCATCGCCTCGGTGAACGTCAACGGCATCCGCGCCGCGGCCCGCAAGGGCATGGGGGAGTGGCTCGCCGACCGGGAGATCGACGTGCTGGCCCTGCAGGAGGTCCGCGCGAACGAGCAGATCCTCACGAAGCTGGTGGCCGAGATGAGCGAGTCCACCGGCCAGCAATGGCACATCCATGAGGAGGAGGCCGCCGACAAGGGGCGCGCCGGGGTGGCGATCCTCTCGCGCAGCGAGCCCGCGGCGGTGCGCAGCGGCATCGGCGACGGCCACCCGCAGGACCAGGGCCGCTGGGTCGAGGCCGACTTCACCCTCGGCGACGGGTCGACGCTGACAGTGGCCAGCGTCTACGTCCACTCCGGCGAAGTCGGCACCGAGAAGCAGGAGCACAAGATGCGCTTCCTGCAGCACATGCGCGACACGCTGCCGGCCCTGGCCGAGGGCGCCGAGCACGTGCTGGTGGTGGGCGACATGAACGTCGGCCACACCGAGCTGGACATCAAGAACTGGAAGGGCAACCGGAAGAACTCCGGCTTCCTGCCCGAGGAGCGGGCCTTCTTCGACGCCTACTTCGGCGACGAGGTCGGCTACGTCGACGTCGCCCGGCGGCTGGCCGGCGAGGTCGAGGGGCCCTACACCTGGTGGTCGTACCGCGGGAAGGCCTTCGACAACGACACCGGATGGCGCATCGACTACCAGATGGCCACGCCGCGGCTGGCCGAGCGGGCCGAGAAGTCCGTGGTGGACCGGGCGCTGGACTACTCGCTGCGCTGGTCCGACCACGCCCCGCTCGTCGTCGACTACCGTCTGCCGTAGGCTGACTTCCGTTCTGTCCCGCCCAGTGAGGAGCCTGACATGGTGACCGCCTTCGTGATGATCCGGACCGATCCGCACCGCATCCCCGAGGCCGCCCAGGAGATCGCCGACATCGACGGCGTGCGCTCGGTGTACTCGGTCACCGGCGACTGGGACCTGGTGGCCATGGCGGAGATGCCCGACTTCGAGCAGCTGGCCACGCTGATCCCGGACCGCATCTCCAGAGTCGAGGCGATCCGCGACACCGAGACGATGCTGGCCTTCCGCACCTACTCGAACCAGGACCTCGAGGCCGGCTTCGCCCTCGGCCTGGACGAGTGAACGCCCGGGCCGACGGCGATCGTGCCCTTGATACTCTGACCGCACTGAGACTGATCCGGCCGCGGGCCGGACGCGATCCTTCCACGAGGAGACCATGACTGAGGGGACGACAGGCCCGAGCACCGAGCTGGTCGGCGTCGGCGAGGAGCACCGGGTGCTCTCCGGCATGCAGCCGTCGGCGGACTCGCTGCATCTGGGCAATTACGTCGGCGCGCTGCTGCACTGGGTGAAGGCCCAGGACCAGTACGACGCGTTCTTCTTCATCCCGGACCTGCACGGGATCACCGTCCCGCACGAGCCGGAGGAGCTGCGCACCCGCACGCGCAACACCGCCGCCCAGTACATCGCCGGCGGCATCGACGTCGAGCGCTCCACGCTGTTCGTCCAGTCCCACGTGCCCGAGCACGCCCAGCTGGCCTGGGTGCTGACCTGTATCACCGGCATGGGCGAGGCCTCGCGGATGACGCAGTTCAAGGACAAGTCGGCCAAGCAGGGCGCCGACCACGCCGGCGTCGGACTGCTGACCTACCCGATGCTGATGGCAGCCGACATCCTGCTCTACCAGCCAGACGGCGTGCCGGTCGGCGAGGACCAGAAGCAGCACGTGGAGCTGGCGCGGAACCTGGCCCAGCGGTTCAACCACCGCTTCGGCGAGACCTTCCGGGTGCCAGAGCCCTTCATCCCCGAGGTCGGGGCGCGGGTCTACGACCTGCAGCAGCCCACGGCGAAGATGTCGAAGTCGGCCGAATCGCCCAACGGGCTGCTGAACATCATGGACACCGACAAGAAGATCGCGAAGAAGATCAAGTCCGCCGTCACCGACGACGGTGCCGAGATCCGCTTCGACCCGGAGGCCAAGCCGGGGGTGTCGAACCTGCTGAGCATCTTCTCGGCGGTGACCGGCCGCAGCGTCGAGACCCTGGAGGCCGAGTACGCCGGGTCGATGTACGGGCATCTGAAGGTCGATCTGGCCGAGGCCGTCGTCGCCGCCGTCGGCCCGGTGCGCGACCGGGCGCTCGAGCTGCTCGACGACCCGGCCCAGCTCGACGCCCTGCTGGCGACCGGAGCGGCCAAGGCGCGGGCGACGGCGGCGCCGGTGCTCGCCGAGGTCTACCGTAAGGTCGGCTTCCTGCCGGCCTCCTCCTGAAGGGCCGACCGTGACGGGCCGGCGCGTGGGGGACTCGCCGCGATGACCCGCGCCCGCCGGCCCGAGGAGCCCGCCGAGCGCCCCAGCGGGGCCGCCGGGCGGATCCGGGCCGCGCTGCACCGGCTCGACCGCAGCCCGGAGATCGAGCCGATGATCCACCCGCTGGATCTGGCCGCGCTGCGTGAGCGGGAGCACCGGACCCGCGAGGCCCGCCGTCGGGCGCGTGACGAGGAGGCCGGCCCCGGCGCGCGGCTGGGCGCCTGGATCGCCTGGGCCTACGCCCGCGTCGACCTGACCCGCGGCATGCGGGTGGTCAACCTCTTCCTCTTCCGCTACGGCACGGTGATGGCGGCCGGCGCCGCCTACATGATGTTCTTCTCGGTCGCGGCGGCGGTGGTGGCCGGCTTCGCGGTGACCGGACTCGTCGTCGGCGGCGATGCCGAGATCCAGGAGCTCATCACCACTTCGGTCAACACGGTCCTGCCGGGCGTCGTCGACGTCGGCTCCGGCGGGCTGGCGACCCCCGAGCAGCTCTTCTCCACCCGTGGGCTGAGCTCCACGCTGATCATCTCGCTGATCGCGATGATCGTGACTTCGCTGAGCTGGGTGCACGGGCTGCGGTCCGGGATCCGCAGCATCTTCGACCGGCCGCTGATGGCCGAGAACGTGCTGTTCGTCAAGATCCGCGACCTGGGGATCATGCTCGTCCTGGGCACCATGCTGCTCGCCGCCGGGGCCATGGGCATCATCGCCTCGGGACTGCTGGAGGCGGTGATGGATCTGGTGGGGTGGGGCGACGACGGCGCCCAGCAGCTGCTGGCCCGGTGGCTGACCCTGGCCGCGGCCTTCGTGCTGGACGTGCTGGTCGCCGTGCTGCTGATGCGTGTGGCCTCACGGATCGTGATCCCGGTCTGGGCGCTGTGGCAGGCGGCGCTCATCGCCGGCGTCGGCGCCTCGCTGCTGCGCGTGCTCTCCGCGGAGCTGCTGGCCAGCACGACGGCCAACCCGATCCTGGTGCCCTTCACGACGGTGCTGGGGCTGTTCTTCTACTTCTTCCTGTTCTCCCTGGTGTATCTCCTCGCCGCCGCCTGGGGCGCCGTGGCCGCCGCGGAACGCGACCGCCGCCGCGAGGAGCCGACCGCGCGCGCCTGACACGTCGCGGGGCTGTGAGATGGCGTGGCGCCATAGCCCGACGACATCTGTGATCAGAGGGCCGGCCCGACCGGCCGGCACGCACGAGGGGCGGGGCCCCTCCGGCGTATGTGCCGGCGGGACCCCGCCCCTCGTCGTGCGGGCGCGCTGTGCCTCGAGAGCTCAGGCCGCGCGGGTCAGGATGGCCGTCTTGACCTCCTGGATGGCCTTGGTGACTTCGATGCCGCGCGGGCAGGCGTCGGTGCAGTTGAAAGTCGTGCGGCAGCGCCACACGCCCTCCTTGTCGTTGAGCACCTCCAGGCGCATGTCGCCGGCGTCGTCGCGCGAGTCGAAGATGAACCGGTGCGCGTTGACGATGGCGGCCGGACCGAAGTACTGCCCGTCGGTCCAGAAGACCGGGCAGGAGGAGGTGCAGGCCGCGCACAGGATGCACTTGGTGGTGTCGTCGAAGCGCTCGCGGTCCTCCGGGGACTGGTAGCGCTCGGCGGACGGCGCCGGGGAGTTGGCGATCATGAAGGGCATGATCTCGCGGTAGGACTGGAAGAACGGCTCCATGTCCACGATCAGGTCCTTCTCGACCGGCAGACCCTTGATCGGCTCCACAGTGATCGGCTGGGAGGTGTCCAGGTCCTTCAGCAGCGTCTTGCAGGCCAGCCGGTTGCGGCCGTTGATGCGCATGGCATCGGAGCCGCAGACGCCGTGGGCGCAGGACCGGCGGAAGGACAGCGAGCCGTCCAGCTCCCACTTGACCTTGTGCAGGGCGTCGAGCACGCGGTCGGTGCCCTGCATGGTGATGGTCCACTCGTCCCAGCGGGCCTCGTCGGAGAACTCCGGGATGTAGCGGCGGACCTTCAGCGTGATGTCGAAGGTCGTGATGCCGCCGCCGGTGGACTCGGGGAGGTCGACCGTGGAGGCGGGCTCGGCGGCTTCGGTGGTGGTGCTCATCAGTACTTACGCTCCATCGGCTCGTAACGGGTGAAGACGACCGGCTTGGTCTCGAAGCGGATGCCCTGGGTCCCCTCGGTGACCGCCTCGGGGTCCTTGTAGAGCATCGAGTGCAGCATGAAGTTCTCGTCGTCGCGGTCCGGGAAGTCCTCGCGGAAGTGTCCGCCGCGGGACTCCTCGCGGTGCAGGGCCGCGACGGTCATGACCTCGGCCAGGTCCAGGAGGAAGCCGAGCTCCACGGCTTCCAGCAGGTCCAGGTTGAAGCGCTTGCCCTTGTCCTGGATCTGGACCTTCGTGTACCGCTCGCGGAGGTTCTCGATGATGCCGAGGGCCTCCTTGATGGTCTTCTCGGAGCGGAACACCTGCATGTTGGCGTCCATGGTCTCCTGCAGCTCGGCGCGGATGGTGGCCACCCGCTCGCCGCCGTCGCCGTCGCGGACGGTCGAGAGCATGGCCTCGACGCCGCGGGTCGGGTCCTCCGGCAGCTCGACGAAGTCGGCCTCGGCGGCGTACTCGGCCGCGGCGATGCCGGCGCGCTTGCCGAAGACGTTGATGTCCAGCAGCGAGTTGGTGCCCAGACGGTTCGAGCCGTGGACCGAGACGCAGGCGACCTCGCCGGCGGCGAAGAGTCCCGGCACGGTGGTGTCGTTGTCCTGCAGGACTTCGGAGTCGATGGTCGTGGGCACGCCGCCCATCGCGTAGTGGCAGGTCGGGAAGACCGGCACCGGCTCGGTGTAGGGCTCGACGCCGAGGTAGGTGCGGGCGAACTCGGTGATGTCGGGCAGCTTGGCGTCGATGTGCTCCGGCTCGAGATGGGTGAGGTCCAGGAGCACGTAGTCCTTCTTGGGCCCGCAGCCGCGTCCCTCGCGGACCTCGTTGGCCATCGAGCGGGCGACGATGTCGCGCGGGGCCAGATCCTTGATGGTCGGGGCGTAGCGCTCCATGAACCGCTCGCCGTCGGCGTTGCGGAGGATGCCGCCCTCGCCGCGGGCGGCCTCCGAGAGCAGGATGCCCAGGCCGGCCAGGCCGGTGGGGTGGAACTGGACGAACTCCATGTCCTCCAGCGGCAGGCCGGCGCGGTAGGCCAGAGCCATGCCGTCGCCGGTCAGCGTGTGCGCGTTGGAGGTGGTCTTGAAGATCTTGCCCACGCCGCCGGTGGCGAAGACCACCGACTTGGCCTGGAAGACGTGGATCTCGCCGCTGGCGAGGTCGTAGGAGACGACGCCGGCGGTGCGCTTCTCCGTGCGGGTGGTCCCGTCGTCGTCGGTGACCTCCTCGTCCACGGTGAGCAGGTCGAGCACGTAGAACTCGTTGTGGAACTCCACATTGTGCTTCACGCAGTTCTGGTACAGCGTCTGCAGGATCATGTGACCGGTGCGGTCGGCGGCGTAGCAGGCCCGGCGCACGGCGGCCTTGCCGTGGTCGCGGGTGTGCCCGCCGAAGCGGCGCTGGTCGATCTTGCCCTCGGGGGTGCGGTTGAACGGCAGCCCCATCTTCTCCAGGTCGAGGACGGCGTCGATGGCCTCCTTGGCCATCACCTCCGCGGCGTCCTGGTCGACCAGGTAGTCACCGCCCTTGACGGTGTCGAAGGTGTGCCACTCCCAGTTGTCCTCCTCGACGTTCGCCAGGGCGGCGCACATGCCGCCCTGAGCGGCGCCGGTGTGCGACCGGGTGGGGTAGATCTTGGTCAGCACGGCGGTGTGGGCGCGCTGGCCGGATTCGATGGCTGCGCGCATGCCTGCGCCGCCGGCGCCGACGATCACGACGTCGTACTTGTGAACCTGCATCAGCTTGGGTGCTCTCTCTGTGAGGGTGTCGGAAGCATGAGGAGTCGGAACGGTCCCGTCCGACCGGCCGGAGCCGTCGTCGGACGGCCGACGACGGCTCCGGGTGCGAGCCGGGTCAGGACGGGCAGACCGCGCGGGGCAGCTGCTCGCCGGCGGCGTCGAGCATGCACGGCTCGAAGGTGAAGATCACCAGGGTGCCGAGCACGACGATGATCGCGGCGCCGAGGACGAGGATCGTCTTCAGCCACAGTCGCGTGGAGTCCTTCTCCGCGTAGTCGTTGATGATGGTGCGCATGCCGTTGGCGCCGTGCAGCATGGCCAGCCAGAGCATCACCAGGTCCCAGAACTGCCAGACCGGGTTGGCCCACTTGCCGGCCACGAACCCGAAGTCGATCTGCGCGATGCCGCCGCCGGACATCAGGTTCACCCACAGGTGCACGAAGATCAGCACCACCAGGGCGATGCCGGAGAAGCGCATGAAGACCCAGGCGGCCATCTCGAAGCTGCCCGAGGAGGTCTTGCTGCGCAGGTACTTGGGATCGATGCGGCCCGAGCGCGGGGCCTCGAGGCTCGTCGCGGGGAAGGCCGCGGGCGTGTTCGTCGTCGTCATCAGTGACCACCCTCCAGGAAGAGCATGACGTGGCGGGCGCTGAAGGCGACCATGGTCACCAGCCAGAGCGCCAGCACGCCCCAGAGCATCTGCTTGTGGTACCGGGTGCCCTTCTTCCAGAAGTCCACCAGGATGATCCGCAGGCCATTGAAGGCGTGGAAGACGATCGCACCGACCAGGCCGATCTCGCCGAGGATCATGACCGGGTTCTTGTACGCCCCGATGACGGCGTCGTAGGCCTCCGGAGAGACGCGCACGAGCGACGTGTCGAGCACGTGCACCAGGAGGAAGAAGAAGATCCCGACGCCCGTGATCCGATGGGCCACCCAGGACCACATGCCTTCACGGCCCCTGTAGAGGGTGCCTCTGGTTCGCGTCACGTCTGTGATACCTCCCTGCGTCGTCGCATGGCGTCCTGCCCGGCGGGTGCTGTCGGTGCGTGCAGATCGCAGCAGGCGGTGCGAGGCGCCTCGGCGCCGGTGCGAGTGCGATCTCGGGTTCCAGGGTACGGCACCGGGGCCTGTGACCGGGGTCCGCGATGCTCGCTGGAGGACACGCTGTCGTCGTCCCTCATCGTAGCTCCTCCGCGGGGACCCCGAGTGCAGATGTGTCGGCCCTCGTCGACTCCCCCTCGACTTCTACGTCATGTAGAAATTCGGGGCAGGCCCTGTGTGCGGCACTGCTCGTCCTCGCCCGCCCGTCGTGCCGGGGATCGCCGCGGCCCCGCCGTGCGCCGCCTGCTCCCGGGCGCCCGGCAACATGTCTACCCTGGGGGAGTGACTTCCGCAGACGAGACTCAGCAGCGCCCCGCCGGCGACCCGGCCGGCCCGGCGCTGGACCGGTTCTACACGGTCATCCCGGCGGGCGGGGTCGGCACCCGGCTGTGGCCGCTCTCCCGCGCCAGCGCGCCCAAGTTCCTCCACGACCTCACCGGATCGGGCACCACGCTGATCCGCAGCACCTACGAGCGGCTGGCGCCGCTGACCGGGGAGAAGGTGATGGTCGTCACCGGCGACCCGCATCGCGACGCCGTCTGCGCCCAGCTGCCCGAGCTCGACGAGGCCGATCTGGTGCTCGAGCCCTCGCCGAAGGACTCGGCGGCGGCGATCGGACTGGCCGCGGCGATCCTGCACCGCCGTGATCCGGAGATCATCATGGGGTCCTTCGCCGCCGACCAGGTCATCGCTCCCGTCGAGGCCTTCCAGTCGGCCGCGCGCGAGGCGGTGGTGACCGCCGCGACCGGACGGATCGTGACCATCGGCATCTCGCCGACCCACCCGTCGACGGGCTTCGGCTACATACGCCGCGGCCAGGCGCTCGGCGTCGAGGGTGCGCCGAGCGCCCACCAGGTCGTCGAGTTCGTCGAGAAGCCCGGCGAGGAGACCGCCCGGGAGTACCTGGACACCGGCGACTACCTGTGGAACGCCGGGATGTTCGTCGCGCCGGTGGGGCTGCTCCTGCAGCATCTGGCCGCCGCCCAGCCCGAGCTGCACGCCGGCGTGGTCGAGATCGCCGAGGCATGGGGCACCGAGCGGCAGCAGGAGGTCATGGAGCGGGTGTGGCCGGACCTGCCGAAGACCGCCATCGACTACGCGGTGGCCGAGCCGGCCGCCGACGCCGGCGACGTCGCCGTCATCCCGGGGCACTTCACCTGGGACGACGTCGGCGACTTCGCCGCCATCGCTCGGCTGAACCCCGCCAAGGAGCAGGACGCGATGACTGTGCTGGGCGAGAAGGCCCGGGTCTACTCGGACCAGTCCTCCGGCGTCGTGGTCTCCGACACCCGGCGGGTGGTGGCGCTGATCGGCGTCGAGGACATCGTCGTCGTCGACACGGAGGACGCGCTGCTGGTGACCACCACGGACCATGCCCAGTCGGTGAAGCAGGCCGTGGAGGCGCTGCGCGAGAAGGGGGACTCCGATGTCCTCTGATCCCTCCGCCGCCCCCGGGACCGACGACCGGCCGGCCGCGGCCGCGCGCGCCGGCCTCGTCGTCGACGGGCTGGCCGACCGGCTGGTCGCCATGCGCCGCGAGCTGCACGCCCACCCCGAGCTGTCCTGGCGCGAGGTCGAGACCACGGCGCGGCTGGCCCGCTGGCTGCGCGAGGCCGGCCTGGACCCGCAGCTGTTCCCCGACACCACCGGCGTCTTCGTCGACGTCGGCTCCGGCCCCGTCGCGGCGGCCTTCCGCGGCGACGTCGACGCGCTGCCGGTGACCGAGCTGACCGGCCACGACCACTCCTCGGTCGAGGACGGAGTCGCCCATGCCTGCGGTCACGACATCCACGCGACCGTGATGCTGGGGCTGGCGCTGAGCCTGGCCGAGCTCGACGCCGCGACGCCGGGAGGACTGGGCGGGACAGTGCGGATCATCTTCCAGCCGGCCGAGGAGACCATGCCCGGCGGGGCGCAGGAGACCATCCGGCTGGGTCTGCTCGATCCGGCGCCGCGGGTCTTCGCCCTGCACTGCGACCCGCGCATCGACGTCGGCACCATCGGCACGCGCATCGGCGCCATCACCTCGGCCACCGACATCGTCCACATCGACGTCACCGGCCGCGGCGGCCACACCTCGCGGCCGCATCTGACCCAGGACGTGGTCTCGGCGCTGGCCCACATCACCGCCACCGCGCCGAGCATCCTCTCCCGGCGCATCGACGTGCGCTCGGCGGTCTCGCTGGTCTGGGGCCAGATCCACGCCGGCAGCACCTACAACGCCATCCCCTCGACCGGGATGCTGGTGGGCACGATGCGCGTGCTGGACGCCGAGGCCTGGAAGGGCGCCGGGGATCTGCTGGCCGAGATCATCGAGCAGTGCGCCGCGCCCTTCGGCGTCGAAGTGGATCTGGAGCATGTGCGCGGGGTGCCGCCGGTGGACAACGCCGAGCGCGAGACCTCGATGATCGAGGACGCCGCCCGCCGGATGCTCGGCGAGGACGCCGTCGAGCTGGCCCCGCAGTCGATGGGAGGCGAGGACTTCGCCTGGATGACCCAGCGGCGCCCCGGGGCGATGTTCCGGCTGGGCACCCGGACTCCGGGCGGCGAGACCTTCGACCTGCACCGCGGGGACTACGCGCCCGACGAGCGGGCCGTCGCCGTAGGCACGCGGGTGATGGTCGGCACCGCGCTGCGGGCGCTGATCGAGCGCGGCTGAGCGCGGCGGAGGCGCGCTCCGGCGCGTCGCGTCCGCACCCGCCCGATCGCCGGGCGCGGCGACCGGGCGCGGGAGGCGCGCGGGGGACCTCGCGCCGTAGGATGTGCTCATGAGCAACGACGACGCCACCCCACTCTCCGGACGGGGCGCCCGTCCGGAGCCGACCGACGACACCGAGGTCACCGGCAGTCTGCGGCTGTACCCCGGCGGCGGCGCCGTCGACTGGGAGAAGCTGAACACCCGGGCCCGCATCGCGATGACCCGGGCCTACGCGCCCTACTCGGGCTACCCGGTCGGGGCGGCGGCGCTGCTGTCGGACGGGACGGTCATCTCCGGGTGCAATGTGGAGAACGCCTCCTACGGCGTCGGTCTCTGCGCGGAGTGCACGCTCGTCGGCCAGCTGCGCATGGAGGGCGGCGGCGAGATCGTGGCCTTCACCTGCGTCAACGGCGACGGCGGGCACATCACCCCCTGCGGGCGGTGCCGGCAGCTGCTGCACGAGTTCTCCGCCGACACGATGTACATGCTCACCGCCGAGGGTGTGACCACGCTGGCCGAGATGCTCCCGCAGGCCTTCGGCCCCCGCGACCTCGCCGAGCACTGAGCGCCGCGCGACGCCGCACGCGCGCCCGTCGCGTCCGGCGCCGGCGCGCCGGCGTCCGCACCCCTCCCGCAGCGATCTGCTCCCGCCGTCCCGCGCCTCCGCGGGGAAAGGACCCTGTCACCATGAGCCCCACAGAGACCTCGTCGCCCGCTCCCGATGCCTTCGACGTCGTCGAGCTGATCCGTGCCAAGCGCGACGGCGGCCGCCTGGAGCCGGCGCAGATCGACTGGATCATCGACGCCTACACCGCCGGCCGCGTCGCCGACGAGCAGATGTCGGCGATGGCGATGGCGATCCTGCTCCGCGGCATGGAGCGCGACGAGATCGCCCGGTGGACGCAGGCGATGATCGCCTCCGGCGAGCGGATGGACTTCTCCTCGCTGACCACCCCCGACGGCGCGCGCCGACGCACTGCCGACAAGCACTCCACCGGCGGCGTCGGCGACAAGATCACCCTGCCGCTGGCGCCTCTGGTGGCCAGCTTCGGCGTGCCGGTCCCGCAGCTCTCCGGCCGCGGGCTGGGCCACACCGGCGGCACGCTGGACAAGCTCGAGGCGATCCCCGGGTGGCGGGCCGCGCTGAGCACCGAGGAGATGCTCGCTCAGCTCGACGACGTCGGCGCGGTGATCTGCGCCGCCGGCGCCGGGCTGGCCCCGGCCGACAAGAAGCTCTACGCGCTGCGCGACGTCACCGGCACCGTCGAGGCGATGCCGCTGATCGCCAGCTCGATCATGTCCAAGAAGATCGCCGAGGGCACCGACGCCCTGGTCCTCGACGTCAAGGTCGGCGCCGGCGCGTTCATGAAGACCCGGGCCGAGGCCGAGGAGCTGGCCCGGACGATGGTCGCGCTGGGCACCGACGCCGGCGTGGCCACCACGGCGCTGCTGACCGACATGTCGGCTCCGCTGGGGCTGACCGCCGGCAACGGCGTCGAGGTCGAGGAGTCGGTGGAGGTGCTCGCCGGCGGCGGGCCCGACGACGTCGTCGAGCTGACTGTGGCCCTGGCCCGCGAGATGCTGGCCGCCGCCGGACGGCCCGACGCCGATCCCGCCGAGGCGCTGCGCGACGGCCGGGCGATGGACATCTGGCGCCGGATGATCGCCGCGCAGGGCGGCGACCCGGACGCGCCGCTGCCGCAGGCGCGGCACGAGCACACAGTGTGCGCGGCGGTGAGCGGGACGGTCGCGTCGATGGACGCGATGGGCGTGGGGCTGGCCGCCTGGCGCCTGGGCGCGGGCCGGGCGCGGAAGGAGGACCCGGTGCAGGCCGCCGCGGGCGTGCGGATGCATGCCAAACCCGGCGACGCCGTGACCGCCGGCCAGCCGCTGTTCACGCTGCTCACCGACGAAGAGCCCCGCCTCGAGCGCGCCGAGGAGGCGCTGGCCGACGCCGTCGAGATCTCCTCCCAGGAGGTCTCGCGGGGTGACCTCGTGCTGGGGCGGATCAGCGCCGAGGACGTCGACCCCGCCGCCGGCTGAGGGGCGTGATGGGGCCCGGGGAGCTGCTCGACACCGTCAACGAGGCCGTCCTCGACGCCGCCTCCGGCTGGTGGACCCTGCTGGGTCTGCTCTTCTTCTGCGTCGTCGACGGGTTCATCCCCGTCGTGCCCTCCGACTCGCTGGTCGTCGGGCTCGGCTCGCTGCTGGGCGAGCCCGGCACCCCGCCGTGGTTCGGCGTGGTGCTGGTCGCCGCCGGCGGAGCCCTGCTCGGCGACATCATCGCCCATCGGCTGGGACGGCTGATCGGCACCGAGCGCTTCGGCTGGATGCGCCGGCCGACGCCGCGACGGACGTTCACCTGGGCGCGGCACGAGCTCGACAAACGCGGCGTGCTGCTGATCTTCGTCGGACGATTCATCCCGGGCGGCCGGGTGGGCATCAACTTCGTCGCCGGCGCCACCGGCTACTCCTTCCGGCGCTTCGTCGTCATCGACGCCGGAGCCTCGCTGCTCTGGGCGGCCTACACCACCGCCATCGGACTGGTCGGCGGGCAGCTCTTCGACTCGGTGCTGATCTCGATGGTGGTCTCCATCGGCGGGGCGGTGGTGCTCGGCTGGATCTTCGACCGCGTCTTCCGCCGGTTCACCGCCTGGCTGGACCGCCGCGGCGTGCACCTGGACCCGGAGGGCTATCAGGATCTGGGCGAGCTCGAGGTCGAGGCCCCGGTGCACCTGCCGCACCGGCGGGCCCGCCCGCGGGGCCGGGCCGGCGGCGACGTCGAATGGGAGGCCGAGGTCGAGGCGGACGACGAATCTCCGGGTGACGCCGACCGCTGATTCCCACCGGACTGCTCATGACGCGTGCCGGGTGAGGGGAAGCGCCTCAGCCCTCCGCCGTCTGCGTCCGCCGACTGTAGGCGCGGGCCGCCCGGGCCCTGTCGCCGCAGCGGGTCGAGCACCACTGGCGGCGCCCGTGACGCACGAAGAAGCGAATGCAGGGCGGCGAGCCGCACGCGGCGAGTCGTTCCGCCTCGGGATCGGTGAGCAGATCGGCGGCGCTCGCCGCGAGAGCCGCCAGGGCATGGTCCACGACTTCCGTGGTCGGGTGCGGCGTCTCACGGTAGGGCCCCGTCTCGTCATCCCACTTCAGCAGCCGAGCTGTCGGCACCCGGGTCAGCGCGTCGTTGACTGCTGACAGGGCGCCAGGGTGGGCGGGGACTCCCGCGGTACGCGAGGCGAAGAGAGCTCTGATCTGTTCACGCAGCGCGCGCAGCTGCGCGGCGCACATCTCCTGCATCGCGAGATCCACCGGCGCGAGGTCATGGTCAGTGAGCCAGCGGTTGGTCTGCGACGGGGTCCCGAGGAGGTCCGTCGCATGCCCGCCCGGCAGGGCGACGACGCTGTTCGCCAGCGCCAGAGCAGCATGGCGTTCCTCACCGGGAGCGGGCGGGAGGGCATCCTCCGTCGTCGTGACCTCTTCCATATTCTTATGGTACCCATTGCATCGATCCGTGAGAATCACTAGGGTCTCATCACGGATAGTCCGAAATATAACCGTGAGGATCAGTGACCATGTCTTCTCCCGCCCCGTTCGCCGACCAGGTCTCCATCCGTCACTTCGGCGGTCCGACAGCTCTGTTCGAGTATGGAGGCCTTCAGTTCCTCACCGATCCGACCTTCGACGCTCCCGGCGAGTACCCCGCTCCGGAGGTCATGCTGACCAAGACGGCCCCCGCAGCCGGGAGCCCCGCCGACCTCGGCCGCGTCGATGCGGTGCTGCTCTCCCACGACGAGCACCCCGACAACCTCGACGACTCCGGCCGCGCCCTGCTCGCCGAGGTGCCGCTCACCCTGACCACGCCGGGCGGCGGACGACGACTGGGCGGCACTGCCCGAGGTCTGCGGGACTGGGAGTCGGTCGAGCTGGATCGTCCCGGGGGCGGGACGATCACAGTCACCGGCGTGCCGGCGATCCACGGCCCCGGCGACCGGGCCGAGATCGAGGCGATCTCCGGTGAGGTCGTCGGGTTCGTCCTGACCGGAGAGGGGCTGCCGACGGTCTACGTGAGCGGTGACAACGCGTCGCTCGACGTGCTCGAGCCGATCGCCGAGCAGTTCGCACCGATCGACACCGCCATCCTCTTCGCCGGGGCTCCTCGTTTCCCCGAGATCTTCGAGGGACGGCCGATCGTCCTGGACAGCGCTCAGGCGGCCGAGGCCACGAGGATCCTCCGCGCCCGGCACGTGGTGCCCGTCCATTTCGAAGGATGGGCACACTTCACCGAGGGGCGGGACGACCTCGTGGAGGCCTTCACCGCCGCCGGCCTGTCGGACCGGCTGCAGTGGGCCTGAGCCGGCGACCGCTCGCGGCTCCCGGGGCGTCCGAGCGGGTCGACGCCGGGCGTTCTGGAGCGGCACCTGGCCCGTCGGGTGCCACCGGCCTCGCCGGCGCACCGGACTCCGGCGTGCAACCGCGCATCCTGACTGTCCTGATCTGTTCCCAGATCCTCAGCGGCGTCGGTCTGGCCGCCGGCGTCACCGTGGCGTCTCTGCTCCTGCAGGACATGCTCGAGACCACGGCGCTGGCCGGGCTGGGCATCGCGCTGCTCACCGCCGGATCCGCCGGCGCGGCCCTGCTGGTCGGACGCGTCTCCCAGGCCCGCGGCCGACGTCCGGGGCTGGCGGGCGGGTACCTCGTCGGAGCGATCGGCGGCGGGGGAGTCGTCGCCGGGGCGACGATCGACAGCCTCATCCTCGTGCTCCTCGCCCTGGTGCTCTACGGCGCCGGTACGGCGGTGAATCTCCAGGCTCGCTATGCCGGCACCGATCTCGTCGCCCCGACCCACAGGGCCCGCGCCATCGCGTCGGTGCTGGTCGCCACCACTCTCGGCGGAGTCCTGGGCCCCAACCTGGCGGCTCCCGCGGGGGAGCTCGCCGCGTTCCTCGGACTGCCGCGCCTGACCGGCCTCTTCGTCCTCTCCAGCGCGGCCTTCGCCCTGGCGGCCATCGTCCTCCTCCTCTGGCTGCGTCCCGACCCGCTGCTGCTGGCCCGCTCACAGTCCGCCGCCCAGGACGCGGGTCGGAATGCTCCGGGAGCCGCAGGCCCGGCGGCCGAGCCCCGCTCGGCGCGCCGCGTCCCGAGCCTGAGGATGGGGGTGCTGACTCTGGTCCTCAGTCAGGGCGTCATGGTCGCCATCATGACGATGACGCCGGTCCACATGCATGCGCACGGACTCGGCGCTGCGGCCTCCGGTCTGGTGATCGCCGTCCACGTCGCGGCGATGTTCCTGCCCTCGCCGCTGACAGGGCTGCTGGTCGACCGCTGCGGTCCCCTCACGATCGTCGCGGCGGCCGCCGCGGCCCTCGCGGCCGCCGGCGTCCTGGCCGCGTTCGCCCCCGGCGACTCCGTGCCGGTGCTCACTCTCGCGCTCCTCCTGCTGGGGCTGGGGTGGAACGCCGGTCTCGTCAGCGGCACCGCCCTCGTGACGGAGGTCCTCCCGCCGGAGACGCGGGCAAAGACCCAGGGGCTCATCGACGTCGCGATCGCCGTGGCGGGGGCCGTCGGAGGGCTGGCCTCGGGCATGCTCGTCTCCGCGGCGGACTTCGCCGTCCTCTCGCTCGTCGGGGGAGTTCTGGCCATCATGCTCCTGCCCGCTGTGGTCCGGGGCGGCGCTCACTGACCGAAGGTGACCGACGGTGACCTGGGGCTGAGCGCGTGCGCCCTCGCCGACGCCTCAGGTGCGGCGGACCGTCTGCACCGTCCGCGGCGGGCGGCCGCCGTGCAGGAAGAGTCCGCGGCCCGGGGGCATGCGGCTCGCCCGCATGCCGTCGACCAGCGCGCCCTCGGCGCGATCGCCGTCCATCAGGAACGTCGCCCCGCCCGTCTCGCGGACGGCGGTGAGGAACGGGTCGTGCATCCCCCGCATGGCCCCGCGCACTCGCCGGGCGGCCAGGACGTTCAAGCCGATGTCCGGTCCCAGCGGGAGCAGCTCGGAGAAGGGATGCATCGGCGACCGGCCGCCGGCGGTGAGCACGTCGTAGTCGTCGACCAGCAGCACCACCCGAGGCCCCTCGACGCCGCCGTCCGCCGAGGCCGCGGCGCGATCCTCCGGGACGCGGGCGCGCAGCTCCCGGGCGACGCCGCCGGCCAGGCCTTCGGCCAGCTGCGGGCTCGTGGCCGTGCCGCCGAGGTAGGACTCGGGGATCACCCCCTCCAGTCCGCGTCGCGGATCGAAGACGGCGAAGACCAGCTCCTCGGGCGTGTGCTGCTCGATCAGCGACTGCGCCAGCGTGCCCAGCAGCGAGCTCTTGCCGGAGGACTCGTCGCCGAGCACCAGGAGGTTGGGCTCGGCGCCGAGGAGATCGAGGTGCTTCGGCGTGGAGGTGCGCTCGACCAGGCCGAAGGGCACCTGCCCGCGACGGGCCGGCGCGGGGAACTCGTCCAGGGGGAGCACCTGGGGCAGCACCTGCACGCGCCGGGCCACCGGCTCGGGCTCCTGTTCTCGGACCGTCGCCGCCGCGTCCTGCTGTCCCTGGTTCAGCGAGTCGATCTCGGCGGCGCCGTCGAGGCGCGGCAGCGCGAGCTGCCCGATGAGCCGATCGTGGTTCAGACCTCGGCCGGGACGGTCGGCGGGCACCTGCTCGGCGACGCGGCGTCCGTGCGCCGACTCCGCGGGCTCGCCGAGCCGCAGCTCCAGCCGGGTGCCGAAGAAGGACTGCTGGGCGATGCGCACCTCGTTCCAGCGCGTCGCGGCCGCGACGACGTGCACTCCGTAGCCGCCGCCGCGGGAGAGGACGTCGTGGACCTGTTCGGCGAGCTCGGCGTGCTCCTGCTGCAGCGAGCCCCAGCCGTCGAGCAGCAGCACCACGTCGGCGGCGTGGAGCTCGGGCAGCTCGCCGGCGGCGTGGCGCCGGCGCATCGTGGCCAGCGTGTCGATCTCATGCTCCTCGAAGAGGCGTTCCCGCTCGTCGAGGATGTCGCTGAGCTCCTCGATCGTGCGGCGGATCGTCTCCCGCGAGGTGCGCGCGGCCATCCCGGCGCTGTGAGGCAGGCCGCGCAGCGGCAGCAGCCCGGCCCCGCCGAGGTCGATGCCGTAGAGCGCCACCTCCCGCACGGAGTGGGTGGCCGCCAGCGAGAGCCCGATCGTCCGGAGCGCGGTCGAGGTCCCGGACGACGGCCCGCCCAGCACGGCCACGTGGCCGCCGGCGCGGGCCAGGTCCAGCGTCCACGGCCCCTGCCACTGGTTCGCCGGGTCGTCGAGCAGGCCGACGGGCACCTGCATCGGCCGCATCCGCGCCGCCCGGAGGTCGCCCTCGACAGTGCGGTCCAGCGACACCGCGTCGGGCAGCGGCGGCAGCCAGATCGGCGCGATCGGCCGCGGACGGTCCCGCATCGCCGCGACCAGCGTCGAGAGCACCGTCGGCGCCGTCGGGCTCGTGCCGCCGGGAGAATCCTCCGCGCCCGAGGAGGCGCCCGAATCCTCGGCGTCGACGGACCCTGACGACCCGCTCGCGTCCTCGGCCCCGCGGGCGCGCTCGGCCGCCGCCCGGGCCGCGGCGTCGTGCACCGCGTCCTGGGCGTAGAAGCTGTCGGCCAGCACCGGCAGCTCCTCCTCGGTCTCCACCTCCTCCTCAGCGTCCGTCTCGGCGCTCAGCGGCCCGGAGACGTAGCCGGCCTTGAACCGCGTGTAGGTCGTGGTGTCGACTTTGAGGTAGCCGTACCCGGGCTGGGGCGGCAGATGGAATGCGTCGGGCGTCTCCAGCACTGTGCGGGACTCGCCCTCGGAGAGCGTGCGCAGCCCGATCCGGTAGGAGAGATGGGTCTCCAGTCCGCGCAGCTTGCCGGTCTCGATGCGCTGGCTGGAGAGCAGCAGATGCACGCCGATCGACCGGCCGATCCGGCCGATGGACATGAACAGGTCGATGAAGTCCGGGCGGGCGGAGAGCAGCTCGCCGAACTCGTCGATGATCACGAAGAGATGGGGGAGCGCCTCCAGCTCCTCGCCGGCGGCCGCCCGCTCGACCCGGTGGGCGCGGTACTCGCCGATGCTGGCGAAGTCCCCGGCGTCCTTGAGCAGCTCCTGGCGGCGCAGCACCTCGCCCTCCAGGCTCGCATGGATGCGATCGATCAGCGTCGCGTCGTCGTTGAGGTTGGTGATCAGGCCCGAGACGTGGGGGAGCTCGGCGAAGGGCGCGAAGGTGGCGCCGCCCTTGTAGTCGACGAGCACCATCGACAGCTCCTCGGGCGGGTGGGTCACCGCCAGTCCGGTCACCAGCGTGCGCAGCAGCTCGGACTTGCCCGATCCGGTGGCCCCGACGCACAGCCCGTGGGGCCCCATGCCGTGCTGGGCGGATTCCTTGAGGTCCAGCCGCACCGGCTGGCCGCGGTCGTCGACGCCGATGGGGACGGCGAGGAAGTCCGGAGGCGTCCGCGGGCGCCAGAGCCGGTCGACGTCGTGCGCGTCGACGTCGCGGATGCCCAGATGCGCCGTGAAGCGTCGACGGTCGAGGTCCTCGTCGTGCTCCCGGGAGTCCGGGGAGAGGCGCAGCGGAGCGAGCATGCGGGCGACGCCGTCGGCGACCGCCTCCGGCACCGGGTTCAGCGCCCCGCGGGTGATCTCGGGGTCCAGCGGGTCGGCGGCGCAGTCCTCCAGGCGCAGGCCGTCGGGGGTCTGGACGATGCGCAGCGAGACCTCCTCGGGCTCCTGGTGCTGGGCCGCGACGAGATGCAGCGAGGTGATGGCCAGGTCTCCGGGCCGCAGCGTGGGATCCGGCAGCGAGGGCGCGGAGGCCGCGCCCTCGTGGGCGAGGTCGAGCATCAGCAGGCGCGGCTGGGCCACGGCGGGACGGGTGGAGAGCGTGGTGCGGCGGACCTCGGCGTGGCGCTGGTGTCGGGCACGGATCTCCTCGTCGAGCAGATCCCGCAGCGCGGCCGAGGACGGGGCGACGCGATTCAGCGGGCCCCGGGCGGTCGGGCGACGCTGGTCCAGCACATGGGGCAGCCGCGAGAACCAGCGCCAGTCCTCGCGCAGCGCCGGCGGCACCGCGGCGGCCAGCTGCAGGTCCTCGGGACTGTGCAGAGCCGCGGCGGAGAGCGTCAGCGCGCGCAGCACCTGCTGGCCGAACGACGCGTCGCCGATGATCGAGACGGTGTCGTGGCGGGCCAGGTCCACCAGCAGCGGCACGTCGGGTGCCGCGCGGAAGCGGCGCACCAGGGTGTCCAGCTCCTGGGAGAGATGCGGATCGGGGCGCTCGCCGGGGGATTCCTCGCCGCCCTCGAGAGCCAGCTGACGCACCGGAGCCGTGCCGGTGCCCAGGCGCACCCGCAGGAAGTCTTCATGGCCGCGCCGCCGCTCCCACAGTCGATGAGGATCCGAGACGACGTCCACCAGCGCCTCGGGCAGCGGGTCGCAGGCCCGGGCGGCGGTGCGGTGTGCGCGTTCGTCCTCCAGCAGCTGATGGCGACGTTCCTCGAGATAGTCGAGATAGCCGTCGCGCAGCGTCTTCCGCCGGCGACCGGCCCGTCCGCGCTGGGAGACGAGCATGACCACCGCCCCGACGACGGTGACGATCATCATCAGCGCGCCCACGGCGGCGAACGGCGAATCGCGGAAGAGCATCATCACCGTCATGGAGCCGGCCGCGCCGAGCATCGGGATCAGCCCGAGGAGCCCCGAGCCGCCGCTCGACTCCTCGCCGACCAGCGGGGGCCGGCGGATCGTGGTGGTCTCCGCCGGTCGCGCCGGGGCGGTGGAGCGCGCGGGGCGGTGGACCAGCCGTACGCCGGAGCCGGCGTCCTCGGAGCCGGCACCGCCGGGCCCGGTGGTCGCTCGGCCGCGCGACCGGGACGGCTCCGGCGAGGCGGCGCTCCGTACGACAGCGGACTCGGCGATGCTCATCGGACCTCCTGGGCGGCGGGCTGCGGGCCGGGGGAGGCGGCGAGCGACAGCGCCGCGGCGGCGAGCTCGACGAGCTGCAGGCGCCGCTGCTCGCCGATGTGCTCCAGGGAGATCGGGAGGCCGGGAGTCAGATGCCGATCATGATCGACCAGCAGAGGGGCCGTGCCGGAGGCCGCGCCGAGCACGTCGTAGGCGCCGCGCCGTTCGGTCGAGGTCGCCGGGCGGGTGGCGGAGACGACCGGCAGGATCGGCACGTGCGGAGCGTGACGGCGCACTCGGTGCAGATGCTCGGCAGTCCGCGCGGCACTCGACGGCGCCGCCCCGGAGACCAGGATCAGGCAGTGCATCTGTTCCAGGGAGGTCGTCGGCACCGGGATCGCCGCCGGAGGCAGCTCGAGCACCGAGACGCTGAACGCCCGGGCGAGCACGTGGTGGAGCAGCTCGGCCTCCTCGGCGGCCGGTGCCGGCGGGGCCGTCGGGTCGGGGTCCCGGTCGAGCAGATGCAGCGACGACCCTGCCCGTCCCAGGCTGTGGTGCAGGCCTGCCGCCGCCCGGTCGGGGCTGGCCGGGTCGGCCGCCAGCCGTCGCCAGGAGGAGGCGGGCACCTGCTCCGGCAGCCGGACCGCGACGCCCGACGGGGTCGGCCCCACGTCCACGACGGAGACGGCGTCGGCGCGCGCCGCGGCCAGGAGCAGTCCGACGGCGGCGGTCAGCGTGGACCGGCCGACGCCGCCGTCGACGCTGAGCACCCCCACGCGGCGGCCGGTTGTCACCGGCAGCCGGCATCCGCCGAGCGCCCGCTCGTAGGCCTCGGGGAACTCGTCGTCGCCGAGCAGCCGGCGCAGGCGGCGCAGCATCCGCCGGGGCGTCGGATCCCCGTGGCGGCCGCGCAGCGCGGCGACGTCCTCATCGGGAGCCGGCGCCGATCCGCGGCGTCCGGATGCGGCGTCCGGCGGGGCGGGGGAGAAGGACGGCGCGGCGTGCGGGGCCTGATCCACGGCCTGGGAGGGCCGCGGCGACGGGGCGGAGGGGACGGTCATCGAGCGCTCACTCCTGGAACGTGGTGGTCAGCTGGGCATACAGGCCGAAGAGGCCCAGCAGCAGCGGGATGAGGGTGATCGTGGCCAGCACCTCGGCGCGTCGCGCGGTCAGCCGCAGCCGCGCGCCGACGTGCTCGGGGCGACGGGCCAGGGTGAGCGCCAGCGGCAGCGCCGCGACCACGACCAGGACCGCCAGGACTCCGGCGCCGGCTCCGCGGTCGGCGAAGTGGTGGGCGAGCAGCGTCGCCGAGAGGGTGGCCGAGCCGAGCAGCGCCGCGCGTTCGAGGGACAGCGGCATGCTGCGGGCGCGCAGCGCGGTCAGCGCGGCGACGACGACGGCCAGCGCCGGGCCCCACGGCGAGGCTCCGGCGGCGAGCAGCCCGTGCACCGCCGCGGCGCCGGAGGTCGCGCAGAGCAGCACCCCGCCGGCGAGGCCGAGGTGCGCGGCGGTCCAGGAGCCGCGGACGTCGGAGACAGTGGTGCGCCGACCCGCGGAGACGCGGTCGTCGAGGGCGTCCAGCCCGGAGAGGGCCAGCGCCGCCCGCGGCGCGAGCCCCAGCATCACTGCGGTCGTCGCCCCGGCGACGCCGGCGGCGTGCCCGGCGGAGCCGGTGAGCAGCGCCGGGACCGCCCAGCCGGCGGCGAGCACCGCCGTGGTCGTCGCGCAGACCGCCAGCGCCGCCCAGTTCCGGCGCGAGATCTGCCAGGCGCACAGCGCGGCGGCGCCCCAGAGTCCGGGCAGCCATCCGTTCCACGGGTGCTCCGGCAGTCCCTGGACCAGTGCGAGGCCCAACGAGGCGGCGCCGGCGACGAGCAGCTCGGCGTCCCAGCCGATCCGTCGGCAGGGGACCGCGGCGAGGACGGCGAGCATCGCCGTGGCCGCGCCGAGCGACCACCAGGACGGGACGCCCGGGGCCAGCAGATCCGTGAGCACCGTGAGCGCCCCGACCAGCGCGACGGCGACGACGGCCGCGGAGCCCGCCCGGTCGAGGTCTACGGCCCATCGGCGATCGAGCTCCGGGCTCAGCGCCTCGGCCGTCTCGGTGACGTCGTAGACCAGCGGATGCGGCACGGCCTCGTCGAGCCGGTCCAGCGCCAGCAGGCTGCCGTCGCCGACGCCCGCCTCGGCGAGGCTCTGCTCGGCGTGCAGCGAGGGGCCGCCGACGGGGGTCAGCGTCGTCGTCCGCGGCGCGGAACCGCGATGATCGCCGCCGACGTGCCGGAGGATCTCCGGCATCAGGGTGCCGAGCGGCTGCCGGGCGGGCAGCAGCAGCTCCACGCTGCGCCGCTCGGCGGTGACGGTGACGCGGGCGTAGCCGGGGCTCATCGCGCGACCTCCGCGACGAACGGCGCCGCCGTCCCGACCCCGTGGTCCGGGGCGACCGGGGAGGCGGGCGCCGAACGGGCCGCCTCCCGGTCGGCGAAGAGGTCGGCGATGAACGAGTAGCCGACGCATCCGGCGCAGAGCAGCGCGGCGAGGACGAGACTTATCAGGATGGTCCGCACCCCGACGTCGTAGTGCCGGCGGGTGCGCTCCCGCCCGTGCAGCAGCGCTTTGAGCAGGCGATGTCGTCGGACCGAGACCGATTCGAGGATCTTCTCGTCGTGGTCGATCGTCACTGCGTCACCTGTCCTGCTCGTCCTGGGTGCTCGCCGACGGCGCGCCGTCGGCGAGCACTACCGGCGCGCCGGGCGGCGTCGTGAGGCGAGAACATGGCCGTCGCATCACCGGATGCTGTTCAACCCTCCGGCGGCCCCCGGAGGCGATGTCGAAGATTCCAGGTTCCGGCCGGCCTGTCCAACGGAGGGCCGCCGCTTGTGGAGAACGCGCGACCTCCGGACTGTCGGGGATCGGGGTTGTGGATGACTGTTTGACGCGGCCTCCCGAACCCGGTGAGCTGAGGGCCGTGCGGCACCGGAGGAGTCCGGGCCGTCGCAGCCGGCCCCGGACCGCCGCGGGCCGGAGGACGACATACCCAGAGACACCTCGCAGGATGGGAGCAGCCATGAAGTTCGACATGGGGAACGAGACCCTGGGGACGCTCGCTCAGCGGACCGAGCAGTCCGGCACGGAGCTGACCTCGCTGGTGCGCCAGCTGGCCGCGGCGGCGGATCCGCTCCAGGGCCGGTTCAACGGGCAGGGGCGCGCACAGTTCGACAGCTTCAAGAGCCGCGTCGACGAGATCTCCCACGAGCTCAACAGCGCGCTGACCGCGATCAACCGCGGCCAGGCCGAGATGGACGCGGCCACCCGGACCGGCGACCACGAGTCGGCGGCGAACGCGGAGCGTCGGCAGAGTGCGGCGAACTTCGACGCCGCACGCTTCGCCGGACGCTGAGCGCCGGGGCGCGGCCCGGCAGGACTGCAGGACCACTGGACCACGAGCCGCCCGGCGGGGCCGCGGCGGACGGAAGGAGACATCACGATGACGACGGACCGCATTTCCTACGACACCGACGCCTCCGGTCAGGTGCAGGGCGACATCGAGCAGATCGCCGCCCGGCTGGAGACGCTGATCAACGACCGGGACCAGCAGGTCGCCGCGGCGATGTCGGATTTCCAGATGGACGGAGCCGACGCGGAGTACCGCTCGGTGGAGCAACGGTGGCGCTCGGCCTCGGACGAGGTCAAGGGGATCATCCAGCTGGTCCGCACGACGCTGTCGGAGAACGACCAGACGGCGCAGTCGACCCAGCAGCGGACCCGCAGCGCGATCAGCGGCATCGGCTGAGTCGCCCTGCCCGTCCCGTTCACCCGCCCGACGGCCCGGACCACCACCGGCGGCGGCGTGGACTCCCGCCGCGTCGCCGCCGACCGATAGGCTGACACCATGACTGCGACTTCCGCTCCGGAGAGCACCGGCCCGTCCCAGGACCTGCACGAGACCATCCGCCCGCTCCCCAAAGTCAGCCTCCACGACCATCTCGACGGCGGGCTGCGCCCGTCGACGATGATCGAGCTCGCCGCCGAGGTCGATCATGAGCTGCCCGCAGACACTCCGGAGGCGCTCGCCGACTGGTTCGTCCGAGCCTCGACGTCGGGGTCCCTGGAGGCGTATCTGGCCGGCTTCGCGCACACCACCGCCGTGATGCAGACGGCCGAGTCACTGCGTCGCGTGGCCCGCGAGTACGTCGAGGATCTGGCCGCCGACGGTGTCGTCTACGGTGAGGTGCGCTGGGCCCCCGAGCAGCACCAGCAGCGGGGACTGTCCCTGGACGAGGCCGTCGAGGCCGTCCGGGCCGGACTCGACGAGGGGGTCGCCGCCGTCGAGGAGAAGGACGGCATCATCATCGTCGGACAGCTGATCTCGGCGATGCGGCAGAACGACCGCGGCGACGAGATCGCCGAGCTGGCGGTGCGGCACCGCGGCGCCGGCGTGGTCGGCTTCGACATCGCCGGACCGGAGGACGGCTTCTCCCCGGCCCGGCTCGCCGCCGCCTTCACCGAGCTGGCGACGCAGATGGTCCCGACGACGGTCCACGCCGGGGAGGCCGACGGCGTGGAATCGATCCGCGACGCCCTCGTCTCCGGACGGGCCCGCCGCCTGGGCCATGGCGTCCGCATCGCCGAGGACATCAGCGTCGTCGACGACTCGGCGGCCGCCGAGGAGGAGGGCGCCGCCGAGGACGAGCAGGTATTCCAGGTGGAGCTCGGCCCGGTCGCCCGCTGGGTCCGCGACCGCGAGGTCCACCTCGAGGTCTGCCCGACCTCCAACCTGCAGACCGGGGCGACGGCGGGATTCGGTCCGGAGCTGGCCGACCATCCCGTCGACATGCTCCACCAGCTGGGCTTCAACGTCGGCATCAACACCGACAACCGGCTGGTCTCGGGCGTCACGCTCACCGGGGAGCTGGCTCTGCTGGCCTCGACCTTCGGCTACGAGCTGGCCGAGCTGGCCGACTTCCAGATCAACGCGCTGGAGGCGTCTTTCCTGGGGCTGGACGAGCGCGAGGCGCTCTCGGCCATGATCCTCGAGGCCTGGCAGTGATCCGCGCCGCGTGACCCCGCAGCAGCCCTCCTCCGTCTCCGACCCCGAGGCCGACTCCGTGTCCGACGTGCCTGCCGCGGACGGCGATGCCCTCCTCCGTCTGCGGCAGGTCGTCGAGGCCCTGCGTCTCCACTGTCCCTGGACCCGTCGGCTGACCCACGAGAATCTCGTGGAGTATCTCGTCGAGGAGTCCTACGAGACCCTCGAGGAGATCGAGTCCGGTCGCGTCGACGAATCGCTGCGCCGAGAGCTCGGCGACGTCCTCTTCCAGATCGTGCTGCATGCCCGGCTGGCCGAGGAGCGCGGCTCCTTCGACCTGGACGGCGTCGCGGAGGCGATCACCGCCAAGCTGGTCCGGCGCAGTCCGCACGTCTTCACCCCGGAGGGTCGGCTGGCCGTCGACGAGCACGCCGATCTGGAGAGCATCCAGCAGGCCTGGGCGCGGATCAAGGCCGAGGAGAAGGCCGGCGAGTTCGCCGGGGCGCCGCCCCGAGGGGCCGTCGCGGACCGCGCCGACGCCTCCGAACCCGCCGAGTCCGCGGAACCGGAGGAGGCCGGGGAGGCCGCGGCGCTGGCCGCCGTCGTCGACTCCCTGCCGCCCCATCTTCCCGCCCTGGCCCGCGCCGCCAAGACGGTGGACCGGATCGCGCGCGACGGCGCCGCGCCGGCGGACGAGCCGGCGCAGCCGGACGCCTCCTCGCCGTTCGGCGCGGCTGACGAGGACGCCCTGGGTGAACTACTCTTCACTGTGGTGCACGAAGCCCGTCGTCGGGATCAGGACCCCGAACGCGCGCTGCGCCGCCATCTGACCTCGCTGGCGCAAGGGCGCGTCGGCCCCCGAATGTCACACCATCAGCAATAAGGAGCCGACAGACATGTCTCTCATCGCCAGTGTGTATGGTCGCGAGATCCTCGACTCGCGGGGCAACCCCACCGTGGAGGTGGACGTGCTGCTCGACGACGGCAGCTTCGGGCAGGCGGCGGTGCCCTCGGGCGCCTCCACCGGCCAGTTCGAGGCCGTCGAGCGCCGTGACGGCGACAAGGGCCGCTACCTCGGCAAGGGCGTCACCGGCGCGGTCACCGCGATCAACGACGTCATCGCCCCGGCCCTCGAGGGGCAGGACGCCACGGAACAGCGCCAGATCGACCAGGTGCTGCTCGACCTCGACGGCACCGACAACAAGAACAGCCTCGGCGCCAATGCGATCCTGGGCGTCTCGCTGGCCGTGGCCAAGGCCGCCTCGGACGCCTCCGACCTGCCGCTGTACAAGTACCTGGGCGGGCCGAACGCCCACCTGCTGCCGGTGCCGATGATGAACATCCTCAACGGCGGCTCCCACGCGGACTCCAACGTCGACATCCAGGAGTTCATGATCGCTCCGATCGGTGCGGCGACCTTCGCCGAGGCGCTGCGCTCCGGCGTGGAGGTCTACCACGCGCTGAAGGCGCTGCTGAAGGAGAAGGGCCTGGCCACCGGGCTCGGCGACGAAGGCGGCTTCGCGCCGAACCTGCCGTCGAACCGCGAGGCGCTGGACCTGATCACCGAGGCGATCACCCGCGCGGGCTACACCCCCGGCGAAGACGTCGCCCTGGCCCTGGACGTCGCCGCCAGCGAGTTCTTCTCCGACGGGGCCTACACCTTCGAGGGGGAGCAGAAGACCCCGGAGCAGATGAGCGCCTACTACGCCGAGCTCGTCGAGTCCTACCCGCTGGTCTCCATCGAGGACCCGCTGGACGAGGACGACTGGGACGGCTGGAAGACGCTGACCGAGCAGATCGGCTCGACGGTCCAGCTCGTCGGCGACGACCTCTTCGTGACCAACCGCGAGCGGCTGGCCAAGGGCATCGACAACGACACCGGCAATTCGCTGCTGGTGAAGGTCAACCAGATCGGCTCGCTGACCGAGACGCTGGACGCCGTCCAGCTGGCCCAGCGCAGCCGCTATACGACGATGATCTCCCACCGCTCCGGCGAGACCGAGGACACCACGATCTCCGACATCGCGGTGGCCACCAACTCCGGGCAGATCAAGACCGGCGCCCCGGCGCGCTCCGAGCGGGTGGCCAAGTACAACCAGCTGCTGCGCATCGAGGAGGAGCTCGGCGACGCCGCCGCCTACGCCGGCACCTCGGCGTTCCCGCGCTTCTCCCGCTGAGCCTGCGACGCTGAGCCTCCGACGCTGAGCGCCGGGCGCGCATCGACGCCCCGTCCTGCGGCCGGGTCCCTCGCGAGGGACCCGGCCGCAGGCGTCTCCGGTCTGCCGCCGGGACCGATCCTCCCGGTCAGCGCGTGTCCGGCGCGCCGCGGCCCCGGCGCCGCACTACTCTGAAGGTCCGACGTCGCCACCGGCGTCGCAGCAGGTCGTCGACAGACGGCGGCGCCGAGGTCCGCGCCGCCGGGGATGGGAGGTGCCTTGGCCGCACGTCAGGACCGCGCCGCTCGCCGCCTCGCCGAGCGCGAGCAGGTCTCCGGCGAGATCCGCATGCCCGCCCGCGCCGCGGCCCGCCGCGGCGGCCGGACCGGCTCGTCCCGCCCCGCCGCCTCCGCCCGCGCCGAGACGCCCGCCGGCGGCTCCGCCGACGGCACCGGCTCCGGCGGTCGCAGCCCGGTCAGCGCCCGCGCCCGGGTCCCCGAGCGGACGATCTCCGGACGGATGATCGTGCTGACCGTGGTCGCTCTGGTGGTGCTGTCCTTCCTGGTCCCCACCGTCCGCACCTATGTCCAGCAGCGTGGAGAACTCGGCGAGCTCGAGTCCGAGATCTCCGCCGCGCAGCAGGAGCAGGACGAGCTCCAGGACCAGATCGCCCGCTGGGACGACCCCGAGTACATCCGCCAGCAGGCCCGCGAGCGGGTGGACCTGGTGATGCCGGGGGAGAAGCGGTATCACGTGGTCGGGGACCTCGACGCTCAGGACGAAGGCGGGCCGACGCCCGCCGACGGCGAGGTCCGGCATGATCTGCCCTGGGCCGAGGCGCTCTGGGATTCGCTGGTCCGTTCCGCGGTGGATTAGTCTCGACGTCGACGGCCGGTGTGACCCGGCAGACATCCGTGGCCGCGACGCGTCGGCGGCCGCAGCCCCGGTTCGCCGGTCCCCGGCGCCGGCCGCCCGAGCCCGTCCCATCAGAACCCGGCGACGTCGCCGGCGCGCAGAGGAGACCTCAGATCACGATGACCCAGCACGAGGCGACGCCGTCGGCGCAGGACCTGGAGACGCTCAGCCGCCAGCTGCGCCGCCCGGTGCGCGACGTCGTCGAGATCCCCGCCCGCTGCCGCTGCGGGAATCCGCTGGTCGCCGCGACCGCTCCGCGGCTGTCGAACGGGATCCCCTTCCCGACGACGTACTACCTGACCCATCCGACCATCGTGCAGGCGGTCTCCCGGCTCGAGGCCGCCGGCGTGATGGCCGAGATGACCGAGCGGCTCGCCGACGACGCGCAGCTGGCCGCCGGCCACCGTGCCGCCCACGAGGACTACCTCGAGCGGCGTGAGCAGATCCGACGGCGGGCCGGGCTGGATCCGGTCTGGGAGATCGACGGCGTCAGCGCCGGCGGCATGCCCGGACGCGTGAAGTGCCTGCATGTCCTGGTCGGCCACGCCCTCGCCGTCGGCCCGGGCATCACCCCGCTGGGAGACGAGACCCTGGACCGCCTGGCGGAGGAATGGACCCCGCAGACGTGCACCTGCGCGAGCGCCTGGGACCACGACGCCGAGGTCCCGACCGAGGACCTCAGCCGCCACGTCCGGCGCCGGAGCTGAAGGAGCAGACATGCGAGTTGCCGCCATCGACTGCGGGACGAATTCGATCCGCCTGCTGATCGCCGACGTCGGACGCCGGCCCGAGGAGGAGCGGACGGAGCCTCATGATCCCTACGGGCATCGCCTCGGCTGCCCGGTGCGGACCTCTCCGCTGACCGACGTGGTGCGCCAGATGATCGTGGTGCGGCTCGGCGAGGACGTCGACTCCGCCGGCCGCTTCTCCGAGGCCGCCCTCGAGCGGACCTTCGCGGCGGTCGACCAGTACGCCGCGCTCATCCGCCGGCACGACGTCGAGGCCGTGCGCTTCGTGGCCACCTCGGCCACGCGGGACGCGGCGAACCGCGACGTCTTCATCCAGGGTGTGAAGGAGCGTATCGGGGTCGAGCCGGAGGTCATCCGCGGCAGCGAGGAGGCCGGGCTGTCCTTCGCCGGCGCGTCGTCGCTGCTGGATCCGGATCCGGCGCGGAAGGTCCTCGTCGTCGACCTCGGCGGCGGCTCCACGGAGTTCGTGCTGGGGACATCCTTGGGCATGACCCACTCGATCTCCACCGACATGGGCTGCGTGCGCTTCACCGAGCGGCATCTGCACAGCGATCCCCCGGAGGAGACCGAGACCTCGATGGCGAGCTTCGAGACGCTCTCCTTCCTGGAGGACGTCTCGCAGGTGATGCCCCTGGACGAGACCGACGTGGTCATCGGCGTGGCCGGCACGGTCACGACCGTCACCGCCCACGCCCTCGGGCTGGAGGACTACGACCCCGATCTCATCCACGGCGCGGAGATCGACCTGGACCGGTACCAGCAGTCCGTGGACCAGCTGCTCACCGCGTCCCGCGACGAGCGCGCCCACATGCCGTTCATGCATCCCGGACGTGTCGACGTCATCGGCGCCGGCGCGCTGATCTGGGGCACCATCCTCGACTACGTGAACACGGTGACCGAGGGGCGCGTGACCTCCGCGGTGGCCTCCGAGCATGACATCCTGGACGGCATCGCCCTCTCGCTGGCCGCCGGTCGCGAGCCGCAGATCGCCGGATGACCGGAGGACCGACGCAGACGATGAGCCTGATGTCCCCGCAGAGCCCGGAGCCGCCGCGCCGCCGCCGTCCCCGCCGCCGCCTGCTGCGGTCGACGGCGGTCGTCGGCGCCCTCGTCCCGCTGCTGCTGGCCCCGCAGGTCGGAGGCGTCCCCTCCGCCGAGGCCGACGCCTGGCGCGAGGCGCAGTACTGGCTGGACACCTACGGCATCGCCGAGGCCTGGAAGACGACCCAGGGCGACGGCGTGCGGATCGCGGTGATGGACACCGGCATCGACGCCGAGCATCCTGCGCTGCAGGGCGCGGTCGTCGACGGCACCGACGTCTCCGGCGGAGGAGACCCCGACGGCTCCCCGGTGGAGCAGATGACCGCCGAGCACGGCACGCTGGTCGGGTCGCTGGCCGCCGGCCGCGGCACCGAGCCCAGCGGCGACGACCCCGAGGACCTGCCCGAGCCCCACGACTTCGAGGACTTCTCCGAGCAGGACTGGAAGGAGTTCTGGGACGATCTGCGGAAGGAGATGAGCTCCTCCGGGGCGGCCGGATCCGGCGTGGTCCCCCGCGAGGCGCTGACCTCCGGCGCGGTGCGGGCCTCCGACCTGGTCTCCGGCGCGGCGATGTCGCCGAACTCGGCGCGCACCTCCGGCGTCGTCGGCGTCGCGCCGCAGGCGGATCTGCTGAGCATCTCCATGTCGCTGGAGATCCCCAGCTCCTACGACGTCCCGCTGGAGCAGCAGGTCGTCGACGGCGTGGACTGGGCGATCGAGCACGACGCCGACATCATCAACATGTCCTTCGGCCTGCCCAACCAGCAGGACTGGCCGAAATCCTGGGACCGGGCCTTCCAGCGGGCCGAGAAGAACGACGTGCTGGTCGTCGCCGCCGCGGGCAACCGGATCTCCGGGCAGTGGAGCGTGGGCGCACCGGCCTCGATCCCCGGCGTGGTCACCGTCGCCGGGGTCACCGAGGAGGAGGAGATCAGCCAGGACGCCTCGGCCCAGGGCATCGCAGTGGATCTCGCGGCACCTTCCGAACCGCTGGTCGGGGCGGTGCCCGAGGGCGGCTACGCGCAGTGGTCGGGCACCTCCGGGGCTTCGCCGATCGTCGCCGGGGCCGCGGCGCTGGTGATGGCCGCCCATCCGGACCTGCCGGTCGCCGAGGTCCGCCACCGCCTGCTGACCACCGCCGAGGACGCCGGCCCCGAGGGCGTCGACCCCGAGTTCGGCCGGGGGATCCTCGACGTCGCCGCCGCCGTGGGCCGCGACGACCTTCCGGACTACGACCCGGCGGACTACCAGTCGCTGGCCGACTGGGTGCGCATCCACCGGCGCGGGGAGTCCGACACCTCCCAGCACGTCGAGATCCCCGAGGACTCCGGGGTGACGCCGGGACCGGAGGGTGATCCTCGCGCCCGCCCGCAGCCGGAGGAGGACGAGACCGTCCAGGACTGGGCCGGCACGACCACCCTCGGCGTCGCGGCCCTGGTGGTGGTGCTGATCGGCGCCGGCGCGGCCGCCCATCTGGGTCGGCGGAGGCGTCGCGTCACAGGTCGCTGAGCCCCGACGTCGGACGGAGTAGACTGCTGATGTTGCACATCGCACTGTGGCGGTGGAGCACGGCGACGCCGCCGTGGTCCGCCGCCACAGGCCTGTGCGAGCAGTTCACGTTCACGTCAGCAACACGGCTAGGATGACTCCATGGCAACCTCGCAGAAGCTTTCAGACAAACCGCGCACGCTGATCGTCGGAGGCGGCTACGTCGGCCTGACCGTCGCGCAGCAGCTGCAGAAGAAGGTCAAGGAGGCCGGCGGGGTCGTGACTCTGGTCGACCCGCTGCCCTACATGACCTACCAGCCCTTCCTCCCGGAGGTCGTGGGCGGACATATCGAGGCTCGCCACGCCATCGTCTCGCTGCGCAAGCACCTGAAGGACACTGAGGTGGTCGTCGGCACGGTCACCGCCGTGGACCACGAAGGGCGCGGCGCAGTCGTCGAGCTGGACGACGGATCGGTCGTCGAGCTGCCGTACCAGGACATCGTCATGGCCGCCGGCGCGACGACCCGCACCTTCCCCATCGAGGGGCTGGGCGACCAGGGCGTGGGGCTGAAGACCATCGAGGAGGCCGTCTACGTGCGGAACCAGATCCTCGACAACCTCGAGGCGGCCTCGACGATGACCGACGAGGCGGCCAAGGCCCGCGCCCTGACCTTCACCGTGGTCGGCGGCGGCTTCGCCGGCATCGAGTGCATCGCGGAGATGGAGGACCTCATCCGGTCCGCAGTGGACGCCAATCCGCGGCTGAGCCAGTCGGACGTGCGCATCGTCCTCGTCGAGGCCATGGGCCGGATCATGCCCGAGGTCTCCGAGGAGCAGGCCGAGGGCGTCGTCGAGCACCTGCGTTCGCGCGGCATCGAAGTGCTGCTGAACACCTCGCTGGGCTCGGCGACCGAGGGCGAGCTGCAGCTGATCAACATGGCCGACAAGTCCGAGCTCGACCGCTTCGAGTGCGACGTGCTGGTGTGGACCGCCGGTGTGGCCGCCAACGAGGTCGGCAACTCCTCGGGCTTCCCCGTCGACGAGCGCGGCCGCGTGAAGGCCTCCGCGACGCTGCAGATCGTCGACGACGAGGGAGCGCCCATCGAGCACGCCTGGACCGCCGGCGACGTCGCCGCCGTGCCGGATCTCACCGGCGCCGGCCCGGGCGGTTTCTGCGTGCCGAACGCCCAGCACGCCCTGCGGCAGGCGAAGATGCTGGCCAAGAACCTGCTGGCCGCCCGTGCCGGCGAGGCGCCGACCGAGTACAAGCACGAGTCGCTGGGCGCCGTCGCCGGGCTGGGCCTCTACCAGGGCGTGGGCAACCCGATGGGCATGAAGCTGAAGGGCTTCCCGGCCTGGCTGGCCCACCGCGGCTACCACGGCCTGGCCATCCCCACGGTGGAGCGCACCGCCCGCGTGGCGAGCAACTGGATCAACGAACTGATCTTCGGCCGCGACATCACCCCGCTGCGTGACCTGGAGTCTCCGCGTCGCCAGTTCGAGAAGGCCGCCGCCCGGGCGAAGAAGAAGTGATTCTTCCTCCGGCCTCTGCCTGACCTGCTTCTCCGGTCGCCGGCGGGCGGGGTGGGCGATGAGGACCCCCGAGGACGACGGCGGGCCGCCGCGGCGGATCTACGATGGATCCGCACGGCGGCCCGCCGTGCGCGTCTCGGCCCCCATAGCCCAATCGGAAGAGGCAGCTGATTTAAAATCAGCACAGTCTGGGTTCGAATCCCAGTGGGGGCACCGGCCTGTCGCGGCGACCGGCTCAGCCGGGCTGATCGAGGTCGGCCTGCATCTCGGCGTGCATCGCCTCGGCGGCCTCCTGCGGCGTCTGCCGCTCGAAGAGCACCTCCTGGGAGTAGCGGTAGATGTGGTCCGGGAAGCCGGAGGCACCCTCCGGCGGGATCGGCGTGGGGTCGCCGACTTCGGCGTCGAGCTCGGCGGCGTAGTCGGCCAGGACCTGCTCCTGCTCGGTGAGCTCGTCGCGGATGGTCTCCAGCGCGCCCTCGGCGGCGGGCATGCCGCGGTCGGTCAGGTTGATCTCCGCCGACTCGTCCGAGGTGGCGAGGAAGGCGATGAAGTCGCGGACCTCCTCGGGATGCTCGGTGCTCGAGGAGCCCGAGTAGAACATCGAAGGCTTGAAGAACATCCGGTGGTCGCCGTCGCCGTCGGTGCTGGGCATGCGCAGCGGGGTGAAGCTCGAGTCGGCGTACTCGGAGAGGCCGCCGATCATCGTGTCCCACCAGGTGCCCATCACGGCCTCGCCGCGGCCGTTCATCGACTGCTCGGCGGATCCGGGCGGCTGCTCCTCGGCCGAGGCCGAGGGCGGCGGGTAGCCGCCCTCGGCGAGCAGGTCCAGCTGGAACTGGAAGTATTCGGCGGCGTCGGCGGGCTCGAAGCCCAGCTCGCCGGCGTCGGTGGTGATCTGCTTGCCGTGCTGGCGCAGCCAGGTCTGCAGCCCGGCGGACTCGAGCACCGGGCTGACGCCGTATTCGCCGGTGGCCTCGGCGAGTTCGGCGGCGTACCCGCTGAAGTCCTCCCAGGTCCAGGAGGTGTCGTCGGGCAGCTCGACGCCGGAGTCGGCGATCATCGAGTCGTTGGCCGCCAGCGTCATCACCGTCATCCCGTGCGGCATGGCCCAGACACCGTCGTCGGTGGCGCCGGCGTCGCGCACGCCTGCGGCCAGGCCGCTGAAGTCCATGGCGGAGAGGTCCAGCAGCGTGCCGTTCTCCGCGTACTCGCGGAGGTAGAGCGCATCCATCTGGATGACGTCGGGGGCCTCGCCGGCGGCGGTCTGGGTGGCCAGCCGGTCCCAGTAGCCCGACCAGTCGGAGTACTCCGGCTCGATCGTGACCCCGGGGTTCTCCTCCTCATAGATGTCGATGAGCTCCTGGGTGTTCTCGTGCCGGCCGTCGTGGCCCCACCAGTAGAAGCGCAGCGTGACGTCTCCGTCGCCGTCGGCGGCGGATCCGGCGCCGCAGCCGGAGAGCAGCAGGGCCCCGGCCGCCAGGACGGCCGCGGGGGCGAGGCGGCGGTGGAGAGAGCGGTGCATGGGGCAGGTCCTCCCGAGTGTTGTGATGTGTCTCACAGAGATACTGTGACCGATCACATTTCGCGCGTCAAGAGGGAAGACCGGCGACCGTGCCGACTCAGCGGCGCGGCGCGGGGCCGACCGACTCGCGCAGCAGCAGCGTGTTCATCTCCGGCATCACGGTGGGCGGGTCCTGCTCGCGGACCAGCGCGATGAGGCGCTCCATGGCGAAGCGTCCCTGGCCGGCCCGGTCGGCGGCGACGGTGGAGAGCGCCGGCACGGCGTAGCGGCTCACGCCCAGGTCGTCCCAGCCCACCACGCTCAGGTCCTCCGGGATGCGCCAGCCGCGCTCGTGGGCGGCGCGCATCACGCCGAAGGCGACGTAGTCGTTGGCCGCGACGACGGCGGTCACGCCGCTGTCCTCGGCCAGCTCCATGATCGCGGCGTGGCCGGTCTCGGGCGACCAGGCGCCGCCGACGACGCCGTGCGACTCGAGTCCGTCCGCGGCGATCGTCTCCTCGAAGATCTGCCGGCGGGCCGCCGCCGAGGCCCACTCCTGCGGCCCCTGCACGTGCAGGAAGCGGCGGTGTCCCATCGCGGCGAGCCGGCGCACGATCTCGGCGACGAGCGAGGCGTCGGCGAGCGGACCGATGCCGCGCAGCCGGTCGTCGTACTGGCCGAGCACGGCCAGCGCCGCCGTCGTCGCCGACCGCGGAGACTCCTCCAGGCCGGGCAGGCCGCTGAGCGACAGCACGCCTTCGACGCGCCCGGAGTCCATCAGCTCCCGGGCTCGGGCGGCCCGCTCCTGCGGCGAGCCCTCCACCACGGCGATCTCCATGAGGAAGCCCTCGCGATGGGCGACCTCGCCGGCCGCGGCCAGCATCGGGGTGGGCATCTGCTCGACGGGGGAGGGGAGCACCACGGAGAGCACGCCGGTCCTCCGGGTGCGCATCGACCGGGCGATGGTGTTCGGCCGGTAGTTGAGCTCCTCGATGGCCGCCTCGACCTGCTCGATCGTCTGCGGGCGGAAGGGGCCGAGTCCGCGCAGATAGCGCGAGACCGTCTGGTGGGACACGCCGGCGGCCCGGGCGACCTCATGGATGGTCGACCGGCGGCCGGAGGAGGCGTCGGATGTCACGGGGGCAGTGTCTCTCCGTGGCGCGGTCCGGGCCGGTCGGCGCGCCGACCGTCGAGCATATCGGCGCGCCGGGCGGATCCGTGCGGCGCGGGAGGACGGGTCGGAGGGCGCTCCCGTCGATGTGGCCGGGATGACAGAATTCTGTTGACAGTGCGTCCGGGGCCTCTCTAGTCTCGGAGGCGATCGGTCATGTGATCGGTCACACATGCTCGTCGAAGACTGCGGGCGGTCTCTCGACGCGGCACCCGACCATCGAGCACATCCACTGCGAGGAGCACGCATGTCAGCCGCATCCAGCACCGTCCGCGTCGGCGTCGTCGGCGCCGGCGGGATCGCCACCGGAGCGCACCTGCCCACACTGGCCTCCCACGGGGACCGCGTCGAGGTCGTCGGGCTCGCCGACGTCGACGCCGACCGGGTGACCCGGGTCGCCGACGAGTGGGGGATCCCCGGCCGCCACGGCGGCATCGACGAGCTGCTCGAGGCAGAGCGGCCGGATCTGCTGGTGCTGTGCACTCCGCCCTCGGCCCACCGCGAGGGAGTGATGAAGGGGCTGCGTGCCGGCGCCTGGGTCTGGTGCGAGAAGCCGCCGATGCTCACGCTGGCCGAGTACGACGAGGTCGCCGCGCTGGAGCGCGAGGGCGGCCCCTACGCCTCCTACGTCTTCCAGCACCGCTTCGGCTCCGGCGCCCAGCGGCTGAAGCGCCATGTGCGGGACGGCACGCTGGGACGACCGCTGGTCGCCCTGTGCAACACGCTCTGGTACCGCCCGCACTCCTACTACGACGTCGCCTGGCGCGGGAAGTGGGAGACCGAGGGCGGCGGCCCCGCGATGGGCCACGGCATCCACCAGATGGACCTGCTCTTCGAGGTCCTCGGCGACTGGACCGAGGTCTCGGCCACCGCCGCGGCGCTGGACCGCGACGTCGAGACCGAGGACGTCTCGGCGGCGACGGTCCGGCTGGCCTCCGGGGCGCTGGCGACAGTGGTCAACTCGGTGCTCTCCCCGCGCGAAGTCTCCTACCTGCGCTTCGACTTCCAGGACGCCACCGTCGAGGTCGAGCACCTCTACGGCTATGACAACAGTTCCTGGACCTGGACTCCGGCCCCGCATGTCGGCGAGGAGGTCCCCGCCGACTGGACGCCCGAGGAGGACGTGCCCTCGTCGCATCGCCGGCAGCTCGGCGAGCTGCTCGACGCGATGGCCGCCGGAGTGCGCCCGCGGGCCTCGGGCGACGACGGCCGGCGGGTGCTGGAGTTCATCGCCGCCCTGTACCAGTCCGCCGAGACCGGGCGTCCCGTCCGTCGTGCGGAGCTGACCCGCGCCGGCACCTACTACGCCGGCATGCACGACGCCGCCCATGACTACCGCGTCGCCGAGAACACCGCCGGCGCCGTCCCGACCCCCGCCGAGGAGCCCGCCCGATGAGCCAGACCTTCGACGTCACTCGCACCGACGAGGAGATCGCCGTCTCCGCCGCCGGCACCGAGATCCTGCGCTATGTGATCCGTCCCGACACTCCGGCCGAGGAGGCGCCCAAGCCGTACCTGTACCCGCTGCGCTTCCTCGACGGCGGCGACGCGGCGGTGCGCCGGCCGCACGACCACCGCTGGCACACCGGGCTGCAGTTCACCTGGTCGCATGTGGCCGACCAGAATTTCTGGGGCGGCCCGACGTTCCACGTCGAGGACGGGTATCAGATGCGCGGAAACCTGGGCACGATGCGCCACACCGGGTTCGCCGCCGAGCCGTCCTCCGGCGAGGAGGTGGTCTTCGACGAGACGCTCGAGTGGATCACCTCCCGCGACGAGCACTGGTTCGACGAGCACCGGGTGCAGCGGATCCACTCGCTCGACGCCGCCCGCGGCCTCTGGGCGATCGACCTGGAGACGGCTCTGACCAACGTATCCGGCGAGACGCTGCCGATGGGCAGCCCGACGACGGCGGGCCGGCCGAGCGCCGGCTACACCGGCTGGTTCTGGCGCGGTCCGCGCTCCTGGACCGGCTGCCAGGTGGTCAACTCCGCCGGCGCAGCGGGCGAGGAGAACACCATGGGCGCGATCGCCGACTGGGTCGCCTTCAGCTCCCCGCACGACGAGATCGACGGCGGCGGCACTGTCATGGCCTTCGCCGGCGCCTCGGAGGCCTCCGGTCCGGAGGGGCCGGTCGAGGTCCCGCCGATCCGGTGGTTCACCCGCACCGGGATCTTCACCGTCACCAGCCAGTCGCCGGCCTTCGACCAGGAGATCCATCTGCCGGACCGCGGCGTGCTGCGGCTGAGGCATCGGTTCGTCTTCGTCGCCGAGCAGCTCGAGCCCGCCGCGCGCGAGGAGATCGGGAAGGAGTTCGCGCTGCGATGAGCACCCCTGCGAGCAGAAGCACGCCGAGCGGCAGCACGCCGGTGCAGCGGGCGCTGCCGCGGTTCCCGGGCGGCACCTCGGTCAGCCGGCTCTGCGTCTACGACTGGGAGACCCCCGACGGGCTGCACGGCGGCTCGCCCCATCTGCACACCGTCTCCACTGAGGCCTATGTGGTCACCGGCGGCACCGGGGAGGTCCACACGCTCTCCGCGGAGGGCTTCGCCCGCGACCGGCTGGAGGCCGGCTCGCTGCTGTGGTTCACCCCCGGCACCGTCCACCGGCTGGTCAACCACGGGGATCTGCAGCTGAACGTGGTGATGTCCAACGCCGGACTCCCCGAGGCCGGCGACGCAGTGCTGACCTTCCCCGACGAGATCCTCGCGGATCCGCAGGCGTACGGTGAGGCCGTCGCGCTGCCCGAGGGTGACGAGCAGGAGCGCGCACGGGCCGCGCAGGCCCGGCGTGATCTGGCCATCGAGGGCTGCCGCGAGCACATCGCCGCCGTCGAACGCGACGGGCCGCAGGCGCTGGGGCGGCTGCACGCTCGCGCCGTCGAGCTGGTCCGCCCGCGCGTCGAGCGCTGGCGCGAGATCTGGGAGGCGACCGTCGAGGCCGAGACTGCGCGGACCCGGGAGCATCTGGAGGCGCTGCAGGCCGGCGACGGCTCGCATCTGGGCCGGGCCGCCGTCGTCCGCGGCGAACCTCGCCCCGGGCCGCGGCTCTTCGGGATGTGCGGGCGGCTGCAGACCTTCACCGGCGAGGAGCCGGCCGGCTGACGATCAGCGCACGCCGCGTGCGGTCAGCGCCTCGGCGGTCCGCTCGGCGTGGCGCAGCGTCATCACCAGCAGCGGCATGATCGTCGTCCAGGGGCCGCCGCGCGCGCCCCGGGCGCGCTGGGCCTGCCGGATCTCGGCGTGGAATCCCAGGATCGTCGGCACCGAGCGGATGGTCAGCGACAGCGCCAGCGAGACCCGTTCGGGGTCGACGCCGAGGCGTCGCAGCGGGTGCAGCGCCCGTTCGACGGCGTCCAGCACGGCCTCGGTGCTGGTGGTCAGCGTCAGCAGCCCGGCCAGCAGGATCAGCCCGGTCACCCGGGCGACGTTCAGCGCCGTCTCCGCTCCGGTGAGGAAGATCAGCTGCGGGACGGTCAGCAGCAGCACCAGCCAGCGCAGCCCCCAGAGCCGGCGCAGCAGCGCGACGGTCGGGGCGCCCGAGGCCAGATGCCCGACGACGGCCAGCGCCCAGGCGGCGGCGACGATCCACGGATCCTCGCGGCGCAGCGAGAGCGCCAGGGCCAGCGCCAGCAGCACGGCGAACTTCGCGGGCACCGGCATCCGATGCACCGGCGAGTCGCCGGGCCGGTGCAGCGGGATGAGCGGGGTGGAGGCCATCTCTGAGGGCTCAGCCCCGCCGGCGCCGGGCGTGCTCGAAGGGCGTCGGGTAGGCCCGGGCCAGCGTGTGGGTGAGCAGCACCGCCGCGACGGCCTTGGCGAGGTCGCCCGGCACGAACGCGGCCGAGGAGACTGCGGCCTGCGGCAGGCTCAGTCCCAGCTGCCAGGCCATCACCGGGATGCCGCAGGCGTGGATGACGGCGACGCCGCCGAGCACCGTGCCCGCCGCCGTGCGCCACAGCCGCAGCGGCCAGCCGGCCTGGACGATCGCCCCGACGACGAGCGCCCCGGGGATCCATCCCAGCGCATAGCCGGCGGTCGGCCCGGCGTAGACGGCCAGTCCGCCCGACCCCTGGCTCAGCAGCGGCAGGCCGGCGGCGACCAGCAGATGCAGCAGCACCATCGCGCCGGCGCCGCGCCAGGGTCCGAGCACCGCGCCGGCGAGCATGACGCCCAGCGTCTGCAGTGTGATGGGCACGCCGGCGATCACCGGCACCGCGAAGGGCTGGCCGAGGACCGCCACCAGCGCGGCGAAGACGGCCATCCGCGCGATCCCGCGCACCGAGCGGCTCACTCCGCCGTCGTCGCGGGCCGTGCCGGGGCGGAGTGCCTGCGGGGCGGGGGCGCCCGAGGCGGCGGGCGTCGTCGGAGTCTGCGGCGCGGTGGAGGGCATCGGAGTCCTTCTTCCGGTCGGCGGGGTCGGGCCGCCGGAGCGGTCGGGTTTGAACGGCGTTCAAATCCTACGGGCGCCGCGCCGCGGACACCAGCCGGCCTTGACGAGGCCGACGGCGCGGGATCCTCCGCCGCGCGCCCGCGCATGCGGCAGGGTCGACCGGTGGGCGGCGACGTGCATCACGCCGCCGCGGCGGTAGACTGGGGGCAGAGCATCGCCCGCGTCCGCGGGCGATCATCCTGAGGCAGACGAGCCCGATAGGAGTCCGGCCCGAACATGTCGAACCCGATCTTCAACACGCAGGCGTTCCCGCAGCAGTTCTCCGAGCGCGGCCGTCGCCGGTTCACGATGGACCAGCGGGGCCAGGTCACCGAACAGCCGCAGCAGGACGACCGCCCCTATGCGCAGCAGCACGGCATGCCCGGCCAGGGCGGCGTCGCCGCGCCGCAGGCGGCTCCGCAGGACCTGGAGCCGATGACCTACGACGACGTCATCCGCAAGACGCTGGTCAGCTTCCTGGTGGTGCTGCTCGGCGCCGGCGTCAGCGTCACCGTGGGCGCGACGTCGCCGGCGCTGCTGATGGTGCTGGTGGTCGTCGGCCTGCTCGGCGGCCTCGTGCTCGGCCTGGTGAACTCGTTCAAGAAGGAGCCGAACCCCGCGCTCATCCTGGCCTACAGCGCCTGCCAGGGGCTGCTGCTCGGCGGCATCTCGATGCTGCTGGAGATGCAGTTCCCCGGCATCGTGCTGCAGGCGGTGCTCGGCACGGTGATCGTCTTCGGCTCGGTGCTCGCGCTCTTCCGCTCCGGCAAGGTCCGGGCCACGCCGAAGCTGACCAAGATGTTCATGGTCGCCGGGATGGCGTACTTCGTCTTCAGCCTGGTCAACGTGGGGCTGATGATGTTCGGCGGCACCGACTCGATGTTCGGCCTGCGCGGGGAGATGCCGCTCCTGGGCCTCGCGCTCGGCGCGCTGGGCATCCTGCTGGCCACCTACTCGCTGGTGATGGACTTCACCAACATCCAGGAGGGCGTCGACGCCGGCGTCGCCAAGCGCTTCGGCTGGGCGGCGGCCTTCGGGCTGACCGTCAGCCTGGTCTGGCTGTACATCGAGCTGCTCCGCATCATCGCGATCGTCCGTTCCATGGCGGAGTGATCGTCCCGGCGGGCCTGGCCCGCCGCCGCACTCCGGGCTCGCTCGCCGCATATCGACCTGCGGGGGCGGGCCCGCAGTGCATGGCCCCGGAGGCCGGGCCCGGACCGGTCGGTCCGGGATCGCGCCTCGGCGCCGCACAGGAGAAGGAGGAGGCAGCTCGTGCCGTCCGGAGTGCCGGGCGTCGCCTGTGTCACTATGGAACGCATGACTCGAGATGACGATAGCTCGTTCTCCACGCCGGCCGCGCCGCCGGCGCCGCCTGAGGACGTCGACGTGTCCGACGAGAGCCGCATCCAGGAGGACATCCCCTGGGGCGTGCGCATCGCGGCGGCGTGGTCCTGGCGGGTGCTGCTCATCCTCGCCTTCACCGGCGTGCTCCTCTGGCTGCTCAGCTTCGTCAAGCTGCTGATCATCCCGCTGCTGATCGCCGCGCTGCTGGCCACGCTGCTGCGCCCGATCCATGACTTCCTCCGTCGGCTGAAGTTCCCGGCGCTGCTGGCCTCGATCTCGTCGATCCTGCTGCTGCTGGCCGTCGTCAACGGCCTGCTGTACCTGGTCGGTCAGGAGCTGGTCCAGGGCTTCGCGGAGATGACCGAGCAGGTCCGCACCGGCGTGCTGGAACTGGTACGCATGGCCGAGGACGCCGGCCAGCAGCTGGGCATCACCGTCTCCACCGAGGAGTTCGACCAGTGGCTGCAGCAGGCCCAGCAGTACCTGCAGGACAACTCCTCGACGCTGCTCGGCGGCGCGGTGAGCATCGGCTCCACCGCGGGCAACATCGTCGTCGGCCTCATCCTCGCGCTGTTCACGCTGATCTTCTTCCTCGCCGACGGCGAGCGGCTGTGGCGCTTCGGCGTGCAATTCGTCCCGAGCAAGTTCCGCCCGGCCGTCCACGGCGCCGGCCGCACCGGCTGGACGGCGCTGGGCTCCTACGTGCGCGTGCAGGTCTTCGTCGCCGCCGTCGACGCCGTGGGCATCGGCATCGGCGCCTGGATCCTGCATGTGCCGCTGGCCCTGCCGGTGGCGGTGCTGGTCTTCCTCGGCTCCTTCATCCCGGTGGTCGGCGCCGTGGTCACCGGGGCGATTGCGATCATCCTGGCCCTGGTGGCCAACGGACCGATCAATGCGCTGCTGATGCTCGGCGTCGTGCTGCTGGTCCAGCAGATCGAGTCCAACGTGCTGCAGCCGATCGTGATGGGCAAGGCGGTGCGGCTGCATCCGCTGGCGGTGGTGCTCGCGGTGACCGCCGGGACCACGCTGCTGGGCATCGTCGGCGCGCTCTTCGCCGTGCCGGTGCTGGCCTTCATCAACCGCGCCACCCGCTACCTCGTGCGCGAGGAGTGGCGCCACGACGACGTGGCCCTGGCGATGGAGCATGAACAGCGCCTCGAGGCGGCCCGGCGGGAGGCGCCGCCGGAGCTCGACGAGACCGCGGACGAGGAAGCCCTGGCCGGGCTGAAGCGCCGACTGAAGGAGACGGTGCCCGCGCTCGACCCCCAACGGCGCGCGGCCCGCGGGGAGTCCGGAGAGCCTGGAACCTCCGGGGACCCCGACGCAGTCCGTCGGCCGCGCCGCGCGGCGGCCGGGGATGCCGAGACCCGCCGCGCCGCCGACCGTTCCGGCGGCGCCGACGAGGACCGACGACACGCTGAGGATGAGGAATGATCCAGACTGAGAACGACTCCGCCATGACGCCGCCGGGCGAAGGGCTGAGCGTCACGCTCGACGACGTCCGCGCCGCCCGCGAGCTGCTCGACGGGGTCATCGTCCACACCCCGCTGGAGCACTCCCGGGCGCTGGGGCGGAGGATGAACGCCACCGTGCACCTGAAGTGCGAGAACCTGCAGCGCGCCGGCTCGTTCAAGGTGCGCGGGGCCTACGTGCGGATGTCCCGGCTGAGCGACGAGGAGAAGGCCCGCGGCGTCGTCGCCGCCTCCGCCGGCAACCACGCCCAGGGCGTGGCCCTGGCGGCGAAGAAGCTGGGCATCTCGGCGACGATCTACATGCCGCGCGGCGTGGCGCTGCCCAAGCTCGCCGCCACCCGCGACCACGGCGCCGACGTGGTGCTGCACGGCTCCAACGTCGACGAGGCGCTGGCCGAGGCGCAGCGCCGGTCCGAGGAGACCGGGGCGGTGTTCATCCACCCGTTCAACAGCACCGACGTCGTCGCCGGCCAGGGCACCATCGGCCTGGAGATCCTCGACGAGGAGCCCGAGGTCGACACGGTCATCATGGGCATCGGCGGCGGCGGCCTGCTGGCCGGCAACGCCGTGGCGCTGAAGCAGGAGGCCGCCCGGCGCGGCCGGCGCCTGCGGATCATCGGCGTGCAGGCGGAGAACGCCGCGGCCTACCCGCCGTCGCTGGCCGCCGACGCGCTGGTGCCGCTGAAGGGCGTGCGCACCATCGCCGACGGCATCGCCGTCGGCCAGCCCGGCGAGATCCCCTTCGAGATCATCAAGGAGCTGGTGGACGAGGTCGTCACCGTCAGCGAGGACGCCATCGCCGAGGCGCTGATCTTCCTGATGGAGCGCTCCAAGATGGTCGTCGAGCCGGCCGGGGCCGTCGGCGTGGCCGCGCTGATGGAGGGCAAGCTGGAGGCGCTGGGCATCGAGGCGGAGAACATCGTCGCGGTGCTCTCCGGCGGCAACATCGACCCGATGCTGATGCTCAAGGTCATCCAGCGGGGTCTCTCGGCGGCCGACCGCTTCCTCACGGTGAAGCTGATGCTCAAGGACCGTCCCGGCGAGCTGGCGATGATCTCGCGGATCGTCTCCGAGACCGACGCCAACGTCATCGGCGTCGACCACACGCGCATCGGCGGCGAGCTGTCCATGGGAGACGTCGCGCTGGTGATCAACATGGAGACCAAGGGGGCCGAGCACTCCTCCCTGGTGCTCAACAGCCTGCGTGCCGAGGGCTATGAGCCGATGGTGCTGAACTGATGGACGCGGTCACGGACGTCCTCGCCCTCGGCGCGGCGACGACGGCGGAGCAGGCGCCGTCGGAGACCTCGGCCGCCGGCGACATGCTGCTGATGGTGCTCACCGGCGTGATGTGGGCGCTGAGCCTCGCGGCGCTGGCCGGGGCCGCCTGGCTGATGGGCCGCTGGATGCAGAACCGCGAGGCACGGCGCAGAGCCCCCGCCGAGGGCGACGACGCCGGCACGACGGGCGGACGCCGGCCGGGCTCGCGGGCCGCCCGGCGCAGCGTCCGCCGCGGGAAGCGACGCCAGGACAACGCCAGCGACCTCGACGGCTGGGCCTGAGCCGGCCGGCCGCTTTCCCGGCCGGCGAGCCCCGACGCGCGTCGGGCGCGGCGGCAGGAGGCTCCGACGCGCTGCGGGCCCGGGCCCCCGTCCCTCGGGACGGAGCACCGGGCCCGCAGCGCGTCGTCGGCGTCGCCGGCGGCGTCGCTCCGACGATCGATCAGCCGGTGAACGGCTCCGAGGCCTTGATCTCCACCGGGATCTCCTTGCCGTTCGGGGCGGCGTAGCTGAGCGTGTCGCCGACCTCGGCGCCGTTGATCGCCTGCCCGATGGGGGAATCGGGCGAGTAGACGTCCATGCCCGAGTCTCCGGCGATCTCGCGATTGCCGAAGAGGAAGGTCATCTCGTTGCCTGCCACGGAGGCGGTCACCTTCATCCCGGGCACCACGGTGCCGTCGCCGGCCGGAGCCTCGCCGACGTAGGCCTTCTCCAGCAGCTGGGTCAGGTACTGGATGCGGGCCTCGGCCTTGCCCTGCTCGTCCTTGGCGGCGTGGTAGCCGCCGTTCTCCTTCAGATCACCCTCTTCGCGGGCGGCCTCGATCTTGTCGACGATCTCCTGCCGGCCGGGACCGCGGAGGTGGTTCAGCTCGGCCTGGAGCCGGTCGTAGGCCTCCTGGGTGAGCCACTGGGCGTTGGGGTCGGTCTCGTGGGTGTTCGTCGACACAGTCTTCTCCTCGGTTCGGGGAGGAACCCGTGCCGTTCTCCTCGGCCGGGGCCCGGGCCTCGCCGCGCGGGGCCGTGCCACAGCGAGCGGCACCGCTCCGCGGCGGCTCGGGAGCCCCGTCGGAACGATGCCGTCAGGTTCCTCGTCGTGCATGCAAAGACCCCGCCTGAGGATCAGCGGTCCCGGGCATCGGCCCGGGCCGTCCCCGGCGGGGTGGTGTTGCGTACACCGCCAGGATAGTGCGGATCCGGCCCGCGACTCAATGCTTCCGGGCATCTGCGACGCTCGTGTCGGGCCTGACGTCGGCTCAGCCGCGCGGACGGAACCAGCCGCGGGCGGGACCGTGGACCAGGGCGACGACGACCAGGGCCGCGGCGATCATCACCGTCGCCAGCGCCGCGGCCGCCCGCGGATCGGACTGCTGGAGCAGGTAGATCTGCACCGGCGCGGTGCGGGTGATGCCCGGGGCCGATCCGGCGAAGGCCAGTGTGGCGCCGAACTCGCCCAGACAGCGGGCGAAGACCAGCACCACTCCGGCGGTCAGGGCCGGGCGGATCAGCGGCAGCACCACCCACCACAGCGTCGCCAGCGGACCGGCGCCCATGGTGGCGGCGGCCTCCTCGTACTCGCGGGCGACGCCCTGGACGGCGGACTCGACCGAGAGCACCATGAACGGCAGCGCGACGAAGCTCTGCGCCAACACCACCGCCGCGGAGGTGAAGGTGATCTGCAGTCCCAGCAGCTCGAGCGTGCCGCCCAGGATCCCGGCACGGCCGAAAGCCGCCAGCAGGGCGACGCCGGCGACCACCGGCGGCAGCACCAGCGGCAGCAGCACCAGAGGACGCAGCCAGCGCAGCAGCGGGCTCCTCCCGCGCCCGAGCAGCAGACCCAGCGGGACGCCGAGCAGCAGACAGATCAGCGTCGAGACTCCGGCGGTCCAGAGGCTGAGCACCAGCGCGTCGCGCGCCCGGTCGCCGCCGAGCAGATCGGGGACGGCGAGCAGATCGGCCTGCAGCACCAGCGCGACGACCGGTCCGACCAGCAGCGCGGCGCCGAGCAGCGCGAGCACGCCCAGCGCCGGCGGCAGCACCGGTATCGCCGGGCGGGAGCGGAGGCGGGGTGACCGTGAGGCCATGCTCAGGAATCCGCGCCGTCGTCGGATTCGGCCGCCGGCGGCGGCAGGAAGCCGGCCTCCTCGAAGGCCGCGCGGCCGCCCCCCGAGGCCAGCTCGCCGAGGAGCTGCTCGGCGGCCTGCGGACGCGTCGGCGCGGCGGAGAGGCCGGCCCACATCTGATTGGTGCCCCCGTCGTGCTCCGGGACCTCCAGGGCCCGGACGTCCTCGCTGGCGGCCGCGGCGTCAGTGCGGTAGACGAGCCCGGCGTCGACCTCGCCGAGACTGACCTTCGACAGCACCGAGGCGACCGACGTCTCCTCGGTGTCGGCGTGCAGATCCAGCGCCAGCTCCTCGGAGAGCGTCTCGGCGAGCATGCCGCAGGGCACCTGCGGGGCGCAGATCGCCGTGGTCAGCTCCGCGGAGCGGTCGGCGAAGTCCGCGAAGCTCTCGATCTCCCCGGGGTTCTCGGCCGGCACGGCGAGCACGAGGCGGTTGGTCGCCACGGGCAGCGGGCCGTCCCCGACGTGCCCGCCGTCCTGCAATCGGGTCATGTGACGGCGCGAGGCGCTGACCACGACGTCGAAGGAGCGGCCGGACTCGATCTGCGAGACGAGCGTCGAGGTGCCGGCGTACTCCGGGGTCATGGCCGAGACGCCGTCGGCGACGTCCGGGTCGGCGGCCAGCCGCTCCAGCGCGGGCTCGGCGGAGGCGGCGGCCAGCACCACCGGCCCGTCGGCGTCGTCGGCGTCGTCTCCGGCCCCGGCCGCGCAGCCGGAGAGCGTCAGGGCGCCGGCGACGCTCAGCACCACGGCGAGCATCAGCGGCGCGGCCCGTCGCGGCGGAGCGTGGCTCCTCACGCCTCGACCGTCCAGCAGGACTCGACGAGGCCGGTCACCCCGCGGCGCTCGGTGCGCAGGTCGGCGGTGAAGCTCTGCGTCCGCTCGGAGACGTCGTCGCCGGTGTGCGGGCCGAGGGTGACAGTCGTGGCGCCGACCACTGCGTAGGAGTCGTCGAGGACCTGCACCAGGCAGCGCACGGTGGAGTCGAACTCCTTGGTGACCTCGAAGTCGACCGAGGCCTCGGAGTCGGAGGCGATGTCGTAGCCGACGTCCTTGGACTCCGGCAGGCTGCTCGGCCCCTCCACGGCGACCCAGATGCCCAGGCCCAGCGCGGCGACCAGCGCCAGGCTGATCAGCACGGTCCGCAGGCGGCGGGACGGGCCGCGGCGCACGGGGCCGTAGCGCTCGGCGAGGACGGCGGGATCGGCGGCTCGGCTCATCAGGCATAGTCTAGAGGGTCGGCGCAGGTGTCCGCCCGGCCGCGACGCCGTGCGGCGACGTCCCGCGGCGCGGCGGGCGCAGCCGGCGTCGTCCGCGTCACGCGGCGCGGCGGGATGAACTTCGCGCGCTGTGCTGTTGCACCGCGCGACGGGTCGCTCCGCCGAGACCCGCCGCGACGCCATCGACCGATTCGACACGACTTCGAGACCACGGAGAGAGCAGTGACCCCGACGCCAGACCAGCCGGCAGACCACGTGCCCACCATGACTCCGGTGACGCGCCTCGATCCCGACGCCGGACTGCACGCCGACGCCGAGGAGGCCGGTGCGGCCACCGTGCCGCCGTCGGAGGGCCTGCGGATGCTCGCCGTCCACGCCCACCCCGACGACGAGTCCTCCAAGGGCGCGGCGACGATGGCCGCCTACGCCGCCGCCGGCGCCCGCGTCATGGTCGCGACCGCCACCGGGGGCGAACGCGGCGACCTGCTCAACGAGGAGGTCGCCGAGGTCCCGCAGCTCCACCGCGACCTGCCCGGGCTGCGCCGGCAGGAGATGGCCCGGGCCGCCGCGGAGCTCGGCATCGAGCACGTCTGGCTCGGCTTCGAGGACTCCGGACTGCCCGAGGGCGACCCGATGCCGCCGCTGCCCGCCGGGTGCTTCGCCGACCTGCCGCTCGAGCAGGCCGCCCTGCCGCTGGTGCGTCTGGTGCGCCGGTTCCGGCCGCATGTGATCGTCGGCTACGACGAGTCCGGCGGCTACCCGCATCCGGACCACATCATGTCCCACCGGATCGCCAAGGAGGCCTTCGAGGCGGCCGGAGACCCGGACCGCTATCTCGGCGTCGGCGAGCCCTGGGCGCCGCAGAAGCTCTACTACGACAAGGCCTTCAATCCGGTGCGCTTCCGGGCGATCCACGAGGCGCTGGAGGAGGCGGGCATGGAGTCGCCCTTCGGCGACCGGCTGGCGCGCTTCGAGGACCCTGAGGCCATGCCGTGGCTGACCAAGCATGAGGTCACCACCCAGGTGCCGATCGGTCCGTTCATCGAGCACCGCGACCGGGCGCTGCTGGCCCATCGGACCCAGGTCGCCCCGGGCAGCTTCTTCTTCGCCACGCCGAACGACCTGCTGCGGCGGATCTGGCCCTATGACGACTACATCCTGGTCGAATCCCGCGTGGAGTCGCCGGCGCCGGAGGACGACCTCTTCGCCGGGCTGCGCTGAATGCTCCGCGCGGGAGGCGTAGACTTGGTGTCCCGGGCCGGCGCGCGCCGGCCGCTGACCGACGGCTGACCCAGAGGCGAGAGACCCGTGCTTCATCTACCCGCAGCGACCGCCCTCGCCCTCGGCGGAGGCGGCGAGTCGCCCGACCTGCGCCCCGGGCTGGAGGAGACGGACATCAGTCCCGGCCCGGAGGGCTTCTTCTTCACCGCGCTGGTCGCAGTGCTGCTGATCCTCGTCGTCCGGGACCTGGCCAAGCGCATGCGCCGGATGAAGTACCGCTCGACGGTCGAGGCCGAGCAGGAGGGGACCGAGGTCGAGTTCCCCGGCGAGGTGAATCCGGCCGAGATCGTGCCCAGTCGCATCGGCGCCGGCCAGCGGCGCGCCCGCGAGGCCGCGGCGGCCGACCGCTTCGGCGATCCGCAGGAGACCGGACGCGACGCCTCCGGCGCCCCGCGCGGAGCCGACGACCAGCCGACGGAGAGCCGCGACGCGGAGGACTGAGAGCGGACGCTCGGCTCATGCTCGGCGAGCATCCGGGGCCAGCCCCTAGACTGGCGGCATGGCCTCGCATGTGACCTCTGCAACATCCTCGGCGCGCGTGCTGTCCCACGGCGCCTGGCCCTCGGCGATCACCGCCGAGCAGCTCGCCGTCGGCGGGCATCGGCTCTCGGCGCCGAGCCTCGTCGGCGACCATCTCTGGTGGGTCGAAGGACGTGCCGACGAAGGCGGCCGCCAGACTCTGGTGCGCACTGCCGGCCCGGTCGCGGCCGAGGACGAGGCGTCCGACGTCGACGTCGTCACCGTGCTGCCGGCACCCTTCGACGCCCGCTCCCGCGTGCACGAGTACGGCGGGTCGGCCTGGGCGGCCGTGCCGGCCGAGCTGCTCGACGACGGCTCCGAGGCGCCGCTGGTGCTCTTCGTGAACTGCGCCGACCAGCGCATCCACCGCTTCCGCGAGGGCGAGGAGCCGGTGCCGCTCAGCCCCGTCGGACCCGACGTCGCCTCGGCCGGAGGCCCGTCGCTGCGCTGGGCGCAGCCCGTCGTCGTCCCCGGCCGGCAGACCCCCGCGGGCGTCGGCACGGAGGTCTGGTGGATCTGCGAGGACCACACCGCCGACCGCCGCGGCCCCGACGGCGCTCCGCACATCGAACGCTACGTCGCCGCCGTGCCGTTGGACGGCTCCGCCGCCGAGGATCGCTCCCGCGTGCGGCGGGTGACGCCGGCGTCGCGCTTCGTCGCCCATCCGCGCCTCGCTCCCGACGGCGAGCGACTGGCCTGGATCTCCTGGGAGCATCCGCAGATGCCCTGGGACGGCACGCAGCTGCACGTCGGCCGGCTGGTCGACGGCGTCGTGGGCGAGGAGGAGGTCATCGACGGCGACGAGCACACTTCGGTGCTGCAGCCGGAGTGGCGCGACGCCGACCGGCTGGTCCACCTCTCCGACCGCTCCGGCTGGTGGAACCCCTGGGGCTGGTCGGTGGGGACCGGGACGACCCAGCTGCTGCGCGAGGAGCGCGAGCATGCCGGCCCGCTCTGGCAGCTCGGCGAGCAATGGCTGACACTGCTCGACCCGGACACGGCCCTGATCCGGCACGGCACCGCCGTCGACCAGCTCGGGGTCCTCGATCTCTCCACCGGGGCGGTGGCCGAGCTGCAGGTGCCGCACACCGCCGTCGCCGGCGCCGTCGTCCGCGACGACGGGCTGGTGGCCTTCACCGGGGCCTCGCCGGAGCAGTTCCTCGGCGTGCAGGCCGGAAGGCTGGTCAACGACGGCTACGGCTGGCGGATCACCGGACTGCGCACGCTGCGCTCCTCGCGCCGCGACGCCCCCGATCCGGGCCTGCTGCCCGTCCCGGAGCCGATCACCGTGACCGCCGAGGACGGCCAGGAAGTCCACGCCGTGCTCTACCGGCCGCGGCACCAGGGCATCGTCGGGCCCGTGGGGGAGCTGCCGCCGTACATCGCCCAGGTCCACGGCGGCCCGACGGCACAGGCCGCCGTCGCTCTCTCGCCGGCGGTGGCCTACTGGACCTCCCGGGGCATCGGCGTCGTCGACATCAACTACGGCGGCTCCACCGGATTCGGCCGGGCCTACCGCGACCGGCTGAAGAGGCAGTGGGGCGTGGTCGACGTCGAGGACACCGTCACGGTGATGCGGCATCTGGTGGCCGAGGGGATCGCCGACGGGGACCGGCTGGCGATCGAGGGCGGCAGCGCCGGCGGGTGGACCACGCTGGCCTGCCTGACGCGCACCGAGGTCTTCGCCGCCGGGGTGTCGAGCTTCGGTGTGGCCGACGCCGTCGGGCTGGCCGAGGACACCCACGACTTCGAGTCGCGCTACCTGGACCAGATGATCGGGGCGTACCCGGAGGAGATCGCGGTCTACCGCGAGCGGGCGCCGTTGAGCCACGTGGACACGCTGAGCTGCCCGGTGCTGCTGCTCCAGGGCGAGGAAGACCGTATCGTGCCGCCCAGCCAGGCCGAGCGCTTCCGCGACGCGCTGGCGGCGAAGGGCATCCCGCATGCCTATCTGCTCTTCGCCGGCGAGCAGCACGGCTTCCGGAAGGCGGAGAACATCATCACCAGCTTCGAGGCGTCGCTGAGCTTCTACGGGCAGGTGCTGGGCTTCGACCCGCCGGAGGTGCCGCGGCTGACGCTCGCCCGGTGAGCCGGGGCGCTCCTCCTCCATCGAGCGGGGGATCTGCTACTGCTGAATCGCCGAATCGGCGGCACAGCGGTAGTGGATCCCCCGTTCGGTGCGGGGTTGTGGAGAACGTCAGCGCGACGACGAGCATCTGGTCCAGACTCGTGGCGTGATTCGTCGCCAGCCTCGCCGCCTCCCGCTGCCCGCCGCGCTGTCGGATCGGGCATTCACCCTCGACCAGGCGCGCCGGCATGGCGTCGATGCGCGACGGCTGACCTACGACGACGTCGTCTCCCTCGGCGCCGGGGTCCACGCGCCGGCCGCACTCGTCGCCTCGGTCCCGCCCGCCGACCGCGACCTGCTCGTGGCCCGCGCGCTGGCGGCCGAGGCGCCCGAGACCTGGCTCTCGCACACCACCGCGGCGCGGATGCGCGGACTCCACCTGCCGCCGCATCTGGAGCAGGATCACCGGATCCATCTCAGCCAGGCGCCGACGCCGGACACCCGCGTCGAGCGGGCCGGCGTCGTCGGGCACCGCAGCACAGTGCGCGGCCATGACGTCGTGACGCTCGACGGCGTGCGCGCCAGCTCGCCCGCGCGGACCTGGCTGGAGCTGGCGGCGAGCTGCTCCATCCGGCAGCTCGTGGTGCTCGGCGATCAGCTGGTGCGCCGACCCTACGCACGCTACGAGGGGCGGGCCGAGCCGTTCGCGACGAGGGACGACCTGTCCGAGGTGCTCGCGGGCACGCGCCGAGTGCGCGGGCGCCGTCGCGCCCTGGCGGGGCTGGACGAGGTGCGGTGCGGGGCGGACTCGCCGCCGGAGACCCTGCTGCGGCTGGCCCTGGTCGACGCCGGGCTCCCGGAGCCGGCGCTGCAGGTGCCGGCGGATCCGAGCGATCCGCTGTCGCCGCCGACGGATCTCGCCTATCCCGAGTGGAAGATCGCGATCCAGTACGACGGCGAGACGCATTACACCCCGGAGCGGCACCGTACTGACCAGCACCGGGACAACGTCTTCCGCGCCGCCGGGTGGGTGGTGCTCTGCTTCCACCGGGAGGATCTGCGCGCCGGCTTCCGCGGCGCCGTCGCGATGGTCCGGACGGCGCTGCGGCGGCAGGGTGCTCCCGTCTGAGGGTCCTCGACGCATCGAGCGGGGGATCCACTACTGCTGCATCGCCGAATCGGCGGCACAGCGGTAGTGGATCCCCCGCTCGATGGCAGGGAAGGGTGGGATGAGCGGGTCAGCGGGCGGCGGGAGCCTCCGCGGCGTCCACGGCGTCCCAGGAGCCCCCGGAGTCCGCAGTGTCCTCGGAAGAGTCCGCGGCGTCCGCGGAGCCCTCCTCGGCCTCGTCGTCGAAGGGCAGGCCGGTGCGGCGGGACGAGTAGAGCCCGTGGTCGAGGATGCCCTCCCGCTTGGCCACGATGGTCGGAACCAGCGCCTGACCGGCGACGTTGAGCGCAGTGCGGCCCATGTCGACGATCGGCTCGACGGCCAGCAGCAGGCCCACGCCCTCCAGCGGCAGGCCCAGCGTGGACAGCGTCAGTGTGAGCATCACCGTCGCCCCGGTGGTGCCGGCGGTGGCGGCGGAGCCGATCACCGAGACGAAGACGACCAGCACGTACTGGGTGATGCTCATGTCCAGGCCGAAGAACTGGGCGACGAAGAGGGCGGCGATCGCCGGGTACAGGGCGGCGCAGCCGTCCATCTTGGTGACCGCGCCCAGCGGGACGGCGAAGGAGGCGTAGGAGCGCGGCACGCCGAGGTTGCGCTCGGTGACCCGCTGGGTCAGCGGCATCGTGCCCACTGAGGAGCGCGAGACGAAGCCGAGCTGCACCGCCGGCCACACGCCGGTGAAGTACTGCTTGGCCGCCAGCCCGTTGCTGCGCACCAGGATCGGGTAGACCACCAGGAACACCAGCGCCAGGCCGACGTACATGCACAGCACGAAGACCCCCAGCGAGGAGAGCGCGTCCCAGCCGTATGTGGCGACGGCGCGGGCGATCAGCGCCAGCGTGCCGATCGGGGCCAGGCGGATGATCCACCACAGCACCTTCTGGATGATCGCGAGCATCGCGGAGGTGACGTCCAGGAAGGGCTCGGCCTTCGGACCGATCATCATCGCCGCGATGCCGATGGCGATGGAGATGACCAGGATCTGCAGCACGTTGAATGTCAGGTCGGTCTCCACCGCGCCGGAGGAGGCGGGGGAGGACTCGGCGGTCAGGCCCATGAAGTTCGCCGGCACGATCGAGTCCAGGAAGCCCAGCCAGGATCCCTGGCTCGACGGTGCCGCGGCGGCGTCGGCCTCGACGCCGGTGTGCTGGCCGGGCCGGCCGATGGTGCCGATCGCCAGGCCCAGCAGCACCGCGATGAACGCGGTGATCGCGAACCAGAGCAGCGTCTGGCCGGCCAGCCGGGCGGCGTTGGTGACCTGGCGCAGCTGGGCGATGGAGGTGACAACGGCGGTGAACACCAGCGGCACCACTGCGGCGGTCAGCAGCGAGACGTAGACGCCGCCGACCTCGCTGACAGTGGTGGTCAGCCAGTTCGGGTCATCCTGGTCGCCGCCCATCGACCGGGCGATGAACCCGACGCCCAGGCCCACGACCAGGGCGGCGAGGATCTGGTTGCCGAAGGAGGTCATCCATCGCGGCAATCGGCGGGTGCGGGTCTTCTCGGCGGTCTCCGCAGTGGCGGACATTCTTCGGCTCCGTTCGACGTCGTGGTCACAGGCGGTGCGGCGGGCTCGGCGCGATGCGGCGCCGTCGATCTCCCGCCGCGGCACGGAGACGCCAACGGGGCCGGGATCGGCGCTATTCCGCGGATGAACGCAGGTTACGGGGCGGTGATGCATGCCACGGAATGAAGATCGTGCATCCTCTGCAAGGCAGTGTGCAGTGAATCACAATCGCCGGGGTCGGGGGTGCGCCGAGAGTGGAATGCGACCTGATCCGCCCGTCCCGGGGCGGACCGACTGAGGAGGAGCCCTCTGCCATGACATCGTCATCCGCCAGAATCCCCGCCAGCACGCTCGCCGACGGTGTCGACGGCGTCGACGGCCCGACTCCCGGGGCGCGGCCGAGCACCGCACCGGGGGCCGCGTCGGGCCCGGGAGCCACGGCTCTTGTCGTCGGAGCCGGGTCGGCCGGCTGCGTGGTCGCCCGCCGCCTCGTCGACGCCGGCGTCGCGGTGACCCTGCTGGAGGCAGGCGGGGAGGATCACAACCCGGCGATCCATGACCTCTCCCGAATGGGAGAGCTCTGGCACGGTCCCGAGGACTGGGACTACTACACCGTCGGCATGGAGGGCACCGCCGGTCAGCCGATGCATCTTCCGCGCGGGAAGGTCCTCGGCGGATCGCATGCGCTGAACGCCACGATCTGGGTCCGCGGCGCGCCGAGCGACTTCGACGGCTGGGCCGTCGACTGCGGGCCGGACTGGTCCTGGGAGCAGGTGCTGCCGATCTACCGGGCGCTCGAGGACTCCTCCTCCGGCGCCGACGAGCTGCGGGGCACCGGCGGTCCGCTGGTCGTCGACGGAGACTATCCGCTCGAGCCGATCCACCGGGCGATCGTCGAGGCCGCCGTGGAGTCCGGCGTCCCGTACAACTCCGACTACAACGGCGAGACGCTCGACGGGGTGTCCCAGCAGCAGGTCACCATCCGCGACGGCGAGCGGGCCAACACCTGGAAGGCGCACCTGCAACCGGTGCGCGATCGGCTCCGCATCCTCACCGGGGCCCATGTCCACTCGGTGATCGTCGAGGACGGAGCCGCCGTCGGCGTGCGCCTGGGGAAGAACGGCGAGGAGCGCGAGCTGCGCGCCGACCAGGTGGTCCTCTGCGCCGGGGCGCTGGACTCGCCGCAGATCCTGCTCCGCTCCGGCCTGGGCCCGGCCGAGGAGCTGCGCGAGGCCGGCGTCGACGTCGTGCGCGACATGCCGGGCGTGGGCAAGAACCTGCACGACCACCTGCTCGCGCCGGTGATCGGGGTCTCGACCTCCCGGGAGGTCGACCCGCCGAGGCCCGGAGTCTCGGTGACCCAGACCCACCTGTTCGCCCGCAGCCGGCCCGACCTCACCGTCCCCGACACCCAGCCGATCTTCTTCGCGGTGCCGATGTACTCGCCGGGCATGGAGGAGGTCGAGGGCACGGCCTTCACGCTGCATTCCGGTCTCGTCGCGCCGCGCAGCCGCGGGGAGATCACGCTCTCCGGCCCCGGGCTGGAGGACCCGGCGCGCATCGACCTGGCCGCGCTCTCCGACCCGGCTGACGTCGAGGCGCTGCTCTTCTCGCTGCGGCAGTGCCGGGACATCCTCGCCCAGCCCGCCCTCGCCGAGGGGTGGGGCGCGACCGAGGTCCACCCCGGCCCCGAGGTCACCGAGGAGGGCGAGCTGATCGACTACATCCGTCGGTGCGCGGTGACCTATCACCACCAGGTCGGGACCTGCCGGATGGGCGTCGACGACGGCGCCGTGGTCGACCCTCGACTGCGGGTGCGCGGGCTGGACGGCCTCCGCGTGGTCGACGCCTCGATCATGCCGACGATCACCACCGGCAACACCAATGCGCCGACGATCATGATCGGCGAGCAGGGCGCCCGGTTCATCCGGGAGGACCTCGGGCTGGGCCGGACGGCGGTCCGTTCCGGCCCGGCGGACCGGAGAGCAGGCGTCGCCCCGACCGGATGAGCGGCGGATCGGGCCCGGGGACCCGTCGACGGCGGCGCGTCGGTGGACGAGACTGGAGGCATGGGACATCGCCTCGCCGAGAGCTCGTCACGCTATCTGCGCCAGCACGCCGACAATCCGGTCGACTGGCATCCATGGGGCGAGGAGGCCTTCGCCGAGGCCCGACGCCGCGACGTGCCGGTCTTCGTCTCGATCGGCTACTCCGCCTGCCACTGGTGCCATGTCATGGCCGCCGAGTCCTTCTCCGACGAGCAGACCGCGGCGACGCTGAACGCCGGCTTCGTCGCGATCAAAGTCGACCGCGAGGAGCACCCCGACGTCGACGACGCCTACATGGCCGCCACCCAGGCGCTCACCGGGCAGGGCGGCTGGCCGATGAGCGTCTTCACCGATCCCACCGGACGTGTCTTCCACGCCGGAACCTACTTCCCGCCCCGGCGTCGCGGACAGGTCCCGTCCTTCGCCGAGGTCCTCGACGCCGTGCAGGCCGCCTGGACGCGGCGGCGCGACGAGGTCGAGGCCTCGGCGGCGCAGATCGCCGCCGCGCTCGGCGACCAGCGACGCCGCCAGGCCCAGCTGGTGACTGCGCCCGCGGAGGAGCTGGGCGCGCCGCATCCGGATCACGACGGCGTGCCGGGCCCGGACATCCTCGCGCAGGCCGATGACGCCGTCGCGGGGGCGATCCAGGCGCTGCTCGCCGAGGAGGACACCGTCCACGGCGGATTCTCCCCGGCGCCGAAGTTCCCGCCGTCGCCGCTGCTGGGCCTGCTGCTGGAGGAGGCTGCCCGGAACCCCGAGTCTCCGGCGGGTCCGCCGGCGATCCGGGTGATGGAGGCGATGGGGCGGTCCGCCCTGCACGATCAGATCGAGGGCGGATTCGCCCGCTACGCCACGGATCGCGCCTGGGCGCTGCCGCACTTCGAGAAGATGCTCGCCGACAATGCCCAGCTGCTGGGCCACTATGCGCGGCTGAGCGTGCACCCGGCCGCGAGCCGGGCGACGCGCGCCGAGGCCGAGCGGGTCGGGCGCGGCGTCGTCGACTGGCTGCACCGCCGGATGCTGTTGGAGTCCGGACTGCTGGCGTCCTCGCTCGACGCCGACACCGTCGACGCCTCCGGCCGCCACCAGGAGGGCGGGACCTACCTGATGAGCGACCGCGATCTGCGCGCCGCCGCCCGCGCGGCGGGGCTCGGCGAGGACGATGCGGAGCGGCTGATCGCGCTGAACCGCGGCGTCCCCGCCGACGAGTCCGGGGCGGCGGCGCACATCGCCGAGGACACGCCGCGCACTCTGCACTTCGACGCTCCGCCGGTCGGCGAGGAGCGCCGCGTGTGGGAGGCGGTGCTTCCGGTGCTGCGGCGTCGTCGTGCGGCCCGCGCCCAGCCGGCGCGCGACGAGAAGGCCGTCGCGGCGTGGAACGCGATGGCGGTGCGCTCGCTGGCCGAGGCCGCCGTCTGCTGGGCCGACGACGGGCTGCTGGAGCGTGCCGGACGGCTCGGGGAGCGGCTCTGGGACGTCCACGTCGACGACGCCGCGGGTGACGATGCCGCCGGTGACGATGCCGCAGGCGATGACGTCGTGGACGGGGGAGGCGCCGGCCCGGTGGTCCGGCGCGTCTCCCACGCCGGTCGGGCCGATGCGGCGCTGGGCACGCTGACCGATCATGCCCAGGTGATCAGCGCCTGCTTCACGCTCGCCTCCGTCGGAGCCGGAGCCGGAGCCGGAGCCGAGGACGCGCAGCGCTGGCTGGACCGCGGCCGTCGACTGCTGGCCACGCTGCGGACGCGCTTCGTCGTCGAGGACGAGGAGGACCGGCCGGCCCTGGTGGAGAGCGCCGACGGCGGCGCGATGCTCACCGCCGCCCTGCAGGGCCCGGCGCTGGCCACGCCCTTCGACGGCCCCGAGCCCGGCGGCGTCGCCGCGGCCGCCGACGCGCTGCAGCTGGCCGAGGCGCTGGTGGCGACCGCCGACGGCGACGGGCTGCCCGACGCGGACGCCCTGCGCGCCGTCGACATCCTCCACCACGCGCCGACTGCCGCCCCGCGGGCGCCGATGGTCGTCGGCGCCAGTCTGCAGGTGCTGCGGCGCGTCGCCGTCGGGTCGCCGGCGTTCCGGGTCCTCTCCGCGACTGAGGAGGACCTGGCCGCCGTGCGCCGGGCGGCGGTGCTGCACGGTCTCGTCGTCGAGCCGCCCGCCGCGGAGGCCGTCGGGCCCGGGCGCCCGCTGCGGCTGAGCGTCTGCCTCAACGCCGTCGAGGCCATGGTCTGCCTGCCGCCGGAGACCTCGATCGCCGCGGCGCTGGCGCGGCTGGGGGAGCAGCCGGTCGCCTGAGCCGGCGCCGTGGATCGCGCCGGCGCCGTGCACTGGCCGGCTCAGCGCACCGAACCGGGGCGGAGCGTCAGCCCAGCACGGAGAGCATGATCGCCACGGAGTGGCAGATGAAGCCGACCAGCGTGCAGGCGTGGAAGAGCTCGTGGAAGCCGAACCAGCGCGGGGAGAGCACCGGCCGCTTGAGACCGTAGAAGACCGCTCCGGTGATGTAGGCGGCCCCGCCGACGCAGATCAGCACCGCGGAGGCGACGTCGGCGGCGAAGAAGTCGCCGAGGAAGACGACGGCGGCGAGCCCGAGCAGCACGTAGACCGGCACGTAGAGCCAGCGCGGGGCGCCGGTCCACAGCAGGCGGAAGGCCACGCCGCCGAGGGCGCCGACCCAGACGCCGGTGAGCAGGATCGCATCCTTCGGCTCCGGCAGCAGCGCCAGCGTCAGCGGCGTGTAGGTGCCGGCGATGATCAGCATGATGTTGGTGTGGTCGAGCCGCTTCAGCAGCATCCGCGTGCGCGGACGCCAGTGTCCCAGGTGGTACGTCGCCGAGACGGTGAAGAGCAGCAGACCGGTCACTGCGTAGACCGCCGAGGCGAGCTTCAGCCCGGGCGGGGCGAGCACGACCAGCACGACGCCGGCGGCCAGCGCCAGCGGCACCATGGCGGCGTGCAGCCAGCCGCGCATCACCGGCTTGGGCGGCGGCGCGGGCGCGGTCGGAGAGGAGGCGGACGGCGCGGCCGACGGCGTTCGACGGGAGTCGCTCCGCAGGGTCATGGCCCCAGTCTACGCGGCAGAAGTGACCGGCAGGTAACACTGTTGGTGCGCGATACGGTGGTGTTCGCGCCGGCGCTCCGCCGCCGGCGACGACGATGAGCGAGGAGGCGTCATGAGGCTGCGGGACCTGCCCTATGCGGTGTATGAGCGACGGCTGCGCCGCGCCCTGCCGGCCGACCGGCTGCCCCGGCACATCGGCGTCGTCGTCGACGGCAACCGCCGCTGGGCCCGCCAGGCCGGTGCGCACACCGCCGACGGGCACCTCGCCGGGGCCGACACGATCGTCGAGTTCATCGGCTGGTGCGCCGAGCTGGGCGTCCCGACGGTGACGCTCTATATGCTCTCCACCGACAACATGAGCCGGCACTCCGACGAGCTGGACCAGCTGATGGAGATCATCGGCGACACGCTCGAGCGGCTGGCCGAGTCGCGCCCGGGCGGGCGTCCGGTGCGCGTCCACCCGGTCGGCGCCCCAGAGCTGCTGCCCGAGCCGCTGGCGGCCCGGCTGCGCGAGATCGCCGAGATCGCCGACGACGAGCCGCCCTCGGTGCACGTCAACGTCGCCGTCGGCTACGGCGGGCGCCAGGAGATCGTCGACGCGGTCAAGGCGCTGCTGCGCGACGCCGAGGATCAGGGCCGCAGTCCCGGCGCCGTGGCCGAGGAGCTGACGCCGGGGGCGATCGCGGACCGGCTCTACACCCGCGGCCAGCCGGATCCGGACTTGATCATCCGCACTTCCGGCGAGCAGCGGCTCTCCGGATTCCTGATGTGGCAGTCGGCCTACTCGGAGTTCTACTTCTGCGAGGCGCTCTGGCCGGACTTTCGTCGGGTGGACTTCGTCCGCGCGCTGCGCGACTTCGCCCAGCGCCAGCGGCGCTACGGGGGCTGAGCCGCCGCAGCGCCGCTGGCCTGGGGCGTCATGCGCCGTCGGGCTCGTGGTCACCGACGGGGCGGGGCAGAGTTCACCGAGCCGTCATCTCGCCGTCCGTGTTGGTGACCTCCGCCGCCGCGGGCCGGTCTAGTCTGGTCAGTGTCAGGAACCTGACCGGAGAGGCCCGACACATGCCGAACGGCAGATGGGGTCGGTCCGGCCCCTGCGGGCCGAACCGCACACACCGTCCGATCGTCGAAGCGGGAGCGGCATCCGCCCCGCGTCCTTCCGGGCACGGCCAGCGACGGCCGCGGCCCGCAGGGCGTCGAGGCCGCCGCTCCCCGGTCTGGAGAAATCGTGTCCTCCCTGAACTCCTCCGTCCCGACCACCCCTGAGCACGCCGCCGCCCCGCGGGACTCCCTCGCCGGCGCGGTCGCACAGAAGACCTATGTGCTCGACACCTCCGTGCTGCTCTCGGACCCGCGGGCGATGCTGCGCTTCGCCGAGCACGAGGTGATCGTCCCCCTCGTCGTCATCTCCGAGCTGGAGGGCAAGCGGCACGATGCCGAGCTGGGCTACTACGCTCGCACCGCCCTGCGGCTGCTCGACGAGATGCGCGTCGCCCACGGGGCGCTGAACCAGCCGATCCCGCTCAACGACGAGGGCGGGAGCCTGATCGTCGAGCTCAACCACATCTCGCTGGAGGTGCTGCCGCACGGCTTCCGCGGCTCGGACAACGACTCGCGCATCCTCGCAGTGGCCAAGAGCTTCGCCGACGAGGGCCGCGAGGTCACCGTGGTCTCGAAGGACCTGCCGATGCGCGTGAAGGCTTCGGCCATGGGTCTCGACGCCGACGAGTACCGCAACGAGTGGGTCGCCGACACCGGCTGGACCGGGCTGGCCGAGGTCACCGCCACCGACGAACAGCTCTCCAGCCTCTACGACGGCGAGCTGATCGACCTCGACGACGCCGAGGACCTGCCCACCAACACCGGGCTGGTGATCTCCTCGGGCTCCGGCTCGGCGCTGGGCCGGGTCCGTATCGACGGCGCCTCGCAGAAGCACGTGCAGCTGGTCCGCGGCGACCGCGAGGTCTTCGGCGTCCACGGCCGCTCGGCCGAGCAGCGGCTGGCCATCGACATGCTCACCGATCGCGAGGTCGGCATCGTCTCGATGGGCGGGCGCGCCGGCACCGGCAAGTCCGCGCTGGCGCTCTGCGCCGGCCTCGAAGCGGTGCTCGAGCGGCGCGAGCACAAGCGGATCGTGGTCTTCCGGCCGCTCTACGCGGTCGGCGGCCAGGATCTGGGCTACCTGCCGGGCACCGAGACGGAGAAGATGAACCCCTGGGGGCAGGCGGTCTACGACACCCTGGGCGCGCTGGTCAGCGAGAACGTCCTCGACGAGGTCGCCCACCGCGGGCTGCTGGAGGTCATGCCGCTGACCCACATCCGCGGCCGCAGTCTGCACGACGCCTGGGTGATCGTCGACGAGGCCCAGTCGCTGGAGAAGAACGTGCTGCTGACGGTGATGTCGCGGATGGGGCACAACTCCAAGATCGTGCTCACCCACGACGTCGCCCAGCGCGACAACCTGCGCGTGGGCCGGCACGACGGCGTCGCCGCCGTGGTCGAGACGCTGAAGGACAACCCGCTCTTCGGGCATGTGACGCTGAACCGCTCCGAGCGCTCGCGGATCGCCGCGCTGGTCACCGAGCTGCTCGACCAGGGCTGAGCGCGCCGCCCCCGAGGGCGCGCGACCACGCTGATCAGGCCCGGGCCGCTCGTGCGGCCCGGGCCGTCCGCGTCATGAGGAAGGCGACGACGACGCCGGCGATCGCGCCGGAGAGGTGGGCGGTCCAGGAGACGCCCGTCCCGGCGGTGAACGGCAGCATGCCGAACAGCATCGAGACCCCGTGGACGAGCAGCACGAGCACGGCGACCAGCACGGCGACGATCCGTCGGGTCAGGAGGCCGTAGGCGATGAGGAAGGCGCCGAAGCCGTAGGTCACCCCGGATGCCCCGATGTGATGGCCGGCGCAGTCCAGCGAGCCGGGGGCCTGACAGACCCACGGAGTGCCGATGACCCACAGGACCGCTCCGGAGAGCAGCCAGATCAGCAGCAGGATCAGCGGGAAGCGGCGGTCGAGCAGGGCGATCAGACCGCCGAGCAGCAGCCAGGCGGCGGTGTTGCCGATCAGGTGGGCGAATCCGCCGTGCACCAGCGGCATCGTGACGATGCCGATCAATCCGGAGAGCTCGCGCGCCTCGAGGCTGAGCGACAGCGTCAGCCAGTTGCCGGTGACCAGGCGGACCAGCAGCAGAACCCACATCACCGCCACCGGGAGAAGCACCGGCAGCGCGCTGCGCAGCAGGTGCGAGCGCGCGTCGCGGGCCAGCGCGCCCCAGGAATCGTCGCCGTCGCCTTCCGGTGTCCTGGCGGGGGTGTCCCTCATGATGCCTCGCTCTCGTGAGTCCATTCCATCCTACGGGCGGATGCAGGACGCGGCCCTCCACAGGGTCGCGTCCGTCGTTCCCGATCGCGCGGCGATCCGCCTACGCTGGATCCCGTGATCCCCCGTATCGGCGAACTCCTCACCTCCGGCTCGGCGCTCGATCTGATCGCCGGCGTGCTGCTGCTGGGCGGCGGCGCGGCCTTCGCCCTCTGCGCGGTCGCGCTGAGCTTCGTGGACCTCGCCGAGCACCGGCTGCCCAACCGCATCCTCTACCCGTGGGGGCTGACGGCGCTGGGGGTGCTGGTCGCGGTCACGCTGCTCACCGGCGCCCTGGACGGGCTGCTGCGCGCCCTGGCGGCGGCGCTGATCTGGGGCGGGGCCTTCCTGCTGATCCGGCTGGCCCATCCGCCGTCGATCGGGATGGGGGATGTGAAGCTCGTGGCGGTGCTGGCCCTCTACACCGGGTTCCTCGGCTGGACGACGGTGCTGGCCGCCGTCGTGCTGGCCTTCCTGCTCGGCGGGCTGGTCGCCGCCGGGCTGCTGATCACCCGGCGGGCGGGCCGGCGCAGCCGCATCCCCTTCGGCCCGTTCCTGATCCTCGGCGCGGCCATCGCGCTGATCATCAGCTGATCCGCGGGCCGCCGGCGCGCTCGCCGCATGTGCGGATCCGGTGAGCTCCGCGCCGCCCCGTGGTCATGAGGAGTTCATCCGGCTCGGCGGCGGAGGGCCGCGCAACACGACACCCCGGGGCGCCAGCCCTGGGATGATGTTCTGAAAGTCTTCTCATCCAACTCATGCCCCTTCGGAGGAGCCTGTGCCCACTCCCGACTTCATCCGCGACCTGCGCCGTCATGTCGGCACTGCGGAGCTCTGGATCCCCGCCGTCCGCGCGGTGGTGGTCCGGCGCCGCGCGGACGGACGCGTGCTGCCCTCGCCGGAGGTGCTGCTGGTGAAGCGCAGCGACGACGGCGCCTGGACGGTGACCGCAGGGATCCTCGAGCCGGGGGAGGACCCGGCGGACGGGGCCATCCGGGAGGTCCAGGAGGAGACGGCGCTGACGGCCTGCCCGGTGCGCGTGGCCGGGGTCTTCGCCCACGGTCCCGTCGAGTATGCCAACGGGGATCGCTGCCGCTATCTGGACACGGTGTTCGAGATGGAGACGCTCGACGGCGAGCCGCGGGTCAACGACGACGAGTCGGTCGACGTCGGCTGGTTCCCGGTCACCGCGCTGCCGGAGTCGCTCGCCGAGGACCAGCGCATGGTCATCGGCTGGGCGCTCGACGCCGGCGCGCCGGCGCAGTTCACCGAGCCCGGCACCTCACACGCGGAGGCGGCGGGGGAGCCGGCCGCGCAGCACGACTGACCCGGCGCCCGCGGCCCGCCGGCCTCACCCGCAGGCGCCGCGGGCCGGCCCGCACGACGGCGGACCGGCCCGCGGCGCGAGGCGAGGGGGCGACTCAGCCCGGCTGCGTCATCGACATGACGTCCAGGGCCTCGTCGAGCTGCTCCTCGGTCAGCTCGCCGCGCTCCAGGTAGCCGAGCTCGACGACCGCCTCGCGCACGGTGACCTTGTTCTTCACCGCGTGCTTGGCGATCTCGGCGGCGGCCTCGTAGCCGACGTGCTTGTTCAGCGGAGTGACCACCGACGGCGAGGCGCCGGCCAGGAAGCTGGTGCGCTCGGTGTTCGCCGTGATCCCGGAGATCATCTTGTCGGCCATCACGTAGCCGGTGTTCGTCAGCAGCCGGATCGACTCCAGCAGGTTCGCCGCCATCACCGGGATGCCGACGTTGAGCTCGAAGGCGCCGTTGGTCGCCGACAGCGACACCGTGGTGTCGTTGCCGATGACCTGGGCGCAGACCTGGATGGCCGACTCGCAGATCACCGGGTTGACCTTGCCGGGCATGATCGACGAGCCCGGCTGCAGATCCGGCAGCGCGATCTCGCCCAGGCCGGTGTTCGGGCCCGAGCCCATCCAGCGCAGGTCGTTGTTGATCTTCATCAGCGAGTAGGCGATGGTGCGCAGCTGGCCGGAGGCCTCGACCAGTCCGTCCCGGTTGGCCTGCGCCTCGAAGTGGTCGCGCGCCTCGGTCAGCGGCAGGCCGCTCTCCTCGGCGAGCGCCCGGATCGCCGTCTCGGCGAAGCCGGCCGGAGTGTTGATGCCAGTGCCGACGGCGGTGCCGCCCAGCGGGACCTCGGCGACGCGCGGCAGCGCGGCCTCGAGGCGCTCGATGCCGTAGCGGACCTGGGCGGCGTAGCCGGAGAACTCCTGGCCCAGAGTGACCGGGGTGGCGTCCATCAGGTGGGTGCGGCCGGACTTCACGACCTCGGAGAACTCGCTCGCCTTGGCCTCCAGCGCCTCGGCCAGATGCGTCAGCGCGGGCTTGAGGTCGTTGAGCAGCGCTGACGTGGTCGCCACGTGCACCGATGTGGGGAAGACGTCGTTGGAGGACTGCGAGGCGTTGACGTGGTCGTTGGGGTGGACTTCCTCGTCCGCCCCCTGTTCGGCCAGCACGCGGTTGGCCAGCGTGGCCAGCACCTCGTTGGTGTTCATGTTCGACGACGTGCCGGAGCCGGTCTGGAAGACGTCGACGGGGAAGTGCTCGTCCAGCTCGCCGGAGGCCACGCGGTCGGCGGCGCCGGCGATGGCCTCGGCGCGCGCGGCGTCGAGCACGCCCAGCTGACGGTTCGCCTGCGCGGCGGCCTTCTTCACCCGTGCCAGCGCCTCGATGTGGGCCCGCTCCAGCGTGCGCCCGGAGATCGGGAAGTTCTGCACGGCCCGCTGGGTCTGGGCCCGGTACAGCGCATGGGCGGGCACCTTCACCTCGCCCATGGTGTCGTGCTCGATGCGGTATTCGGTCTCAGCAGCTGAGTTCTCAGTCATGCGGCCATTCTATGAGCCCGGCCGTCGCGGCGGACGGTGTTGCGCCGTCGGGTCGGCGCCGGAGCGCTGCGGCCGAGCCCAGGCGCCGGTCGGGCTCAGGCGTCCCCGGCGGCCTCGGCCCGGCGCACGATCTGCTCGGCGTGCCGGACGAGCGGCATGTCCACCATCGCGCCGCGGAAGCGGAACGCCCCGCCGTGGCGGGGGGCCTCGTCCAGCAGCGCGCGGGCATGCTCCAGATCCTCGGCGGAGGGGGCGTAGGCCCGCCGGACCACCGGCACCTGGGCGGGATGGATGCAGGCCTTGGCGGCCCAGCCGCTGCCGACGGCGTCGGCGGCCTCGGCGGCCAGGCCCTCGGCGTCGTCGATGTCGGCGTAGATCGCATCGATCCCGGCCGCCCCGTGGGTGGCCGCGGCCAGCAGCACCTGGGTGCGGGCCTGCCGCGCCACATCGCGGTACAGCCCGTCGGGACGGCGGGAGGAGCTGCCGCCGATGGAGGCGATGAGATCCTCGGCGCCCCACATCAGGGCGACCACCTGCGGATGGGAGGCGATCTGCTCGGCCCGGGAGACCCCGGCGGCGGTCTCGCACAGCGCGATGATCCCCGCCGCGGGGAAGACCGCGGCGGCCGCGGCGACGTCGTCGACGGACTCGGCCTTGGCCAGCATCACCAGGGCCGCGCCGGCGCCGGCGAGATGCTCGACGTCGGCGTCGAAGGCCTCGGTGCCGGCCGGATTGACGCGCACCACCGTCCGACGGCGCAGCGCCTCGGCCTCCGGTGCGGCCAGCGCCTCCAGGTGTCCACGCAGGTGCCGCCGGGCGGCGGGCTTGTCGTCGGCGGCCACCGCGTCCTCGAGGTCGATGATGACGGCGTCGGCGCGCTCGGCGGCCTTCGCGTAGCGCTCAGGCCGGTCGGCGGGGCAGAACAGCAGCGTCGGTCCCACATCGAACTGGGCAGAGCCGGAGAGATGGCTGCTCATGCCTCGCCTCCCGTCGCGCTGGTCCGGTGCGCCTCCTCCGAGGCCCACAGCATCACCGAACGGACGCACTCGGCCACCACGGCCCCGTCCTGGTTGCGGCCCCGGTGGCGGATCCTCGCGATCCCCTGGCGGGGCCGCGAGGAGGAGAGACGCGTGTCCAGGATCTCGGACTCGGAGTAGAGCGTGTCTCCTGGCACCAGCGGGCGGGGGAACTGCACCTCCTCGAAGCCCAGGTTGGCCACGATCGTGCCCTGGGACAGCTGCGCCACCGAGGCTCCGACGATCGTCGCCAGCGTGAACATGGAGTTCACCAGCGGGCGGCCGAAGGGCTGCTGGGCCGACCAGTGCGCGTCCAGATGGAGCGACTGGGTGTTCATCGTCAGCGTGGTGAACAGCACGTTGTCCGCCTCGGTGACGGTGCGGCCCGGCGCGTGCCGGTAGACCGCGCCCACCGTCAGCTCGTCGAGGTAGAGGCCGCGCTGCTGGATGATCCGGCGGTCCTCGCCGGCGTCCTCGTCGGTCATGGGGTCCATCTCCTTCCTCGTCGGAGGGGCGGCGGTCAGTCCAGGCCGAGGCTGCGCGCGATGAGCATCAGCTGCACCTCGGTGGTGCCCTCGCCGACCTCGAGGATCTTCGAGTCCCGGTAATGGCGGGAGACGACGAACTCGTTGATGAAGCCGTAGCCGCCGAAGACCTGGGTGGCGTCGCGGGAGTTGTCCATCGCGGCCTCCCCGGCGACCACCTTGGCGATCGCCGCCTCGGTCTTGAAAGGCTCTCCGGCGAGCATCTTCGCCGCGGCGTCGTAGTAGGCCAGGCGGGCGGTGTGGGCGCGGGCCTGCATGCGCGCGATCTTGAACGAGATCGCCTGGTTCTTCCCGATCGGGGCGCCGAAGGCCTCCCGCTCCTTCGCGTAGCGGAGGGACTCGTCCACGCAGCCCTGCGCCGCCCCGACGGCCAGGGCCGCGATCGCGATGCGCCCCTCGTCGAGGATGCCCAGGAAGTTGGCGTAGCCGCGCCCGCGCTCGCCGAGGAGGTTCTCCTCGGGGACCCGCACGCCGTTCAGCGTCAGCGGGTGGGTGTCGGAGGCGTTCCAGCCGACCTTGTCGTAGGCCGGCTCGGCGGTGAATCCCGCGGTGTCGGTCGGCACCAGGATGGTGGAGATCTCCTTCTTCACCGAGCCGTCCTCGCGGCGGGACTCGCCGGTCACCGCCGTGACGGTCACCAGGGAGGAGAGGTCGGTGCCGGAGTTGGTGATGAACTCCTTGGTCCCGTCGATCACCCACTGCCCGTCCTCGAGGACGGCCTTGGTGCGGGTCCCTCCGGCGTCGGACCCCGCCTCGGCCTCGGTGAGGCCGAATCCGGCCAGGTTCTGCCCGCTGGTGAGGCGGGGCAGCCAGGTCGCCTTCTGCTCCTCGGTGCCGTAGCGATGGATCGGCATCGCGCCGAGGGAGACGCCGGCCTCCAGGGTGATCGCCACCGACTGGTCGACCTTGGCCAGCTCCTCCAGGGCCAGGCACAGGACGAAGTAGTCCCCGCCCTGTCCGCCGTGCTCCTCCGGGAAGGGCAGGCCGAAGAGGCCCATCTCGCCCATCTGGGCGACCACGTCGTAGGGGAAGGAATGCTCTCGGTCATGCGTGGCCGAGACGGGCGCCACCACCTCCCGGGTGAAGTCCCGCACCGCCTCGACGAGGGCCTGCTGCTCCTCCGTGAGCTCGTAGTCCACTGCTCATGCCTCCTTCTGCTCGTCTGCGGCGGCGTCCGCCGTCACAGTGGCCAGCACCTGGCCGAGTGAGACCCGGTCCCCGGGGGAGACGGCGATCGTCGCCGTGCCCTCGAGCGGGGCCGTCAGGCGGTGCTCCATCTTCATCGCCTCGATCGTGACCAGCGGATCGCCGGCCTCCACCCGGGCGCCGCTGCTCGCCTCGACGGCGACGACGGTGCCCGGCAGCGGGGCGACGACCTCCGGGGCGGCGACGGCGTGCCGGGTCTCCCGCTGTGCGAGGAGCTGCAGGGTCCGGGCCTGGCGGTCCAGGACGGTGATCATCCCGGTGAAGCGCGCGGACCAGACCCAGACGTCGACGCCCTCCCGGCGGCGCGCCCCCTCGACGAGGGTCATCGGGCGCGTGACGCCGTTCCGGGTGAACAGCTGCGTCCCGGCGCTGCGGCGGGGCCCGCCCGGCGCCGTGGCCCGCAGCTCGGCCGGCTCGTCCCGCGGCACGACCACGGTGAGCTGCTCGCCGTCGGGGGCCCGGTGGGTCGCCGTCCAGGTGACGCCCGATCGCTCGCCGAGCCGCCACCCGTCCCGGCGCCACCCGTGGTCGGGCCGTCCGGGGGCGGGGGCCTCCCGCGCGTCGGCGACGAACTGCGCGGCGGCGACGAAGACGTCCTCGTCGGGGCGGGGAAAGGTCATCTCCGGCAGCCGGCGCTCGATCATGGTGGTGTCCAGGCGTCCGGCGCGGACGTCGTCGTCGGCGGCCAGCTGCTGCAGGTAGGAGACGTTGGTCTCCACGCCCAGCACCACGGTCTCGCCCAGCGCGCGGTGCAGCCGGGCGAAGGCCTGCTCACGGTCCGCCCCGGTCGTGATGATTTTGGCGAGCATCGGGTCGTAGTCGACGCCGACGACGTGGCCCGCGCGGAGTCCGGAGTCCACGCGGACGCCCTCGCCGACGGGCTCGGTCAGATGCACCACGGTGCCGGTGCTGGGCAGGAATCCGGACTCCGGGACCTCCGCGTAGACGCGGGCCTCCACGGAATGTCCGTCGAGGGCCACGTCCTCCTGGCGGATCGCCAGGGGCTCGCCGGCGGCGAGTCGGATCTGCTGCTCGACCAGGTCCACCCCGGTCACCTGCTCGGTGACCGGATGCTCCACCTGCAGGCGGGTGTTCATCTCCATGAAATGGAACCGGTCCGGCTGCTCGTCGGAGACGAGGAACTCCACCGTCCCGGCGCCGAGGTAGTCGACGCTGCGCGCGGTGTCGCAGGCCGCCTGACCGATCCGCTCCCGCGTCTGTTCGTCGAGCAGGGGAGAGGGAGCCTCCTCGATGACCTTCTGGTGCCGCCGCTGCAGCGAGCATTCGCGTTCGCCGAGGTGCACCACGCCGCCGTGAGAGTCGGCGAGGATCTGGACCTCGACGTGGCGGGGCGAGCGGATGAGCTGCTCGATGAACAGCGTGTCGTCGCCGAAGGAGGCCTGCGCGACGCGTCGCGCCGTCACCAGTGTCTCGGCGAGTTCCTCGGGGCGCTCGACGACGTGCATCCCCTTGCCGCCGCCTCCGGCGGAGGGCTTGATCAGGACCGGGAAGGTCATCCCCTCGGCGGCCTCGATCAGCCGCCGGTCGTCCATTCCGGGCTCGGAGATCCCCTCGACCAGCGGCACGCCGGCGGCGGCCACGTGGTTCTTGGACCGGATCTTGTCGCCCATGATCTCCAGGGCGTCGACGCCTGGGCCGATGAAGGTGATCCCGGCCTGCTGGCATGCCCGGGCGAACTCGAGGTTCTCGGAGAGGAAGCCGTAGCCCGGGTGGACGGCGTCGGCGCCGGCGGTCCGCGCGGCGTCGACGACCGCTCCGATGTCCAGATAGGACTCGGCGGCCGCGGGCGGACCGATGCACACCGCCCGGTCGGCCAGGTGCACGTGCGCCGCGTCGGCGTCGGCCTCGGAGTGGACCGCGACCGAGCTGATGCCGAGGCGCCGCAGCGTGGTGATCACCCGCACGGCGATCTCGCCGCGGTTGGCCACCAGCACTGTGCCGAAGAGTCGGGTCGAGCGTCGGGTCGAGGGAGTCGTCATCCTGATCTCCTACATCCTGAACAGGCCGAAGCCGGGGTCGGGCAGCGGGGTCCGGGAGCACGTCTCCAGGGCCATGGCGAGCACGCGGCGGGTGTCGGCGGGGTCGATGATGCCGTCGTCCCAGAGCCGCGCCGTCGAGTACCAGGGTCTGCCCTGGTCCTCGTACTTCTGCCGGACGGGTTCCTTGTACTGCTCCTCCTCGTCCGCGCTCCACTCCTCGCCGGCGGCCTCGAGCTGGTCGCGCTTCACCGTCGCCAGGACCGCGGCGGCCTGCTCGCCGCCCATCACCGAGGTCCTGGCGTTGGGCCACAGGAACAGGAAGCGCGGGGAGTAGGCCCGGCCGCACATCGAATAATTGCCGGCGCCGAAGGAGCCGCCGATCACCACGGTGATCTTCGGGACCCGCGTGGTCGCGACGGCGGTGACCATCTTGGCGCCGTTCTTCGCGATGCCGCCGGCCTCGTAGTCCCGGCCCACCATGAACCCGGAGATGTTCTGCAGGAACAGCAGCGGGATGCCGCGCTGGTCGCACAGCTCGATGAAATGGGCCCCCTTCAGGGATGACTCGGAGAACAGGATCCCGTTGTTGGCGACGATGCCCACGGGGTGGCCGTCGATGTGCGCGAACCCGGTGACCAGCGTGGTGCCGTAGTCGCGCTTGAACTCGTGGAAGGCGCTGTCGTCGACGAGCCGGGCGATGACCTCGTGGACGTCGTAGGGCTGGTTCACGTCGCGCGGGATGATCCCGTCGAGCTCCTCCGCCGGCAGCCGCGGCGGCCGGGCCTCGGAGGCGACGCTCCACGCCGGAGCCTCCGGCGCGGGCAGCGTGGAGACGATGTCGCGGACGATCTGCAGCGCGTGGTCGTCGTCCTCGGCGATGTGGTCGGCCACGCCGGAGCGGGAGGTGTGGACCTCCGCGCCGCCCAGCTCCTCGCCGGTGACCTCCTCGCCGGTGGCCGCCTTCACCAGCGGCGGCCCGCCCAGGAAGATCGTGCCCTGGTCCCGCACGATCACGGACTCGTCGCTCATCGCCGGGACGTAGGCTCCGCCCGCTGTGCACGAGCCGAGCACCGCGGCGATCTGCGGGATGCCCTGCGCGGAGAGCTGCGACTGGTTGTAGAAGATCCGCCCGAAGTGCTCCCGATCCGGGAAGACCTCGTCCTGCATCGGCAGGAAGGCGCCGCCGGAGTCGACCAGGCAGACGCAGGGCAGGCCGTTCTCCCCGGCGATCTCCTGCGCGCGGAGGTGCTTCTTCACCGTCATCGGGAAGTACGTGCCGCCCTTCACCGTGGAGTCGTTGCACACGACCATCACCTGCCGGCCGTGGACCAGCCCGATGCCGGTGATGATGCCGGCGCCGGGGGAGGCGTCGTCATACATGCCGTGGGCCGCCAGGGCCCCGACCTCGAGGAACGGGCTGCCGTCGTCGAGCAGCCGGTCGACGCGCTCCCGGGGGAGCAGCCGGCCCCGCTCGCGATGCCGGCGGCGCGTCTTCTCCGGTCCGCCCAGCGCCGTGCGGTGCAGCAGCTCCGTCAGCTCGCGGCGCAGCTGACGGTTCCTCCTCGCGTTGGCGGCGAACTCCTCGGAGAGGGTGTCCACTGCACTGGGGAGTGTCTCCACGTCGTCCTCCCTGGATCCGGGTCGAGGGATCGCAGTCGTGCTCTGCGGACGTCCCCCGCGGGGCCGGCCTTGTCGGCCCGTCGTCGAGCGGCTAGATTTGAGTTAACGATGAATAACTGAAATTCAAGATAGTGGTGGTGATCACGCTTGTCCAGTGCTGAAGTCCGCGACGGCGACACGAGAATCATGACGCGGCGGCAGGCGGAGAAGGAGCAGCGTCGGCACGACCTCCTCGAGGCGGCCGGACGGCTGTTCGGCCTGCACGGCTTCGCCTCGGTGGCGCTCGACGACATCGGCAGCGAGGTCGGCGTCACCGGCCAGGCCATCTACCGGCACTTCCGGGGCAAGCAGGACATGCTCGGCCAGCTGCTGCTGGGGGTCAGCGCGGAGCTGCTCGACGGCGCCCGCGGGATCCGGGCGCAGGAGGCCGACGTCGCCTCGCGGCTGGACCGTCTCGTCGCGTTCCAGGTGGCCTTCGCGCTGCGCAGTCCTGAGGTCATCCGGGTCCAGGACCAGGAGATGCAGCGCCTCGCCGACGCGGACCGGCGTCGGATCCGGCGCATGCAGCGCGAGTACATCGAGCTCTGGGCCGCGGCGATCGGGCAGCTGCATCCGGGTGCCGGCTCCGAGGAGCTCCGCACCCGCGTCCATGCCGTGTTCGGCCTGATCAACTCCACCGCCCACTCCATGAAGCATCACTACGGAAGCGTCCCCTCCCCGACGGCGATCGACGACAGCGCTCGCGCGCTGACCGCGATGGCCCGGGCGGCGATCGACTGTCGCATCGACCGGTGAGGGCCCGGGTGTTGTGAGTCGCCTCACATCCTGGTAGCTTCGAGTTTGTCGGCATTAACTGAAAGCGACGGATCCGGGAGCCCAGATGATCGCGACACCATGCGAGGCGAGTGCGCGGGGGCCGCTGACGACGGCGTACGACTGCGGCCCGACCGACGTTCCGCTGATCGAGGGCACGATCGGCGAGAGTCTGGCGGCCGCGGCCGCCCGGTTCCCCGACGGCGAGGCGCTGGTGGACGTCCCGACCGGCCGGCGGTGGACCTGGCGGCAGCTGCGGGCGGACGTGCGCCGACTGGCCACCGGCCTCCACCGGGCCGGCCTCGCCGCGGGCGAGCGCATCGGCATCTGGGGGCCCAACACCTGGGAATGGACTCTCACGCAGTTCGCCACGGCCGAGATCGGGGCCGTGCTGGTCACCATCAATCCCTCCTACCGCCAGCACGAGCTCGACTACGTGCTCGAGCAGGCCGGGCTCACCGCCGCGGTCGCCTCGGGGGAGTCCGGCGGGCAGGACTATCCGGGGATGCTCGCGGCCGCGGAGGCCGAGCGCGGCCCGCTGGACCTGACGGTCATCATGGGCACCGGCGCGTGGGAGAGCCTGTTCGCGGCAGAGGCCGACGACGAGGCCCTGGACCGGATCGCCGCCGGGCTCGCCGCCGAGGACCCCATCAACATCCAGTACACCTCGGGCACCACGGGCTTCCCCAAGGGCGCGACGCTGACCCACCGCAACATCCTGAACAACGGGTTCTTCGTCGGCGAGGTCTGCCGCTACACCGAGCTTGACCGCATCTGCATCCCGGTGCCCTTCTACCACTGTTTCGGCATGGTCATGGGCAATCTCGCCGCCGTCACGCACGGATCGACGATGATCATCCCGTCGGCGGCCTTCGACCCGGAGGCCACGCTGTCGACGGTCCAGGCCGAGCGCTGCACCAGCCTCTACGGCGTGCCGACGATGTTCATCGCCGAGCTGAGCCTCGAGACCCTCGGGGCGTTCGACCTCACCAGCCTCCGGACCGGGATCATGGCCGGTTCTCCGTGCCCGGAGGAGGTCATGCGCCGCGTCATCGACGAGATGAACATGGAGGAGGTCACCATCTGCTACGGCATGACCGAGACCTCCCCGGTATCGCTGCAGACGCGCGTGGACGACGAGCTGCGCCGTCGGGTCGGCACGGTCGGCCGCGTCGGCCCCCATGTGGAGGTCAAGGTCGCCGACCCGGTCACCGGAGAGACCCTGGGCGTGGACGCCGACGGCGAGCTGTGCACCCGCGGCTACCTGGTCATGCGGGGCTACTGGAACGACCCGGAGAAGACCGCCGAGGCGGTCGACCACGACGGGTGGATGCGCACCGGGGACATGGGCAGGATGGATGCCGACGGGTACGTGCAGATCACCGGGCGCATGAAGGACCTGGTGATCCGCGGCGGCGAGAACATCTATCCCCGGGAGATCGAGGAGTTCCTCTATACCCATCCCGACATCATCGATGCCCAGGTCATCGGCGTGCCCGACGACCGATACGGCGAGGAGCTCATGGCCTGGATCCGGCTGCGCCGGGACGCCGAGCCCGTCGCCGCCCAGCAGCTGAAGGCGCACTGCGACGGTCAGCTGGCCAAATACAAGATCCCCCGATACGTGGTCATCGTCGACGAGTTCCCCACCACGATCACCGGGAAGGTCCGCAAGGTGCGGATGCGCGAGCGGGCGCTGGACCTGCTCGCCACGCCCGGCGCCGTCGACGACGTCCGCACGGACCGCTGACGATCGCACCCCGCGAGACGCCCGTTCGCCCGGGCGCAGGAAGGTGGAGACATGGCTGAACGATACGGCACGGCGGCCGAGGCGCTGCAGGACGTGCTCGCCGACGGAATGACGCTGGCCGTCGGCGGCTTCGGGCTCTGCGGGATCCCCGCGGATCTCATCGACGCGGTGCGGGACTCCGGCGTCCGGGACCTGACGATCGCCTCCAACAACATGGGCGTCGACGGCGAGGGCCTCGGCCGGCTGCTGGAGAACGGCCAGGTGAGGCGCATCATGGCCTCCTACGTGGGCGAGAATCGGCGCTTCGCCGAGATGTATCTGGCCGACGAGGTGGAGGTGGAGTTCACCCCGCAGGGGACCCTGGCCGAGCGGCTCCGCGCCGGCGGCGCCGGGATCCCCGGATTCTTCACGCGCACCGGCGTCGGCACCCGGGTCGCCGAGGGCAAACAGCACCAGGAGTTCGACGGCGAGACGTTCATCCTCGAGCGCGGCATCGTCGCCGACGTCTCCCTGGTGCACGCCCGGACGGCCGACGCCGGCGGCAACCTCGTCTACAACCTGACGGCGGGGAACCTGAACCCGCTCGTGGCCACATGCGGGCGGGTCACCGTCGTGGAGGCCGAGGAGATCGTCGAACCGGGCGAGATCCGTCCGGATGCTGTGATGACCCCGTCGGTGTTCGTGCAGCGTCTGGTGCAGGCCACCGACCGCGAGAAGCTGATCGAGAAGCGCACGACCCGTCCGCGGCCCGAGCCGGCCGATGCGTGACGAGGACTTCACGGCCGGCGAGGCGCCGGACGCGAGACCCCGAGCTGGGAGGACCTGATGAGCTGGACGCGCGACGAGATGGCCGCGATCGCGGCCGGCGAGCTGCACGACGGAGACTACGTCAACCTGGGCATCGGCATCCCGACGCTGGTGGCCAACCACCTGCCCGAGGGCGTCCGGATCACCCTGCAGTCGGAGAACGGCATCCTGGGGACCGGGCCATATCCCTATGAGGGCGAGGAGGATCCCGACCTCATCAACGCCGGCAAGCAGACCGTCACGCTGCTGCCGGGGGCGGCGGTGTTCGACTCCGCGCTGAGCTTCTCCATGATCCGCGGGGGACACGTCCAGGCGGCGATCCTCGGGGCGATGGAGGTGACCGCCGCCGGCGATCTGGCGAACTGGATGATCCCCGGCAAGCTCGTCAAGGGCATGGGCGGGGCGATGGACCTCGTCGCGGGGGCTCGGCGGGTGATCGTGGTGATGGACCACACCTCCAAGACGGGCGCTCCGAAGATCGTCGAGGAGTGCTCCCTGCCACTGACCGGCGTCGGCGTCGTGAACCGGATCATCACCGATCTGGCGGTGCTCGACGTGGTCGACGGCGCCGGCGACGACGGCGGCCGGGGGCTCGTCCTGCGCCGTCTGGCCCCGGGCGTCTCCGTCGAGGAGGTCGTCGAGAAGACCGGGCCGCGCGTCACTGCGGCGTTGGACGAGGCCGAGGCCTGAGGGCGGCCCCGGACGAAGGAGGAGACCAATGACCGAGACCGTCATCGTCGCCGGCGCGCGCACGCCGATGGGGAGCCTGCTGGGCACGCTGTCGTCCCTGCCGGCCGCGGCCCTGGGCGCGACGGCGATCCGCGGCGCCCTGGACCGTGCCGGCCTCGCCGCTGAGGCGGTGGACCACGTGATCATGGGGCAGGTCATCCAGGCCGGCGCCGGGCAGAATCCGGCCCGCACGGCCGCCTCGCGCGCCGGGGTGCCGGCGTCGGTGCCGGCGATCACCGTCAACAAGGTGTGCCTGTCGGGGCTGAACGCCGTGGTGGAGGCGGACCGGATGATCCGGGCCGGAGACGCCGAGGTCGTCGTCGCCGGCGGCATGGAGTCGATGTCGAACGCGCCGCATCTGCTGCCGGGCTCGCGCACCGGGACCAAGTACGGCGACGCGCGGCTGGTGGACTCGATGGCCCACGATGCGCTGCACGACCAGGCCACCGACCAGTCGATGGGCGCGCTGACCGAGTCCTGCAACACCGGCGAGGTCGAGGTCTCCCGCGAGGACCAGGATCGCGCGGCGGCCGCCTCGCACCAGCGGGCCGCCGCCGCCCGGGACCGGGGAGCCTTCGCCGAGGAGATCGTGCCGGTGGAGGTCCCCCGGCGTCGCGGAGAGCCGGTCGTCGTCGACGCCGACGAGGGCATCCGGGAGCAGACCACCGCCGAGACGCTGTCGGCGCTGCGTCCGGCGTTCTCCCGGGACGGCACGATCACGGCCGGGACCTCGTCGCAGATCTCCGACGGCGCCGCGGCGCTGGTGGTGATGGCGAAGGAGAGGGCCCGGGACCTGGGTCTGGAGCCGATCGCCGAGATCGGCGCCCACGGGATGGTCGCCGGCCCCGACTCCTCCCTGCAGCTGCAGCCGGCCCGCGCCGTCGCCGCGGCCTGCGCCCGCCAGGGCGTCGAGCCGACGGCGCTGGACCTGTTGGAGATCAACGAAGCCTTCGCCGCGGTCAGCGTGGCCTCGGCGCGCCGTCTGGGGATCGACGCGTCGCGGCTCAACGTCGACGGCGGAGCGATCGCGCTGGGCCATCCGGTCGGGATGTCCGGGGCCCGGCTGGTGCTGCACCTGGCTCTGGTGCTCCGGCGCCGCGGCGGCGGGATCGGAGCCGCCGGGCTCTGCGGCGGCGGAGGACAGGGCGACGCCCTGGTGCTCCGCGTCTGAGCAGCGGTGAGCCGTCTGCTCAGTCCTCGACGTCGCCGATGGAGGAGACGACGTCGGCGCGGCCCTCGGCCAGCCGGTAGGTCACCCCGACCACTGCGGTCCGGCGGGCCTCGACGGCCTCGTGCAGCGACCGCGAATGCTCGGTGAGCCGGGCGGCGGTCTGGGCGATGTGCTCCTCGACGGTGCCGTCGACGTCTGTGATGCCCTTCCGGCGAGCGGAGAGCACCGAGGGGGTGATCCGCTCCACCAGGCTGCGCACGAAGCCGTTCGGTGTCGTCGCCGCCTCCGTGGAGTCGATGGCGGCGGTGACCGCGCCGCAGGAGTCGTGGCCGAGCACCACGATCAGCGGCACGTCGAGCACGTCGACGCTGTACTCCAGCGAGCCCAGCACCGCGTCGTCGATGACCTGGCCGGCGGTGCGCACCACGAAGATGTCGCCGAGGCCGACGTCGAAGATGATCTCCGCGGCCAGCCGCGAGTCCGAGCAGCCGAAGACGACCGCCTTCGGGCTCTGGCCTCCGGTCAGCTCCTCGCGCCGCGCGGCGTCCTGGTTCGGGTGGCGGGCCTCGCCGGTGATGAAGCGGGCATTGCCCTGCGCCAGCTCCTGCCAGGCCGCGGCGGGGGTGTTCGTGGCGGTCTCGGTCATCGCTCTCCTCGTGGTGAGTTCCTCAGGGTCGTCGTGGGGGGTCGTCGGAGTCGTCAGGGGGCGGAGGGGGAGCCGTCGGCGGCGGGCCCCTCGCCCAGGCCGGCGAGGATCGCCCGCAGCGCGGCGTCGAACTCGGCGTCGTCGGCGTCGCCGCTGATGACCACTGTGGTGCCGTCGACGGTGTTCTCCGCGGCGTCCAGCACGAAGTGCTCGCGGTCGGCGTCCTCGTCCCGTCGGATGGTCAGCTCCATGCCCTCGAGAGTGGTCGTGCCAGCCTCCGGGGCCTGGTCGACCTCCTGGGCGATCCAGGTGGGGTTCGCCGCGTCGGTCTGGGCGAACCCGACGAAGTCCGTCTCGGAGGTGGTGTAGCCGGCCTCCCAGTGGGGCACCTCCTCGCCGCCCTTCCACCGGGCGTAGTTCGCCGTCCAGTCGTCGGGGACCTGCGGGACCACCGGAGCGAAGCCGGCGACGTCGGCGACCGGGCCGGCGGCCGCCTCGACGTCCTCGTCCGGAGTGAACGGCTCGGGGTCGGGGGAGGGGTTCATCAGCATCAGCACGGCCACGGCCCCGACGGTCACCAGCACCGACAGCAGGATGCCGACCATCGGCTGGGAGAGTCGCCGGGACTGCGCCGGGGTCAGCTGGGGCGTGACGGGCTGCTCGTCGCGCGCGTCCTCGTCCGCGGCCTCGGTCCCCGCGTCGGCGTCCCGGCCGGCGTCCTGGTGGCCGTTCTGGTGGCCGTCCCGGCCGGTGGGCGCCGGCTCGCTCGTCTCGTCGTGTTCGCGCTCGTTCACCCGGCCCATTGTTCCAGAGTCTGCGCGGCGGTCCCCGACGCGGGCGGCGGGGCCTGCTCCCGCGTAGGATCGGACGGGTGGATCGCACCTCCGACGACGCCGGCGACGTCGCCCGCCCGACCCCCGACGCCGCGGCTCCGGCCGGGCCCCGATGGGGCGTCTGGGCGCGCAACGTGCTGCTGGTGCTCCTGCTGCTGGCGATGCTCTGGCTCGCGGTGAACGTCCGCCTGCCCTCGGTGGACGAGCTCCAGCGCCGGCTGGAGGGCCTCGGCGGGGTGGCCTGGATCGCCTTCGCCGGGCTCTATGCGCTCGTGGCGATGACGCCGATCCCGGTGACGATCATGGCGATCACCGGCGGCCTGCTCTTCGGCGTGATCGAGGGCTCGCTGCTGTCCGTGGTCGGAGTGCTGCTGGGCAGCTGGGGCGCCTACTGGCTCGCCCGGGCGCTCGGGCGGAGCACTGTCCGCCGACTGCTGGGGGTCCACGCCGCCACGGTCGAGCGCCACCTCGAGGATGCCGGATTCGCCGGGCTCTGCGTGCTGCGGCTGATGCCGGGAGTGCCCTACTGGCCGGTGAACTACGGTGCCGGCGCCTTCGGCGTGCCGCAGCGGACGTTCCTCGTCACCGGCCTGATCTCCACGCTGCCGGGGCAGGTCTCGCTGGTCTCGGTGGTCGCCGTATCATTAAAAACGAGCGTCGTCCTCGGGGTGTGGGTGGTGTGCACCTGGGCGCTGGTGATCGGGATGACCGTCTGGGCGTGGCG
>NZ_WIAX01000005.1 GCF_009467795.1 Nesterenkonia halophila
GCGCCTTCATCGCCGACCCGAGCGTCGTCCTCGGGGTGTGGGTGGTGTGCACCTGGGCGCTGGTGATCGGGATGACCGTCTGGGCGTGGCGCAGCTGGAAGGGCGTCTCGAGTCGATCCCTGCCGGGCGAGCGGCGCCGGACCGGCTGATCAGCGCACGGCGGACTCCCGCGCCGCCGGCGCCGGGCGCCGCAGCCCGTCGAGCCAGGTCAGCGGAGCCAGCACGACGCGAGTGACGCTCTGGGCATAGCGCCGGACGCCGTCGTCGAAGGGCGAGAGCGCGAAGAGCCAGGTGGTGCCGGCCGCCAGCACCAGGCAGAGCACCAGCGTCGCCGGGACGGGCAGCAGCCCGGAGACGAAGTGCAGCGGGCCCTCGACGAGTCGGACCGCGAACCCGTGCAGCAGATAGATCGCCAGCGAGCGACGGCCGAGAGTGGCCACCACGTCGTCGCGCCGGGCCGTCCAGGCCAGCAGCACCAGCGTGGTCAGCGCCGCGCTGAGCGTGACGGCGGCGCGCATGCCCAGTCCGTCGACGACGCCGACGTCGAACCACTCGATGCTCCGGCTGCCGTAGAGCCACATCTTGTCCACGTCGCCGAGGATGAAGAGCGCCACGGGCACGACGGCGGCGCCGGTCAGCGCCGTCCGGCCGGAGGGGCCGCGCTCGCCTGCCCAGGCCAGGATGCGCGCGCCGTAGAGCTTGCCGACGACGAAGAACGGCCAGAAGGTCAGGGTCCGGGCGACGGCGAACTCGTCGCCGAGGCTCGGGATGATCCCGCCGACGAGCCCGACGACGAGCGAGGCCGTCAGCATGGTCCGGGGATGCCGCTCGATGAGCGGGACCGAGAGCATCCACCAGACCATGGCCATCAGGAACCAGGTGAGCCAGATCGGAGTCACGCCGTCGAAGCCGACGTCGAGATCGAGCAGCGCCATCCAGCCGTAGTAGGCGGGGATGGCGGTCACCAGCAGCACGAGGAAGAACGTGGTCCGCTCGGCGAGCCGCGTGGACTTCGCGGTGATGCCGGCCAGGAAGATGAAGGCCGGCATGTGGAAGGAGTAGATGGTCGTCTGCACGGCGCGCAGCGTCTCGGAGTCCCAGCCCGAGGCGCGGGTCAGGAAGTGGCCCAGGACGACGAGCACGATGAGGATGCCTTTGGCCCGGTCCAGGCGATGGTCGCGGGAACTCATCCTTCGGACGGTAACAATGGCACCTCGCATGGCCTGGAAGGCGCCTGGACACTCGCTGGAGATCGGTGGATCCGCGCCGCCGTCCCGGCATCTCATCCGGGGCGGGAGGGTCGGCGAGTGCTTCGTCACACGTCACAGGCGCCGGGATTCGCCGGGGCGTCGAGACTCGTGAGGCTCCGCGGGGCTACGATCAGACTGTGGCGGCGTCGCCGCGAGCTCTGCGGGGCGCCCGAGCCGACACGGCTGCGGGCGCGACCGCTCCGCTCTGTCGACGCCGCCCTGACCTGGGGCGAGGCTCTCGCCCTCCCACGAGACGAACAGGTGGCCCGACGACGTGTCCGACGTGTTTGAGACCGAGACCAGCGGCGAGACCAGCAAGCAGACCAGCAGCACGAGCACCGGGGCGGCCGGAGACGTCTCCGCCGCCGCAGCCCCGCCCGGCGGCGAGGCCCACGACTTCTCCCACCTCTCGCCCCGGCTGGCCGTCGGGGACTCCGAGCCCGATCGCAATCTCGCCCTCGAGCTGGTCCGCGTGACCGAGGCCGCCGCCATCGCCGGCGGCGCCTGGGTCGGCCACGGCGACAAGAACGGCGCCGACGGCGCGGCGGTGGACGCGATGCGTGCGCTGCTGGGCACGGTGAACCTCAACGGCGTGGTCGTCATCGGCGAGGGAGAGAAGGACGAGGCGCCCATGCTGTTCAACGGTGAGCGGGTGGGCAGCGGCAGCGGCCCCGAGGCCGACGTCGCCGTGGATCCGATCGACGGCACCCGGCTGACCGCGCTGGGCTACAACAACGCCCTGGCGGTGCTCGCCGTCGCCGAGCGGGGGAGCATGTTCGACCCCTCCTCGGTCTTCTACATGGACAAGCTGGTCACCGGGCCCGAGGCCGCGGACATGGTGGATCTGCGCCTGCCGGTGAAGCAGAATCTGCACCTGATCGCCAAGGCCAAGGGCAAGCGCATCAATCAGCTCAACGTCTGCGTGCTCGACCGCCCCCGCCATGCCGGGCTCGTCGAGGAGATCCGCGAGGCCGGGGCTCGGACGCGCTTCATCATGGACGGCGACGTCGCCGGCGGCATCGCCGCGGCGCGCGAAGGCTCCGACGTCGACGTCCTCATGGGCACCGGCGGCACGCCGGAGGGCATCGTCACCGCCTGCGCCATCCGTGCGGTCGGCGGCGTGATCCAGGGGCGGCTCGCGCCGGTCGACGACGCCGAGCGGCAGGCCGCCGCCGACGCCGGCCACGACGTCGAGAAGGTGCTGGCGACCGAGGACCTGGTCACCTCGGACAACTGCTACTTCACCGCCACCGGCATCACCGACGGCGACCTGCTGCGCGGCGTGCGCTACCACGGCGACACGGTGCACACCCAGTCGATCGTCATGCGGTCGAAGTCCGGCACCGTGCGCACCGTCGAGGCCGAGCACCAGGCGCGCAAGTGGGAGGCCTACACGCGGCACTGACGCCCTGCGCGGGCGGCGACGCCTCCCGGCGGCACTTCTCAACGATCGCTCGGATTGGTACTGTGCAACGGGTCACCGTCGACGACGAGGTTATGGCATACCTGATGGGAGGGACGGCCGTGATACGGACCAGGCGGCTGCTCGGAGTGAGCGCAGTGTTGGGACTCGGAGCGAGCGTGGTGCTCGCCGGACCGGCCGCGGCGACGCCGGGCGCGCCGGAGGACGTGGGAGCGGTCGGCGGAGTCACCGTCGAGCAGCTGGACGCCGTCGACCAGGACGCGGCCGCCGACTACTGGACGCCGCGGCGCATGGCCGCCGCCCGTCCGGCGCTGCCGGAGCAGGCCGCCGGGCGCGCCGGCGAGGTCACCTCGTCGCTCTTCGGGACGGTCGCCCCCGGGGGCCTCGGACCGGACGTCGACCTGGGGTCGGACCGCGGCCCGGGGGAGGCCGCCGTGCCTCCCGAGACGACCGCCGCACAGGCCGGCCGGGGGCAGGCCGTCGGCCCGAAGCAGGGGCGCGACTCGCGCCAGGAGCAGGCCGGGTCCGGCGAGCAGGATCCCGCCGCGAGCCCGCATGTGGGCAAGATCTTCTATTCCACCGCGGAGGGAGACTTCGTCTGCTCGGGCAATCTGGTGGAGTCGGCGAACGGGTCCACCGTCTCCACCGCGGGCCACTGCGTGGTCGACGGCGGCGAGTTCGTCGACAACCTCGTCTTCGCCCCGGCCTATGACCACGGCGTCTCCGAGCACGGGCTGTGGGCGGCGGAGGAGCTGACCGCCACCGCCGCCTGGGCGGAGTCCGGGGACTTCGAGCAGGACGCCGGCTTCGCCGTGCTGGAGACGCGGGACGGACGCACCGCCGCCGAAGTCGTCGGCGAGGCCTCGCCGATCGTCTTCGACCAGCCGCGGGATCTGTTCTTCACCGCCTACGGGTACCCGGCCGTCTCGCCCTACGACGGCGAGTCGCTGCACCGCTGCCAGGGGCAGGCGCAGGATGATCCCCACGGCTCCTCGACGCGCGGCATCCCGTGCGACATGACCGGCGGCTCCTCGGGCGGGCCGTGGTTCATCGGCGACGGGCCCGACGGGGCGCAGAACTCGGTGAACTCGTACAGCTACCGGGACGATCCCGACACGATGTACGGTCCGTACTTCGGGCCGGCCGTCGAAGAGGTCTACACCTACGCCGCGTCGCGATGATCGCGACCGGTGCACTGCTCCGAGCCGGTCCTCCCGACCGTTCCGCGGGCCGCGACGGGGAGGAACCCAGTGACTCCTGACGATTCCGGGCGCCGAGCACGGTGCCACGCCCACGGGCCCTCGCCGACGGAGGATGCTTCGCCCGCACAGGGAGGGGCGTCCGGGAAGGACGGGGAGAACGGGGACGCCGCGCCGCGTCCGGAATCGTCAGGCTTCTCCCGCGTCGCCTCCGGTCGCGGGGCCTCCGAGCCGGAGGAGGCGCGTGCGTACTGGAGTCCGCGGCGCCGCCGGGCCGCCCGCGGCCGCGAGCAGCGGCGTGAGCCGCCGGCGCCCCCGAGCGACGCGGGCGACGAGAACGACGCGGCCGACCCGAGCTATGCGGACGACTCGGGCGACG
>NZ_WIAX01000006.1 GCF_009467795.1 Nesterenkonia halophila
CCGGACGTCTCAGGCGGCGACGGCCCCGCGCGTGGCCAGGAAGGCCTGTCCGGAGTCTCCGCCGACGAGCCGATGGCGCGCCGTCGCCGGCAGGTAGGCGGACTGGCCGGGTCGCAGCCTCAGGCGTGCGGCCCCGCGCGGGATCACGGCGCCGTCGGCGGAGCCGGTCCGAACCTCCTCTGCCAGGCGCTCGACGACCAGCTCCCCGGCGGTGCAGAGCAGCACCGCCGGCCCCTCGTCGGCCAGCGCCAGCGGGGAGCCGGCCTCGGGCAGCTCGATGCGCTCGAGGGCGAAGTCCCGGCATTCCGGCGTGTAGCGGCGGCGGCCGGGCGCCGGCGTCGTCGGCGGGCAGTGCGGCACCGGCAGGCGGCGCGCCTCGGTGACGGAGAGCAGCTCGTCGACGTCGATATGCTTGCCGGTCAGCCCGCCGCGGAGCACATTGTCCGAGCTGGCCATGATCTCCACGCCGACGCCGTGCAGGTAGGCGTGCAGGTTGCCCGCCGGCAGGAAGAGCGCCTCGCCCGGCCGCAGGTCGACGCGCTGCAGCAGCACGGTCACCAGCAGTCCCGGGTCGCCGGGGAAGGCCGCGGCGACCCGGCGGAGCGTGTCCGCCGTCGACGTCGCCAGCCCGCCGGGGCGGCCGAGGACGTCGGCGCGGAGGGCCGGTGCCTCGGGAGCGAGGAGCCGAGTGATCCGCTCGGCGGCGGCGACGAACTCTTCCCGGCGGCCGCGCAGGATCTCCTCCAGCGCTCCATGGTGGTCCCCGGCGGCGAGCAGGTCGGCCAGCGATCCGACGGCCTCCGCGTCCTCGGAGCCGTCGGTGCCGTCGGCTCCGGCGCCGTCGGCGCGGAGCAGCCGGACCAGGGCCTCGAGGTCCTCGGCGGCCTCGTCGGCGTCCCGGAAACCGCTCAGCGCGGCGAACTCGTCGAGGGCGACGAGCAGCTCGGGCTTGGGGCTGGGATCCGGATAGCAGCGCCGGCGGTCGGTGCGCGGGATGCCGGCGGCATCCTCGGCCGCGAAGCCAGCGCGGGCCCGCTCGGCGTCGGGATGCGTCTGGATGGACAGCGGCCGGGCGGCGGCGAGCACCTTCAGCAGGAAGGGCAGACCGGCGGCGCGGGCCGAGCCGCCGTCGGCGGCGCCGGCCAGCTCCGGGCGGTCGGCGAGCAGCGTGTCCAGGCTCGTCGTCTCGGGCCCGTCCTCGTCGAGGACGACCTGCGAGGGCGCCGTCGGGTGGGCGCCCATCCACACCTCGGCCCGGGGCTCTGCGGACGGCGGCCAGCCGAAGAGCTCGGTCAGCGCCGAGGTCGACCCCCAGGCGTAGTCCTGCACGGGATTGATCATCCGGAACATCGCTCGAAGCATACCAGCGGCGGTCACCGGCGAGTCCCGCCGTGCCCGTGACGCGCCGGCGGCTCACCGTCGCGTCGACGCGCCGTCACTGTGCCGTCACTGCGCCGTCACCGGCCGGTCAGCCCGCCGGCGAGCACTCGTCGTTCGTCGAGGCCGCCTCCTCGAGGATCGCGGTCTGCCCGGCGTCCTGGGCCTCGATGAGGTACTCGCGGGTCAGCGGCGAACCGTCGGGCTGGGTGGGCAGCTCGTCCTCCTCGCCGGAGTCCTCCGCGCCGGCGGAGGACCCGCCCTCGGCCGAGGCGGCGACCATGGTCGCCAGCGTCGGATGTCCGGGCGACGGGCCGCCGGAGGCGCCGCCGAAGAGCCCGCCGCCGTCGCCGGAGGAATCCTGCTCGGCGAGGAGCTCGTCGACTCGCTGGTGGATCGCGTCGTAGTCCGGGTAGGTGGAGAACAGGTCGCCGAGCTCGCCGAAGTCCGGAGGGCCCAGCACCAGCTGCTCGGGCTGCTGCTCCTTGGCCTGCGCCGCGAGCGAGACGAAGGAGCCCAGCTGCTGCTGCGGCAGGTCGGTCTCGACGACCTGCTCGCCGGCGCGCATGATCTCGGTGAAGCGGCTGACCAGCGTCTGCGGGTCGAACTGGTCGATCATCGCCTTCTGGATGCACTGCTGGCGCTGGATGCGGTTGTAGTCGGTGGCGAAATGCCGCGAGCGGGCATAGGCCAGCGCCTCGGTGCCGGTGAGCTCGAGGGTGCCGGGCTCGAACCAGGTGTCGCCCCAGGTGCCGTCGGGGCGGACGCCGCGGTACGGGACCCAGCCGCCGGACTCGACCTCGACTCCGCCCATCGCGTCGATGAGCTCGGTGAAGCCGCCCATGTCGATCATCGCGTAGCCCTGGATGTCGAGGTCCAGGATGCCGGAGGCCGCGTCCATCATCGCCTGCGCGCCGGGGTCCTCGGCGTCGGGGTAGAGGTCCTGATGCTCCTGCATCACATCGGTGTAGAGGAAGTTGATGATGCACTCGTCGCCGCAGGAGTAGCCCTCGGGGTAGACGTCCCAGAGCGGCGACCCCTCGCGGAACGGCGCGTTCTGGAGGTTGCGCGGGATGGAGATCATCAGCGACTCGCCGGTGTCGGCGTCGACGCTGACCACGTGGATCGAGTCCGGGCGCAGCCCCTGGCGGCCCTCGCCGGCGTCGCCGCCCATCAGCAGGAAGTTGTAGCGGCCGTCCACCGGGTCGAGGGAGGGCCCGGAGGAGAAGATTCCGCCCAGGGATTCGCGGGAGGTGTTCGCCGCATGCGCCGCCCACCCCAGTGACCCGGAGGTCAGCACCAGGAGCACCACGGTGACCGCGCCGACGATCGGCCGCATGCCCGGGGCCAGCGAGCTCAGCCGGATCAGCCGCAGCGTGTCCAGCCAGAGGATCGCCCAGCCGACGGCGAGGAGCGCCAGCACCACAGTGGCGGTCCAGAGCGACACCGGCCGGGTGAGGAGATTGAGCAGCAGCGGTCGCAGCGTGAAGAACAGCACGAGGCCCAGCAGCAGCGTCGCCCAGACGCCGACGGTCACCGCCAGCGCGACCCGGCCCAGCCTCCGTGACCCGGCGGCGATCTGGGCGGCGCCGGGGATGACGAGGGTCAGCGCCAGCAGCAGGAACGCCCGGCGCGACCGGTCGGTCTCGGAGCCGGTCCGGGGGCTGCGCAGCACCTCCGGCTCGGTGGTGAAGCGGTGGTAGGAGACGCTGGATCCGGCCATCAGCTCAGCGGGCTCCGGTTCGTGGGCAGCTCGGCGGCCTCGTCCCGCAGGGCCTCGCCCTTGGCATGCGCGGAGGAGGCCAGCTCCTGCTGGAAGCTGAGCAGCCGCTCGCGCAGCGCGGCGGCCTGCTCGCCGGTGCCGGCGGCCAGCGTGCGCACCGCCAGCAGGCCGGCGTTGCGCGCCCCGCCCACGGAGACGGTGGCCACCGGCACGCCGGCCGGCATCTGCACGATGGACAGCAGCGAGTCCATGCCGTCCAGGTGCTTCAGCGCGACCGGCACGCCGATCACCGGCAGCGGCGTCACCGCGGCGAGCATGCCCGGCAGATGCGCGGCGCCGCCGGCGCCGGCGATGAGCACCTGCAGGCCGCGCTCATGGGCGCGGCGCCCGTAGTCGAGCATCTCCTGAGGCATCCGGTGGGCGGAGACGACATCGGCCTCGAAGCTGACGCCGAACTCGTCGAGCGCCTCGGCGGCGGCGCGCATCGTCGGCCAGTCGGAGTTCGAGCCCATCACGAGTCCGACCTGCGGAGTCTCGGGCGCGGCGGGGGTCGTCGGCGTGGACGGGGCGGCGTCGGTCATCGGCTCTCGGTCCCTTCGGCGATGCGGCGGGCGGTCTCCTCGGCGGTCCGACGGGTCGCGGCGACGTCGGCGCCGGTCTCGCCGCCGGGGGCCACCACGGTGACGTGGCCGATCTTCCGACCCGGCCGCGGCTGTTTGCCGTAGAGGTGGATCTTGGCGGTCGGCGCGGCGCGCATCGCCTCGAGGGCCTCGGCGTGCAGATCCTCGGCGGCGCCGCCGAGGATGTTCTTCATCACCGTCGTCGACCCCGGGCCGGCGATCGGGTCGGTCGCGCCCAACGGCAGCCCCAGCACGGCGCGCAGGTGCTGCTCGAACTGGCCGGTGACGGCGCCGTCCATGCTCCAGTGGCCGGAGTTGTGCGGGCGCATGGCCAGCTCGTTGACGTGGACGCCGGCGCGCTCGCCGTCGGCGATCTCGAAGAGCTCGACGGCGAGCATGCCGGTGACGTCGAGCTCCTCGGCCAGCGTCGCGGCGATCTCGGCGGCCTCGCGCAGCCGCTCGGCCCCCTCGCGGTCGTCGACGGCGACCGGGGCCGGCGCGGTGACCACGTCGCAGACGCCGTCGGTCTGCAGCGACTCGACCACCGGGTAGACGCGGACCTCGCCGGCGGCCGAGCGGGCGACCTGGGCGGAGAGCTCGCGGGTGTAGGGGACCTTCTCCTCGGCGAGCAGCGGCGTGCCCTGCTCCGCGGCGCGGGAGAACCAGTCGGCGGCCTCGTCGGCGGAGGCGGCGGCGTCGACGACCCGCACGCCCTTGCCGTCGTAGCCGCCGCGCGGCGTCTTCAACACCACCGGCCAGCCGGCCTCCTCGCCGAAGGCGACCAGCTCCTCGACCGACGAGACGGCGGCCCAGCGCGGGTTCGGCAGGTCCAGACGCTCGACGGCGCGGCGCATGCTCAGCTTGTCCTGGGCGTGGACGAGCGCCTGCGGGCCGGGATGCATGGGCACTGCGGCGCCGGCCAGCGCGGCGAGCACGTCGTCGGGGACGTGCTCGTGGTCGAAGGTGACGACGTCGACGGCGGCGGCGAAGGCCAGCACGTCCTCGACGCTGCGGTGGTCGCCGAGCGTGGTGCGGGCGATGACCTGGGCGGCCGAGGCCTCGGCCGAGCCGGCGAGCAGGTGCAGCTCGACGTCGAGCTCGGCGGCGGCCGGAGCCATCATCCGGGCCAGCTGACCGTCGCCCAGCACGCCGACGCGCGGCGGGCGGGCTCCGGTCTCCGGACCTCCGGGACGGGCGGGACGGGACGCGGGGAGAGCGGCTGGTCGTGTCACAGTCCCTCATTATGGGGCATCACCGTCCTGGAGAGGATCAGGCGGACACGCCGGAGGGGTGACCTCTCGGCCGGCGTCGGGCCGACGTCCAGCTGATCGCCCGACGGGATCCGTAGACTGGGCATCGCCCGGAGACCCTCGCCGGACCTCCGCCCCCGCCGTCGTCGACCGACCAGGAGTCCGACCACCTATGATCGCCCGTCTGGCCCGCCGCGCTGTCGATCTGTTCCTGAGGCTCTGGCGGGAGATCGCGAAGTTCGGCGTCGTGGGAGGTCTGGCCTTCATCATCGACTCCGGCGTCTTCCTGGCGCTGCTGCAGGGACCGATGCCCGACTCGCAGCTGAAGGCCAAAGTCATCGCCGGGACTGTGGCCACGCTGTTCTCCTGGGTGGCGAACCGCTACTGGACCTTCCGGCACAAGCGGTCGGCGGGCAAGGCCCGTGAGCTGATGCTCTTCCTGGTGATGAATGCGATCGGCCTGGGCATCCAGACCGGCTGCGTGGGCGTGAGCAAGTATCTGCTCGGCCTGGGCTCGGTGACACAGGTCTTCATCGCCGGCAACGTCATCGGCCTGGTGCTGGCCACATCGTTCCGCTTCGTCGCCTATAAGCTCTGGGTCTTCACCGGCGATCAGGAGGACCAGCACGCCCATATGCTCTCCGATCGGGAGCTGCTCACCGGCGAGGTGCCGGTGGTCGGCGAGCACAGCACGGCCGACGGCGACCAGCGGGCGGAGCATCCTGCCGACCGCCCGACCGGGACGCGGTCCGCCGGCGAGATGGACTGATCCGCCGGCGCAGCGGACTGATCAGCCGACCGACTCGTCGGCCAGCGCGCGCTCCCACTGGGGCCCGCCGGGCTCGGCGTCGACGAGCACCGCCGGCCGTCCCCGGGCCCAGAGGCTCAGCAGCTCCGCGGCGGTCTGCGTGGTCCATCCGCGCAGGGCCCACCGGGTCCAGTCCGCGGCGACGGAGGACGCCGTCGTCGCCGCGTCCGCCTCGAGCACCATCAGCCCGTCCAGGCGGTCCAGGGCCTCCAGGTCGTCCGGACCGGCGGAGCCGCCCGACCCGTCGGGGACCGTCCGCGCCGCCGCGTCGAGCGCCGGCAGCGGCAGCTCCTCCAGCGGCTCGACGAGCTGGTCGGGATGCTGGCGCACCTCGGCGGAGACGTCCAGCACCCAGGCGGGCAGCTCCTCGCCGGCGACCTCGGCCCAGGAGCCGTCCAGCAGACCGGGGGAGAGCGCGGCGAGCTCGGCGTCGCCCAGGGCGGCGGACCGCTCCCAGGCTGCGGGCCGGTCGGTGACCACCAGCGCGGATTCGGCGTCGGCGCCGACATCCGCGGCGGAGTCGGCTGCGGCGTCGCGGCGGGTGATCCGCGGTTCGGCGCCCAGCGCCCGGCAGGCCAGCACGACGGCGGCCGCCTTCCAATGCGGGGGCGTGTCGACGAGGACCGTCGCGCCGCGGACCAGCTCGACCTCCTCGCGCAGCAGGCCGATCAGCTTGACCGCCCAGTTGTGCAGCACGCGGCCCGAGAGCTCGACACGTTCGCCCTCGGGTCCGTACCAGACGACGGCCGGCTGCGGGCGCGCGGCGAGCAGCTCCAGCAGCGCTGGGCAGGAGCTGGGAATCTCGTGTGAACTCGTGGTCGGGAGCAGCGGAACGATGAGGTCCTCCTGGACGCGGCGCGCCGATGCATGGCCCGCGGCCCCGCGGCGTGTCGCCCGCGACGGCGGGCCGGAGTGGGGTAGGGGCGGCTGTCGACGGCACTTGACGGATAGTTGCCTACACCAGTGTAATTAGGTGCGGCGGCCCCGGATCCCCGGAATGCCGCCGGAGACGAGACGTTCGACGGGTCCTGCCGGATCCGACAGACCACCGAGATGGACCACGACGGGGAGGCCCTTGATGGGGAACGCAGAGCGGCTGAGCGAACAGCAGGAGGAGACGTCCCGACCGACGCGACGGTCCGGACTCGACGTCCCCGCCGACTGGTTCGTCGACCCGGCCGATCCTGACGCCGCCGAGGGTCTCGAGCATGGTCGGAGCCTGGACGACCAGGCTACCGCCTACCTCGCCGACCACGAGGAGGCGGGCCAGGATCGGCGCGCCGCCGAGCCCGTCGAGGCTCCCGTGTCGCTGACCGAGGCTCCCTCCCGCCGCGCCGACCGGACTGACCGCACCGACCGTGAGGACGGCGAGGCAGGACGCTCCGGCGACGGCGTCTGGCTGGGGCTGCCCTCGCTGATCCCGGCCGAGGAGATCGAGGGCGAGCTCGCCTGGCAGGTCGACGCCCTCTGCGCCCAGACCGACCCGGAGGCATTCTTCCCGGAGAAGGGCGGCTCGACCCGTGACGCGAAGAAGGTCTGCGGCGCCTGCACCGTGCAGCAGGAGTGCCTGGACTATGCGCTGGCCAACGACGAGCGATTCGGGATCTGGGGAGGCATGTCCGAGCGCGAGCGCCGCAAGCTGAGGAAGCGAGCGGTCTGATCGCCGCCCTCGCCGCACCGCATATCGCCGCCGTCGTCCTGAGCGCCGGCGGCGATTCCGCGTCCGGAGACCGACGCGCCGTCGCGCAGCTGAGGGCGGCCCTCGAGGCCCAGACGCGCGCCCCCGACACCATCATCGAGCTCTCCGCGCCCGGTTTCCGCGGGCCGGAGGACCTCTCGCGCTCGCTGCAGTCGCGGCTGCTGCGCGATCCGGCCCACGCTCGTCGGATCTCCACCCGCGGCGTGGCCGGCGAACGCGTCACACCGCTCTGGCGCAGCCTGGAGCGGCGGCTGCCGGAGGGCTTCGCCGGACGCCACCAGTGGCTGTGGATCCTCACCGCCGATTCCATTCCGGCCCCCGATGCGCTGGAGCAGCTGGTCGAACGGCTGCTGACGGTCACCGACGAGGAGACCCACGCCGCGCTGCAGGTCGTCGGCGCCGAGCAGCTGCACGCCGCGCCGGACGACGTCGACGACGCCCGGGACGGCGGCGCGGACGGGCCGGATCGGCTGGTCGACGTCGGACTCTCCAGCGCCCGCTCCGGAGAGGTGGTGCCCACCACCGAGCCGATGGAGCTGGACCAGGGCCAGTACGACGGGCGCGATGCCGTCGGAGCGGCCTCGCTGCACGGGATGCTCGTCCACGCCCCGCTGCTCGGCGACCTGGGCGGCTTCGATCCGACCATCTCCGGCGACCACGCCGCCGCGCGCTTCGCCGACCGGGCCCGCGAGGTCGGCGCCCATGTCGTCGTCGCGCCGCAGGCCCGCATCCGCCGGCTGACCCCGCCGCGCCGCGAGCAGGTCCACCGGCTGGGCGGCACGCTGCATCTGCCCGCCGAGCAGCGGATCGGACAGATCCGTCGGCGCCTGGCCGAGGTCCCGCTGCTCGCGACGCCGGTGATCTGGCTGGGCGGCTGGCTGGCGGCGCTGCTGCGGCTGGTCGGACTGACCGCGGTGAAGGCCCCCGACGCCGGCGTCGGCGAGCTGGTCGCCTCGGCCCGGGCCCTGCTGAATCTGCGTGCCCTCGTCCATACCCGGCGCTTCGCCGCCCAGGGGCGGCGCGCCGTCCTGGAGCGGCTGCGTCGCGACGAGCGCCTCGCCTCGACCCGCGCCGCCCGGGAGCTGGTCCGCGACGGCCGGCGGACCTCGCGGCGGCTGCGACTCCCGGCGGCGACGGTGCGCGCCGAGCGACGGCGCAGCCTCACCGCCCAGACCGTGGCCCCGCCGTCGGGCGACGACGGCGCCCAGGACGCCGCGATGCTCGCCGGCGGCTCCGGCGACGGCGACTTCGATCAGCTGGCCTCGCGACGCTCGGGGGACCGGCTGGGCCTGTTCCTGCTGCTGCTCGGGCTGACGGCGCTGTCGCTGGTGGTCCACCGCGGCCTGCTGGGGGCGGAGGCGGTCGTCGGCGGTGCCGCGCTGCCGGTCTCCGACACGGTCGGGGAGGTCTTCGCCGAGACGACGAGCCTGGTCGCGACCGACGGACTGGGCCGGCTGGCCGCGGCGAATCCCTTCGACCTGGTGCTGCTGGTGCTCTCGGTGCTCAGCGCCGGACAGGCCTCCGCCGTGCTGGTCTGGCTCACGATCCTGGCGCTGCCGCTGGCCGCGCTGACCGCCTGGGCCGCCGCCGGCGTCGTCACCGCCGCGGCGACCGCCCGGATCCTCGCCGCGCTGCTGTGGGTCGCGGTGCCGAGCCTGCACACCGCTCTCGGCGAGGGACGCTTCGGCGCGGTGATCGCCCATATCCTGCTGCCGCTGGTGGTGCGCCTCGGCGTGCGCGCCGCGGGCCGCCGACCGGCCGCCGCCGGCCCGGAGGCGCGCGGCGGCGCGAGCTCCTGGGAGCACGCCGCCGGCACCGCGTTGCTGCTGGCCGCCGTCACCGCCGCCGCGCCAATCCTGCTGCTGCCGGCGACGCTGGTCTGCGCCCTCGCGGCGCTGACCCGCGGCGGACGCACCTTCTGGCTGATCCCGCTCCCCTCGCTGGCGCTGGCGGCCCCCATGCTCGGCGCGGCGGCGCTGACCGGGCAGAACGTGCTGGGCGTGCTGTTCTCCGCGCCGACGCGTCTGCTGGCCGCGGACCCGGCCCCGCTGTGGCAGCAGCTGCTCGGCCACGCTCGCGCCGTCGACCCGGCCGCCGGGCTCAGCGTCGGGCCGGATCTGGACTGGCTGCCCGAACTGCTGAGCACTCCGCACTGGGCGCTGCGACTGATGCTGGTCATCGGCCTGCCGCTGCTGCTGCTCGGCCTGGCCGGGCTATTGCTGCCGGGACCACGGTCCGCCGGCGCGTGGGGCGTCGCCGGAACGCTGCTGCTGACGCTGCTGGTCTCGGCGGCCGCCGGTCTGGTCGCCGTCGGCGACGACGGCGTCGAGCTGACGCCGGCACATGCGGCCCCGCTGGTCTCGGTGATGATGCTCTGCCTGCTCCTCGGCGCATCCCGTCTGCTGGACGGGCTGCCCCGGTCGCTGCCGCGCGCCGGCTCCGCGGCCGGACCCGTGCTGGCCACGCTGCTGGTGCTGGCCGTGGTCGCCTCCGTCGGCTCCTGGGCCGCGCCGCGGGTGCTGGAGGGCTCCGGCTCCCGGCCCGCGCTGACGGCGATGACCGCCGAGCCCGCGGAGATCCGGGCGGGCACCGTGCGGCAGCTCCCGGCCACCGCCGCCGACCAGGGCGAAGGGCCGGCGGCGCTGCGCACCCTGGTGCTGACCAGCTCTGCCGACGGCGTGGTCGGCGAGCTGGTCGCCGGCTCCGGCCGCACGCTGGACTCCGCCCGATCGGCGCTGACCGCCGGAGACGCGCCGCTGTGGACCGACCCGGAGCTGCTGCCGACGTGGCTGGGCGGCGGCGACGGAGCCGCCGTCGAGGAGCCGGTGCAGGGGTCGGTGGCCGAGCTGAGCCCCGGCCGCGCGCGCACCGGCCAGCTCATCTCCGCGCTCATCACGCCCGGAGCGGCCGAGGTGCCGGCGCTGATGGAGGAGCTGGCGGTGGGCTTCGTGGTCGTCGACGGCCCCGGCGACGGGGCGCTGGCCGGCGCAGTGGACACTGCCGCCGGACTCGTCGGCGTGGGGTCGACCGACCAGGGGCAGCTCTGGCGCGCCGACCTCGAGGACGCCGCGGGGCTCCCGCGGGCGGCCTCGATGAGCGGTGCGGCCACCTCCTGGGCCCGGCTGGTCGACGCCGAGGGCACCACGCTGGCGCTGCTGCCGGCCGACGGGGGGCGGGTCGACGTCGACCTGGACGCGCTCGCCGCCCCCGACGGGGGAGAGGGACTCTCCGCCGAGGCCGCCGCTGAGGATGTCCACGTGCAGCTGGCCACCGCCCCGGCCGCGGGCTGGTCCGCGGAGCTGGACGGCGAGCCGCTGGAGTCGCTGGCCGGCGGCTCCGGCGAGGGGCCGCCGCTGTGGGGTCAGCAGTTCCGCCTGCCGGAGGGCGAGCTCTCCGGAGAGCTCGTCGTCGAGCATCGCAGCGTCTGGCGCGCGCCGGCGCTGATCGCCGTCGCCGCCGTCCTGGTGCTGGTGGCGCTGATCGCGGTGCCGCTGCCGCGGCGGGTGCGGCTGCTGCCGGTGGCCACCCGCGGTGAGCTCGGCGACCGGCCCGCGGCACGATCCGAGGGGGAGGCATGAGCGCGAAGAAGGTCCGTCGCCATATCCGCCGCCTGCAGCGCGACCGGCGCCGTGCCCGGCGTCGCGGGTCCGCGAGCACGCCGCGGCCTCCCGCTCCGGCGCCGCCGGCCGCGGACACGACACCGGCCGCGGACACGACACCGGCCGCGGACACGATGCCGGCCGCCGGCGGGCGACGCCGCGGCGGGGGCCGGACCGGCGCCGTGCCGGCGGTGCCGGCGGTGCTGGCGGTGCTCGCCGTCGTCGCCGTCGCCGGCGGATCCATCGCCCGCGACGTGACGGACGCCGCTCCCGGCACTCGCCCGGTGGACGCCCCGCTGTTCCCCACCGCCGCGGCGGACACTCCGTTCGTCTGCCCGCCGATGCCCGGGCGTCCGGAGACGCTGAGCTCCGACGGGCGGGTGTCCTACCAGCAGCGCGACGACGCGGCCTCCTCGGCCCTCCACGGGCTCGTCTTCGCCGTCGACGATGCCGGCAGCTTCCCCGAGGTGCGGCGGGCCCGGCTCGCCGAGGACGGGCGCCGGGACGCCGAGACCGTCGTCGAGGGAGCCGACGCGCCGGCGGAGGGGGCCTCGGCCTCGGCGCTGGCTGACCGGGAGACCACTGTGGTGACCGAGGAGGATCCGCGGCGCGCCGCGCTGCTCGAGATCGGGCCGGGGCCCGGCGGTGCGCCGATCGCCGCCTCGGCGATGCTCGAGTACTCGGCCTCCTCCGGGCCGGTCAGCGGCGTGGCCGCCGCCCGGTGCGCCGTGCCGCAGCGCGAGCAGTTCTTCCTGGGGCCGGAGACCGGCTCGCAGGCGACCTCGCTGCTGACGCTGGCGAATCCGGCCGAGCGGGAGGCCGCAGTCGAAGTCGCCGTCCACGACGCCGACGGTCCGCGCTCGGGCGCCGGCACGCGCACGGTGGTGGTGCCCGGCGACTCGCTGCGCACGGTGAACCTCGCCGGGCTCGCCGAGGACGGGGCGATCGGCGTCTCCGTGGAGTCTTCCGGGGCACCGGTCGCGGCGCAGCTGACGTCCTCGGCGGCCGCCGGATCGGTCGGTGCCGGGGTCGAGTTCCTGCCCGGCCAGGCCGGGGCGGCGGGCGAGCACCGGATGCCTGCGGTCCCGCTGCCGGACACGGACGGCGGCGGGACGCTGTGGGTCCACGTGCCCGGCGAGGACGAGGCGACTGTCGAGGTGCAGGTCTTCGGCGAGGACGGCCTGGAGCCGCTGGAGGGCTCCTCGGTGTTCAGCGTCGATGGCGGCGCGGTCCGCGCCATCGACCTCGCCGGGGTGCCGGCCGGTGCCCATGACGTGGTGGTGCGCACCTCCGTGCCGACCCATGCGGCAATGCGGACCGTCTCCAGCGATGAGCGCGGCGACGGCGATGACGGCGGCGAGGAAGCCGGAGCGTCCGGCCCGGACTTCGCCTGGCAGGCCGGCGTCGAGCGTCTGCGCGCCGGCTCGGGGACGCTGCTGCCCGCCGAGGGCGAGGCATCGGTGCACCTGCGGGCCGAGGAGCAGGCGACGACGGCGACCTATCGGCTCATGGACGGCGAGGGGAGCTTCGGCGGGCCGCGGGAGGTCGAGATCCCGGCCGAGGGCTCGGCCGCGCTCGGCTCCGAGGACCTGCGGCTCTCCGGTCAGGGCGGCGGGGGCGAGCAGGCCTCGGCGATCGTCTTCGAGGAGCCCGGAGCCCCCGTCGTCGGTTCGCTGCGCGTCTCCGGCGAGGACGGGTTGTCGATGACCGGGCTCGCACCGCTCGGCGACCCGCACCAGGCGGTGCGCGTGCGGCTGCGCGACTGAGGCGGAGACCCCCCCCCGGGACTCGGCTCCGCTTCTGCCGGCGCGGACACGGCGTCCGGCCTGACCGGCGGGGAGCGCCCGGGTCGTTAGGGTGGATGACCGTGGATTCTTCGCGCCGATGCACCAGAAGCAGCTGCGGTCAGCCCGCCGTGGCGACGCTGACGTACAGCTACCGGGACTCCACTGTGGTGGTGGGGCCGCTGAGCGTGTATCCGGAGCCCCACACCTATGACCTCTGCGCCCGGCACGCCGACAGCGTGACTCCGCCGCGCGGCTGGGAGGCCCTCCGTCTGGACTACCCGTCGGCGCCGGCCGACGAGGGCGCGGCGGCCGCCGACGACCTGCTGGCCGTCGTCGACGCCGTCCAGCGCGAGGACGACTCCACCCCGGCGACGGACTCCTCCGGCCACGAATCGGGCTCTCCGGCGCCGGGCACGCTGCCCTCCCGCGAGAGCCGCGGCAGGATCGCGCCGCCGGAGGCGAGGTCCGCAGTGGTGCGCGGCCACCTGCGGGTGGTGGACGACTCCTGACGCGGCCCTAGGGTCGCTGGCGTCGGAGCACGCGCACGGCGACGCGCCTGTCGGCCACGGTCTCGGTCGACTGCAGTCCGTCGACGATGTCGTCGACGACGTGCGCCATGGGACGGGAGCCGTCGACGTCGCAGTCGATGTAGACGATCACCGATCCGTCGCGCACGACCACGTCGACTCCGGTGGCCGGCTCGGCGGTGTCGAGATCGACGATGGATCGCACCCGAGCGGTGAGCATCTCGCGGAATCCCGGCACCAGCCTCGCGACGCCGGGCACGGATCGGACGTGGTCGAGGACGTCCTGCGGGGCAGGGGGCCGCGCACCTGCGCCGACGGCGTCACCCATCGTGCACCTCCTCCAGCACCAGGTCGATCCGCGCGGTCGACACCCCGACCTCGCGGCGGACGGCGTCATCGACCTCGGTGCGCAGCTGCGGCTCGACATCATCGATGCCGACATGCGGCGCCATGGACAGACCGATGCGCAGGCTCATCGCGGCGCCGTCGTCGTGCGCGTCGACGTGGACTCGACGGGCGGCGAGACCGGGCGTCTCGTCGACGACGTCTCGCACGATCGCCCGGACGGCGGCGGTGAGCACCTCGAAGTGCCGCCCCCGGGGTGTTCTCAACTCGGTGGAAGGCCCCATCGCGGTCTCGCGGTGGACGATGTCGAGGACGCGTTCTCGCAGGCCGACCGTCGGACGATCAGCCAGCGAATCAGTGGTCTCGCGATATTCAGCGATGACATGGCGTAGGCGTTCATGGCTGGTGGTGAGTTCGGCATCGGTGAGTTCGGCGAGCCCGTGGAAGTCATCGATGTCCTCCACCCCCTCGTCCTGGTGCGGGGGATCGTGTCGGCTGGTCATGCCCATCCCTCCATTCCTCGCACGATCGCTGTCCGCGCCCGGTGGAGCCTGCCCCGGACGCTCCCGTCGGTGGTGCCCATCATGGCGGCGATCGTCGCGTAGGTCTCACCTTCGACCTCGTGGAGCAGCCAGGCCATCCGCTGCTCGGCCGGCAGCGTGCCGAGGACCTGCTCGAGATGCCGCACCGCGGCTCCTGTCTCGGCAGAGTCCTCCAGGGACGGCCCTCCGCTCTCGACGGAGCCCAGAGAATCGGGATCGGTGGCCTGCGCCGGTCGCCGCTCCCGCCGGCGGATGATGTCGAGGCACCGATTGCTCGCCGTGCGGTAGAGCCAGGTGCGGAACTGGTCGATCGACTCCAGCGTCGACAACCGGCGCCAGACGGTCAGGAACGTGTCCTGGACGACGTCCTCCGCCTCGCCCGGGTCCCGGAGCATCCGAGTGCAGAGACGGAGGAGCGGCCGGTCGTAGCGCCGGAGCAGCTCTTCGAATGCCTCGACGTCGCCGTCCTGAGACCGCACGACGAGGGTCGCCTCCTCGAGCCCGGCGGCAGGCGTGGTCCGCGCTCCGCTCGTCATGCTCTCATCCTACATGCGCAGTCCGTCCGGGCCGACGTCGTCCGGTCCGGCACGGATCGCGTCCACGAGGGCGGCCGCCGACTCACGTCGCCGGTGGGAGGCACGGCGACTGCGGAGGAGAAAAGTCTGCCCGGGAGCGTGACGTTCCTGCTCGAAGGGCGTCTGTACAGATGCCGACGTCGATGACCGTGCCGTCCGGCACGGCCGAACGGAAGGAAGAGGAACATGAGTGAGCAGCACACGACAGCGAAGGCGGCGAAGTCCTCGGAGGACGGGGCTCGCACGGATGACGAGCGTGCCGAGGAGACTCGTCGCGAGATGCTCCAGCAGCGAGCCCGGCAGGCCGACAGCCCGCTGGTGACCACACAGGGGACGACGACGATCGAGGAGACGGTCGTCCAGAAGCTCGCCGGGATCGCAGCTCGTGAGGTCAGCGGCGTGCACGCCATGGGCAACGCCGCTCGGCGGACGTTCGACGCGATCTCCGAGCGGATCCCCGGGTCTCGGGCCCAGGTGGCCGGGGGCGTGTCCGTGGAGAAGGGCGAGAAGGAAGCTGCCATCGATCTCACGGTCATCGTCGAATACGGCGCCTCGGTAGTCGAGGTCGCCGAGACGGTCCGCCGCAGCGTGATCCGGTCGGTCGAGCACGGGACGGGCCTGAACGTGATCGAGGTCAACATCACCGTCGCGGATGTCCATCTGCCGGAGGACGAGGAAGAGTCCCAGGACGGCGAGCTGGCCTGAGTGCAGTCCTCGGCCGAGAAGGAGGATCGATGAAAGCCATGCATGTGGGTCTGCTCGCCGGTCTGCTCGTCGGTCTGGCGGCGGTGGTCGGCGGCTTCTGGGCGACGCTCGGGGTGCTCTGCTTCGGCGCAGTCGGCCTCGTCCTGGGAACGTTCGTCGACTCCGGGCGCCTGGACCTCGTCGACCTGCTCCGCGGCGGAAGGAGCCGCAGGTGAGTGCTCGGCGGGATGTGCAGGAGAAGACGCGGACGGACGCCGACGAGCCGGACGAGCTCCGGTGCGGGCGGCTGACGATCCGCGAGCCGGTCGTGAGACGTTCCGCGGCGCAGGCCGCCTCTGAGCTGCCGGAGGTGTGGGCGACGACCGGCGTCTTCCACCGCCGCGCCGCTCAGAACGCCCGCCCGGACGTCGCGGTGCGGCTCATCGGCGGAACGGTCGAGCTCGACGTCACGCTGGCCCAGTTCTACCGCAGCCCGCTGCGGGCCATCACGGAGAGTGCGCGCAGTCATCTCAAGCGGCGCGTAGAGGCGCTCACCGGGCTTCCGGTGCGGGCGGTGAACTTCTCCATCGAACATCTGGAGGTCTCCAGCGGTGTTCGAGGTCGGTCGACCAGGAGCTCCGGACGGGAGACAGCATGAGCCGGCCCCTGATACGCCGACGGTCTGCCCGAGCGGCGACGAGCATCGTGGTGGCGATCCTGCTGCTGGGCATCGCCGTCGGCGGTCTCTGGCTCGGAGGGCATCTCCTCCTCGCCGGTCCCGACGGCGCGCAGATCCCGGCTGAGGAGCTCCGCTGGAACTCGTCGGGGGTCCTCGCCTCGGCCGGCGCGCTGCTCCTGGCGGGCATCCTCCTCCTCGCGGCGGCGCGACCGGGTCCGCCTCTGGTGCGCGAGATCCGGAGTGCGCCAATCCTGCGTCCTGCGACCGACGGGGTCGCCGAGGGCATGGACGACGGTCGCGGCGCAGACGCACCTGAGGAGCGGAGCAGCTCCTCGCAGGGTCCGATCCTCGACGTGCGTCGCGTCCGGACCTATGTCAGCACGCGCGGGCTGGCGAATATCGCCGCCGGAGAGGCCTCACGCTCCGGCGGCATCAGCTCGGAACGAGTCCGTCGTCGACGCGGTGCACTCCAGGTGCGAGCCGTCACGACGGGGGACGATGCTGACGCCGACCGCCGGGTCGTGCATGCGCGCATCATGCGGCGTCTCGGAGAGCTCCCGCTGCAGCGGCCGGGTCGAGTGCGCGTCCGGCTGCACCGAGGAGGCAGATCATGATCACCCGTCCTCGAACGATGAACCGCGTCTGGCTCGGTCTCATCGGAGCTGCGCTGGTGGTCCTCGGCGTCGTCGGAGTCGCTCTGGGCACCGGCGCGGCGGGGTCCGTGCGGCGGGCCGTCGTCGATCGGACGACGGTGAATCTGCCTGACCCTCCTCCGGCGGACGGCCGGGTCGGCGACGGGATGCCGTCCGCCGCGGAAGTTCTTCCCGGTGCCGCGGTCGTGCTGGTGGTGGTCTCGGCGGTGCTGGCCGCACTGGCGATCGTCTGGATCGTTCGTGCGGTCCCGCGCCTCCCTCCGGCATGGAGGCTGCAGCTGCAGTACGACGGTCGTGAGGGCATCACCGCGGTGTCCTCGCGAGTGATCGAACGGGCGGCGGAACGGGATGCGCAGCAGCTGGACGGAGTGCTCGCTGCGCATATCGCGATCACCGGCACGGCATCGGCGCCCGAAGTCCTGGCCCACGTCGAGGTCGATGAGCGTCAGGACCTCGCGATGGTGCTGCGCCGGAGCGTGGAACGGATCGGCGGAGGCATGGCGGCGACACTGCAGACGGATCTGCGGGCAGTCTCCCTCGTGCTCGATCCGGCGTGCGACGCAGAGCCTGCGCAGAGCGTCGACGTTCCGCAACGATCGTCGGCTCGTCGAGGAGCTCCGGAGAAGAAGACTGGCGGGGCAACAGCCGCGCAGAATCAACGAAAGCCGGGGCTTCAGACCTCGGAGAACAGGAGATAAGGATGGCCATCATCGGCTGGATCATCGTCGGACTCGTCGCAGGCGTCCTCGCCCGCCTCATCATGCCGGGCAAACAGGGAGGAGGCTGGCTCTCGGCGATCCTGCTGGGCGTCGTCGGCGCCCTCCTCGGCGGGCTGCTCTTCGGGCTCTTCGGCGGCAAGGGCATGGGTGCTGTGATGAGCGACCCGTGGTCGCTGGGGTCCCTGATCATCGCCGTCATCGGCGCGCTGGTGTTCTCGTTCGTCTGGCGCCTGGTCGCGAAGCGCTGAGAATGCAGCCCACGTCCTCGCCGGGGCGTGGGCACCGTGCAGAGACGGCCGGGGCGGGCTCCTCGTGGAGGAGCGCGCCCCGGCCGTCGTGTCTGCGGCCCGTCGACCCGGCGCAGTCGCTGCGCCGGGTCCGGGCGGGCTCAGTACCGGTAGTGATCCGGCTTGTACGGGCCGGCGACGTCGACGCCCAGGTACTCGGCCTGCTCCTTGGTCAGCTCGGTCAGCTCGGCGCCCAGCGCACCCAGGTGCAGCCGGGCGACCTTCTCGTCGAGGACCTTCGGCAGCACGTGCACATCCGTGGTGTAGCCGTCGTCGTCGGTGTAGCCCGCGGCCGTCTTGCGGAAGAGCTCGATCTGGGCGATGGTCTGGTTCGCGAAGGAGTTCGACATCACGAAGCTCGGATGCCCGGTGGCATTGCCGAGGTTCAGCAGCCGTCCCTCGGAGAGCACGATGATCGAGCGCCCGGTGTCGGCGAAGCGCCATTCGTGCACCTGCGGCTTGATCTCGACCTTCTCCACGCCCGGGAGCTGGGCGAGGCCGGCCATGTCGATCTCGTTGTCGAAGTGGCCGACGTTGCCGACGATGGCCTTGTCCTTCATCGCGCGCATGTGCTCGGCGGTGATGATCGACTTGCCGCCGGTGGTCGTGATGAACACGTCGCCCTGGGATACGGCGTCGTCCATGCGGACGACCTGGAAGCCGTCCATGGCCGCCTGCAGCGCGTTGATCGGGTCGATCTCGGTGACCATGACGCGGCTGCCCTGGCCGCGCAGCGCCTCGGCCGCGCCCTTGCCCACGTCCCCGTAGCCGGCGACGACGGCGACCTTGCCGCCGAGCAGCACGTCGGTGGCGCGCATGATCCCGTCGGGCAGGGAGTGGCGGATGCCGTACTTGTTGTCGAACTTCGACTTGGTCACCGAGTCGTTGACGTTGATCGCCGGGAAGAGCAGCTCGCCGTCGCGGGCCATCTGCGACAGGCGGGTCACTCCGGTGGTCGTCTCCTCGGTCACGCCGCGGATCGCCTGCGATACCCCGGTGTAGCGGGACGGGTTCTCCGCCAGCGAGGCGCGCAGCGTCTCCAGGACCACCCGGTACTCCTCCGGGTCGTCCTCGGTCGCCGAGGGCACCGCCCCGGCGGCCTCGAAGGCCGCCCCCTGGTGCACCAGCATCGTCGCGTCGCCGCCGTCGTCGAGGATCATGTTCGCCCCGGCGGAGGCGTCGGAGTCCACTCCGGGCCAGGCGAAGATCTGCGAGGCCGCCCACCAGTACTCCTCGAGCGTCTCGTTCTTCCAGGCGAAGACCGGCACTCCCTGCGGGTCCTCGACCGTGCCGTGCGGGCCGACGACGACGGCCGCGGCGGCCTCGTCCTGGGTGGAGAAGATGTTGCAGCTGGCCCAGCGCACCTCGGCGCCCAGGGCGGTGAGGGTCTCGATCAGCACCGCGGTCTGCACGGTCATGTGCAGCGAGCCTGCGATCCGCGCGCCGGCCAGCGGCTGCTCCGCGGCGTACTCCTCGCGCAGGGCCATCAGGCCGGGCATCTCGTGCTCGGCCAGCCGGATCTGGTGGCGGCCGGCCTCGTGCAGCGAGATGTCGGCGATGCGGAAGTCGAAGCTCATGCAGGGGGGTCCTTCGTCTCGGGAGTGGGCGTCGACGGCGCGCCGGCGGGACGCCGTCGCGCGCGGACGGGTCGGGACCAGCGTATCGCGGGGCCTCCGCCGGCGGCGGCCCCGCACGTCACCGGGGGTCACCGGTGCGACGGCGAGCTCCCGCCGGACGCGCCGGTCCGGACGGGCGGCCAGGACGGGCGGGGCGGAGCGCTCAGGTGTAGGGCAGCGCGTGCAGCCGCCGGCCCAGCCGCGCGCTGCGCTCCTGCCGGCGCACCAGCCGCCGATACTCGCGATTGCGCCGCTCCGCCATCACCGCGGTGAGGAACTCCACAGTGCTCGACGGCGGGGGCGGCGGCATGACGTGCGGGCGCAGCTCGGCGGCCAGCTGGTCGGCGCTGCGCCGCAGCGCCTCCGAGTCCACGGCCCTGCCCCCGGAGTCCAGGCGCTGCAGCAGCCGGGAGATGCGCAGCGCGAGGCCGTCGGGGACGCGGCCGACGTCGGCGATCTGCGTCCACGAGGACAGGTGCTGCGGCACCGGCAGCATCATCGGCTTGGTCTGCGGCTGGCGGGTGAGCACCCCGTAGGTGCCGGCCAGCATGTCGCCCAGGCGCTTGCCGCGGGAGTTGAGCAGCCCGCAGAGCAGCGGCAGCAGGCCCAGGCTCAGCACCGCCTCGGGCCAGAGCAGCAGCCCGCGGACGATCGCATGGCGCAGCCGCACCGGGCCGCCGTCGTCGCGGACCACCCGCACGCCCAGGATCAGTCGGCCCAGCGAGCGGCCTCGGGAGAGCGCCTCGACCGTCACCGGGGCGACGACGAAGCAGAGGATCAGCGTGCTCAGCATGGCCGCCTGGGTCAGGGCGGGGTCCGGGGAGACGGCCATTGTCCCGGAGAAGGCGCCGAAGAGCAGCAGGATCCCGAGATAGGCGGCCAGATAGACGGCCAGGTCGATCATCAGCGACAGTCCGCGGACGAGGACCGAGGCCGCCGGCAGGTCCAGCTGGACCGCCTCACCGGTGATCACTGTGCGCATGCGGCCAGCCTAGCGGCTCTTCGGCGCATGAGCTGAGTTAGGGTCGGGGATGTGGACATCGATGCCTTCGTCGCCGTGCACCAGGGGGAGTGGGACCGCCTGGCCGAGCTCTCCTCCCGCACCCGACCGACTGCCGACGAGGCGGACGAGCTGCTGCGGCTCTACCAGCGCACGTCCACCCATCTGTCGATGATCCAGGCCCACGACCCCGGCGGCGCAGTCGCCGCCGGTCTCTCGGCGCGGCTGGGCCGGGCGCGCGGCCGGCTCACCGGCGGCGGGGACAATCTGCTGGTCAGCATCGCCCGCTTCGTCATGCAGGTGCTGCCGGCGGCCTTCCACCGCGTCGCCGTCCCGACAGTGGTCGTCGGCGCACTGTTCCTGCTGGTCTCCGGAGCCTTCGCGCTGTGGACCCAGCACCATCCGCAGATCGAGCTGCTGATGTCCGACGAGGCCCGGGCCGCCTACGCCCGCGACGACTTCGTCGATTACTACTCGGACCACCCCAACGCCTCCTTCGCCGCTCAGGTGTGGACCAACAACGCCTGGATCGCCGCGCAGGAGGTGACCCTCGGGGTGACCGGCGTCTGGGTGCCGGCGGTGCTGCTGGTCAATGCGCAGGGACTGGGGATCTCAGCCGGGGTGATGTTCGAGCAGGGCGAGGCATGGACCTTCTGGGCCCACATCCTGCCGCACGGTCTGATGGAGCTCACTGCGGTCTTCGTCGCCGGCGCGGCCGGGCTGCGGATCTTCTGGGCCTGGGTCTCCCCGGGACGCCGGCGGCGGCTCACCGCGCTGGCGGAGGAGGGCCGCCGGCTGATCACCGTCGCGATCGGCCTGACCGCCGTGCTGCTGGTCAGCGGCGTCGTCGAAGGCTTCGTCACCCCCAGCGACCTGCCGGCCGCGGTGAAGATCCTCATCGGCGCCGCGGTGCTGGCGGGCTACTGGACCTACACGCTGGTCCTCGGCGGTCGAGCCCGCCGGGCGGGCATCACCGGCGACCTGGCCCGCTACGATTCCGGAGCCCACGAGCTCACCGCCTGATCCGCGTCGGTCATCCGCCTGATCACCGACGGAGACGAGCCGGCGACGCGGCCGGAACCACGCGGATCCTCGACTCTCCGGCAGGTCTGACCGGGCGCGACGGGCTCTGCCCCGTACCCTCGACAGTGGACATCACTGCGTGGAGAGGCAACCATGAGCGCGAACTCACAGCGGCCCGAGCACGGGGAGCCGCAGGACACCGGAGGCGGATTCGAGTCCGGCCTCGACTACGGGGCGTTCGCCGAGGACGCGCCGGACTATCCGGAGGACCGGCCGGACGCGGCGACGCCGCAGGAGCCGGAGGAGGGGTCCCCCGAGGCCGCGGACGACGCCGGCGCGGCGCCGACGTCCGACGACGAGACCACTGAGACCGCCGGGCGCGCGGCCGCGGCCGGCGAGCAGCCCACTGAACCGATCGGCGGGGCGTCCGCTCCGCGCGCCGAGGATCAGCCCACGGCCGCGATGCCGCGCACTGCGGCCTCCGACGACGCGACGCGTCCGCTGGGCGACGTCGCGACCGAGGCGACCGGCGGGCAGTCGGAGGGCTCTTCGCAGGCCGGCTCCGCATCGACCCCGGCCCCGGCGCCGGCCATGGACACCGAGCCGGCCCCGGCCCCGGCCATGGACACCGAGCCGGCCCCGGCGCCGGCCGTGGACACCGAGCCGGCCCCCGGCGCGCAGCCGGCGAGCGGCGGCGCCGACGAGCAGGAGACCGCCACGCTGAGCGCGGCCCGCGAACCGCAGCCGAGCGAAGCCTCCCGCGACCTGCCCTATGAGCCGGCCGCCGCGGGCGCGGCCGGTGCGGCCGGCGGCTCCGCAGTCGTCGGGCGCACGGCCGCCGACGAGGCGATCACCGATCAGGACCTCGACGAGGAGGTCGCCAAGGACAAGCGCGGCGCCTCGCGCCTGCTGCAGGTGCTGCTGGCGATCTTCGTCCCGCTGCTGGTGCTGGCCGCCGCAGTCCGGCTGGTGGCCTCGCCGCTGTTCGTCTGGCTGGAGTACCGGCTGCCGCACTTCCCGGCCGACGAGCTCGGATTCGGCACCGACGACCGGACCCTCTACGGCTCCTACGGCGTGGACTACCTGTTCAACGGCGCCGACTCCCGGTACCTCTCGGAGCTCGCCGTCGAGGGCGGTCCGCTGTTCACCGAGGCCGAGGTCGGGCACATGGCCGACGTCAAGCGGGTCATGCTCATCGGCATGGCCGTCGCGGCGGTGCTGCTGATCGTCACACTGATCTTCGTGCTGCTGCTGCGCCGGTGGCGCCCCGGGGCGGTCGCCCGCGGATTCTTCTCCGCCGCCTGGGTCGCCCTGGTGCTCGTCGCCGCGCTGGTGACGCTGGCGGTGCTGGGCTGGCAGGACTTCTTCTCCGGCGTGCACGGGGTGCTCTTCGCGGAGGGCAGCTGGCAGTTCCCGGCAGACTCGACGCTGATCCGACTCTACCCGGGGCAGTTCTGGATGGACGCCGCCATCGGCGTCGGCGGCCTCATGGTGCTCATCGCGCTGCTGCTGCTGATCATCACCTGGCCGACGAAGAAACGCCGCGCCCGCCGTCGGGCCCGGCTCGAGGAGGTCCAGGAAGCCCGCCGCGAGAAGCTGGTCGCCGAGCTGACCAAGGACGCCGAGTACTCCAACGCCGCGCGCGGCTGAGCCGACCGCACCGTCTCCCTCGCAGAGATCCGGGCCCGCAGGGGAATCCTGCGGGCCCGGATCTCGTTCTACCCGGTGTTCGACAGTGTGCTCGAGCCTGAGGCCGGGCGCCCGGCGCCTGCCGAGCGAGTCCGGCACGTCCAGTACACTGTCGGGGTCCGCGGGCCGCCGCGGCGCGTGCCGGGGCGCCCCGACGGGCCGCCGGGACCACGAGCACGACCGAGTCCTCCGTCGAAAGCGAGCGCCTCATGCTGAGAACCGTCATGGGCGGCAAGATCCACCGCGCCCGGGTCACCCAGGCCGACCTGCACTACGTGGGGTCGATCACTGTGGACCAGGATCTGCTCGACGCCGCCGGGATCGTCGAGGGGGAGAAGGTCCAGGTCGTCGACATCGCCAACGGCGCGCGCCTGGAGACCTACACCATCGCCGGCGACCGCGGGACCGGCATCATCGGCATCAACGGCGCCGCCGCGCACCTGGTCGGCACCGACGACCTGGTCATCATCATCTCCTACCGGATGGGCACCGACGCCGAGATCGCCGAGCACGTCCCGCAGGTCGTCCACGTCGACGCCGACAACCGGATCGTGCAGCTGGGGAACGACCCCGCCGAGCCGGTGCCCGGCTCGGCCGATCAGCTCTCCCCGCGCAGCCCGCTGCCGGCCTGAGCCGAGACGGGCCGGCGTCGCCGCCGGCCAGTAGACTCGCGTCACGATGCTGAAACCACTCGTGCTGGCCGCCGACGTCGGCCGTCGCGCCGTCCGCACCGCCGCGAAGGCCCCGGGGGCCGATCTCGCCCTGGCCCGCGCCGTCGTCGCCGCCGGCCGCACAGTCCCCGCGGCCCGGGGCGACGCGCTGCGCCCGGACCGTTCGCGGCTGGGGGCGCTGCACGAGCAGGCCGCCGACGTGCTCTTCGCCGCCAACCCGGACGGGGCCGCGCGGCTGCTGGCCGCGACCGACGTCGCGAGGATCGACGACGCGGCCCGGCTCGAGCGCCTGGCCCGGCGATTCCTGGCCGTGGACGAGTACGAGGCCGCGCTGCGCATGCGTCGACGGGCCGTCGACCTGCAGCCGGAGAACCCCGTGCGCTGGGGCGCCCTCGCGGCGTCGCTGCGCCGCTCCGCCGCCGGCGGGCTGGTCCGTGACTCCGTCGCCGGCCTCGTCGAGGGGCCGGTGGCCGAGGAGGAGGCCGCGCGCCGCGCGCTGGCCCGTGCCGTGGAGCTGGCCGGCGACGACCCGGAGATCCGCTTCGAGCTCGGCTGCCTGACCTTCGACCAGGGTCGGACCGAGGACGGGCTGGATCACCTGCAGGCCGCCGTGGCCCGCCGGCCCGACGCCCGATGGCTGATCGAATACGCCCACCGCGCCCGACGGCCCCACGTGCTGCAGCTGGATCGTGCGCTGGACGCCTATGAGCAGGCCCTCGACCGGGCGCCGCACTCCAGCGTCGCGCTGCGCGGGGTCATCTCGGCCGGCGCCCGGGCAGGCCAGGACTGGCCGCGGCTCTGGGCCGCGGCGATGCGCTACGAGGCCGGCCTCCGCCGCGGGCTGGCGCGGCGGCAGGCGCTGGCCGCCGAGCTGGAGCCGCTGGTGACCGCGCCGCAGCTCGACGCCGAGCGGGCCGAGACGATCATGGCGCTGCTCTTCCACGCCGAGACCCGCGGCATCCGGCTGCGCTGGGCGACCACGTCGCTCATCGTGCTGCGGCTGCAGTTCGCCGGTCGTCTGCGCGACGGCTTCGCCCTGCGCCGGAGACTGGCCGAGCGCACGCTCGACTGGCTCGGCCGCTCCTCGGGCGGCCACGCTGGGCACCGGCAGAAGGTCCTCGCCGCGCTGGTGGCCCTCGGCCGCGAGGAGGAGGCGCTGGAGCTGATCGACCCGCTGCCCTGGGAGCCCGACAGTCGGAGGGGGCGTCGCCAGCTGGAGAAGCTGCGCGCCGACGCCCAGCTGGCCGCCGGGGAGCCGGGCCCCTATCTGGAGTACTCCTCGCGGGTCCGCTCCGAGGTGCCGCTGCCCGGCGAGGAGCGCATGGCCGCGCTGGTGGCCGGCCGCCGCGTCGCCGTCGTCGGACCGGCGCAGACCGACGATCAGCTGGGCGAGCTCATCGACACCTACGACGTCGTCGTCCGCACCCGGTTCCAGGCCGACTTCGTCGCCGAGAACGCCGCACGCCTCGGATCCCGCACCGACATCACCTACTACGCCGGCCGCGACCAGGAGCTGCTCGCCGCCGAGGGCGCCGCGGCCGCCGAGGCCGGGGATCTGGCGCTGGTGGTCGCCCGACCGCTGAGCATGGACGCCGCCCGCGGACTGCTGGGCGGCGAGCTGCCGGAGTGGCTGCGCGTGGCGCGCCACGACTTCTCGCTCTGCTACCACGGCGCCCTGCTGGGGGTGCCGCGCATCGTCTACGACGTGCTGCAGTTCGATCCGGCCGAGATCGCGCTGTTCCACGCCGACTTCTACGCCGGATCGCAGGCCTACTCCGCCGGGTACTGGGAGGAGCAGCACATCGGCTTCGGACCGTACTCGAAGATGAACGACGTCATCGCCAGCCACGACCTCGCCGTCGACTTCCGGTTCATGCAGGCCGTCGCCGCCACCGGCCGGCTCACCGCCCACGGGGCCTCCGCCGAAGTCATGGCGCTGGACCTGGACGACTATCTGGAGCGGGTCGAGGCCGCTCCGCTCTTCGGCTGAGGTGCGGCCATGGCGGTGAACCTCCACCACCTGCGGTACAAGATCGCCGCGGCGGCGGTGCTCAAGGCCGGGGTGCGACGGGCGGCGCGGCTGCCGGGGGCGCGCGGCGCGGCGTCCGCCCTCGCCGAGCGGCTGCAGCCCGTCGGCGAGCCCACCGGCTCGCACCGCGGGATCGCGGCCACGCTGCTGCGGCAGACCGTGGGGCCTAGTCCCGGAGGCGACGCCGTCGCCCAGGACGTCGTGGCCGGCCTGCTCCCCGCCGCGGCGCCGGAGCCCGCCCCGGATCTGCCCGCCCTGCGCGCCCGCGCCGACCAGGACCCCTCCGCCGGGAACCTCATCGCCGTGGCCGCGGCGCTGCGGAGGTCCTATGTCGCCGACTTCGAGGCCTCCGCCGCCGCCTATGAGCAGGCCCTCGCGGCGAACCCCCGGGATCTGCGCGCCGTCGAGGGAGTGCTGGTCAGCGGAGCGCGGTCGCACTACGACTGGCCGCGGATCTGGCGCGCCGCGGCGACGCTGAAGCCGTCGCGGGGCCCGCTGGTCGCCGGCGCGCCCCTCTGGGAGGCGGTGGACCCGCTCTTCGCCCAGGACCCGGAGGCCGAGACGGTCGGCCGGGCGGTGCAGGCGCTCGACGCCCGCGCCGAGGAGGTCCCGCGGCTGCACCAGCTGCTGATCGAGACGCTGGCGGCGCGGCTGCAGCTGCTGGGCGCCTTCCGCGCCGGCGCCCGGATGCGCCGGATGATGGCGGTCGACCGCGTCCGTGAGCTGGGCGGTATCCCGCTGGAGTCGGGCCTGTGGCTGAAGCACCTGCTGGGCGCGCTGGCACATCTCGAGGAGGACGAGCGGCTGGCCCGCACGGCGGCACGGCCCCCGGTGGACCGCGCCGACCCGATCGTCGCCCGCCAGGCCGCGGCGCTGCAGGCCGACGCCGCCCTGTGGTCCGGCGATCCCACGCCGCTGCACGACCACGTCGCCGCCCGCGCCGCCGAGCTGACGCTGCCCGGCGAGGAGCGGATGCGCGAGCTGGTGGCCGGCCGGCGGGTCGCCGTCGTCGGCCCGGCCGCGCCGGACGCCGCCGTGGGCGAGCTCATCGACTCCCACGACGTCGTCGTGCGGACCAATCTGCGGCGGCCCCCGGGCCCCGAGGCCGCCGAGGAGATCGGGGCCCGGACCGACATCGCATACTACGCGGTCATCGACGTCGCCCGGACCGGCGAGCAGATCGCCCGACTGATCGAGGACGGCGAGCTGCGGCTGGCGGTCACCCGCCCGCACGCGCTGCCGTTCTTCGGCGGCGATCTCGCCGGCCTGCCCGCAGGGCTCCGCCTGGCGCGCACCGAATTCGGCCTGTACTTCCGCGGGGCCCCGATGGGCGTGCAGCGGATCCTCTACGACCTGCTGCAGTTCGCGCCGGCGGAGATCTCGCTGTTCCATGCCGACTTCTACGTCGGCCCCGAGGTGACCACGGCCGGCTATCGCGACGAGGCGGCCAGCTTCGGCCCGCACTCGCTGGCCAACGACCCGGTGGTGATGCACGACCTCAGCTTCGAGTTCCGGTTCACCCGCCGGCTCGTCGGCGCCGGACTCGTCACCCCGCACGGCCGGGCGGCCGAGGTGCTGGCGCTGGACGAGGAGGACTACCTCGCCCGGCTGGAGACGGGGCCGCTGGCCGCCGGACTGCCGGGAGGCGGGCTCCGACGGCGATGACTCCGCCGGAGGTGTGGGAACGCGAGCGCTTTCCCACAGTTTCCACGGGGCCATCGTGGCGACGAAGCCATCGTGGCGGCGGGGGGGGCAGGGCGGGGCGCGCCGCCCGGTAGGCTGGCGAGCTCGCGCAGCAGGCCCGTCGGAGGGACGGGGGAGAGGAAGGGATCGCATGATCCGGGTGATCTGTGTCCGGCACGGGGAGACGGAGTGGAACATCGCCCACCGCCTGCAGGGCCGGTCGGCGGTGGATCTCGCGGCCAGCGGGGTCGCGCAGGCCCGTGCGGCCGGCCGCTACGTGCGTGGGCAGCATCCGACCGCCGGCTACGTCTCGCCGCTGTCCCGCACTCGGGCCACCTTCGACGCCTTCGGCCTGGACTTCGAGCCGACGGAGCGGGCCGATCTCGTCGAGCAGAGCCTCGGGGACTGGGAAGGTCGGAAGACCGCCGCAGTGCGCGACGGCGACGCCGAGCGGTACCGGGCGTGGAAGCGCGGGGAGGGCGCGCCGCCGCGCGGCGAGCCGACCGACGCCGTCGTCGAGCGCATGACCCGGGCGTTCTGCGGCATCGTCCGCGCCGCCGCCGAGCTGCCGGCCACCCCCTCGGTCGATGCCGAGCAGGACCTGCGCACCGTGGTCCTCGTCTCGCACGGCACCGCCACCAAGGCGCTGCTGGAGGGGCTCGGCCTGGCAGAGCGCTCGCAGGTCATCTCCCTGACGGCGGGGGCGATCAGCGTGGTCGACGTGCCGCTGCACGACGGACCGCTGAGTTCCTCGCTGCCCGGCGGGGGCGCCGCCGTCGCCGGCGGGGCCGAGGCCGAGGCGGAGATCATCCGTGGGCTGGACGACGCGCAGATCCGCTCCCGGGCCAGGCTGCGGATGTACAACCTGTCCCCGGAGGTGCTGGCGACGGCGGCCGGAACGGCGGAGACGTCCGCCTGAGGCCGCCGGCGGGTCGGAGCCTCAGATCGTGACGTGGCCCTGCGGGGAGCGGAAGGTCACCGACATGATCCCGGGCGTGCCCGACGGGGCGACCCAGTCGACGTCGACGTCCTCGAAGGGATCGGCGTCGGGGCAGGACAGCCAGTCGGCCACGCGGTCGCGGGAGCCGGCGATGGACAGGCGGACCAGCTCGGCCTCCGGCTCGTAGGCCTGCGAGGGGTGGAGGTCCTCGGTGCCGTCGTCCCAGCGCAGCAGGTAGGGGACCTGGGGATCGGCGATGAGCCCCTTGATCCCGATCTGCTGCCAGGTCAGCTCCTGGCCGTCGGGGAACTTGCGGTTGCCGGGGACGGCGCGGCGGCCCAGCCGCTCCTCAAAGGGGGCCAGGTCGTCGACGGTGACGCACCAGCCCATCCAGCCTCCGCCGACCTGCGAGCGGTTGCGCACCGCCTGGCCGAAGGGCGCCTTGTCCGCCGAGGGGTGGTCGAGCACCTCGACGACTTCGAGGTACTGACGGTTCGCCAGCGGGATGATGGCGTTGCGCGTGCCGAAGCGCGGATGGATGCCGCCTCTGACGCGCTCCACCCCGAGTGCGGACACGATCCGGTCGACTGTGGCGTCCATGCCATCGGGGCCCACCGCATAGGAGACGTGATCCAGACGCATCATGGGTGCATTCATGCTCCCATCGTGACACCGCCGTGGTCCGTCTCACGAATCCGGGCCGGTTCATGACGCCGGCCGCTGACCTGGGGTGATCTTCTACGGCATGTAGAAACACCCGGTCGGCGGCACGCGGCGCGGGGCCGCGGGCACGTATCCTTGTCAGGTGCTCAAGACCGCTCTGCAGCCGAGATGGCTGGCGACCCTCGCCCTGGCGCTGATCCTCGCGACGGTGTTCGTGGTGCTCAGCGCCTGGCAGTTCGGCCGCTCGCAGATCGACGACGACGCCACCGGCGCGGACCCGGCGACGGCCGGCGCCTCACTCGAGGAGGCGCTGGACGACCCGACGCCGCTGACCGAGGTGATCCGCCCCGGCGAGCCGATGGGCGGTCCGCAGGCCGACACCGTGGTGAGCCTGGAGGGGGAGTTCGTCGAGGGCACCGAGGTGCTGATCGACCAGCGGCTCCAGGATGATCGCGAGGGCTACTGGGCGGTGGCCGCCTTCGCCGTCGACGGCGCCCCGGAGGGCCAGGTCATCCCGGTGGTCCGCGGCTGGGTGGCCGATCCCGACGACGCCGACGCCGCGCCCTCGGACGATCAGCTCGCCGTGGTCGGCCGACTGCTGCCCACGGAGGCCCCGGAGGCCGAGCCGCGGCCCGACGGCCGTGTGCTGCCCTCGCTCTCCGTGGCCGAGCTGATCAACCGGTGGGACACCTCCTCCTACTCCGGCTTCGTCGTGGCCTTCTCCGCGCAGCCGGCGGAGGCGTCCGAGTCGGCCGGGCCGGCGGGGGAGCTCGACGGCGCTCAGGTCGACGCCGCCGCCGAGGACTCGCCGCTGGAGAGCGTCTGGGTCGGTCCGCAGCCTGAGGGCCCGCAGATCCACTGGCTCAACGTCTTCTACGGGGTGGAGTGGACGTTCTTCGCCGGCTTCGCGTGCTATCTGTGGTGGCGATTGGTCAGGGACGACCACGAGCGGCGCCTGGAGGAGGAGCGGCTGGATCGCGAGTGGGAGGAGCAGTGGCGCCGCGAGCAGCTGGCCCGACGCGCCGAGCAGTCCGGCCGCCCGGCCGGAGAGCCAGGATCTGATGGACCCGAGGAGCAGACGCATGACTGACCAGCCGACCCCCGACGACGACCTCCCTCCCGCCCCGCCGCGGCCGAAGCAGCGCCGCTTCCAGGGCACCATCGCCCAGATCTCCGGGGCGCTGGGCTTCTACCGCGTCTGCGCCTACGTCACCGGCATGATGCTGCTGCTGCTGGTGGCCAAGATGATCATGACCTACGCCGTCGGCGTCGAGCTCTACGCCGGCGGCACCGCCGAGGACGGTTCGGCCAATGCGCTGGGCTTCCACAGCATCGGCTCGGTGGTCGGCGGGCAGGCCGTCTCGTACTGGGTGGCGGTGGTCCACGGCTGGATCTACGTGGTCTACCTGATCTCCGGCTTCCGGCTGTGGTTCCTGATGCGCTGGCCCTTCGGCCGGCTGGCGACGATCGTGCTCGGCGGCGTGGTGCCGTTGTTGAGCTTCATCGTCGAGCGCCGCATCGCCGGCGAGGCCCGCCGCGAGATGGAGCAGAACCCCGAGGCCGCCCGCCGGTACTGAGCTCCCGGCCCCGGGTGCCCGGATGCCCGGGTGCTCGGCGCCGGCGTCCGCACGGTCGGCGGTGTCCTTTAGGATGGACGAGTGACTTCTCAGCCTGCTTCCGAACGGCCCGCCCACGAGGCCCAGACCGTGCTGGTCGTCGACTACGGCGCCCAGTACGCTCAGCTCATCGCCCGCCGCGTGCGTGAGGCCCGCGTCTACTCCGAGGTCGTGCCGCACAGCCTCACCGCCGCCGAGATCCTCGAGCGTCGCCCGTCCGCGGTGATCCTCTCCGGCGGTCCCGCCAGCGTCTACGCCGACGGCGCGCCGTCGGTGGAGGAGGAGCTCTTCGCCGCCGGGGTGCCGGTGCTCGGCATCTGCTACGGCTTCCAGGCGATGGCCCACGCCCTCGGCGGCGAGGTCGCCCGCACCGGCGACCGCGAGTACGGCAAGACCGAGGTGCGGTCGACGAACGCCCCGCACTCGCTGCTGTCCGGCACCGACACCACCCAGACCACCTGGATGAGCCACAGCGACTCCGTGCAGGCCGCGCCGGCCGGCTTCGAGGTGCTGGCCTCCTCCGACGGCGCGCCGGTCGCGGCCTTCGCCGACGCGGACCGCCGCCTCTACGGCGTGCAGTGGCACCCTGAGGTCCGGCACTCGCCGCAGGGCCAGAAGGTGCTGGAGAACTTCCTCTACGACGGCGCGGGGCTGACGCCGGAGTGGACCACCGGCAACATCGTCGAGGAGCAGGTCGCCGCGATCCGCGAGCAGGTCGGCGACGCCCGGGCGATCTGCGGACTGTCCGGCGGCGTCGACTCCGCCGTCGCCGCCGCACTCGTCCAGCGCGCCATCGGCGAGCAGCTGACCTGCGTGTTCATCGATCACGGCCTGCTGCGCGAGGGCGAGGCCGAGCAGGTCGAGCGCGACTTCGTCGCCGCCACCGGGGCGAAGCTGCACGTCGCCGACGAGCGCGAGCGCTTCCTCACCGCCCTGGAGGGCGTCTCCGATCCCGAGCAGAAGCGGCGGATCATCGGCCGCGAGTTCATCCGCGCCTTCGAGGACGCCGAGGCCGCGGTGCTCTCCGCGGCCCACGCCGAGGGCGCGAAGGTCGAGTTCCTCGTCCAGGGCACGCTCTACCCCGACGTCGTCGAGTCCGGCGGTGGCGAGGGCGCGGCCAACATCAAATCCCACCACAACGTCGGCGGGCTGCCGGAGGACATGGTCTTCCAGCTCGTCGAGCCGCTGCGCGCCCTGTTCAAGGACGAGGTCCGCGCCGTCGGCGCCGAGCTGGGCCTGCCGGCCGAGATCGTCCAGCGTCAGCCCTTCCCGGGGCCGGGGCTGGGCATCCGCATCATCGGCGAGATCACCGAGGACCGCCTGGAGGTGCTCCGCCGCGCCGACGCCATCGCGCGCGAGGAGCTCACCGCCTCCGGGCTGGACCAGGACGTCTGGCAGATGCCCGTGGTGCTTCTCGCCGACGTCCGGTCGGTGGGCGTGCAGGGCGACGAGCGCACCTACGGCCACCCGATCGTGCTGCGCCCGGTCAGCTCCGAGGACGCGATGACCGCCGACTGGTCGCGGCTGCCGCACGACCTGCTGTCGCGGATCTCCAACCGCATCACCAACGAGGTCTCCGAGGTCAACCGAGTGACCCTCGACGTGACCTCGAAGCCCCCGGGGACTATCGAATGGGAATGATCCCGCATCATCGTCCACGAGAAGGTGATCCTGCCGGAAGGTCAGAAGTGAGCAGAGACGACATGAGCACCGCCGGATCGGCGGTGCACGAAGACCTGGTCAGCGCCGCGTCCACGGAGCAGGCCGTCGACCACGCCGCGGCGCGGGCCGACCGCGTCGCGGACCCCGCGGACCCGGTGGCGGCCTGGGCGGAGTCGCTGGACTCAGGCGCGGACAACGACACGATGCTGCGCTTCACCCCGTCGCGGCAGAACGCCGTCGACCTCACCGACGCCAACTCCTCGGGTCAGATGCAGCTCTTCGCCGGACGGCGCACGCGCCTGTCGACGCTGCTCAACGAGGACGCCGCCTTCGCGGCTGGACGCGAGGCCGCCGCGGCGATCCGCGCCAAGGTCCGCGAGATGTCCGAGGAGCGCGGCATCGACGTCGGGCATCTCGCCGCCGGCGTCGCCGGCTGGACCGAGGAGACCGCCGCCGGCGCCGAGCAGTTCACCGCCCCGGTGATGCTGGTGCCGGTCTCGCTGCGGCCGCGGCCCGACGGCGACGACTTCGAGGTCCAGTTCACCGCCCCGGCCCGGCTGAATCCGGCGCTGGCTCGGCATCTGGCCGACCGCCACGGACTCGTGCTGGATCCGGCCGAGTTCGAGGCCGCCGGATACGCCACGGCGCGCTTCGACCCCTCGCGCACCTCCGAGCTGCTCGACCGGCTGGCCGCCCGCCGCGCCGGAGAGTCCGAGGACGGCGACGGTGCGCTGGGCTCGCTGCAGGTCTGGCGCCAGGTCTACCTGTCGACCTTCGCCGACGTCAGCGGTCTGGGTCGGCCCGCCGGGCTGGACTCGTCGCATCCGGTGCTGCGCGCGCTGGCCGCGTCCGAGCCGCTGTCACAGCCGGAGGCCGACGCCGAGGCGCAGGCGGCGCCGAGCCTGGACGACCGCGATCCGCAGGACGAACGACTGGTGGTCGACGCCGACGCCGATCAGCAGGCGGTGCTCGACGCCGTCGCGGCCGGGCAGTCGATAGCGGTGTCCGCCCCGCCGGGCACCGGACAGACGCAGACGGCGGTCAACGCCGTCGCCGCGCTGGCCTGGGCGGGCAAACGCACTCTGGTGGTCTCCGAGCGGGCCGCCGCGGTGGAGGAGTTCACCCGCCGGCTCTCGCAGGCGCGGTTGGGCACGCTGGCGCTGCAGGTGCCGGCGTCGACGACCACCGAGGACCTCCGGCAGCAGCTCATCCGCGCGATCAAGCGGGTCGAGCGCTCCGAGCCGCCGCGACTGACCGGTCTGCAGGAGCGGCTGCGCGAGCGCCGGCACGAGCTCGTCGACCACGTGGACTCGCTGCACCAGGTGCGCAGCCGGTGGAGCTGCTCGCCGTATCAGGCGATGCAGGCGCTGGCGGCGCTGACCTCGCTGAACCCGGCGCCGTCGACGAGCGTGCGGCTCAAGCGCTCGGTGCTGGACACCACAGTGGACCGCAGCCAGGTCACGGTGAAGCTCGTGCGCGCCGCCGAGCTGGGCGCCTTCTCCGCCGAGACCCGGCGCAGCCCCTGGTACAACGCCCGGCCGCGGAATCGGCAGGAGACCGACGACGCGGCGGCTCTGGTCGCCCGGCTGCGCGAGGAGCTGCCGCGGCTGAAGGGCCACATGGAGACTGCGGCCGCGGTCACCGGGCTGCGGCCGGGGACCTCCTTCTCCGACTGGCACGCCCAGGTGATGCTCTTCCAGCGGGTGCAGGAGTCGCTGGGGAAGTTCGCCCATGACGTCTACACCAAGCCGGTCGACGACCTGATCGCCGCCACGGCCCCGGGCTGGTGGCGCAAGCAGCACGGTGTGGAGATGACCTCCATCGCCCGCTCGCGGCTGCGCCGGGTGGCCAAGGAGTACATCCGCCCCGGCGTCTCCATCCATGATCTGCATTCCTCGCTGGTCGAGGTCCAGACCGAGCGCGAGGAGTGGGCCGAGCACGCCGTCGACGAGGTCCGGCCGAAGGTCCCGAAGAACCTGGACCGGCTGGCCGACGCAGTGGGCGCCGTGCAGTCGCATCTGGAGAAGCTCGTCGAGGTGCTCGACCCCGACGTCGCCGAGCGGCAGCTGCACGGCGTCGCCGGCGGCTCCGAGCCGGCCGGCGGCGACGGCGCCGCGGACTCGGCCGGCTCCGGGCGTCGAACGCTGCTGGACATCCCGTTCGCCCGCATGGTCGACATCGTCGAGGCCCTCGCCGAGGACCCGGAGCCGCTGGAGACGCTGCCCGAGCGCACGCTGGTCACCGAGCAGCTGCGCGAGCAGGGCTTCCGGGAGCTGATGGAGGACCTGGCCGAGCGCGAGGTCCCGGCCGAGCGCGTCGCCGACGAGCTGGAGCTGGCCTGGTGGCAGTCCACGCTGGAGGCGATGATCTCCGGCGACGACTATCTCGCGATGACCTCGGGGGAGAATCTGCGGCGCATCGAGGAGGAGTTCCGCGCCGCCGACGCCGCCCACATCGAGGCCGGCGCCCGGCGGCTGGACCACAGCCTGTCGGTCCGCTGGAAGTCCGCCGTCGAGGCTCATCCCCAGGCCGCAGCGCGGCTGAAGGAGCTGCTGCGCGACGGCAGCCCGACGGTCGCGGCGCTGGACGAGGTCGCCGACGAGCTGGTCCAGCCGCTGGTCCCGGTCTGGACGAGCTCCCCGCTGGGTCTGGTCGAGCAGTTCCCCGAGGACCTGCGCGCCGACGCGGTGGTGCTGCTCGACGCCGAATCGCTGTCCACGGCGTCGGCGCTGGGCGCGATCACCCGCGGCGCGCAGGTGGTCGCCTTCGGCGACCCGGCGACCGGGGTGCCGAAGCCGCTGCAGATCTCCGCCGATCCGACGGCTCCGGCCGTCGGCCGGGAGGTCCCCGAGTCGATCCTCGACCGGCTGGCCCGGGTGCTGCCGGTGCACCGGCTGCGCCGCGTGCACCGCGGCGTGGACCAGGAGCTCACCGAGCAGCTCTCCGAGGAGGTCTACGACGGCGACCTGATGCGCCTGCCCGACGCCGCGCAGCTGACCGGCCAGGGGCGCCGGCTGACGGCGGAGTCGCTCGCCGAGTCCTCTGCCGTGCCGAGCGCCGGCGACGTCCCCGACTCGCCGACGCGCGAGGTCAACCGCGTCGTCGACATGGTCTTCGACCACATCCGGTCCCGGCGGGACGCCTCGCTGGCGGTGATCACCGGCTCGGAGCGCCACGCCCGCCGGGTGGCCGACGCGTTGAAGGTGAATCTGGCCAACCACTCCTGGGCCCGGGGCTTCTTCGAGGCCGAGGGGCGCGAGCGGTTCGTCGTCGCACCGGTGGAGCGGGCCCATCACCTGGTCCGTGACCAGGTGATCTTCTCGCTGGGCTTCGGCCGCGGCGTGGCCGGCGACCCGGTGCGCGAGTTCGGCGCTCTCTCCGGCCCCCGCGGCCGCGAGTACGCCGCCGTCGCCGCCACCCGAGCGCGCGAGCAGCTGCGTCTGGTGACCTCGCTGACGCCGGACCAGCTCGACGTCGCGTCGTTGGATCCGGGAGCGGCGCTGGTGATGCGGCTGGTCGACCGCGGCCTGCGGGGCGGCGGCAACCCGACGGCGTCGGCGACGCTGACCGACCCGCTGGTGCTGGACCTGGTCGACCGCATCCGGGCTCGCGGCGGTCGGGTCGAGGACGGCTTCCACGGGACGCTGGATCTCGCGGCCTGCCCGCGCAAGATCTCGCCGCAGGTGCCGGTCACCCCGGTGGCGATGGTCTCCGACGGCACCGACGGCTATGCGGCGATGTCAGTGCGCGAGCGCTCCCGGCAGAATCCCGAGCAGTTCGAGCAGCTGGGCTGGACCCACGTGGTGCTCTGGACCATCGAGGTCTTCACCGATCCGGCGCGCTGCACGGAGACGGTCGCCGAGAAGGTCGGTCTGGCCGCCGGACCGGAGTTCGCCGAGCACGGCCGCATCGCGCTGAAGACCACCGGCGCTCTGGCCGACCGCGAACCGGAGGAGGCTGTCGGGGCCCGCGTGCGCTTCGGCGGGGCCGCCGACGTCGGCGACGAGGACTCCCGGCGCCGCGCGACGACTGAGCCGTCGTCGCGTCAGCACGACCGGACCAGCTGAGCCGATGCCCGCGGACCGCAGCGAGGATCGCGTCGAGGATGTCGTCGGGGCGGAGGGCGCCGAGCGGCCGAGCCCTCGGGGCCCGGGCGCCCGCGCGGTCCGGCGCGGGCGGCGCGGGGCGCGACGGGTGGTGGCTCCGGCGACGTCGGGCCGGCCGGAGTCCGAGGAGGCCCGGCGGTTCCACTCCGCCTCTGCCGACGGCGACGCGGCGACGCGCGAGCCGACGTCCGGCACGGCCGACGACGGCTCGGAGGAGTCGGCGCAGGCGCCGAGGACGCGCGTGGCCCGTCCGGCCGAGGGAGCCGAGCGGCTGAGCCCGCGCGACCGGTGGATCCTCGAGGAACGTCCGCCGCACTGGTGAGACTCTCCGGGGCCTTCCTGCACAGGCCTCCGCTGTCCGCGTCGGACACGCCGTTCCGTCCACAGCTCCCCGGACGCTGCTGGTCGCCAGGGCCCGCTGCGGCGACGCTGGAGCCATGAGCACAGCCTCCCGTGGATCCGCCGCCTCCGCCGCCGGTTCTTCCCCGGCGCCGTCGCTTCCGCCGACGTCGCGTCGAGCCCGCCGTCTCGGCCAGCAGCAGCCGATGCGCCTGCCGGCCCCGCCGCGTCCCACTCCGGCTGCCGCGCGGAGCGGGACGCCCGATCCTGACTCCGTCACCGCGGATCCGCCCCCGCCGGGCCGCGGGGACCGGACGCGACCTGCGGGGCGGAGCCATCGATCCGGAAATTGGTCCGGGCGCCGGTCCGGGCGCCGGTCCGGCGGCCGGTCGGCGCGGCGACCGCGCGGAGAGCGTCCGCCGCGGATGGCGCGCCGGCTCCGCGGCGCCTCGTCGACGCGCGTGGTGCGCCGGATGCGCCTGCCGCTGGCGCTGCTCTTCGCCTGCTGCGCAGTGGCCGCGGGGATGCTCGCCGGCGGCACGGCGCCGCCGGGCGAGAGGGTCACCGTCGTGCGCACCACCGGCGAGGCCGCGGCGGGCGAGAGATTGGAGGCGGCCCAGCTGGAGACGGCCCGGGTCGAGGCCGCCTCAGTGCCGGCCGGGGCCGCGGCCGCCGCGTGGGGCGGGCCGGGGGAGGGCGGGGACGGGGCCGGAGAGGAGCTCCTCGACCGAGTGGCCGGACGTCAGGCGGCCGTGCCCCTGCCGCAGGGGGCCGTGGTCCTGGAGACTCAGCTCGTCGGGCCGGGGCTGCTCGACGGGCAGGATGAGGAGGTGGTGGCCATGCCGGTGCGGCCGGCCGACACGGCGCTGGTCGGGATGCTCACCCCGGGGCGTCGGGTCGACGTGCTGGTCTCCGGGTCAGGCCCGGAGGGCATGCCGCCGGCGGAGACGGTCGCGGAGGCGGCGCCGGTCCTCTGGACGCCGCAGAGCGTCTCCGACGACTGGCTGCCGGCTGATGATCAGGCCGGCGAGGTGGTGATCCTCGCCGTGGAGCCCGACGTCGCCGAGACGCTGGCCGAGGCCGCTCACCGTGGGCGGATCGATCTCAGCCTGGTCGAGTGAGCCTGGTCGAGTGAGCACGGGCGGCCGGCCTGGTGCGGCGGCGCCGCGAGGGCCGGCCGCCGGTGGGGGCGACCCGGTGCGTGCCGCTCAGGAGGAGGCGGCCTGGGCGCCGGAGCTGTTCGTGGATCCCGACGCGGCCGAGGAGGACTCGGATCCGGAGGAGCTCGTCGAGGACTCGGAGGAGCTCGAGGAGTTCGAGGATCCGGAGGAGGTCGACGACTCCGACGAGGAGCCGGAGGAGGACCCGGACGAGGAGCTCGAGGCACTGTCGGAGGACGAGCCGGAGCCGCGGGAGTCGTTGCGATAGAAGCCCGATCCCTTGAAGGTCACCCCGACGTTGCCGAACTTCTTGCGCAGCGTGCCGCCGCATTCGGGGCACTCGGTCAGCGAATCCTCGCTGAACGGCTGGACGATGTCGAAGGCGTGGCCGCAGTCCTTGCAGCCATAGGCATAGGTGGGCATCGAGATTCCTCGGGGGACAGGTCATGGCGGCGCGTCCGCCGCCGACGGATCGGGCAGACGCTCCATTCTATACTGCGCCGCATCCCGCCCCCGCATCGCCGGCGGGGGACGCGGCATCGGCGGGCGCGTCGGTCATCCGGTCAGGTCGAGCCGCACCGGACCCTGCGCGGTGATCGCTCGGGCCACGCGCAGATCATGCGGTTCGACCGGGATATCGCCGGCGGAGAGCAGCTCCTCAGGATGGACCACGGCGATCCGCTCCGGACCCGCGGCGCCCTCAGGATCGGCGCCCTCCGGCTCAGCGTCAATGCCCGCCGGACCGGCGTCGACCGTGTCCTCGCCGGTCTCAGGGCCCGGCCCCAGCAGGCGGTCGTAGTAGCCGCCGCCCTGCCCCAGGCGCACCCCGTCGCGGCCGACGGCCAGAGCCGGAACCAGCATCACGTCGACGTCCCTGGGGACCTCCAGAGCAGCGGGTTCTCCGGCGGGCTCGTCGAGGGGGAGCTGCCGACTGCGCCGCATCGTCGTCTCCGGGGTCCACGGGATCCACTCCATGCGGCGTGCGGGACCGGGCACCACGCGCGGCAGCAGCACAGTGCCGCCGCGCGCCAGGTGGGCGGTCAGGAACGGGCCGACATCGGGCTCGCCGGTCATCGGCCGGTAGGCGGCCACGACGGCCGTCGGGCGGATATGCGCCTGCAGCACCGCGGCGATCTGGTCGGCACGGCGGGCCTGCTCCGCGGCGTCGAGCCGGGTCCGGGCGGCACGCAGTCGGCGGCGCAGCTCAGTCTTCGTCGACATGCCCCCAGCCTATCCGCCGCCTCCGACCTGCGGTGAGTGCGGCCCGCGGGAACGCCGCCGCCGGCGGGAACCGGGAGGCCGGCGAGGTCGGCGTCGTCGCCGTCGGCCGGAGGAGATCACGCCGGGTCGGGGGGAGCCGGCCTCGTCCGGCGTGCCGGCCGCCGTCGCGGTGTCCACCACCGGAATCGGCGTGGTCAGCCCCGCATGCGTGCTGCTGGGCAGGCTCAGCAGGCGCAGGACCTCGCCGGCGCGCCGCGTCCAGGTGTGGCGCTCGACGACGGCGGCCCGGCCGGCGAAGGCCATCCGCGCCCGCAGATCCGGCTGGTCGGCCAGCTGGCCCAGTGCCGCGGCCAGGGCGCCGACGTCGCCGGGCGGGACCAGCAGTCCGCGGTCGGCGTCGGAGATCCGCTCGGCCGAGTCCACCGGTTCACGGGTCGACTGGTCGCCGGAGGTGCCCTGCCGAGAGGCCGGGCTGCGCAGCAGCGCCGGCAGATCGCCGACGGCCGAGGCGACCACCGGCACGCCGCAGGCGAGGTGCTCGTAGACCGTCAGCGGCGAGATCGGCCGCCCCTCGCCCTCCTGCGCGGCGGGGAAGGGGGCCACGGCCACGTCGACGCGAGTGAGCATCTGGGGCATGTCCGCAGAACGGATCGGTCCGTGGAACGTCACCTGACGGTAGGCGTCGAGCTCCGCGGCGCGGACCTGCAGCTGCTCCATCTGCGGGCCGCCGCCGATGATCTCCAGCATCCAGTCGCTTCGCCGCGGGTGGGGCGCCTCGGCCAGCGCGCGCAGCAGCAGGTCGATGTCGTGGCGGGGGTCGAGCGAGCCGACCAGCCCGACGGTGAACGGAGCCCCCGGGTCGCGGTCGGCGGGGATGAACCGGTCGGTGTTGACGCCGTGGGGGACCACGGCGAGGCGGGACGCCGCCGCCTGCTCGGCCGCGGAGCCGCGCTCGGCACCCTGCTCGTCCTGTTCCTCCTGCTGGTCCGCGGCGTCGCTCCCGTCGCCGGCGAGCAGCTCGCCGGCCCACCGGGCCAGCGAGCTGGAGGCGCAGGTGATCAGGTCCGCCGCCGTCAGCGCGCGGACGGTGGGGGACCAGCAGGAGGTCGTCGCGTCGGTGCGCTCCTCCACCAGCGGGGCGTCGAGCTCCATGACCAGCTGGGCGGAATGTCCGGCGGCGGCCAGCTGCTCCTTCACCCGGGCGCCGGCGTCGGAGAACATCGAACAGCGCTCGTAGATCAGGTCGAACGGCACCGCCTCCTCGACGGCGCGGGAGGCCAGCTGCGCCGCGGCATGGCCGACGGCCTCGCGGCGAGCGTCGCCGGCGGACTCCGCCCCGGCCCCGCCGGATCCCGTCGGGGGCGCATCCTCGGCCTCGGCCGGCTGCACCGGACTCCGCGGCACCTCGACCGGCACGGTGACCACCGGCAGGTCCCGCAGGCCGGCGGGCTTCAGTCCAGACCCCGTTCCCGAGGCCTCCTCCGGACGGTCCTGCCGGGTCAGGCAGAACACGGTGACGTCGTGGCCGTGCGCCTGGAAGGCACGGATCATCTCCTGCACGCGGACCGAGGCCCCGGTCGTGCCGAAGAGCCCCACCGCAGGGTCGACGAGCAGATAGGCGATCTTCATGTCAGTTCCTTCCCCACCAGGTGCGTCCTGCCGGTCGACGGCGCGACGGCGCGACGGCGTCGGCGCCGAGCTGCGCGGGCGCCTCGGCGCTGACGGTACGTGGCGAGTCTCGGCGTCAGCTGTGCACCGTCTGAACGTCCGACGGCGGTCCGCTGGAGCCGCGGGGGATCACGATCGACCCGGCGATCGACCGCCCCGACCGCCGTCGGGCCTGCTAGGCTCCGCCACGGAACACCGAGGATGGCGCCGCGGCGACCACCGGTGATCCGTCGAGGCGACGACGCAGCGAGGCAGCGAGGAGAGACCTGCATGAAGGTGCTGGTGACCGGAGGAGCCGGCTACATCGGAGGCGTGGTGGCACAGCAGTTGCTCGCCGGCGACCACGAGGTGGTGATCCTCGACGACCTCTCCACCGGCCATGACGACGCCGTGCTGGCGGGAGCGCAGTGGCACGAGGGCAGCATCGCCGCCGCCGGCGAGGTGCTGGACTCCAGCTTCGACGCGGTCATCCATCTGGCGGCGAAGTCCCTGGTGGGCGAGTCCGTCCAGCACCCCGAGCGGTACTGGCACGGCAACATCGTGGCCTCGCTGGCGCTGATCGACGCCGTCCGCGCCGCGGGCGTGCCGCGGTTCATCTTCTCCTCGACCGCGGCGGTCTACGGCACGCCCGTCAGCGACGCGATCACCGAGGACCATCCGACCGCCCCGATCAACCCCTACGGCGCCTCGAAGCTGGCCATCGACCACATGCTCGCCGCCGAGGCGACCGCCCACGGGCTGGCCGCGGCGAGCCTGCGCTACTTCAACGTCGGCGGCGCCAGCGACGGGCTCTCCGAGCGCCATGACCCGGAGACGCACCTGATCCCGAATCTGCTCCGGGCCGCGGCCGGCGGCGGCGAGCCGGCGAAGCTCTTCGGGACCGACTACCCGACGCATGACGGCACCGCGGTGCGCGACTACATCCACGTGCTCGACCTCGCCGACGCGCATCTGCGCGCGATGGAGCAGATCCGGCCGGGCACCCACGAGGTGTTCAACCTCGGCACCGGCGTGGGCTCCAGCGTGCGCGAGGTCCTCGACGCCGTCGAGACCGTCACCGGTCGTCGGGTGCCGGTGACCGAGGAGGGCCGCCGCCCCGGCGATCCGGCCACGCTGGTCGCCTCCGGGGAGAAGGCCCGCGAGGTGCTGGGCTGGACGCCGCGGCGCGCCCTGGTCGACATCGTCCGCGACGCCTGGGATCACCTCTGAGCCGACCCCGGTGCTGAGCCGACTCCGGCGCTGAACCGCACGCGGCGTCGTCGCGATGCGCCGCCGCGGGGCGTTCAGCCCTTCCGGGCGGCGACGGCGGCGTCGTAGAGCTCGCGGGAGGTCGCCCCGTGCGCGGCGGCGACCTCCTTGGCCGCGGCCTTGACCTTCTCTCCCGCCTCGGCCCGGCGCAGCACCTCGGCCACCAGGTCCTCGTGGGAGGGCGCCGCCTGCTCCGCGGCGCCGCCGATGACCAGCACCACCTCGCCGCGCAGCTGCCGGGAGGAGATCTGCTCGGCCAGCTCGGCGAGGCTGCCGCGCAGCACCTCCTCGTGCTTCTTGGTCAGTTCCCGGCACATCGCCGCGCCGCGTCCGCCGCCGAGCTGCTCGGCGCATTCGGCCAGCGTGGCCGCCGTGCGATGCGGGGACTCGAAGAGCACCGTGGTCCATTCCTCGGTGGCCAGCCGATGCAGCAGCCGACGGCGCTCGGCGCCCTTGCGCGGCATGAAGCCGGCGAAGGTGAACCGGTCGGTGGGCAGTCCGGAGAGCGCCAGGGCGGTGGGCACCGCCGAGGCTCCGGGGGCGGCGGTGACCTCCACCCCCGCCTCGACGGCGGCGGCGACCAGCCGGAATCCGGGGTCGGAGACGGCCGGCATCCCGGCGTCGGAGACCACCAGCACCCGGGCGCCGGCGGCGGCGCGCTCGACCACCTCCGCGGCGCGGGAGGCTTCGTTGTGCTCGTGCAGGCTGACCAGCCGCCCGGTCGGGCGCACGCCCAGCGCCTGGCACAGGTGCCGGGTGCGACGGGTGTCCTCGGCGGCGACGACCTCGGCGCTGGCCAGCAGCGCGCGCAGCCGCGGGCTGGCGTCGGAGAGATTGCCGATGGGGGTCGCGGCGAGCACCAGCGGCACGTCCCAGAGGCCGGCGGGGACGGCGACGGCGGAGGTTCCGTGCTCGTCCTCGGCAGCGTCCTCGGAGGCGTCGTCGGCGCGGTCGGCCGGGGCGTCCTCCGGGGCGTCGTCCTGCGGTCCGCCCCGGAGCTCGTCCTGCGCGTCGTGGTCGGACATGGCGGCGGCCTCCATCGGCGGACGGGGTGCGGGAGCGTTCCGGAGATGCGTCGGCGACGTCGCGACCGTCCGGAGTGGGAGCGCCGAGGTCTCGGAGCTCGCCACGTAGCATACCCACCGTGACCCGCCAGACTCCCATCGTCGCCGCGACGGATCGCGCGACGTCGACCGAGGCCGCCCTCGGCGCCCGGCGCGCCCGGCTGATCCGTCGACTGGGCGCCGAGCCCTTCCGTCCGGGCCTGTGGGGCGTCTGGATCCCGGCGCTGGTGACGATGCTCGCCGCCGCGCTGCGCGTGCCCGGGCTGGCGCGTCCGCATGAGCTCATCTTCGACGAGACCTACTACGCCAAGGATGCCTACGCCCTGCTGCAGGCCGGCTACGAGCTCTCCTGGCCGGAGGAGGCCGACGAGGCCTTCCTCGCCGGGGCCCCGGCCCCGGAGGACGAAGCCTCCTTCGTGGTCCACCCGCCGCTGGGCAAGTGGCTCATCGCGCTGGGCATCCGCGCCGTGGGGGCGGATTCGGCCGTCGGATGGCGGATCGCCTCAGTGGTCGCCGGGGTGCTGACCGTGCTGCTGGTCGCCCTGATCGCGCAGCGGATGTTCCGCTCGGTCTTCCTGGGCGGGGTCGCCGGCGTGCTGCTGGCGGTGGAGGGCCACCACCTGGTGATGAGCCGGGCGGCGCTGCTCGACATCTTCCTCTCGCTGTTCGTGCTCGCGGCCTTCGGCGCACTGCTGGCCGACCGCTGGCAGGGACGACGACGGCTGGCCGCGCTGCTGGCCCGTGCCCCGGAGGCCGGGGGCGGGGACGGCGGCTGTGCCGGAAGCGGGCGCGGTCCGCTGCTGCTCTGGCGCCCGTGGCGGCTGGCCGCCGCCGTGCTCCTGGGCTGCGCGACGTCGGTGAAGCTCTCGGCGCTGGCCTTCGTCGCCGTCTTCGGCGTGCTGGTCGTGCTCTGGGATCTGCAGGCCCGCCGCGCGGCCGGGCTGCGCGGCTGGTCGAGCGCCGGGCTGCGAGACGGGCTGCTGGCCGTGGTCACCGTGCTGCCGCTGGCCGCGGTCACCTATGTGATCACCTGGACCGGATGGCTGGTCACCTCCGGCGGCTGGGGGAGGACCTGGCATCTGACGCATCCGGCCGAGGGCCTCGGGCAGCTGGTGCCCGGGCCGCTGCGGTCGCTGTGGCATTACCACGTCTCCATCCTCGAGTTCCACGAAGGGCTCAGCGACGGGCACGACTACGCCTCCTCGCCCTGGACGTGGCCGTTCATGGGACGTCCGGTGTCGATGCACTACGAGTCGATCGAGGCCGGGTCGTCGGGATGCGGGGAGGCGGCGTGCTCGCAGGCGGTGCTCGACCTGGCGAACCCGGTGATCTGGTGGGGCGGGCTGGTCGCCCTGCTGGTCGTCGTCGCCCTGTGGCTGGGACGTCGGGACTGGCGCCACGGGGCGATCCTCTCCGGCGTCCTCGCCGGATGGGCGGTCTGGCTGTTCTTCCCCGCCCGGACGATGTTCTTCTTCTACACCGTCGCCTACGAGCCCTTCCTGATCCTGGCGCTCGTCGCCGTCGCAGCCCTGGTGATGCGCCGCGGAGCCGCCCGCGCCGGCAGGCGTCGACCGGGGCGCGCGGGGTCGTCTCAGCGTGCGGCGGCGCTCGTGCTGGCCTTCGTCCTGCTGGCGACGGCGGCCTCGATCTTCTTCCATCCGCTCTGGACCGCGGAGCTGATCCCGACGGACCAGTGGCAGTGGCGCATGTGGCTGGAGTCCTGGGTGTGAGTCGCTCGGCCGATAGAGTGGCGACTGTGACTGCTGACGCCCCGATCACCGAGGCCGCCACCGAACAGGTGGCGCATCCTGACCCGGCGACCAACGTGACCGACGGGGTCCTCGCCCTGTGCGAGAGGGACCCCCGATGCCCCGTCTACGCGGTGCCCAACGGCGTCGGCGGCTGGGTGGACGTGACCATCGACAGCTTCGTGGGACAGGTGCGTCATACTGCTCGAGGGCTGATCGGCCTCGGCGTGGGCGTCGGCGACCGTGTGGTGGTCATGGCCCCGACCAGCTACTGGTGGGCGGTGATCGATCAGGCGATCTGGTTCGCCGGCGGCGTCTCGGTCCCGATCTACGAGACCAGCTCCCCGCAACAGGTGGCCGACGTCGTCCGCCATGCGGCGCCGCGACTGGCGCTGGTCGGCGGCGCGGAGATCGCCGAGACGGTCCGTCGCGGCGTCGAGGCCGCCGCTGGGGGACAGGGGACCGGCGAGCACGGGGCCGGTGCACCGGATCCGGACGACCGGGACCGCCCCGCCGCGGAGGCGGTCCGGGTGCTGGCCGTCGACGGCGACGAGGCGCTGCGCGCGATCGCCGCCCACGGCGACGGCGTCGACGAGGCGACGCTGGAGGCGGCCCGCTCGGCGGCGTGCCTGGACGACGTCGCCACGCTGGTCTACACCTCCGGGACCACCGGCCGCCCCAAGGGGGTGCGCATCACCCACCGCAACCTGGCCGAGGGAGCGGCGAACATCGTGCCCTTCGCCCGCGACATCCTCGGCGCAGGGCCCTCGCGCACGCTGATCTTCCTGCCGCTGGCCCATGTGCTGGCCCGGGCGGTGCAGCTGATCTGCCTGCACCACGGCATCCAGGTCGCCCACAGTCCCGGCGCCGCCCGGCTCACCGACGACCTGGCCAGCTTCCGCCCGGAGTGGATGCTCGCGGTGCCGCGGGTCTACGAGAAGGTCCACCATTCGCTGCAGGACGCCGCCCGCGACGCCGGCCGCGCACAGATCGCCGAGTCGGCGCGGCGCACGGCGGTGGAGTACTCGCAGGCCCGGCAGCGGCAGGCCGACGGCGGGGACGGTCCCTCGACGGCGCTGCGGGCTAAGCGCGCGCTCTACGATCGGCTGGTCTACCGCCGGCTGCGCGACCGGCTCGGCGGGCAGATCCGCTATATGGTCTGCGGCGCCTCCGCACTCAACCCGGAGATCGCCCACTTCTTCACCGGAGCCGGCCTGCCGGTCCAGGAGGGCTACGGACTGACCGAGTCCACCGCGCCGATCACGTTGAATATCCCCGGGGCCACGCGGCTGGGCACTGTGGGGCTGCCCGTGCCGGGCAGCACCGTGCGCGTGGCCGACGACGGGGAGGTCCTGCTGCGCGGATCGGTGGTCTTCGACGGCTATCACCGCGACGAGCGGGCCACTGAGGAGGCCTTCGACGACGCCGGCTTCTTCCGCACCGGCGACCTGGGCGCCCTGGACGAGGACGGATACCTGGCGATCACCGGCCGGAAGAAGGAGCTGCTGGTCACTGCCGGGGGCAAGAACATCCACCCGGCGCCGTTGGAGGAGCGGATCCGGCTGTGCCCGCTGGTGGCGCATGCGGTCGTCGTCGGCGACGATCGGCCGTTCGTGGCCGCGCTGATCACCCTCGACGCCGAGGCAGTGGCCTCCTGGAGCGCCGCGGCCGGCCACGAGGAGATGAGTCTGAGCGAGGCCGCCGAGCATTCCGCAGTGCGCGTGCAGGTGCAGCAGGCCGTGGACGCGGCCAACGAGGCGGTCTCGCGAGCCGAGTCGGTGCGGACCTTCCGGATCCTGCCGCTGGAGTTCAGCGAGGAGACCGGACACGTGACGCCCTCGCAGAAGCTGCAGCGGCACCGGGTGATCGCCGACTGCGCCGAGGAGATCGAGGCGATCTACTCCCGCTGAGCTCGCCGGACGGTCCCGTCCCTCCCCGTCCAGTGGGGCGGGGACACCACCCGTCCCCGTCGTGTTCCGATGTCCCGGTCCAACTGGACGAGGCCCGGCGAACAGCACGGGGCCGATCCGTCGGGAGGAACAGCACGGACGGATCGGCCAGAACCGAGCGGTGGTCCGGGGCCAGCTGCTCGGCGTCTCGAGGAGCCGGAATCGACGTCGTCGGCCGGGCCGGCGGCGACGGCGGCTAAGCTGGGGTGCTGTGAGTGATGAAGCTGCGAGCGAGCCCGCTGTCCGCGAACCGCATCCCGTCGTGCCCGGCGAGACCCCGCCGGTCTATCGGCCCCAGGAAGCCTCTGCCCCCGAGGACGAGTCGCCTCGGCGCGATCCGGCGGAGGAGAACTCCGGCCGCCGTCGGCGTCTGGAGTACCCGCCGGCGCCCGAGCCGCTGGCAGTGTCGGTGATCGACAACCACGCTCATCTGGACTTCCGCGACGGTCAGGCGGCGGTGAGCGTCTCCGAGGCGCTGGACGCCGCAGCGTCGGTCGGCGTCGCCGGGGCGATCAACGTCGGCTACGACGTCGCTTCCAGCGAGTTCTCCGTCCGCGCCGCCCGCCAGGACCGTCGGCTCAAGGCCGCCGTCGCGCTGCACCCCAACGACGCCCCGGAGCTGGCGGCCGCCGGGACGTACGACGACGCGCTGGCCCGCATCGCCGAGCTGGCCGGCGACGAGGAGGTCGTCGCAGTCGGCGAGACCGGCCTGGACTACTTCCGCACCGGTGAGGAGGGGCGTGCCGCCCAGCGCCGCAGCTTCGCCGATCATCTGCAGCTGGCCGCCGAACAGGGCCTGCCGGTGCAGATCCACGATCGCGACGCCCACGACGACGTCGTCGCAGTGCTGCGGGATGCCCCGCGGCTGCCCGAGGTGGTCGTCTTCCACTGCTTCTCCGGCGACGCCGAGCTCGCCCGCATCTGCACGGAGAACGGCTGGTACATGTCCTTCGCCGGCACGGTGACCTTCAAGAACGCCGAGTCGCTGCGCGAAGGGCTCGACGTCGCCGATCCCGAGCTGATCCTCGTCGAGACGGACACCCCGTTCCTCACCCCGCACCCGCACCGCGGCCGGCCCAACGCCCCGTATCTCATCCCGCAGACGATGCGGCTGATGGCCGAGCGGCGCGGCGTCGAGCTGGACGCCCTGTGCCGGCAGGTCATGGACAACACCGTCCGGGCCTACGGAGCGTGGCTGTGAGCGGCCCGGGCGACGGCGCCGCGGGCGGCGAGCTGCTCAGCGCGCCGCGGATCCGCGCCCTCGCCGAGGAGCTGGGGGTGCATCCCACCAAGCAGTGGGGGCAGAACTTCGTCGTGGACCCGAACACGATCCGGCGGATCGTCGGCCTGGCCGAGCTCGACGGCTCCGAGCATGTGCTCGAGGTCGGCCCCGGGCTGGGGTCGCTGACGCTGGGACTGCTGGACGAGGCCGCGCAGGTCACCGCCGTGGAGATCGATCCCCGGCTCGCCGCGCGGCTGCCGGAGACGATGGAGCAGATGCGTCCCGCCGGCGCGGGGCGGCTGCGCGTGATCCGCCAGGATGCGATGACGCTGGGGACTGACCGCGCCGACGGGCGGAGGGTCGGCGGGTCCGGCTCCGGCGGGGAGGCGCTCGCCGGCGACGACGTCGACGCCGAGGTGGGCGCCCCGGACGTGCTGGTGGCCAACCTGCCCTACAACGTCGCGGTGCCGGTGGTGCTGCATCTGCTCCAGGTCCTGCCCAGCCTCACCAAGGGGCTGGTCATGGTCCAGGACGAAGTCGCCGACAGGCTCTGCGCGGGGCCGGGGTCGAAGATCTACGGGGTGCCCTCGGTGAAGGCCGCCTGGGACACCTCGATGCGCAAGGCGGGAGTCGTCGGCACGCGGGTCTTCTGGCCCGAGCCGCGGATCTCCTCGGGACTGGTGCGCTTCGACCGGCGCGATCCGGCCTCGGAGACGGTGAGCCGCCAGGAGGTCTTCGCCGTCGTCGACGCCGCCTTCGCCCAGCGCCGCAAGACGCTGCGGGCGGCGCTGTCCTCGCTCGCCGGCTCGGGAGTCGACGCCGAGGAGGTGCTGCGCGCCGCCGGCGTGGATCCCCGGGCGCGCGGCGAGACGCTGGAGGTCGGCGCCTACACGCGGATCGCCGAGGCGCTGCGGGGCCGGGGCGACGACGACCCCGACGCTGAGGACGGGCCCGACCCGGAGGCGAGCGCTCCCTGAGATGACCCGGCCGCCCTCGTCGACGTCGCCCCGGCGGGGCCGTGGGTGGTTCCTGCTGGCCGCGGTCTGCGGCACGCTCCACGCCGCGACGAGCCTGGTGTGGGCCGCCGGGGGCGACTGGCTGCTGGCGACCGCCGGCGGGTTGGCGACCGCACTTGTGGAGGACGCCCCGGGGTCGGCGGCGGCCGCGCTGGGCGCCGTCGGAGCGGCGAAGCTCGCCGCCGCCTGGACGCCGCTGCTCGTCGAGCGGATGCCCGGACGGCTCCGACGCCTGCTGCGCGCCGCCGAGTGGTGCGCAGCCGTCGTGCTGCTGGCCTACGGCCTCGTCTGGCACATGCTGCTCAGCGGCGTCGGGCTGCTCGGGCTGTTCGGCGCACCGGAGGCCCCCGTGGCGCTGGCCGGCCACCTGCTGATCTGGGGGCCGCTGTTCTCGCTGTGGGCCGCGGCGCTGCTGGCAGGCCTGGCGCGTTCGAGACTCCTCGGCGGCGATTCGCGGCCCAGTCGGTGACCTGGAGCGATTCCTCGAGAGCGGCTGGTGGTGAGCTGGACGTCGGCGCGGACGCCGTCCAGTCGCCCGCGATAGAGTGCCGGATCAGACACATCGATCTCCCAGGAGGAACTCCCCAGGATGAGGGACAGCGAATTCTTCGGCCATGTCACCGCGGTCGCCCCCGGCAAGGTGAACATGAGTCTGCGCGTGGGGCCGCTCCGCGAGGACGGCTACCACGAGGTCGCGACCCTCTACCTGGCTGTCTCGCTGCAGGAGGAGGCCAGCGTCGTCCCGCGCGACGACGAGGCCATCACGCTGAGCCTCTCCGAACGGTCTGCATTCACCTCCGCCCCGCTCGACGACCCTGACGTGGACGACGCGTCCGCTCCCGGAGTGCCGCTGGACGAGCGGAACCTGGCCCATCGGGCGGCGTCGACGCTGCGCGATCGGCTGGGCCATCGCCGCGGAGTGGACATCACTCTGACCAAGAACGTTCCTGTCGCCGGAGGGATGGGCGGCGGCTCCGCGGACGCGGCGGCCACGCTGGTCGCCTGCTCGGCGCTCTGGGAGGCCGGACTGACCAAGGAGCAGCTGGCCGAGATCGGCGCCGAGCTGGGGGCGGACGTGCCCTTCGCCATACTCGGCGGAGCCGCCGTCGGGCAGGGCGTCGGCGACGAGCTCTCCCCGCTGCTGACTCGCGGCGAGCTGCATCTGGTCATCGTCCCGGCCGCCGCGGGACTGTCGACGCCTCAGGTCTACCGGCGGCTGGACACGATGCGCGCCGAGTCCGCGGTGGAGGCGGAGGCGCCGCGGCTGGACCCCGACCTGGTGCGCGCACTCTGCACGACCGATGCAGAGCTGATCGCCACGCTGATGGCCAACGATCTGCAGGCTCCGGCGGTCAGCCTGATCCCCTCGCTGGAGGACATGCTCGACGCCGGGCTCGTCGACGGCGCGCTGCAGGGGATCGTCTCCGGGTCGGGGCCGACGCTGGTCTTCCTGGCGCGCGACGCCGAGTCGGCCGGTCAGGTCGCCACGCGGCTGCAGGAGCGCACTTCGGTCTGGGCGATCCCGGTGACCGCTCCGGCGCCGGGGGCGCGGCTGCTGACGACCTGATCCAGCGGAGCGGGCGCGGCGAGTCGCCGTCGTCTCGTCCGGGGCCGCTGATTCTCCCTGAGCCCGCGCGGTTCAATACCCTGGAGCCCATGGCGCATCTCCTCGGAGCCGAAGGGCTCACCCTGACGTTCGGCACCCGCACCATCCTCGACGGACTGACCATCGGCATCGACGCCGGCGACCGCATCGGCATCGTCGGACGCAACGGCGACGGCAAGTCGACGCTGATGCGTCTGCTGGCCGGCCGAGCCCAGGCCGACGACGGCCGGGTCACCTGGCGCGGCGGCGTCGACGTGGGCTTCCTGGACCAGTCCGACGTCCTCGACGGCGACGACTCCATCCGACGGGCGGTGGTCGGCGAGATGGCCGACTACGAGTGGGCCTCCAGCCCGATGCTGCGCGATGTGGCCGACGGTCTGCTCGGCGGCCTCGACTGGGATCAGCCGGTCGGCGCGCTCTCCGGCGGCCAGCGGCGTCGCGTGGCGCTGGCGAAGCTGCTGATGGGCGAGCACGACGTGCTGATGCTCGACGAGCCGACCAACCACCTCGACGTCGAGGGCGTGGCCTGGCTGGCCGACCACCTGAAGAAGCGCTGGAAGGCCGACGAGGGCGCGTTCCTGGTGGTCACCCACGATCGCTGGTTCCTCGACGAGATCTGCACCACCACCTGGGAGGTCCACGATGCGACGGTGGACACCTACGAGGGCGGCTACGCGGCCTACACGCTGGCCCGCGCCGAGCGGGATCGGGCCGCGGCGGTCGAGGAGCAGAAGCGTCAGCAGCTGGTGAAGAAGGAGCTCGCCTGGCTGCGCCGCGGCGCTCCGGCGCGCACCTCGAAGCCCAAGTTCCGCGTGGACGCGGCGACTGCGCTGATCAACGACGTCCCCGAGCCGCGGGACACCGTCTCGCTGCGGCGGATGGCCACCGCCCGGCTGGGCAAGGACGTCCTCGACCTGGAGCACGTCACCCTGCGGCTGCGCGGCGAGGGTGACGAGCCGGCCGTCGCGGACGGTCGGACGCTCTTCGACGACGTCACCTTCCGGCTCGGCCCCGGCGAGCGGGTCGGCGTCGTCGGCGTGAACGGCGCCGGCAAGTCGACGCTGCTGCGCCTGCTGGACGGGCAGGTCACCCCCGACGAGGGCCGGATCAAGCGCGGTCGGACCGTCCAGACCGCGATCCTCTCCCAGGAGGTCGAGGAGCTGCGGGAGAAGGCGCATATGCGCGTCCACGAGGTGATGACCGAGGAGAAGAACGTCTTCGTCGTCGGCGGCAAGGAGCTCTCCGGCGCGCAGCTGCTCGAGCAGATCGGCTTCAACCGCAAGCGCCAGTGGACCCCGGTGAGTGACCTCTCCGGCGGCGAGCGGCGGCGGCTGCAGCTGCTGAAGCTGATGACCGGCGAGCCGAACGTGCTGATGCTCGACGAGCCGACCAACGATCTCGACACCGACACGCTGGCCTCGATGGAGGATCTGCTCGACGACTGGCCCGGCACGCTGGTGGTCGTCAGCCACGACCGCTATCTGCTCGAGCGCGTCACCGACCATCAGGTCGCGCTGCTCGGCGACGGTTCGGTCCGCCTGCTGCCCGGCGGCGTCGAGCAGTACCTGCGCATCCGGTCGGGCAGGGAGGCCGCCCCCGGCGAGGCGATCCGCACGTACCGCGGTCAGACCAGCGCCGAGGCCGGCGCGACGGCCTCAGGGCGTGGGTCCGCCGCCGCACCGGCGGGTTCGGGGGAGTCGACGAGCTCGGCGTCGTCCTCCGACTCCGGGCCCGCCGGCGCGGCCGAGACCCCCGACGGCGCCTCCGCGGCCGAGAAGCGGCAGGCGCGCAAGCAGATGCAGCGGGTGGAGAAGCAGATGGAGAAGCTCTCCTCCCGGCAGCGCCAGCTGCACGAGGAGATGGCCACCGCCTCCGAGGCCGGCGACGTCGACCGGCTGCGCACGCTGCAGGCCGAGCTCGACGACGTCGACGCCCAGCTCGGCGAGCTCGAGGAGACCTGGCTGGAGGCCGGCGAACTGGCGGAGTGAGCTCGCCGCCGCACATTCTGCGGATGATCATGACGCCATGATCCGGCGTTTCGTCGACGCTGACCGGAAGGATCCGCCCACGGTGCCCTTCATTCCGATGTAGATCCCCCTGACCTGCGGTTGGCCGGGAATTCACGCCGATGCGACAGCCTCGTGCGGGTCCGATGATCACCCACCGGACCACCGCACACGAAGGGACGCATCCGTGAATCCAACGCGCACTCGAGCACTGCGCACGAGCCTTGGCGCCGCCCTGGCCGGCGTCACGATCCTCGCCGCTCCGGCCGCCGTCGCCGATCCCGGCGGACAGCCGGGCGGCCCCCATCGCGGCGGCGACTGGAACCAGGAGGCCTTCCGCGGTGACGTGGAGGTCGTCCCCGGCGACGACGCCTCGGCCACGACGTTGAGCGGCGTCGTCTTCGACGATGCCGACCGCGACTCCACGCAGGACGCGGGCGAGCGCGGCATCGAGGGAGTGTCGGTCTCGAACGGCCACGACGTCGTGACGACGGACGCGGAGGGTCGGTACGAATTGACCGTCGAGCCGGGGATGGACGTCTTCGTCACCCAGCCGCGCGGCTATCAGGTGCCGGTCGACGAGGATAACGTCGCCCAGTTCTCCTACACGCACATGCCCGAGGGGTCTCCGGGCCTGAAGTACGGCGGGATCGAGCCCACCGGCGCGCTGCCGGAGGCGGTGAACTTCCCGCTGGCCTCCAGCAAGGCTGCCAAGCACCCGCTGCAGAACTGCGTCATCGGCGGCGACATCCAGCCCTACACTGCCTCCGAGGTCGGCTACGCGGCCGCCGGGGCCTTCACGGATCTGGCCGCCCGTGAGGACTACACCTCCTGCGGGGCGCTGTTCATCGGCGACGTCGTCGGCGACGACTTGTCGCTGTACTCGGGGGTCCGCGAGCAGACCGCCCGGCTCAACGGCCCGGCACGCTTCCTGCCGGGCAACCACGATCTGGACTTCGACGCCGCGACCCGCGAGCACTCGGTGGACACCTACCGCTCGGAGTTCGGTGCGCAGTACTACTCCTACGACGTCGGAAAGCTGCACGTGGTGGCGCTGAACTCGATCGAGTACCCCGTCGGCGACAGCTACAACGGCTCGTTGGGCGACGAGCAGCTGGAGTGGCTGCGCCGGGACATCGCGCAGACGCCCCAGGACCGCACTGTGGTCGTCGCCTCGCACATCCCGCTGCTCGACTACGCCGACCAGGACAGCACGAAGCACCAGGTCGACGAGGTCGCCGAGATCCACGAGATCCTCTCCGGCCGGGAGGCGATCGCCCTGGGCGGCCACACCCACAGCATCGAGAATCTCCGTGTCGGCGACAGCCTCGCGGGCTGGCAGGAGAACTTCGGGGTCGAGGAGCTGCCCTTCACCCACCTGACCGCCGGAGCGATCTCCGGCGACTGGTACTCCGGCGAGCTGCTCGACGCCGGCTACCCGGCGGCCGTCCAGCGCGACGGCGGCGTGCCCGGTGTCGTGACGCTCGAGGCGCGCGGGGGACAGATCGCCGAGCACTTCACCCAGCGTGGCGACGACGGGTCGAACCAGATGAACATCGGGCTGAACACTCCGTCCTATCGCGACTGGTTCGACACCTACCGCGACAGCGCCGGCGAGGCGCCCGCTCTGGAGACCGCCGGGACGGTGGCTCAGTCCGACCTCGGCGAGACCTGGCTGAGCACGAACTTCTGGATGGGCGGCTCCGGCTCCGAGGTGCAGGTGAGCATCGACGGCGGCCCGGTCCGCAGCGCCGAGCGCACTCAGGCGATGGACGGCGAGGGCCAGCACGTCGGCGCCGAGTGGTCCGACCCGGAGGCGGTCCAGCAGCAGCTGGTCGACGGCGGCAACGTCGCCGACCGGTCCATGCATCTCTGGCGGCTGCCGATGCCGGAGGGCCTCGCCGTCGGCGCCCACACCGCCGAAGTGACCGCCGTCGGCGTCGACGGACAGGCGACGACCGAGACCTTCGAGTTCGAGGTCACCGAGTGATGCGACGCTCGTGATCCTCCGCGCACGTCCTGCACCCCGGGGGCCCGCGCGACTCTCGGGGTGCAGGACCGCCGCGCCCGACGCCCCGGAATCCCCGAGGTGCCCGGCCGCTGCGCGGATGTGAACTCCCCGCGCCTCTCATGCGAAGATGGACTGCATGCGTGCCCGCGCGTGTGGTCCGCCCTGGTGTAATGGCAGCACGCCAGCCTTTGGAGCTGTGCAGTCTAGGTTCGAGTCCTAGGGGCGGAACGGCCCCGGCCTCGGCCCCGGGCTCCCGGATCGCCGGGTTCCCGATAGGATCGAGGGGTCCTCCGCCCCCGTGTCAAGGAGCATCAGCACGTGCCCACGCTCGAGACTCGCCCCGCCGCCGTGATCGTCCTCGCCGCCGGCGCCGGAACCCGCATGAAGTCGCGGACGCCGAAGATCCTGCATCGCCTCGGGGGAGTGTCCATGATCGGGCACGCGCTCACCGCCGCCGCCGGCCTGCGGCCCGAGCACCTGGTCGCCGTCGTGCGCCACCAGCGCGAGACCGTCGCCGAGCACATCAGCTCCTTCGACCCCTCCGTGGTCCTCGCCGACCAGGACGAGGTTCCCGGCACCGGCCGCGCCGTCGAATGCGGCCTGGAGCAGCTCGCCGCCGACGGCGTCCCCGCCGAGGCCGGCACCGTGGTGGTCACCTACGGCGACGTCCCGCTGCTGAGCACCGAGATGCTCGCCGAGCTCGTCTCCGCCCACGAGGCCGAGGACAACGCCGTCACCGTGCTGACCACGGTGCTGGACGACGCCGGCGCCTACGGCCGGGTGCTGCGCGCCGAGGACGGCTCGGTCACCGGCATCGTCGAGTACAAGGACGCCACCGATGAGCAGCGTGCCGTCCGCGAGATCAACTCCGGGATCTACGCCTTCGACGCCGCAGTGCTGGCTCGGGCGCTGGCGCAGGTCTCCACCGACAACGTCCAGGGCGAGAAGTACCTGACCGATGTGCTCTCGCTGGCCCGGGCCGAGGGCGGCCGCGTCGCCGCCGTCGTCACCGAGGATCGCTGGCAGGTCGAAGGTGCCAACGACCGCGTCCAGCTGCAGGCCCTGGGCGCGGAGCTGAACCGCCGCACCGTCGAGGCGCATATGCGCGGCGGCACCACTGTCGTCGACCCGGCGACCACCTGGATCGACGCCACCGTCACCCTGGACGAGGACACCACAGTGCTGCCGGGCACCCAGCTGCACGGCACGACGCGCATCGGCCGCGACGCCGTCGTCGGGCCGGACACCACGCTGACCGACGTCACCGTCGGCGAGGGCGCGGCGGTCACCCGCACTCACGGCGAGGGCGCGGAGATCGGCGACGGCGCGCGCGTCGGCCCCTTCACCTACCTCCGCCGGGGCACCCGGCTCGGCGAGACCGGCACGATCGGTGCGTTCTACGAGACGAAGAACGTCGAGATCGGCCGCGGTGCGAAGCTCTCCCACCTCGGCTACGCCGGGGATGCGGTCATCGGCGAGCACACCAACATCGGCTGCGGCAACATCACCGCCAACTACGACGGCGAGACGAAGCACCGCACGGTGATCGGCTCGCATGTGCGCACCAGCTCGAACACGGTGTTCGTCGCGCCGGTCGACGTCGGCGACGGCGCCTACACCGGAGCCGGTGCGGTGGTCCGCAAGGATGTGCCCGCCGGGGCGCTGGCGCTGTCGGTGGCCCCGCAGCGCAACGCCGACGGCTGGGTGGAGCGCAGGCGTCCGGACAGCGGATCGGCCGAGGCGGCCCGTCGTGCGGCGGGGTCCTCGCACGAGCCGACGGATGCGGCGGAGTAGAGTCGAGACAGCAGCCAGGGAAGCGACCGGAGAGAAGGAATAACAGGCATGGACGAGATCAGGCTGAGCGGGGAGAAGACCCTCGTCGTGGCATCCGGACGGGCGCACCCCGAGCTGGCGGACGAGATCGCCGCCGAGCTGGGGACCGAGCTGCTTCCGATGAGCGCCTACGAGTTCGCCAACGGCGAGCTCTACGTGCGCTCTGCGGAGTCTGTGCGCGGCAAGGACGTGTTCCTGCTGCAGTCGCACCCGTACCCGCTGAACAACTGGCTCATGGAGCAGCTCATCATGATCGACTCCATGAAGCGTGCCTCGGCCAAGCGCATCACCGTGGTCTCGCCGTTCTACCCGTATGCACGCCAGGACAAGAAGGGGCGCGGGCGTGAGCCGATCTCGGCGCGTCTGGTCTCCGACCTGTACAAGACCTCAGGCGCCGACCGGATCATGTCGGTCGACCTGCACACCGCACAGATCCAGGGCTTCTTCGACGGACCGGTCGACCACCTCTTCGCCGTCCCGCTGCTGGCCGACCACATCAAGGCCCAGGTCGCCGGCGACGCGGTCACCGTGGTCTCGCCGGACACCGGCCGCGTGCGCGTCGCCGAGCAGTGGGCCGAGCGGCTCGGCGGGGCGCCGCTGGCCTTCGTGCACAAGACCCGCGACCTGACCCAGCCGAACATGGCCGAGTCCAAGCAGGTCGTCGGCGAGATCGAGGGCCGGACCTGCGTGCTCATCGACGACATGATCGACACCGGCGGCACGATCTCCGGGGCGGTGAAGGTGCTCAAGGACGCCGGGGCGAAGGACGTCATCATCGCCGCCACCCACGCTGTGCTCTCCGATCCGGCGCCCGAGCGTCTCGAGCAGTCCGGGGCCCGGGAGGTCGTGGTCACCAACACGCTGCCGATCCCGGACGAGAAGCGCTTCAGCAACCTCACGGTGCTCTCCATCGCCCCGATCCTCGCGCGGGCGATCCGCGAGGTCTTCGAGGACGGCTCGGTGACCTCGCTCTTCGAGGGCAACGCCTGAGCTGACCCCGCAGGCGGCGGCGACGCCGCCGATCCTCCTCCTCGGGGAACCACAGGACTGCGGCCGACCGCCTCGCACAGATCGAGGCGGTCGGCCGCAGTCCTGCCTCGTCCCGCCACCTCGCCGCGGTGTGATGTCCTGCTCGTGCGTCGGGAGAAATAACCCGGTGCCGCGCACCCTTGAAACTCCCGACAGATCACCCGCGATGCCTGCGGGCATCGCCACGAGCAGCGAGGAGATGCCGCGATGAACGTGCGAGCCGCAGTTCTGGAGGAGACGGGGTCGCCGTTGGCGATCCGCGAGCTGGCTCTGGACGATCCGAGGGCGAACGAGGTGCAGGTCCGCCTGGTGGCGACGGGAGTGTGTCACACCGACGCCGCCGTGCGGGACGGTCTGATCCCCACCCGGTCGCCGGTCGTGCTGGGCCACGAGGGCGCCGGCGTGGTGGAGACAGTCGGCGAGGGGGTGGATCACCTGCAGCCCGGGGACCACGTGGTGCTCAGCGTGAACAGCTGCGGCACCTGCCGACAGTGCTATTCCGGACATCCGTCGAGCTGCCTGCGGGTCAACGAGTACAACTTCGAGGGCGGACGCCGCGACGGCACCTCGGCCTTCGCCGCCGAGGACGGGACGACGGTGGGCTCGCACTTCTTCGGGCAGTCGTCCTTCGCCGAGCGCGTGAACGCGTCGGTGCGCAGCGTGGTCAAGATCCCCGAGGACCTTCCGCTGGATCTGGCCGCGCCGCTGGGCTGCGGGCTGCAGACCGGCGCCGGGGCCGTGCTGAACGTGCTCGAGCCGGCGCCGGGCGGCAGCCTCGTCGTCTTCGGCACCGGCACCGTCGGTCTGGCCGCGGTCATGGCCGCGGCGGCCCGGCGGCTCCAGACGGTGATCGCAGTGGACGTCCACGCCCACCGCCTGGAGCTGGCCGCCGAGCTCGGAGCCACCCACACCATCAACGGCGCGGAGGAGGACGCCGTCTCCCGGATCCGGGAGATCACGGGAGACGGCGTGCAGACCGCGCTGGACACCACGGGGAATCCGCATGTCTTCCGCCAGATGGTCGACTCCCTGGGCCCCTGGGGCCACGCTGGCCTGGTGGGAGCTTCGCCGGCGGACGCCGAGGCGGTCGTCGACATGCCGTCGGCGCTGTCCGGCGGGCTGAAGCTCAGCTGGATCGTCGAGGGCGACGCGGTGCCGCAGCTGTTCATCCCGGAGCTCATCGCCCTGCACCGGGCCGGCGACTTCCCCTTCGACAAGCTGATCAAGCACTACGCCTTCGACGAGATCGCCGAGGCCTTCGCCGATTCCGCGTCGGGCGACGTGCTCAAGCCCGTGCTGACCTTCGCCGAGGAGAGCGCGGCGGCGTGACGACGTCGCTCATGGTGCGGGCCGCCGACCACCTGGTCGGCGGCGCGCACGGCGTCTGCGGCCGGACGGTGCGCTAGCTCTGCAGGAGGCCGCGCAGCAGCTCGGCCGTCTCCGTCGGCTTCTGCGTCGGAATCTGATGTGCGACGCCGGGCACTGTCGTCGCCGAGCCGCGAGGCACCCCGGCGGCGATGATCTCGGCCTGCTCCGGCGGGGCCACCGGGTCGTGCTCTCCGGCGACGGCCAGCACCGGCACGGCGACCTCGTCGAGCCGGCCGCGCAGATCGAAGCGACTCTGCACGCTGCACAGCGCGGCGTAGCTGGCATCGTCGGCCGCGCGCAGCGAGTCCAGCACCGCCTCCACCACGTGAGGGCCCTCGCGGCGGAAGTCCTCGGTGAACCACTTGCCCGCGCTGCCCTCGGCCAGCGAGGCGGTGCCCGAGGCGCGGATCGCCTCGGCCCGGTCGATCCAGGTCTGCGGCTCGCCGAAGCGCGGAGCCCCGCCGACGACGACCAGATGGGCGAAGCGGTCGGCGTGGTCGATGCCCAGCTGCAGCATCAGGCCGCCGGCCAGCGACGTGCCGGCGGCCGTCACGGGAACCTCGGCCAGTCCGGAATGGCGGGCCCGATGCTCGACCACCGCCTCGACCAGCAGATCGCCCAGATCGGCCATGGTCGGCTCCGCCGGCGCATCCGTCCAGGGGGCGGAGAGGCCGTGGCCGGGCAGATCGACGCCGATCACCTGCGGGCCGGCCGCCGCGCTGCCGTCGACCAGATGCGCGGCGGTGCGCGCCCAGGTGCTCGCCACATCGGTGCCGAGCCCCGGCACCAGGACGATCAGCGCGGTCGGCTCGGTCGGGGCATGCAGCGTGGTGGCGCTCAACGTGGTGTGCTCCATGGGGCCGAGTATCGTCGTCCGCGCCGTCGGCGGGCAAGGTCGGAGCCCGTCGTCGCCGGCCGGGGCGGCCGCCGGGACGTCGTGGGCGCCGCCTGGGCCGTGATAGCATGAGCGACTGTGCCCAGGCGAGGGAGCGCGGACGGCGAGGCCGCCGCGACTCCGTGATCGACGAGGCGAGGCTCGACAGCCCTCCGCATGCCGTGCAGCGTGCGATGGTCCGACGTCTTCCCCCCCCCGTCGACCCCTGGACGTCAGGACCGTCGACCAACGAAGGACACAGCATGTCGGACAAGATCATCATTCAGGCCCACCTGCGCGACGACTTCGGCAAGGGCGCCGCCCGCCGGGCCCGCCGCGAGGGTTACATCCCCGCCGTCGTCTACGGCCACGGCGAGGACCCGCAGCACCTGCTGCTGCCGAAGCACGAGACCACCCTGGCGGTCCGCAACCCCAACGCCCTGATCACCCTGGACGTCGAGGGCAAGCAGCAGATGGTGCTGCCGAAGGACATCCAGCGCGACGCCATCTACCGCAGCGTCGACCACCTCGACCTCATCGTGGTCCGCCGCGGCGAGAAGGTCGTCGTCGACGTCACCGTCGAGGTCATCGGCGAGCCGGCCGCGGGCCTGGCCTACCTGCTGGACCACCCGACCGTCTCCGTCGAGGCCGAGGCGACCCACCTGCCGGAGTCGGTCAGCATCGACATCACCGAGCGCACCGAGCACGCGCTGCCGGAGCTGCTGCAGCTGCCGAAGGGCACCACGCTGGCGATGTCGGACCTCGAGTCCCCGATCGTGACCATCTACGAGCCCGCCGCGCAGGACCTGGGCGAGGACGAGGAGTCCGACGAGGACGAGGCCGAGGCCGCCGGGGACTCCTCCGCCGAGGAGTCCGGCGAGGGCGAGGGCTCCTCCGAGGAGTGAGCGCTCCGGAGTCGATGCGACCCGCGGCGAGCGGGTCGATAGACTCGACTCCATGAGTTCAGAGAACTGGCTGGTGGCGGGGCTCGGGAATCCCGGGCCCCGCTACTCGCGCACCCGGCACAACGTGGGGCAGATGGTCGTCGACGAGCTCGTCGACCGCATGGGGGCCGGCCTGGCCCGCACCAAAGTCGGCGCGCGGATGGTCGGCGCCCGGTTGCAGCCCGGCGGGCCCAAGATGCTCTTCGCCGTCTCCGAGGGCTATATGAACACCTCGGGTCAGCCGATCCGCCGGCTGATGGACTACTACGATGTCGACCCGGCGCGACTGATCGTCATCCACGACGAGGTCGACCTGGACTTCGAGCGCATCAAGCTCAAGCGCGGCGGCTCCGAGGGCGGGCACAACGGGCTGAAGTCCATCACCCAGCACCTCGGCGGCGACCGCGACTACATCCGCGTGCGGGTGGGGGTCTCGCGTCCGCCGGGGCGCATGGACACCGCCGACTACGTGCTGCAGAACTTCTCCGCCGACGAGCGCAAGGCGCTGCCGCAGGTGCTGCAGCGCGCCGGCGACGCCGTCGAGCACGTCATCGCCGACGGCCTGACCGCCGCGCAGAACCGCGTGCACCAGCTCTGAGGCCGCGACTCCGCGGAGCCGCTCCGCACAGACGACGCCGGCCCGGATCCGCGAGGAGCGGAGCCCGGGCCGGCGTCGTCGTGTCGGGGCGGATCAGCCGTTCCGGCTGATCCAGGCGGAGACCTCCCGGGCCTGCACCGCCACGAACTTCTTCATGTAGGGCTCGGCCGCCGACGCCAGCTTCTTGCCGATCAGCGGCACCGAGGTGGTCACCTCGCCGCGCACAGTCGCCAGCGTCTCGGAGTCGCCGCGGGCGTGCAGCACCTGCGAAGCCGTGGCCTTCACCGGGGCGGAGTGGATCGCGACGTCCATGTCCGAACGGCGGGACCCGTCGGCGTCGGGGGCGGACCAGGTCTCGGTCACGGTGACCTGGACCTGACCCTTGATGACCTTCTTGGCGATGTCCGGCAGCTGGTCCACCGGCATCCGCTGCTCGGAGGTGACGGTGACGGCTCCGGCCGGATCGCCGTCGACGCCGAAGCTGATCAGCTCCGAGCCGACGCGCCCGGCCAGGTGCTCGTGGAAGTCGCGGGAGGTGTAGGCCTGCAGGATCTGCTCGGCGCCGTGGGAGATCACGGTCTCGGTCTCGAGGGCCACGGAGGGGTCTCCTTCGCTGGGGGACGTGTCCCGATCATCATAGGCGCCCGGCGGGCCGATCTGCTCTCGGCGGATCCGCTCTGCGCAGGATGCGTCGGCGTCAGCGGCTCGGGGAGGAGCCGTGCGAGCGGCGGCCGGCCGGCGTCCTGCTCGCGCCCGGCCCCGACGACGTTCCCGCTGAGCGGACATATGTGCCCGCGGCCCGGCGGGGCAGTATCCTGTGGAGGTCCTCCCGACCGGGGCGCGGGATCAGTCCGCCGGCCCGGACGGCACCTGCGAAGGCACCCCGACGACGGTCCTGTCACGAAGCGAGGCGAGCAACTCCATGGCATTGTCCGGTCTGCGTACGGCCCTGGCGGCGGATTCCTCCTATGCACGGGTCGCCGCGGCGGCGTCGAAGCCGGCGTCCGAGCGGACCGAGGAGCTGCAGGTCGCCGCGACGTCCGGCATGCGCCCGGCGCTGGTCGCCGAGATCGCCGGGCAGCTGCGCACCGCCTCAGGCTCCGGCGTGGTGCTCACCGTGACCGCCACCGACCGCGAGGCTGAGGAACTGGCCTCCTCGCTGCAGGCCTACCGGCCCGAGACCCGGGTCGCCCACTTCCCCTCCTGGGAGACGCTGCCGCATGAGCGGCTCTCGCCGCGCTCGGACACCGTCGGTCGCCGGCTGGCGGTGCTGCGCCGACTGGCGCACCCGGAGGAGGCCGGCGCGCTCGACGTCGTCGTCGCCCCGGTGCGTGCGGTGGTCCAGCCGATCGTCGCCGGACTCGGGGAGCTGGCTCCGGTGCGACTGGCCGTCGGCGAGGAGCACGACTTCGACGCGATCGTCTCCGCGCTGGCCGACGCCGCCTACTCCCGGGTGGACATGGTCACCCGGCGCGGCGAATTCGCCGTCCGCGGCGGCATCCTGGACGTCTTCCCGCCCACTGAGCCGCATCCGCTGCGCGTGGAGTTCTTCGGCGACGAGGTCGAGCAGATGCGCTGGTTCTCGGTGGCCGATCAGCGCTCCCTCGACGACGAGGCGCCCGTGGTCCTCGACGCCGCTCCCTGCCGCGAGCTGCTGATCACCGACGACGTCGCCGCCCGGGCGAAGGCGCTGCTGCCGGAGATGCCCCATGCCCAGGACCTGCTGGCCAAGATCGCCGAGGGCATGGCCGTCGAGGGTATGGAGTCGCTGGCTCCGGTGCTGGTCGAGCAGATGGTCCCGTTCGTCGCCGAGCTGCCGGAGGGCTCGCTGACGCTGGTCGTCGAGCCGGAGAAGACCCGCACCCGCGCCCACGACCTGAACACCACCAACGAGGAGTTCCTCGCCGCGGCCTGGCAGGCCAGCAGCGACGGCGGCTCCGCCCCGCTGGACCTGACCAGCGCCGAGCGCGACGACCTGGCGGCCGGCTCCTTCGCCAGCCTCGCCGAGACGCGCGAGGCCTCGCTGGAGCACGGCGCCGGCTGGTGGTCGATCACCTCGCTGGGTCTGGACGAGGAGCTCGAGCAGGACGCCGACGTCGCCTCCATCGACTCCCGCGAGCCCTTCGGCTATCGGGGCAGCGTCGACGAGGTGATGACCTTCCTCGCCGAGCGTGCCCGCGACCGCTGGTCGGTGGTCGTCACCACCGCCGGCGCCGGGTCCGCCCAGCGCGTGGCCGAGCTGCTCACCGAGAACCGGGTGCCGGTCGAGCGCGTGGAGGGGCTGACCGAGGCGCCGACGCCGGGACGGATCACCGTGACCACCGCCGAGGTCTCGGAGGGCTTCGGGATCGACGCGCTGCACCTGGCGCTGCTGACCGAGTCGGAGATGCTGGGCCGCTCGATGCGCGCCAGCTCCGGCGAGGGGCGGAAGGTGCCTGCACGGCGCCGGCGGCACGCCGTCGACCCGCTGGCGCTGAGCCCGGGCGACTACGTCGTCCACGAGCAGCACGGCATCGGCCAGTTCGTCGAGCTCGTCCAGCGCAAGGTCGGCTCCGCCCAGGCGGTGAAGTCAGGCACCGCCGGCATCCGCGAATACCTGGTGCTGGAGTACGCGCCCTCGAAGCGCGGCGGGCCCAAGGACCGGCTGATGGTGCCCACCGACCAGCTCGATCAGGTCAGCCAGTACGTCGGCGGGGACGCGCCGAGTCTGTCGAAGATGGGCGGCAGCGACTGGGCGCAGACGAAGAAGAAGGCCCGCAAGGCCGTCCGCGAGATCGCCGGGGAACTGATCCGGCTCTACGCCGCCCGCATGGCCTCTCGCGGCCACGCCTTCGCTCCGGACTCTCCCTGGCAGGCCGAGCTGGAGGACGCCTTCCCGCATCCGGAGACCCCGGACCAGCTGACCACCATCGACGACGTCAAGCGCGACATGGAGCGCGAGATCCCGATGGACCGACTGATCTCCGGCGACGTCGGCTACGGCAAGACCGAGATCGCCGTCCGTGCGGCGTTCAAGGCCGTCCAGGACGGCAAGCAGGTCTCGCTGCTGGTGCCGACGACGCTGCTGGCCTCTCAGCACTACGAGACCTTCACCGAACGCTTCGCGGGCTTCCCGGTCACCGTGCGCGCGCTCTCGCGCTTCCAGACCGCCAAGGAGTCCCGCGAGGTCCTCGAGGGCGTGCACAGCGGCGAGATCGACGTCGTCATCGGCACCCATCGGCTGCTCAGCAGCGAGGTGAAGTTCAAGGACCTCGGGCTGGTGATCATCGACGAGGAGCAGCGTTTCGGCGTCGAGCACAAGGAGGCGCTGAAGAAGCTGCGCACCAACGTCGACGTGCTGGCGATGTCGGCGACGCCGATCCCGCGGACGCTGGAGATGTCGATGGCCGGCATCCGCGAGACCTCCACGCTGGCCACGCCGCCGGAGGAGCGCCACCCGGTGCTGACCTACGTCGGGCCCTTCACCGACAAGCAGGTCTCGGCGGCGATCCGCCGCGAGCTGATGCGCGAGGGCCAGGTGTTCTTCGTGCACAACCGGGTCTCGACCATCGACGAGACGGCCGCGAAGGTGCGCGAGCTGGTGCCCGAGGCCCGGGTGGAGGTCGCCCACGGGCAGATGAGCGAGTCCCGGCTGGAGCAGATCATCCAGGACTTCTGGGAGAAGCGCTTTGACGTGCTGGTCTCGACCACGATCATCGAGACCGGCCTGGACATCTCCAACGCCAACACGCTCATCGTCGACCGCGCCTCGACCTACGGGCTCTCGCAGCTGCACCAGCTGCGCGGCCGCGTCGGGCGCTCGCGGGAGCGGGCCTACGCCTACTTCCTCTATCCGGCCGAGAAGCCGCTGGGCGAGGTCGCCCTGGAGCGGCTGAAGGCGGTGGCGGCGAACAACGAGCTCGGCGCCGGGCTGCAGCTGGCGATGAAGGACCTGGAGATCCGCGGCGCCGGCAACCTGCTCGGCGGCGAGCAGTCCGGCCACATCGCCGGCGTCGGCTTCGACCTGTATCTGCGGCTGGTCGGCGAGGCGGTGGCCGACTATCGCGGCGAGGCCGAGGAGCGGACCGCCGAGGTCAAGATCGAGCTGCCCATCGATGCGCATCTGCCGGAGGACTACGCCCCCGGCGAGCGGCTGCGTCTGGAGGGCTACCGGAAGCTGGCCGCCGCGGACACCGACGAGGCGATCGAGGAGGTCGTGACCGAATGGCGCGACCGCTACGGCGAGCCGCCGCAGGCGGTGGCGAATCTGGTCGAGGTCGCCCGGCTGCGCAATCGGGCGCGGGCCGTCGGCATCGACGACATCGGCACCCAGGGGAAGTTCATCCGCTTCGCCCCGGTCGCGGAGCTGCCCGAGTCGCGGCAGATGCGGCTGGAGCGGATGTACCCGGGCAGCCAGATCAAATCCTCGCTGCATGCGGTGCTCATCCCGAAGCCGACCACCGGCGGGATCAGCGGCCGCGAGCTGGCCGATGCGGAGCTGCTGTCCTGGCTGGACCAGGTGCTCACCGCGATCTTCGAGCCCGCGGCCCCGTCGGGGAGCTGAGCCGGGGCCGTCAGTCCCGAGCGGGTGCGGGGCGTCGGACCGGCAGGCCGGTCAGGTGCGGCGAGAGTCGAGTCCGGTTGACCAGCACGCCGAGCGCCCAGCACACCAGCAGCGCGATAACGATGCGCAGCGCCTGGCTGTCCACCCCCAGAGGGTGCTGGGCAAGATGCAGGATCACCGGGTGCAGGAATACCACCAGCGTGGCGACCCGGACCAGCTCGGAGACCACAGTCCTCGCCGGTCGCGACCGGCTCAGCAGGTCGTCGACCGGATGCGCGAAGATCAGCACCATCCCGCAGCAGATCAGCACCGCCAGCGCGGGCGAGAGCAGGAAGGTGCCGAAGCCCGACCATTTCATGTTCATCGGCTCGGCGCCCAGAGCGACGGCGCCCAGCCCGACGGCGACGGCGAGCGGTCCGGTCAGCCGCGGCAGCGGCACCCGGTGCCGGATCCGGCGGAACCAGAAGCCGGCGAGCATGAAGCCCAGGCATGCCGGCACCAGCCCGATGCCCAGCGGAGTGTAGGCCGCCGCGGAGTCGGGCAGCTCGACGAGGACCAGTCCGGCCGCCGAGATCGCCGCTCCGACCCACCAGGGCAGGCCGACCACGGCCCGCATCAGCACCGCGGTGAAGAACAGCACCGAGATGAACCAGATCGCCAGATACGGCATGTCGGTGAAGGCCCCGCCGATCAGCGCGCGGGCGACGACGCCGTCGTCGAAGGGCCAGGGGGTGGCGGCCATGGCTGCCACCGCCGCCGAGACTAGGACGAACCAGACGACGTAGGGCACGCCCAGCGTCCGCCAGCGGGTGCGGATCTCGCCGCCGAGGGTGCGGGCGTCGGAGAAGAAGAAGCCCGCCAGGACGAAGAACAGCGGCATCCGCCAGATCTGCAGGAAGTCGGCGCCGGGCATGCCCGGGGCGGCATGGCCGACGACGACGGCGCTGACCGAGACCACGCGCAGCGCGTCGATGCCGACGTTGCGGCGCGTCGTCCCCTGCCTGCGCGAAGAGCGCGGTGACCGACGTCCCCGCCGGTCACCGCGCTCTCGGTCCATGCTGTCCAGGCTCAGTGCGCCTTCGGCTCGACGTGCTCCCCGTGCTCGCCGTGGATGTCCTGCTGGGTCAGCGTGTCGCCGCGGCCGAGGAGCTCCTTGGCCACCAGGAAGGCCAGAGTCCACAGCACCATGAAGGCCATCCCGGGGATCCAGGCGTTCTCCAGCGTCCAGAACGACAGGGCGAAGATCGAGCCGAGCAGCAGCCCGAAGACGAAGATGAAGGCGACGACGTTCCCGACGACGTTGCCCTGGCCGGAGTAGGAAGTGACCTTGCCGTTGCTGATCATGGAGTCGGATCCCCTTGTGAGTGCTGCGTGCGGGTGGTGTCGTCGGTCGCCGTCGTCGGCTCGACGCCGGCCCTGCCGCGGATCAGTAGGAGCCGGCCGCGGAGGAGGCGGACGACGCGTCGTCGCCTGCCAGGATATCAAGCGAGGAGCTGGCCCCGAGCCGGGTCGCCCCGGCGGCGACCATCGCCGCGGCGTCGGCGTAGGTGCGCACGCCGCCGGAGGCCTTGATGCCCAGCCGTCCGCCGACGATGCTGTGCATCAGCGCGATGTCGGCCTCGGTCGCCCCGCCGCCGGCGAAGCCGGTGGAGGTCTTGACGAAGTCGGCCCCGGCCTCGGCGGCGGCGCGGCAGACGAGCTCCTTGGCCTGCTCGGTCAGCAGCGCGGTCTCCAGGATGACCTTCAGGATGGCACCGCCCTCGTGCGCGGCGGTGGCCACAGTGCGGATCTGCGAGACGACCTCGAACTCCTCGCCGGCGTTCGCCGCGGCGATGTCGACGACCATGTCGACCTCCGTGGCGCCGCCGGCCGCCGCGTCGTCGGTCTCGGCGACCTTGGTCGCGGTGGTGTTCGCGCCCAGCGGGAAGCCGATCACCGTGCAGGTCGCAGTCGACGAGCCCTGCAGCTCGGCGTGGACCTGCCGGACCCAGCGCGGATTCACGCAGACGGAGGCGAAGCCGTGCTCGCGGGCCTCGGCGGCCACGCGTAGCACAGTGGCCTCGTCGGCGTCGGGCTTGAGCATCGTGTGATCGATGAGCCCGGCCATCTGGGCCGGGGCGGGGACGGGGGAGCCGTCGGGGGCGGTGGCGGAGGCGGTGGCCATGGGGTGTCCTCTCCGGATCCCGGTGGGGATCCGCGTCGGGGTGATCGGGGCCCGGGATCTCCGGGCGAGGGTCTGCGGCGGTCCGCGCCGGCGACGCGGCTCGGGGAGGCGGTGCCGGCGCGGTGCTCAGCCCAGCAGTCGGCCCATATCCTCGCGCAGCGCCTCGAGCCGCTCGGCGGCGCGCGCCCGGGCGGCGGCGATCTGCTGGGTCGACGCGTCGGTGCCGGGGGTGTCGGCGACCGCCTCCAGATAGCACTTGACCTTCGGCTCGGTGCCGGAGGGGCGGACGATGACGCGATCGCCGGCCTCGGTGAGGTGGATCAGCGCATCGGTGGTCTTGGCCTCGTCGAAGGTCGCGCCCGGCAGCGGGTCCCGGGCGAGGTCCAGCGACTCGACCACCGGGGAGCCGGCGATCGTCGTCGGCGGCGTCGCCCGCAGGCCCGCGGTGATCTCGCCCAGCTGGGCGAGGTCCTCGACGCGGACGGTGACCTGGCCGGTGACGAAGATCCCGGCCTCGGCGGCGATCGCGTCGAGGGCGTCGAAGACGGTGCGGCCCTGGGCCTTCAGCGTCGCGACGAGCTCGGCGAAGATCAGCGCGGCGGAGACGCCGTCCTTGTCCTTCACGCTCGTCGGGTCGACGTTGAAGCCGATGGCCTCCTCGTAGCCGAAGCTCATGCCGGCCACCCGCGCCAGCCACTTGAAGCCGGTCAGCGTGGACTCGTGGCCGACTCCGCGGGCCCGGCACAGTGCGGAGAGCTGGCGGGAGGAGACGACCGAGCTGGCCATCACCGGCTCGGGGCCGTCCTCGCCGCCGGCGCGCAGCGGCCCGCGGTCGAGCAGATGCGCGCCCAGCAACGCGCCCATCTCGTCGCCGGTGAGCTGGCGCCAGGCCTGCTGGGCGGGGTCGAAGAGCGCCGCGGAGAGCCGGTCGGCGTCGGGGTCGTTGGCCAGCAGCAGGTCGGCCTCATGCTCGGCGGCGGCCTGCAGGCCCAGGTCCAGCGCGCCGGGCTCCTCCGGGTTGGGGAAGTCGGCGGTGGGGAAGTCCGGGTCCGGGTCGAACTGCGCGGACACCGGGACCACGCGCTCGAAGCCGGCCGCAGAGAGCAGGTCGGTGACCAGCTCGCCGCCGACGCCGTGCATCGCGGTGTAGATGACCGTCAAATCCCGGTGCGGATGCTCAGTCGGGTCTAGCAGCTCGAGGGCGCGCTCGCGGTAGGCGGTGCGCGCGTCGTCGCCGATCATCTCGGCCGTCGCGGGGAATGCCGGGCTCGGGGCCGGCTCCACCGCCGGCGCGGGGGAGCCCGCGGCGAAGTCCTCGGCGACGACCTCGTCGATCGTCGCGGCGATGGCCCGGTCGATCGGCGCGGTGATCTGCGCGCCGGCCCCGCGGCCGAGCGGCTCCAGGTGCTGCGAGAGCCGCCCGCCCAGGTAGACCTTGTAGCCGTTGTCCTGCGGCGGGTTGTGGCTGGCGGTGACCATCACGCCGACGTCGGCCGAGCGCACCAGCACCTGACGGGCCAGCAGGGGCGTCGGACCCGGACGGTCGAAGAGATGGACCTCCCAGCCGGCGTCGGCGAAGAGCCGGGCCGTCTCGGCGGCGAACGCGTCGGACTGGTGGCGGGCGTCGTAGCCGATCACGATCCGGCCGGAGCCGTCGTCGCCGGCGGCGACCAGCTCGCGGGAGGCGTGCCGGAGCAGTCCGGCGGCGGTCTGTCGGACGACCAGGCGGTTCATCCGGAGCGGGCCCGGACCGAGCTCGGCGCGCAGCCCGGCGGTGCCGAAGGCCAGCCGTCCGGCGAAGAGCTGCTCGAGGCTCTGCCGGGCGTCGTCGGCGCCGGCCGCGGCGGATTCGGCGCGGGCCAGCAGCTCGGTCAGCTGCTCACGCGTGGCGGGGTCGGGGTCGAGCTCGATCCACCGGTGGACGGTGGTCAGCAGCTGATCGGCGGAGGCGGTCTCCGGCACGTCCCTCATCTCCTCTGCGGCGACTGTGTCAGTGGTCTGGGGTCTCGGAAGGGGCCCGCGGCGTCCCGGCGGGCTCGTCGCGGGCGCGGTGGTCGGGTCCGTTCAGTCCTGCAGCGAGCGGGTGATCACCCGGGCCAGCAGATCGGAGATCCGCGGGGCGGCCTCGCGCCCGGCGTCGACGACCTCCTGGTGGCTCAGCGGCTCCGGCGAGATGCCGGCGGCCTGATTGGTCACCAGCGAGATGCCGAAGACCTCCATGCCCGCCGCGCGGGCGGAGATCGCCTCCAGCGCGGTGGACATCCCGACCAGATCGGCGCCGATGATGCCGGCGTGGCGGACCTCGGCCGGCGTCTCGTAGTGCGGGCCGGGCATCTGCGCGTAGACGCCCTCGGGAAGCGCCGGATCGATCTGCCGGGCGATGCCCCGCATCCGCGGCGAGTACAGGTCGGTCAGGTCGACGAAGTGCGCTCCGCGCAGCGGCGAGACCCCGGTGAGGTTGATGTGGTCGCGGATCAGCACCGCCGTGCCGGGCGCCCAGTCGGCGTTCAGTCCGCCGCAGCCGTTGGTCAGCACCATCGTCCGCGCGCCGGCGGCCGCGGCAGTGCGCACCCCGTGGGCGACGGCGTCGACGCCGCGGCCCTCGTAGTAATGGGTGCGGGCGCCGACGACGAGCACATGCGCGCCGGACTCGGTGCGGATGATCGTCAGTCGCCCGGAGTGGCCGGCGACGCCGGAGACGTGGAAGCCGGGCACCTCGTCCGCGTCGACGCCGGTGACGACCTCGCCGAGCTGGCCGGCGGCCTCGCCCCACCCGGAGCCGAGCGTGCAGGCCAGATCCACGGCGTCGATGCCCGCGCGGTCCAGCAGGACGGCGGCGGCCTCCTCGGCCAGCCGGTTGGCGGGCGCGGCGGGGTCGTCGGTCGGGGTCAGATCCTGGGGCGCGGCCGTCTGCGGCGCGCCGTCGGTGCGGACTGTGTTGTCACTCATCGCCCTCCAATCTACCGGCTGTCGGCCCCCGATGCTCCCTCCGCAGGCCAGGGCGGCGTCGGCGGCCTGTCTTCGGCCCGCCGGATGCGGCGCCGTGCCCGGGCGAACCTGACAAGACGCGCCCGACTGGGCAGAATGGCCCCTGTGACTTCTGAGACTCCGAAAAGCCTTTTCGCCCCTGCACGCGTCGCGATCCTCGGAGGCGGCCCCGGCGGCTACGAGGCCGCGCTGGTCGCCGCCCACGCCGGGGCGGAGGTCACCATCGTGGAGGAGAAGGGCGTCGGCGGCTCTGCGGTGCTCACCGACGTCGTCCCGTCGAAGACGCTCATCGCCACTGCCGACGCGATGCGCCGGGTCAACGCCTCCACGGCGTTCGGCGTCCGCTTCGGCCAGGATGACGACGACTCGCACACCACCGACGCCTGGGCCGACTTCTCGACCGTCAACGAGCGGCTGCTCGAGCTGGCCCATACGCAGTCGGAGGACATCCGGGAGTCGCTGGAGGCCGCCGGGGTCACCGTCATCGACGGCCGCGGGCGGCTGAAGCCGCCGCACAGCATCGAGGCGACCCGCGCCGACGGCTCGGTGGAGCTGATCAAGGCCGACGCGGTCATCGTCGCCACCGGCGCCCACCCGCGCGAGCTGCCCACGGCGGTGCCCGACGGCGAGCGCATCCTCAACTGGACGCAGGCCTACTCGCTGACCGAGCCTCCCGAGCACATGATCGTCGTCGGCTCGGGCGTCACCGGCGCGGAGTTCGCCTCGGCGTACTGCCGGCTGGGCACCGAGGTCACCCTGGTCTCCTCGCGCGAGAGGGTGCTGCCCGGCGAGGACCCCGACGCCGCCCGCGTGCTGGAGAACTCCTTCGCCCGGGTCGGGGTCAACGTCGCCTCGAAGACCCGCGCGGAGAAGGTCGAGCGCACCGCCGACGGCGTCGCCGTCACGCTCTCCGACGGCCGCGTCATCGAGGGCTCGCACTGCCTGATGGCCGTCGGCGGCGTGCCGAACACCGCGGACGTCGGGCTGGAGGAGTGCGGCGTGCAGACCACCGACTCCGGCCACATCATGGTCGACACCGTCTCGCGGACCACGGCGACGAACATCTACGCCGCCGGCGACTGCACCGGTCAGATGCCCCTGGCCTCGGTCGCGGCGATGCAGGGCCGCGTGGCGGTCTCGCACATGCAGGGCGACGCGGTGAAGCCGCTGAAGCTGCACCAGGTCGCCTCGAACGTCTTCACTTCCCCGGAGATCGCCACCGTCGGCGTCAGCCAGGCGCAGGTGGATTCCGGCGCCTATCAGGCCGACGTGGTCAAGCTGGACCTGTCGACGAACCCGCGGGCGAAGATGACCAACATCCATGACGGCTTCGTCAAGATCTTCGCCCGCAAAGGCTCGGGGACGACGATCGGCGCGGTCGTCGTCGCCCCGCGCGCCTCCGAGCTGATCTTCCCGCTGGCGCTGGCGGTGACCCAGAAGATCCACGTCGACGACGTCGCCTCCACCTTCACCGTCTACCCGTCGCTGACCGGCTCGCTCTCCGAGGCCGCCCGCCGACTCCACGTCCACCAGTGAGCGGCGCGACGCCGCCGCGGCGGCAGGAGCAGGCGCCGGAGGCGTCCGCGGCCTCGGCGCCGGAGCGGACCCCCACCGCCGTCGACGCCTGCGCCGAGGAACACTTCGAGCGCTGGCTGGCGCTGCATCCCGACGAGGCGACGATCCTCGGCCGCTCCGGCGCCGAGACCGAGTACGCCGACTATTCGCCCGCCGGCCGGGAGGCCGTCGCGGCGCTGAACCGCGAGACGCTGGCGGCCCTGGAGGAGCTCGAGCCGGCCGACGCCGTCGACGAGGTCACCGTCCATGCGCTGCGCGAGCGGCTGGGCCTGGAGCTCGAGCTGCACGCGACCGGCCGCACCGAGCTGAACAATCTGGCCTCCGTGCCCCAGGAGGTGCGGATGGTCCCGGAGCTGATGCCGCAGTCCAGCCCGCAGGACTTCGCGCACCTCGCCGGCCGGCTGCAGAACCTGCCCGCCGCGCTGGAGGGCTGGTGGGAGTCGCTGTGCGCCTCGCGGGCGGCCGGGCAGGTGCCGGCGGCCCGGCAGATCCGCGCGGTCATCGAGCAGTCGCGCAGCTATGCGGCCGCCGACGGTGCGCTGTCCACCTTCGTCGACGCCGCCCGACAGGCCGGGATGGACGACGCCGCGGTGACGGCTGTGCGCGCGGGCGCGGCCGCGGCGGCCGCCGGCTATGAGCGGCTCGCCGACCGGCTGGCCGAGGACCTGCTGCCGACGGCGCCGCAGGCCGACGCCGTCGGCGTCGAGCACTACCGGCTGGCCTCGCGGGTGTTCACCGGCACCGAGCTCGACCTCGAAGAGACCTACCGATGGGGGCTGGAGGAGCTCGAGTCGATCGTCGCCCGGCAGCGGAAGGTCGCCGAGCGCATCCGCCCCGGCGCCGACGTCGCCGAGGCCCGGCGGATCCTCGACGTCGACCCGGCGCGCCGGCTGGAGGGCACCGAGGCGCTGCAGGCATGGATGCAGCGGCTCTCCGACGAGGCCGTCGCCGCGCTGTCCGGCGCCCACTTCGACATCCCCGCCCCGATGGACGTGCTGGAGTGCCGGATCGCCCCGACCCAGGACGGCGGCGTGTACTACACCGGCCCCAGCGACGACTTCTCCCGCCCGGGCCGGATGTGGTGGTCGGTGCCGCCGGAGGACACCAGCTTCACCACCTGGGCGGAGACCACCACGGTCTACCACGAGGGCGTGCCCGGCCATCATCTGCAGATCGGCACCGCCACGCTGGTGAAGGACCGGCTGAACAGCTGGCGGCGGCACGGCTGCCACGTCTCCGGATTCGCCGAGGGCTGGGCGCTCTATGCCGAGCAGCTCATGGACGAGCTGGGCTTCCTCGCCGACGCCGGCGATGAGCTCGGAATGCTGGACATGCAGCGCATGCGTGCGGCCCGCGTGGTCTTCGACATCGGCGTCCACTGTGGCTTCGAGGCTCCCGAGGCCCTCGGCGGCGGCGTGTGGACCCCGGAGCAGGGCCGCGAGTTCCTGCGCGAGCACCTCCCGATCTCCGAGGCCCAGCAGGAGTTCGAGTTCGTCCGCTACCTAGGCTGGCCGGGGCAGGCGCCCTCCTACAAGGTCGGCCAGCGGGTCTTCGAGCAGCTGCGCGCCGAGCGTCGCGCGGCCGAGGGCGAGGCCTTCGACCTGCGGGCCTTCCACACCGAGCTGCTGCAGCTGGGCATGGTCGGCCTCGACACGCTGCGCCTGGCCGTCGGGCCGCGCGACGGAGCATCCCCGGGAGCGCGATGAGGACGCGGCGTCGGGCGGCCGGCTGGCCGGTGGAGCTCTCCGCGACGGTCGACGGCGGGCTGCTGAGCCTGCGGCCCTGTGCGCTGCGCGACGAGCACCGCTTCCTGGCGCTGCGGCTGGCCAACGAGGACTGGCTGGCCCCCTGGGACGCCACCGTCCCCGAGGCCCCGCGGGCGCGGATGACTCCGACGGCCTTCCGCACCATGGTCCGCGGGCTGACCCGCGAGGCCCGCGCCGGGGCCCAGCTGCCCTGGTTCCTCTGGTTCGCCGACGCCTCCGGCGCGCCGTCGCTGATCGGGCAGCTGACCGTCGGGCCGATCATCGGCGGCTCGGCGCGCAGTGCCGGGCTCGGTTACTGGATCGACCGCGACCACGCCGGCCGAGGGCTGATGACCGTCGCCGTCGCCGCCGCCGTCGACCACCTCATCCTCGAGCGGCGGCTGCACCGGATCGAGATCGCCGTCCGCCCGGAGAACGCGGCCAGCCTGCGCGTGGTGGAGAAGCTGGGGCTGCGCGAGGAGGGGCTGCGCGAACGCTACCTGCACATCGACGGCGCCTGGGTCGACCACCGCTGCTTCGCGCTCACCGCTGAGGAGCTGGGCCCCGGACTGCTGCCCCGCGTGCCGGGAGCCGGGCCGCTGCGCACCCGGTATCCGCGTCCGAGCCTGCTCGCCGCGGCCGGAGCGTGACACGCCGCACGCCGCACCGTGCGGATCCCCGGGATGCGGGAGGATCGTCGGCTAAGGTGGGGGACTGAACTTCATGATCAGCGACACCCTCGGCCGCGGCGCCGGGGAGTGTCCGAAGAAGGGCAGGTGGGCGCACGGTGACGCTGGGCCTCGATCGCCTCGACACGGCGATCATCGACGTGCTCCCCAGCCTGCCCGTCCATTCTTCGGCGCTCTTCGCCGTCGTCGCCGGGCTCTTCCTGGCGGCGCTGATCACGAGGGCCCAGCGGATGCCGAACCGACCATCCGAGAATCCGACGGCGCGACCGACTGTGCGCCGGACCCGACGCGGGCGCGACGCCGCCGGCGCCGGGCCCGCCCCGCCGGCCGGTCGTGCGGAGCATGCAGGACGAAGGGCTTCCATGACTGACGCGACACCTCACGGCGACGCCAGCGCCGCAGCCGCCGACTCCGCCGCCCCGGCCGCCGCGCCGGACAGGACGGACGGGGCGGGCTCCGGCGGCGAGTTCACCGTCCACTGGGGCCGCACCGCCGTCGCGCTGATCGTCGCGCTGGCGCTGCTGACCACGCTGATCGCCGGTCTGCTGGTGGGCCTCGGCGTCGCGTCGGGACCGGTGCCGCTGCTCTCCGGCGGCGTCGCGCTGCTGGGCGTGGCCACGCTGCGCACGATGGCGGTGGTCCGCCGGCGTCGGCGGCGGCGCGCCCGGCTGGACGAGGCGCTGCGCGAGGCGATGAACCCCGACGTCGAGGCCTCCGGGCTGCGCCGGCCGAGCGTGCCGACCACCGATCGGGCGGTCGCCGAGGCCCGCACTCCGCCCTTCGACGCGCTGACCCACGACGCGAGCGGCCGCGGCGGGCCCGGCTCGCTGCAGGAGCTCGACGCCGACGGCCTGCCGCTGCAGCTGGGCCGGACCTTCGCCGACGCCCCGCACGAGCAGCCGGTGCCGCCGGCGGCGCATGCGGCCTCGCCGGCTCGCGCCTGGGAGCCGCGCGAGGTCCCCAAGCCGAAGTACCTGGAGGCGCGCGCCGCCGAGCGTCCGGCGCCGGAGCCGCTGGTCCCCGAGGAGCCGCGGCCGGAGGGGGAGGTCAAGCTCAAGGACGCCGCCGCGCAGATCCGCGCCGAGCAGCAGGAGGCCGCCGGAGAAGCCCCAGAGGGCGCCGACGGCGCCGCGGCGGCCGACGAGGTCCGCGAGATGCCGCGGCCGCGCCGGCAGACCGCCGTCCAGGATTCGCTGGACCTGGATGCCGTGCTCAAGCGGCGGCGGGCCTGAGGAGACCGGCGACTCGATGGAGCAGCCCCAGGACGCATCCCGCGCCGCGCCGGAGAGCCGCAGCGCCGAGCAGGAAGCTCGGCAGATCGCGTTCCTGGAGTCCTACGACGCCCATTCGCCCATCGCGGCGGCGATCCAGCACACCGGCGTCTATGCCACCTCGGTGCATCTGGAATCCATCCAGCACCGTCCCGGGGCCGGGGTGACCGGCATCTACCGGGTCTCCACGGCCCGGCCGGTGATGGCCCGGTCCTGGCCGGCCGGCTCCTACACCGAGACCTCCGACCACGTCGACGACCTCTATGTCGGCATGACCACCGAGGCGGTGCCCGACCACGGGCCGGGAGTGATCTACTCGCACAGTCCCCACGGGCGGCTGGCGATCTGGCAGCATCCGCTGGACCCGGCGCTGCCCGGCCTGCCGCTGGCCACCGACCCGGCCTCGGTGGCCGAGACCTGGGGGCGCGGCCGCCGGCTGGTGGGGCTGGAGACGATCAGCTACCGGCCGCTGCGTCGTGCGGTGATCGCCGCGGCCTTCGACGACGGGTCGCGGCTGTATCTGAAGGTGCTGCGCGCCGGCCGCGCCTCCGATCTGCATGCCCGGCACCGGATGCTGCTCGACGCCGGCATCCCGGCTCCGGTGCCGGTGCGCGAGCCCGTCGACGACGTCGTCGCCCTGGAGGCCGGCGCCGGCGAGCCGCTGGCCGAGCAGATCCTCGCCGACGGCGGCGGGGCTCTCGACCCCGCCCAGTTCCTCGGACTGCTGGAGGCGATGCCGGCGGAGGTGATGACGCTGCCCGCCCGCGACGCCTGGACCGACCGGCTGTCGGCCTACGCCTCGGCGGCGTTCTCCGCGCTGCCGCGGCGCACCGACCGGGTCCGCCGGGTGGAGCGGACGATCCTCGACGGACTGCCGCACACGGAGCGCGGACCGGTGGTGCCCACCCACGGGGACTTCTACGAGGCCAATGTGCTGATGCGCGGCGACGAGGTCTCCTGCCTGCTCGACGTCGACTCCCTGGGGCCCGGCCACCGGGTGGACGATCTGGCCTGCTTCCTCGGGCATGTGGCCGTGCTGCCGGCCGTCGATGCCCGCTACGTGCACGCCCCCGCCGCGCTGGCTCGCTTCGCCCGCGCCTTCGCCGCCGTCGTGGACCCGGAGGCGCTGCGGCTGCGCTCGGCCTCGGTGGCGCTGTCGCTGGTGGCCGGGGCGCGGGACGCCCACCGGGCCGACTGGCAGCACCAGGCCGAGCATCGGCTGGCCTGCGCGGAGGCGCTGCTGGGGTTCTTCCCCACCGACGACCCGGTGCCGGAGTGGCCGCAGGAGCTGCTGCCGCGGTGATCGACGGTCGGTGAGCCGGGGCGGGTCGTGGTCAGGTTCGGTGGCGCTTCAGCCGCGTGAGCTCGCGGCGCAGCTCGGCGGCCTCGTCGGCCTTGTCCTGGTGCATCAGCGCCTCGATGCGGGCCTCCAGCGCCTCGAGGAGCAGGTCCTGCTCCGGCTCACGCTCGCCGACGGCCATGCGCAGGATGGCCTCGGCTTCGTCGGGGCGTCCCATCTCCAGCAGCACTTTGCCCGCGAAGACCTCGGCGCCGCCGGCGGCCCGCTCGTCCCCGGCCGCCCCGAAGAGGTCGGCGGCGTCGAGCGCCTTGGCCACCGCCTGGGTGCCCTCGCCCAGCGCGACGTAGCCGCGGGCCAGCGAATCGGTGATGTCGGCGACCTGCCACTCGGTGCCGTGCTCCTGGGCGACGTCGAGGGCGCGCTGCAGGTACCCGACCCCCTCGGAATCCTCCGTGCGGGTGAGCAGGTGGCCCAGCGCATGCAGCGCCTGCACCAGCGTCAGCGGGTCCTCGTCCTCCTCGCGCCGGGCCAGCTCGAGCCCCTGCTCGTAGTGCCGCCGCGCATCGTCGAGACGCTCCAGCGAGGCGGCCAGCGCCCCGGCGGCCAGATGCGCGCGAGCGGCCTCCTCCGGCTCGTCGGAGCGGGCGAAGAGCCGGGCGGCCTCCTCCCAGTGAGCCAGCGCCTCCAGCGGGCGCTGCTGCTGCGTGACGGCGTGGCCGAGCCCCATCAGCGCCCGCGCCCGGGTGGAGAGATCCTCCTCGGAGCTGCCCAGCCGCAGCGAGAGCGCGTCCAGGACGCTCTCCGCCTCGGCATGGTCCTCGAGCTCGAGCAGCTGCTGGCCCAGCGCCAGCGAGAGCATCCGCGCCTCGGGGAACTCTCCGAGCTCGGCCTGCTGGACGGCGATCCGCCAGGCGAGCACCGCGGCCTCGCCCTGGTCCAGGGCCGAGACCATGCCGGCCAGCAGCGCCGCGGCCGAGGCCGCGCCCTTGCGCACGCCGCAGGCCGAGTAGAGCTCGGCGGAGGTGACCGCGCTCTCCACCGCCTCGTCGTGCCGGTCGTCGTGATGGTGGATGGTGGCCTTCAGCATGGCCATCGCCCCGCGCACGGCGCGGTTGGCCGGTCCGTGGAGCACGCCGTCGGCGATCTGCAGGGCCGCCGCGGACTCTCCGGTGAGCAGCAGCGTGTGGGCGAGGAACATCCGTGCCCCGGCCAGCGCCTCCTGACGGTCGTGCCGCTCGAGGATCCCCACCGCCTCGCGCACCAGCTCCAGCGCGGGCTCGGGGCCCTCGTCGTGCAGCACCCGCACCGCCAGCGAGGAGAGCACGTCGGCCAGCTCCAGGCTGCCGTCCGTGCCGCCTGTCTCGTCCGTGCCGCCCGTGCCGGCGGCGCGGTCCTCGTCGCGCAGCTCCTCGGCGACCCGGGCGAGGATGTCGCCTTCGACGGTGTCCGGCTCGCGCAGCAGCATGCCGCCGAGCTCCTCCTCGATGCGGGCCTGGCGGCTCCGGCCGAGGTCGCGCAGCAGCGCGACCCGCGCGGCGAGGTGCGGGGCGGCGGCGGCCGAGTCGCCGCGCATCTCGTGGACGCCGGAGAGGATGCGCAGCAGCATCAGCCGGTTCTCCGGCTCCTGGCCGCCGCGGGACTGGAGGCCGCGGGAGGCGGCGTCGGCGGCGGCGTGGTAGCGCTCGCCGTAGGCGGCCTCATAGGCGAGGTCGAGCCAGCCGCGGGCGGTCCGAGCCTCGGGCTCGCTCGGCTGCGGACCGTGCAGCAGCGCCTGCAGACGCGTGACGAGCCGCGCCGCGCCGGGGAGCTGGACCTGGTCATCAGCCGCATCGGAGGTCATCTGTCCAGCCTAAGACGTCCGCGTGGGAAGCGGAGAACCTTCGTCCGTAGAATGAAGCTCATGACTGACGACGACCGCCCGCCGCGCCCTGTTCCGGGACCCGGTCGGCGGGCGGCGGGGCGCAGCGCCGGACGGGCCCCCGGGCGCGTCCTCGGGGCCGGGGGCCTCGCCGCGCTCGCGGCGCTGGTGCCGGGCTGCTCGGGCCCGCCCCCGGCGGAGGAGCCCACCGGCGAGGAGGCCGAGGAGGCGCTGACGATCGCCGTCGCCGACGATCAGTTGGAGCGCGCCGTGGCCGGCATCTACTCGCTGGCGATGAACTCCCGGGACGTTCCGGCGGTGGTCGAGGTCCGCGACGCACAGCCCGGCGAGCTGGTCGCCGGCTTCGCCGAGGACGGGGGAGAGGGCGACGACGGCGGCTCCGACGACGCGCTGGTCGTCGCCGGCACCCTGGACCTGGCCCGGCAGCTCGACCCCGAGGGCTACCAGGAGCAGGCCGCTCCCTCGCCGGAGGCGACCGCCGCGGCCGCAGTCCCCACTCCGACGGCCGAGACCGTGCTGGGGCTGGTCGAGGACGCCGTCGACGGAGCCGAGGTCCTGGAGCCCGCCGCCGCGGTGCTCACCGAGACGCTGGTGGTCACCACGGTCACCGCCGTCGAGCAGGACATCCCCCGCGACTCCTCCGACGCCCGCGACTCCTCCGTCGCCGAGGCTTGCGACCAGCTCGTGGTGGGGGCGCGCGAGGATCTGCCGACTCCCGAGGACTCGCTGGCCGCGACCTACGACTGCGAGCCGGCCGCGGTGAGCACCGGCGGCGAGGACGAGCTGGTGCGGCGGCTGATCTCCGCCGAGCTCGACGCGGCGGTGATCAGCTCGACCCATCCGGGCATCGAGCAGCACGCGCTGGTCGCCCTCGACGATGCCGACCACGCCTTCCCCCGTGAGCAGCTGGTGCCGGTGGTCGACGACGCCGCGGCCGAGGAGATCCCCGACATCGTCGGCCAGGTCTCCTCACGGCTGGACGCCGAGGCGGTGACCACGCTGCGTCGGCTGCTCTCCGGCGAGCAGGGGCTCGCGCCGCACGAGGCCGCCGAGTACTGGCTGGTCGAGGAGGATCTCATCGCCGCCCCGGAGGACTGGGGGTAGGGCGGAGCGCGTCCCCGCCACGCCGAGGATCGACGGGGCGGCGGCGCGCCGAGCGGCGTCCGGGGAGATTCCTCCGCGGCGCCCCCTGTGCGGGAGCTCCCCCATGAGGCAGGATTGCTCTATGGAGGAGTTCGAGGAGTTCACCCAGGCGGACAAGCTGCGCGGCGTCCGGTACGACGTCCGCGGCCCCATCGCGACGGAGGCGGCACGCCTGGAGGCGGCCGGCCACCGCATCACGAAGCTCAACATCGGAAATCTCGCGCCCTTCGGCTTCGAAGCCCCGGATTCGATCCTGGTCGACATGATCAAGAATCTGCCGACCGCCCAGGGCTATTCGGACTCGCAGGGGATCTACTCCGCCCGCACCGCGGTCGCGCAGTACTACCAGACCCGCGGGATGAAGGAGGCCGACGTCGACGACGTCATCCTCGGCAATGGGGTCTCCGAACTGATCACCATGGTGCTGCAGACCATGCTGAACCCCGGCGACGAGGTCCTCATCCCCGCCCCGGACTACCCGCTCTGGACGGCGGTGACGACGCTCTGCGGCGGCCGGCCGGTGCACTACATCTGCGATGAGCAGAACAAGTGGTATCCGGACGCCGAGGAGATCGAGTCGAAGATCACCGATCGGACCAAGGCGCTGGTGATCATCAACCCGAACAACCCCACCGGGGCGGTCTACCCGCAGGAGGTCCTCGAGGACCTGGTCGACGTCGCCCGGCGGCACAACCTGATGCTGCTCTCCGACGAGATCTACGAGAAGATCACCTACGACGACGCCGAGACGGTCAATGTCTGCACGCTGGCCGAGGACGTCTTCACCATCACCTTCTCCGGGCTGTCGAAGACCTGGCGGGTGGCCGGCTTCCGGTCGGGGTGGATCTACATCTCCGGGGCGAAGCATCTCGCGAAGAACTACCTCGAGGGCCTGAACCTGATGTCGAATCTGCGGATGTGCCCGAACGTGCCCGCCCAGCACGCCATCCAGACCGCGTTGGGCGGCTATCAGTCCATCGACGAGTTCATCCAGCCGGGCGGGCGGCTCTATGAACAGCGGAACGTCGCGCACAAGTTGCTCTCGGAGATCGAGGGCGTCGACGTCCATCAGGCCGACGGCGCGCTGTACCTCTTTCCGCGGCTGGATCCGGAGATCTATCCCATCGAGAGCGACGAGGCCTTCGTCATCGAGCTGCTGCGCCAGCAGAAGATCCTGGTCTCGCACGGACGGGCCTTCAACTGGATCGACGACAACCACTTCCGCCTGGTCACCCTGCCCGCCGTGGAGGAGCTGGAGGAGGCCATCGCCGGCATCGCCGACTTCCTCGCCGGCTACCGCGACGCGGTGTCGCCGGGGGCCGTCGGCGTCGACTGAGCCGGTCCCGGAGGTGCCGAAGAGTCCTTCATGAGACGGCATGTGGCCGCAGACACCCGGCTCGGTGAGGCAGGATGGGAGGATGGAGGAGTTCGAGGAGTTCACCCAGTCGCCCAAGCTCCGCGACGTCCGCTACGACGTCCGCGGACCGATCGCCCGGGAAGCCACCCGGCTCGAGCGTGAAGGGCACCGCATCACCCGGCTGAACATCGGCAATCCGGCGCCCTTCGGCTTCGAGGCGCCGGACTCGATCCGGATGACGATGATCAGCAACCTGGCCACCGCCCAGGGGTACTCGGACTCGCAGGGCATCTACTCGGCCCGGATCGCCGTCGCGCAGTACTACCAGAGCCGCGGGATGACCGAGACCGACCCGGATGACATCTATCTGGGCAACGGCGTCTCCGAGCTGATCTCGATGGTGCTGCAGGCGATGCTCGGCCCCGGCGACGAGGTCCTCATCCCCGCGCCGGACTACCCGCTGTGGACCGGTGCGACAACGCTGGCCGGCGGCACGGCGGTCCACTACATCTGCGACGAGCAGAACAACTGGTGGCCGGATCCCGAGGAGGTCGAGTCGAAGGTCACCGAGCGGACCAAAGCGCTGGTGATCATCAACCCGAACAACCCCACCGGGGCGGTGTACCCCCGCGAGGTCCTCGAAGGGCTGGTGGACGTCGCCCGGCGGCACAACCTCATCCTGCTCTCCGACGAGATCTACGAGAACATCACCTTCGACGACGCCGAGATGGTCAACGTCTGCACCCTCTCCGACGACGTCTTCACCATCACCTTCTCCGGGCTGTCGAAGACCTGGCGGGTGGCCGGCTTCCGCTCGGGCTGGATCTACGTCTCCGGGCCGAAGCATCGGGCGAAGAACTACCTCGAGGGCCTGACCCTGCTGATGAACATGCGGATGTGCGCCAATGTGCCGGCCCAGCATGCGATCCAGGCCGCCCTGGGCGGGCACCAGTCCATCGAGGACCTGATCAGTCCCGGCGGGCGGCTGCATGAGCAGCGCACCGTCGCCCACCGGCTGCTCTCGGAGATCGAGGGCGTCGACGTCCATCAGTCCGACGGCGCGCTGTACCTGTTCCCGCGGCTGGATCCGGAGATCTACCCCATCGAGGACGACGAGTCCTTCGTCATCGAGCTGCTGCGCCAGCAGAAGATCCTGGTCTCGCACGGGCGGGCCTTCAACTGGATCGACGACAACCACTTCCGGCTGGTGACCCTGCCCGGCGTCGAGGAGCTGGAGGAGGCCATCGCCGGCATCGCCGACTTCCTGCAGAGCTACCGCGACGCGACAGTGCGCGCCTGAGCCCCCCCGCGGGACGTCACGTGGCGGGGCCCTCCGCGGCGCCGGTCTCGGCCTCGTCGGAGGAGTCCGTCGACTCCAGGCTCTCGCGGACCTCCTGCAGCCTGGTGCGGGCGCCGTCGAGCCACCGCTCGCAGCGGTCGGCCAGCGCCTCGCCGCGCTGCCATAGCGCCAGCGACTCCTCCAGCGGGGCGCCGCCGGTCTCCAGCTTGGTCACCACCTGCACCAGCTCGTCGCGGGCCTGCTCATAGCTCATCGACTCGACGTCGTCGAGCTTGGCGGTGCTGAAGGTGTTCTCCGGGGTCTCGCTCATCGAGGATCCTCCTCCTGGGTGACGTCAGTGTCCTGGGTGTCTTGAGTGTTCCGGGCGTCTCGGGCGGTCTCTTCGGCCTGGCCCTGGTCCTGGCCGTCGTCCCGGCCCTCCGTGCCGCCGCGCCGCTCGCGGACCTCGCGCACGTCGGCGTCGAACTCGCCGGCGGCGACCATCACGCGCACGTCGTCGCCGGGGGAGAGGGTCGCGGCGTCGCGGACGATCCCCTCGCCGTCCTGGACCACCGCATAGCCGCGGTCCAGCGTCGACTGGGGCGAGAGGGCGGTGACCCGCGCCCGGGCCTGGGCGATCCAGTCGTCGGCGCGGGCCGCGGCGGCCTCCATCGACACCAGCGCCCGACGGCGCAGTCCGGCGATCTCCTCGGCGCGGCCGGCGACCATGGTCTCGGGGGCGGCCAGCACCGGGCGGGAGCGCAGCGCGGCCAGCCACTCGACCTCACGGCCGATCATCCGCTCCACGCCCGAGGACATCCGCGACCGCGTCTGGGTGATCTGCTCCCGCTCGGCGGCCTCGTCGACCACCAGCAGCCGGGCCGATCCCGTCGGCGTCGAGGCGCGGACGTCGGCGACCTCGTCGAGCAGCGGTCGGTCGGCCTCGTGGCCGATGGCCGAGACCACCGGCGTGCTCGCCTCGGAGACGGCACGGATCAGCCGCTCGTCGGAGAAGGGCAGCACGACCTCCTCGAGGGCCCCGCCGCCGCGGGCGATGACGATGACGTCGACGTCGGCGCGGGCGTCCAGCTCGGCCAGCGCCACGGAGACGTCGACCGGGGCGGCCGCGCCCTGGGTGGTGACCTCGCGGATCTCGAATGCCGCGGCGGCCCAGCGGGCGTGGGTGTTGCGGAGGATGTCCTTCTTCGCGTCCGAGTCGCGGCCGGTGATGAGCCCGATGCGCCGCGGCAGCACCGGAAGCGGCTTCTTCCGGGCCGGGTCGAAGAGTCCCTCGGCGCCCAGCTGGCGCTTGAGCTGCTCGACGCGGGCGAGCAGGTCGCCCAGCCCCACCGGCCGCATCTGGTGGGTGACCAGCGACAGCCGGCCGGTCTTGGCATAGAGGTTGGGCTTCACCTGGGCGACGACGCGGGCGCCGGGCTGGACGACGCCGTCGAGCCCGGAGGCCACGTTGCGCCAGGCCACGGCGTTGAAGGAGATCTCCTGCTCCAGATCGCGCAGGGTCATCCAGGCATTGCCGTTGCGCATGGTGAACTCGACGAGCTGTCCTTCCACCCAGGTGGGGGAGACCTTCTCGATATGGGCCTTGAGCTTGCCGGAGAAGTGGCTCAGCGGCCACGGGGTGTCCGGCGAAGTCTCCTGGCTGGTCGCCGGCAGGGCGGCGGGCCCGGAGGACTGCTCCGCGGAACCGGTCACGTGCGTCTCCTCGCGGTCGTCGGGTGGGCGAGCTGATCAGGTCGGCTGGTCGGGTCGGCCGGTCAGAGCGGCCGGTCCGGCCACCGGTCAGGGTGGGGCAGTACCCTGGCCCTCCGTCGAGGGGCCGGCCCGTCGTCCGCCACTCTACCGAGCCGCGGCGTCACGGTCCGCCTCGGCGATCTCGTTGTGGAGTACCTCTGCCCGTCCCACGTCAGGAGTCTGTCGATGCGCCATGTCCTCAGCGCGATCTGTCTGATGCTGGCCGGGCTGCTCGCCGCGGCCGCGACGGCCGGCCAGCAGGTCGACCAGCTGCTGCGCGAGCCGGAGCCGATCCGCGAGATCGCCGGACAGCTGCCCGCCGACGAGGCCTTCGCCGAGGCGGTCTCGGAGCGGATCGCCGACGACGCCGCCGAGCAGCTGCCGGCCGGGATCTCCGGCCTGGTCGGATCCGGCCTGCAGAACCTGGTCTCCTCGGCGGTGTCGGATCTGCTGGAGGACGAGGACGCCCGCGCCGCCTGGGAGGAGTCGCTGCAGAGCACCCGGACCGACTACGCCGAACAGCTGGAGACGCTCTTCCACGAGGGCGCCTCCGGCGAGGCCGGGGAGCTGGCGGTGCCGCTGGACCTGACTCCGGTGGCCCAGGTGCTGGTCGGCCGGCTCCCGCTGGTCGGGGAGGAGGCCGCCGACCAGCTCGCCCCGCAGATCGTCGTCGACGTCGACCCGGTCTCGGACTCCGGCGTCGACGACTACGGTGTCGCCACGCTCGCGCAGGCCTCCTCCCACTGGGCCGTCGGCGCGATCTCCGCGGCGGTGCTGGCCGTGCTGGGCCTGCTGCTCGGCGGCGGGCGCGGCCGCTGGGTGAGCCTGGTCCTCGGCGGACTGGTCGCCGCCGGGCTGGGGCTGGTCGCCGCGCTGGGCCCGGCGTCGCCGGATCCGACGGCGCCGGCGGGGGCGAGCCCCGCCTCTGCGGCAGTGGTCGAGCCTGTCGCCGGCGAGTTCGCCGCCTGGGCCCAGCCGACCTGGTGGCTCTTCCTCGGCGGGGCCGGCGTGGTCGTCGTCGCCGGCCTCGTCGGACTGCTGGCCGCCCGCGGACTGCGCGGCGTCGACGGCGACCGGAGGGGGCCGCGAGGTGAGGGCGCGGCGGTCCATCATCCTGATCACAGCGCGGTCTCTCAGGTCTGATCGCTTTGTCCTCGGCCGGTAGACTGGGGCCATGACTACCAGCACGACCACGGAGGCTCCCGCTCACGGCCAGCACATCTCGGTGCCGACGCCGATGGTCCCGCGTCGGCGACGGTCCCCGGAGGACGTCGCCGCCGCCTCCACCTTCGAAGGCGAGCGGCGCGTGCTGCTGGCGGCCCCGCGCGGATACTGCGCCGGCGTCGACCGCGCCGTCGTCGCGGTGGAGAAGGCCCTGGAGCGCTACGGGCCGCCGGTCTACGTGCGCAAGGAGATCGTGCACAACCGCCACGTGGTCGACACGCTCACCGAGAAGGGCGTGATCTTCGTCGAGGAGGCCGACGAGGTCCCCGAGGAGGCGCTGCTCGTCTTCTCCGCCCACGGGGTCTCGCCGCAGGTGAAGCAGACTGCCGCGGATCGGAATCTGCAGACCATCGACGCGACCTGCCCGCTGGTCACCAAAGTCCATCGCGAAGCCGTGCGCTTCGCCAAGGACGACCGCGAGATCCTGCTCATCGGCCATGACGGCCATGAGGAGGTCGAGGGCACCTACGGCGAGGCGCCCGAGGCGACGACAGTGGTGAACAACCCCGAGGAGGCCCGCACCGTCGAGGTGCAGAACCCGGACCAGCTGGTCTGGCTCTCGCAGACCACGCTCTCGGTGGACGAGACCATGGAGATCGTCCAGATCCTGCGCGAGCGCTTCCCGAATCTGCAGGACCCGCCCAGTGACGACATCTGTTACGCCACCAGCAATCGCCAGGCGGCGATCAAGAAGATCTCGCCGGAGTCCGACCTGGTCATCGTGGTCGGCTCGGCGAACTCGTCGAACTCGGTGCGGCTGAAGGAGGTCGCCCTGGAGCACGGCGCCGCGCGCGCCGAGCGGGTGGACTTCGCCAATCAGATCGACGAGGCCTGGTTCGAGGACGCCCGCACCATCGGCGTGACCTCCGGAGCTTCAGTGCCCGAGGTGCTCGTCGACGAGGTCCTGCGGCTGCTGGCCGACTACGGCTACGGGGAGGCCGCCGAGGTCGTGACGGCCGAGGAGGACATCGTGTTCTCGCTGCCGAAGGAGATCCGCAAGGCGCTGCAGGACGCCGGGCATGAGGACACCGGCCGCGGGGGCCGGACCCGCTGACCCACTCGTCGGCGGCAGATTTCCTCGGACGCTGCGGGGTATTTCCTAGGCGCTTCGTTCCAGAAAGAATCTCCCGGCCGTGGGTGAGTCCGGCCGGCGTCTCGAGCTGCCGCGAGTGAACAGTCCTCCCGGCAGCTCGCCGCGGCAGGACACAGATGGGCCGGGTGAGGCCCGGGCGGAATCCGCCCGGGCCTCACCCGGCCCAGAAGTGCCTGCGAGCCGGCGCCTCAGAGGGTGCCGCCTCACAGGTCATGCGTGGGCGATACTCAGAGGATGCCGCCCAGCAGGGTCAGGACCGTGTTGAGGGTCGAGGCGACGGTGCCGCCCAGGGACACGCCCAGGTTGGCCACCAGGTCGGTGACGACGCTCAGGTCCACGCCCAGGATGTCGGCAGTGGCTTCGAGGTTCGCGCCTGCGTCGGTGTTCATGGGGATCTCCTTTGGATAGGGGATTTTCAGTCGATTCCTCGACTCAATTATCGAGACGTTCCGTTCCGTGGAAGCAGTTCGGAACTGGACTCATCCTATCGACTCAGATCGGCGGGGTCATCCTCAGGAAGGATGTGATGGCGAGAAATTTGCCGAGAGTTTTCCGGAGCGAGCAGTTACTTGAAAGTAGCGTGTGTGCAGCCTGAATAGCGGCTGAAATCATCCATGCGGAGTGTTCAGGAAATGTGGACCTGGAGTTCAGGTCCTCCCCGGGGAAGGGGTGTGGACGAGGCGAACGCGTCGGCGCGCCGGCGTTTAGGATGGCAGGCATGACGATCCTCGGCATGGTGACGGCCGTCGTCGCCGCCGTGCTGCTCGGGACCGTGCTGCAGCGGATCTCGGGCACCGGCGTGGGGCTGGTGGTCTCGCCGGTGCTGTCCATCCTGCTGGGTCCGGCGCTCGGGGTGCTGATCACCAACATGACCACAGTGGTCTCCGGGGCGCTGATCATGGCCGCGGTCTGGTCGCGGATCAGCTGGCGGCGCTTCGCCGTGATCCTGCCGGCCGCGGCGGTCGGCGCGGTGCCGGCGGCCTGGATGGTCGGCACCGTCGACGCCGGCTGGCTGTCCATCCTCGTCGGAGCGATCGTCGTCTGCGCGCTGTTGGTCGCGGTCGCGCTGCCGCGGCTGCCCGAATGGTCCTCGACGGGCTCGCGACTGACCGCCGGGCTGCTGGGCGGCTTCTTCAACACCGCCTCCGGCGTGGCCGCCCCGGTCATGGTCATCCACGCGAAGCTCTCACGCTGGGATCAGACCAGCTTCGCCGCCACGCTGCAGCCGATCTTCCTCTCCATGGGCCTGATCTCGGTCCTGGTGAAGCTGATGATGGGATCGGTGCCCCTCGACGATGCCGACGGGCTCGCCCCGGCGCTGCTGGTCCCGGCGGTGGTGGCCACTGTGCTGGCCGGCGTGCTGATCGGCGGGCGCGCGGCCCGGGCGGTCACGCCGACGACGGCGCGGCGGGTCGCGGTCACGCTGGCCGGCCTCGGCGGGGTCGGCGCGATCCTGCGCGGCGTGCTGGATCTGATCGGCTGATCGGCTGATCGGCCGGATCAGGAGCGCGGCGCGGTCTCTGCGCCGTCCGTCCCGGCACCCTCTCCGGCGAGATCGGCGCCCTGGGCCAGCCGGGGTCCCAGATCGTTGACGTCGTGGCCGACTTCGGCGACGGTCAGCGTCTCGCCCAGATCCTCCAGGGCGGCATCGTCGGCCTCGGCGCTGTCGGCGACCTGCAGCCGGCTGATCGCCTCGACCTTCGGCAGCACCTGCCGCTCGATGTTGCCGATCAGCCCGTTGTAGGCCTGCACCGCCTGGCGCAGTCGGTCACCGGTCCTGCCCAGGTGGTCGCTCATCTTCTGCAGCCGCTTGTAGAGGTCGCGGGAGTGGTCGACGATCTCGCGCATGTTCTGCGCCAGCCGCTCATGCCGCCAGGCGGTCTCGACCGCCTTGAGGCTGGCCAGCAGCGAAGCCGGCGAGACCAGCGAGACTCCGCGGGTCAGCGCATGGTCGAGCAGCTCCGGATCGGCCTCCAGGGCCGAGGAGAGCAGCGACTCGGCCGGCACGAAGCAGAAGATCACATCCGGGGAGCGGTCGACGGTGGCCGCATAGTCCTTCGAGGCCAGCACTGCCACATGCTGCTTCAGCGCCTTGGCCTGGCCGGCGGCGTCGGTCAGGCTCAGCGGCGCCTTGGCGTCGATGACCAGCTGCCGCTCGCCCGGCAGGTGCACCACCATGTCCGGGCGCAGCGCGGCGCCGTCGCCGTCGGTGCCGCTGTGCTGCTCGACGAAGTCCACGTGCGGCAGCATGCCGGCGGCCTCGACGATGCGGCGCAGCTGGACCTCGCCCCAGTAGCCGCGGGCGGAGGTGGAGTGCAGGCTGCCCAGCAGCGCCTGGGTGGAGTCGTAGAGGCGCTGGTCGTTCTTCGCCGCCTCGCTCAGCTGGGCCTTCAGCTGCGAATGTTGGGCGGCGCGTTCCTTCTCCAGCGTCTGGACCTGCCGGTGCATCTCGGTGACGCCCTGGCGGACCGGCTGCAGCATCTCCACCAGCGACTCGCGTTCGCGGGCGGCGTCGGCGTCCTCGGCCCGCTGCTGCTCGACCGCCTCCAGCCGGGAGCGCAGCGAGGCCGCCTGCACCTCGGCGGCGTGGAGCTGCTCGCGGAGGCGTTCGCCGGTCGATCGGGCCTCGTCGCGCTCGGCGCGAGCCTCGTCCCGCTCGCCGCGCAGCATCTCGACCTCCTGGGAGGAGTCGGCGTCGGGCCTGCCGAGCAGGCGGGCGCCGACGGCGCCGGCGAGCAGGCCGATCACGAGTCCCAGCAGCAGCATCGTCCACATCATGCCCCCAGCATCCCACCTGCCGCCGACACGTCCGGCGACCGTGGCGGCGACGTGCACCGCCGGCCGCGGCGTGGAATCCTGGGACGCCGAGCGCAGATGTGAGGACACTGGAGGAGGACACCGATGACCAGCAGTCGTGCGGCCGCCGAGGCGCCGTCGGAGCATCCGTCGACGGGCACGGCGACGACGCCTGTCAGCCGTGAGGGCCTGGGTGCTCTGGTGGTCGCGCTGGCGGTGCTCTGGCAGGGGATCGGCACCGGCGTGGTCGGTCACGTCGTCGCCCCGGAGCACTCGGTGCTCACCACGGCGACGGCCTTCCTGGTCGCCGCCGTCGTCGGCGTCGCAGGCTGGCAGCTCGACGGCCTCCGCCGTGGCAGCCGACCGCGGGCGGCTCCGCTGCTGGCCCGCATCGGTCTCCGCGACCTGCTGCTGGTCAACGGGGTCACCGCCGGGGCCTTCGGGCTGTTCTACATCGCCGCGACGCTCATCGCGCCGACGGCGGCCAGCGTGCTGGAGGTCGGCATCGGCCCGGTCGTGGTGCTGCTGGTCACCTGGCGGGCCTTCCGGCACCGGGCCGCGGCCTGGGCGCATCCGCTGCTGGTGCTCGCCCTCTCCGGAACCACGGCGACGATGATCCTGGTCGAGGCCTCGCGCGCCGGCGGCGACGCCGGTCGGCTGCTGCTGGGCACGCTGCTCTGCCTGGCAGCCGGGATCTGTGCGGTCGGGGTGCTGCTGGTCTCGAAGGCGATGGCCTCCCGCGGCATCCTCGCCTGGGAGATCAGTGCAGTGCGCTTCCACCTGGTCTGGGTGCTGGGCCTGGCGCTGACGGTGCCCGGCGCCGTCGAGACCGGCCTCGCCGCCGGAGAGCTCGCCGGCATCGTGCTGGTCGGCGCGGCGGCGATCGCCGGGCCGATCCTGTTGCTGCAGTGGGGCGTGACGCTGGCGAAGACGCTGCACGCCGCGCTGCTGCTGGCCTGCCTGCCGGCCGTCGTGCTGGCCGCCGACCTGGTCCTCGGCGCGTCCTTCCCGCTGCTCGTCGTCGCCGGCGTCGTCGGCATCGTGCTGGTCTCGGTCTTCTCCACGGTGCGCGACCGCCGGGAGGCCGCCGGGTGAGGGCATAGAATCGAATCCGGTCCGCAGACCGTCGACGACCACCTCGCCCCGATCGTCCCGCCACAACCTTCCAGGAGCATCCCCATGATCCGAGTCCTGCTCGTCCGCCACGGAGAGACCCCGTGGAACAAGGACCACCGTCTGCAGGGCCGGTCCGACATCTCGCTGGCCGACTCCGGTCGTGAGCAGGCGACGGTGACCGGCGGCTTCGTCCGCGCGCAGAACCCGCGTCAGGGCCATGCCTCGGCGCTGGTGCGCACGCAGCAGACCTATGCGGCGTTCGGGCTGGATCACCCGCCGCGCATCTGGGACACGCTCGTCGAGCAGGGGCTCGGCGAGTGGGAGGGCGCCTACGCCGCCTCGGTCAGGGATGCCGAGCCCGAGCAGTTCGCCGGCTGGCGCGCCGGAGCCTACACGCCCGCCGGCGGCGAGACGCAGCAGGACCTCAGCGACCGGATGCTCGCAGCCTTCTGCGAGATCGTCCGGGCGACGGCGGAGGCCGAGCCCACGCCGTCGCCGGACCTGAGCTTCGACGTGCGCACCACAGTGGCCGTCAGTCACGGAGCCGCACTGCGCGTGCTGCTCGAGCGCCTGCAGCTCATCGATCGGTCGCAGTCGATCCCGCTGACGCCGGCGGCGGTGACCGTCGTCGACGTGCCGCTGACCACCGGCCCGGTGTCCAGCTCGCTGCCGCACGGCGGTCTCGACGACGACGCCGCCCGCCAGGCTCAGCAGATCACGGGGCTGACCGACGACGAGATCATCGGCCAGTCCCGGCTGCGGGTGCTGAACCTCTCCCCGGAGCTGCTGAACCCGGCGGTCGACTCCGTCTCGGTCTGAGTCCGGTCTGAGCTGCGAGGCTCAGCCGGACACCCGGTCGTCGTCCAGGGCGGGGACGACCATGACCGGGCTGTGCGCGTGATGGAGCACCCCGCGCGAGGTCGACCCCAGCAGCGTGCCAGCGACGGCGCCGCGCCCGCGGGTGCCGACGACGGTCAGCTGCGCCTCGCGGGAGTGATCGGTCAGCAGCGGGATCGAGCTGCCGATCTCGACGGAGGACCGGATCGTCACCTCCGGGACGTGGTGTGCGAGCCAGGAGGCCTCGGCCTCCAGCGAGGTCTCCAGCTCCTTGCGCTGTGCGGCGAGGGCCTGTTCCTCGACGAGATTCGGGTACCACTGGGCCAGCCCGTCGCGGGATGGGGCGGCCATCACCAGCTGCAGCTCGGCACCACGCTCAGCGGCGGCGTGGGCGGCCTGCAGGGCGGCGACCCGGCTCTCCGAGGAGCCGTCGACGCCCACCACCACCGGTCCGGCAGCGTCGGCAGCATGCGCGGCCGCCGCCTCGTCCGAGGGGACGATGACCGTCGGAGCCTTCGCATGGGACGGCAGCGCTGAGGCGACCGATCCGAGCACGAGTTCCAGGAAGCCGCCGCGGCCGCGGGCGCCGACGACGACCAGCTCGGCGGAGCCGGAGAGCTCGGCCAGCACTCCGGTGGAGTCGCCGCGTTCGGCGCGATAGTCGACGCGTCCCGGATGGTCGGCCAGGAGCTTCCGCGCCGCCTCGAGTACCGCGTCGACCTCGCGGCGGCGGACCTCCGCCTCGGGCTCTTCCGGCACGGCGGCCAGCGTCGTGTAGATCGGCGGCGAGGAGTGATAGGCGGTGACGACGGTCAGCGGCGACTCGCGGCGCCGAGCGGTTTCGGCGGCATGGTCGAGCGCGCGTCGGGAGTTCTCGGAGCCGTCGAAGCCGACGACGACGCCGAGCGGCCGCTGAGCCGCGTCGTAGGCGATGGCGGAGCGGGCAGGGGGCGTCTCTCGTGACATGGTGTACCTCCTGTGTCGGAGTCCTGAGCGAGACGACGGCGGAGCGTCGGCGATCCGGCGGACCGCCGTCGTGGGCGAGTCTACTCCTCGATTTCTACACCCAGTAGAACTCTCGGCCGCTCCGGAGACCTGTGGGTCGAGGACCGCCGACAGCGGGGGCGGTCACCGGTGCCCGCCGAAGTCTGCGCGGCGGAAGCCGTGCAGCTCAGTGTTCCGCAGCGCGATCCAGCCGATGCCCAGCAGGGCGAGAGCCCCGCCGCCGACCATCGCGGCCGGGGCGCCCACAGCTCCGGCGACGAGGCCGGCCCGGGCATTGCCGATGTCAGGTCCGGCGGCTCCGATGATGTGCTCGGCGGCCGAGACGCGCCCGCGCCGGTCATCGGGGGTGACGATCTGGACGATGGCCCCGCGCGCTATGACGCTGACCGTATCGGCCGCCCCGGCCAGGGCCAAGGAGCCCAGGATCAGCGGCAGCGTCGTGCTCACGCCGAAGCCGATCAGGGCCAGGCACCAGACAGCCGCCGCCGCAGACTGGATGCGCCCGAGGCGCTGCCGACGGACCACAGCCCCGGAGAACACCCCGGCCAGCAGTCCGCCGACGGCGATCGAACTGGTCATCATGCCCAGCGTCTCCGGCGCCCCGTCCAGACGCAGCGCGTTGATCATCGGGAACAGCGCGACGGGCATGACCAGCAGCGTCGCGAAGAGATCCGTGCCGAAGGCCCCGCGCACGGCACCGGGGCGACTGACCTGCCGGACGCCCTCCCAGACCAGCGCCCAGCGCCTCCCTGACTGAGATCCGGCGGGCGGAACGGCCGGCAGGCGCAGCACGGCCCAGAGCATCAGAGCCAGCGCGGCGGCGCCGGTGCCGAAGCAGGCGGCCAGACCGGAGGCGCCGATGATCACTCCGGCCGCGGCAGGTCCCAGCAGCATCGCCGCCTGGACGCCGAGGTGCATCAGAGCGATGCCGGAGGGCAGCTGGGCAGGTTCCAGCAGACGTGCCGGCAGGCTTCGACTAGAGGCGGCGCCGAACCCACCGAATAAGGCGTCGCAGCCGGTCAGAGCCAGAACCACCAGGACGCCGTCGATCGGGCGGCCGAGGTCGACGACGGACAGCGCCTGCAGGCCGAGGCCGGTCACGGCGGCCAGCTGGCCCGCCGCGGCCCAGCGCAGCACGCGACCTCGATCACGGACGTCGGCGACACCGCCTCCGAGCAGCGAGCCGAGAGTCTTGGTCGTCGCCGAGACGAGCCCGACCGCTCCGGTCCACAGCGGGCTTCCGGTCACCTCCCAGACATGGAAGAGCACGGCGACGAGCACCAGCTGAGAGGACAGCGCGGAGGCGATCCCCGCGGCCCAGAGCCGTCGGAAGGCCGGGGCGTCGCGCAGCGGCGTGAGGTCGACCAGGCCCCCGCGACTCAGATCCATCCCCGTCCCTGCGCGATCCGGGCGGCATCGTGCCGGTTCTGCGCATGCGTCTTGCCGATGATCGCCGAGAGGTGATTGCGGACCGTGCCGGGGGAGAGGTGGATCGTCTCGGCGATCGTCCGCACCGAGGCGCCGTCGGCGGCGGCGCGCAGCACCTCCTGCTCGCGGGCGGTGAACGGGTTCTCCCCGCCGGCCAGCGAAGCCGCGGCCAGCTGCGGGTCGACGACGCGCTCGCCGGCGGCGACTCGGCGCACCGCCGCCGCGAGCTGCTCGGCCGGAGTGTCCTTGACGATGAACCCGGCCGCGCCGGCGTCCATGGCCCGGCGCAGATACCCGGGTCGGCCGAACGTGGTCACGATCAGGCATCGGCAGTCCGGAGCCTCGCGGGCCAGCCGGGCGGCGACGGTGAGGCCGTCGGCACCGGGCATCTCGATGTCGACCAAGGCGACGTCGGGCCGGTGGGACTGCACAGCGGCGAGCACCTCGTCGCCGCGCCCGACGGCGGCGACGACGGTCAGATCCGGCTCCAGCTCGAGCAGCGCGGCGAGCCCGCCGCGGACCAGGTCCTGGTCGTCGGCCAGCAGCAGACGGATCGGGGCGTTCTCCGGGCTGCCGTCCTCCGACGAGCTCATGCCGCGATCACCTCCACTCGTGTGCCGGTGCCCGTCGCCTCGTCGCCCGGGCGGAGCCGCACCGTCGCCCTCTGGGCGGCGGCGCGCTCGCGGAGCCCGCGCAGTCCGGTGCCGCCGACGCCGTCGGCGGATGTGGTGGGGCCGGGCGCCTCGACGTCGGGGTCCGGGCAGCCGACGCCGTCGTCGACGATCTCCACCCGCGCCGGCGTCACCGTGATCCGGCAGCGCTCCGCCTGCGCGTGGCGGACCACATTGGTCACCGCCTCGCGCAGCGCCCAGGCGAAGAGCCTCCGGCGCTCGGCCTCGTGCTCCTGCAGGCCGCCCGGCTCCGGCGGGTCCCCGAGCCGCAGCTCCTCGGCGACGTCGATCTGCGCGGTGATCCCGGCCGCGGCCAGCGTCCGGCGGGCGGTGGCCAGCTCGCCGGCCAGTTCCGGGGTGCGCAGCCGGCTGACCGTGCTGCGCACCTGATCCAGCGCCTCGCGGGAGAGCGCGTCGATGGTGTCCAGCTCGGCACGGGCCCGCTCGGGATCGGTGTCGATGAGCCGACGGGCCAGCTGGGTGCGGATGGACAGCCCGGTCAGCGAGTGGCCGAGCACGTCGTGGACGTCGCGGGCGATGGCGTCACGCTCGGCGGCCGAGCGCAGCCGATCCTCGACCAGGCGCGTGCGCCGCTCGTTGTGCTCCACCAGCCGGGCGAAGACGATGATCAGCACGCCGAATCCCGGGCCGGCCAGCACCCAGATCTCCTCGGCGGCCAGCGCCCAGACGACCCCGGGCACCAGCCAGAGCGCGACGCCGAGCGGCAGTCCGAGGCGCAGCGGCAGGGTGAAGATGAGCAGCGCGGCGAGGAACGGGGTGTAGGCCGTCGACCAGGAGCCGGCGCCCGGGGCGGCGAGGGCGATCAGTCCGATGAGCACGAACAGCCCGACCAGCAGGATCCTGCGCTCGCGGGCGCCGACGAGATGGCTGTCCGGCAGCCGCCAGAACAGCCACAGGTAGGTGACGATGAACAGCAGCGTCGCCGCCACGGTCAGCGCCGTGAGGAGCGGCGGGACCGGTCGCAGGAAGGCCGAGCCGACCGGCAGCCCGAGCACGATCAGCCAGATGCCGGCATAGGCGACGCCGTGGAACGAGCCTGAGCCGTCGTGGGCGCGCTGGCTGTCCGTGCTCATGCCGCCCATGCTACGCATCCCCTTCGCCCGCGCCGCGGCGGACGGTGTCCGCTCACGTCCCGCGCTCACTGCCGACGCGTCCGCCGGCGCTGGGCGAGCAGGCACAGCGCGCCGAAGATCAGCGTCCAGGCCAGGACGTTGGCCAGCACCATCCACAGCGGATCGGTTCCGCCGGGCCCGGCCATGCCGACCAGCATCCCGTCGGTCAGCGGGTACCTCGCCAGCGCGACCAGCCCGTACATCGGCGTGAGCCGGCCGATGTCGAGCAGGACGCCGTCCAGCGGCATGAAGCCGTTGCCGAGGAAGCTGAAGATCACCAGGATGCCGCTGGCGGTGCCGACGGCGGCGTCGGAGCGGAAGGTCAGTCCGATCGCCAGCCCGTAGAGGGCGAAGGGGGCGGCGCCGAGTATGGTCAGCGCCGCGGCGGCCAGCCAGGTGCCCAGCGGCATGTCGGCGATGGTGAGCACGCCGGCGAGGTTGAGCACGATCACCGGCAGCGCGGCCATCGCCAACGAGATCACCGTCTTCGCCCCGACGAAGGCTCCGGGCGGCATCGCGGTCAGCGAGAGCTGCCGGCCCCAGCCCTGCTGCAGCTCGACGGCGGCGGCGCCGGCCAGCGAGGCCGTCGCCATCGCCGCGCCGTAGCAGGCGATGCCGATCATGATCCAGGCGCTGACATTGCCGTCCTGCACCGGGCCGTCGGACCAGTCCATCGAGGCGCCGAAGAAGAGGAACAGCGCCGTGGGCAGCACGATGACGAAGAAGGAGTTGCCCGCATTGCGCAGATTCCGCCAGAAGTCCATGGCGATGTAGGTGGTGAGGTTCATCGGAGCAGCTCCTCAGGGTCCTGGGCCGTCTCGTCCGTCCCGACGGGGCCGTCGCCGTCGCCCGTGAGCATCTGGAAGGCCTCCTCGAGGCTCGCCGGACGCACGGTGAGGTCGTGGGCGGCGGTGCGGGTGAGCAGATGGACCGCCGCGGCGTCGGGGGTGTCGGTGCGCAGCGCCAGCCGGCTGCCGCGCTGCTCGACCGCGCGGACGTCGGGCACCGTCTCATGCAGGACGGCGAGCTCGGCCTCGGTCGGCGACCAGGTCACCTGCAGATGCGTCGCCCCGGCGCGGGAGCGGACCTCGTCGGTGGCGCCGTCGGCGAGCATCCGGCCGTGGTCGAGCAGCACCGTCCGGCGGGCGAACTGCTCGGCCTCCTCCAGATAGTGGGTGGCGAAGAGGACCGTGGCTCCGGCGTCGGCCTGGGCGCGCATCCGGTCCCAGAACTCGTGGCGGGCGGAGACGTCCATGCCGGCGGTGGGCTCGTCGAGGATCAGCACCTCCGGCCGCGGGAGCAGCGCCAGCGCGAAGCGCAGCCGCTGCTGCTGGCCGCCGGAACACTTGCCGACGCGCCGGGAGGCGAAGGGCCGGACGCCGGCGGTGTCGATGACCTCGTCGACGTCGGCGGGATTCCGATGCAGCGCGGCGATCATCCGCACCGTCTCGGCGGCGGTGAGATCCGGCAGCAGACCGCCGGTCTGCAGCAGCGCCGAGATCCGCCCGTCGCGCACTGCGGCCGTGGGAGAGGTCCCCAGCACTTCCAGGCTGCCCTGGTCGGGTGCGGTCAGGCCCAGCAGCACGTCGATCAGCGTGGTCTTGCCCGCGCCGTTGGGCCCCAGCAGAGCGGTGACCTCGCCGCGGGAGACATCGAGGTCCACGCCGTCGACGGCGTGCACGCGACCGCCGGCCCCGTCCGGGTAGGTCACGCGGACGTCGCGGGTGGTGATGACTGATGTGCGGCTCATGCCCTCAGTCTGCTCGGGCCGCGGCATGGCGCCCAGGGCCGGACGTCATCGATCCGCCATGACAGATGTCAGGAATCCGCCGGGGCCGGCCAGGCGGTGATGCAGACGCTGCCCGCCGAGTACGAGGAGACCGGCGAGGTCCCGGACGCAGGGGTGAATTCGACTCGCCCGGACGAATGAGGGGCGCCGACGGGACAGTGCCCGTCGACGCCCCTCAGATCGATCAGCTGTGCGCGGCGAGCCTCAGCGTGAGGCCTTGATCAGGTCCGCGCAGCGCTCGCCGATCATCATCGTGGTGATGTTCGGATTCACCGTCGTCAGCTCCGGCATCACCGAGGCATCAGCCACACGCAGCCCGGTCACCCCCTTGACCCGCAGCTCGGGATCCAGCGGGGACATGTCGTCCTCGACCGCGCCCATTCGCACTGTGCCGGCCGGGTGGTAGACGGTGTTGTGGGTCCGGGAGACGTAGTCGGCGATCTGCTCGTCGGTGACCACGTCCCTGCCCGGATAGAGCTCCTCGCCGGCCCACTCGGCCATCGCCGGCTGCGAGACGATCTCACGAGCCAGCTTGATGCCCTCGACCGCGACCCGCATGTCGTGGCCCTCGGCGTCGGTGAAGTACTTCGGGTCCACATGCGGCTTGTCCCGGTAGTCCCGCGACTGCAGCCGCACCGTCCCGCGCGACTTCGCGTGGGTGATGTTCGGGGTCAGGCAGAAGGTGTTCTCACTGGTGGGGTAGCCCTGACGCAGCGTGTGCATGTCGAAGGGCACCGCACCGTAGTGCATCATCAGGTCCGGACGGCCCGGCTTGTCGGAGGCGCCGGTGCCCTCCTTGGTGTCGGCGAAGATGCCGATCTCCCACCACTGGTAGCCCTCCTCGATCATCGGCTTCTTCGCGTCCCAGCCGATGACCGCCTCCGGGTGGTCCTGCAGGTGCTCGCCGACGCCGCGGGAGTCCACGCGGGAGGCGATGCCGTGCTCGGCCAGGTGCTCGGCCGGCCCGATCCCGGAGAGCATCAGCAGCTTCGGCGAGTCGATGGCACCGGCCGAGAGGACGATCTCCCGGGTCGCGGTGATCGTGTGGGCCTTGCCGAAGGCTCCGCCGACCGCCGAGAGCCCGACGGCGCGGTCGCCGTCGAAGAGGATCTCCTTCACCCAGGTGTCGGTGAGGATGGTCAGGTTCTCCCGGTCCAGGATCGGGTGCAGGTAGGAGACCGACGACGACGAACGCGTGCCGTCCTCTTTGCGGTTGACCTGGAAGAAGTTGGCGCCCTTGACCACGGTCTCGCCGGTGTTGAACTGCACCCGCGGGATGCCGGCCTCCTCGCAGGCGTCCAGCAGCGAGACGCCGCAGGGGTCGTGCGGCGGGATGGTCATCAGGTTCACCGGGCCGGTACGGCCATGGTGGTCGCCGGCGGCGTCGTTGGTCTCCAGACGCTGGTAGAGCGGGTAGGTGGCCTCGGCGTTCCAGCCCGCCGCGCCCATGGACTCCCACTCGTCCAGGTCCTCCTTGGGCGCCCAGAAGGCGATGCAGGAGTTGTGCGACGAGCAGCCGCCGAGGACCTTGGCACGGGCGTGGCGCATGAAGGAGTTGCCGTTCTGCTGCGGCTCGATGGGGTAGTCCCAGTCGTAGCCGGACTCGAGCAGCTCCATCCAGCGGTTCAGCCGCAGCACGACGTCCTTGTCGGCGTCGGTCGGGCCGGCCTCCAGCAGCGCGACGCTGACATCGGAGTCCTCGCTCAGCCGCGCGGCCACCGCCGCGCCGGCGGAGCCGCCGCCGACGACGACGTAGTCGAAGGTGGTGTTCTCAGTCATTCTCTCTCCTGTCCTCACTTCTCCGGCATCGAGAACCAGCCGCTGACCGCCGGTTCGGTGTTCTGATAGATGTGCTTGGTCTCGCGGTACTCCTCCAGGCCGCCCAGGCCGAGCTCGCGGCCGATGCCGGACTGCTTGAAGCCGCCCCACTCCGCCTGCGGCAGGTAGGGGTGGTAGTCGTTGATCCAGATGGTGCCGTGGCGCAGCTTCGACGACACCCGGTGGGCGGTGCCGGCGTCGGAGGTCCACACCGCTCCGGCCAGCCCGTAGTGGGTGTCGTTGGCAGTGGCGACGGCCTCCTGTTCGGTGGAGAAGGTCTCCACGGTGATCACCGGGCCGAAGGCCTCCTCGACGACGACGCTCATCCCGCGGGTGACCTGGTCGAGGACGGTCGGGGCGTAGAAGCAGCCCTCCTTCAGCTCCTCGCCGCCCCAGTGGCCGCCGGTGCGCAGCCGCGCACCCTCGGCGACGCCCTGCTCGACGTAGCGGGTGACTTTGTCCCGGTGCTCGGCCGAGATCAGCGGGCCGGTCTCGGCGGTCTCGTCGAACGGGCCGCCCATGCGGATGTTCTCGGCGCGGCGGACCAGCTCGTCGACGAACTTCTCCGCGATGGTGTCCTGGACGATCAGCCGGCTGCCCGCCGAGCAGACCAGGCCGGAGTCCAGGAAGCCGGCGTTGAGGGCGTTGTCGACCGCGGCGTCGAAGTCGGCGTCGGCGAAGACCACGTTGGGGTTCTTGCCGCCGAGCTCCAGGGCGATCTTCTTGACCGTCTCGGAGGCGGCCGCGGCGATCTTCCGTCCGGTGACCAGACCGCCGGTGAAGGAGATCAGGTCGACGTCCGGATGCGAGGACAGCGGCGCACCGGCGGTAGCGCCGGCGCCGAGGACCAGGTTGGCCACCCCGGCCGGCAGACCCAGGGTGTCGAGGACGTCCATGATCAGGATCGCAGTGTGCGGTGTCAGCTCGGCCGGCTTGAGCACCAGCGAGTTGCCGGCCGCCAGCGCCGGGGCGATCTTCCAGGCGGCCTGCAGCAGAGGGAAGTTCCACGGGGTGATCATCCCGCAGACGCCCACCGGCTCGTGGACGACCTTGGAGACGACCGTCGGGTCGCCGGCGTCGACGATGCGGCCGGCGTCAGCGTCGGCGAGCTTCCCGAAGTGGCGGAAGCAGCCGATGATGTCGTCCATGTCGATCTGGGCCTCGACGAAGCGCTTGCCGGTGTCGAGGGCCTCGGCGCGGGCGAACTCGTCCTTGCGCTCGGTGATGGCGTCGGCGACCTTCATCACCAGCGCGCCGCGCTCGGCGGCCGGGGTATCGACCCAGACTCGGGACTCGAAGGCGTTCTTGGCCGCGGCGATGGCCTTGAGGGTGTCGGCCTCGCCGGCCTCGGCGACGAGGCCGACCTCGGAGCCGTCGGCGGGGCAGGTGATGGTGCGGGTCGCGCCGGACTCGGCCGGTACCCACCGGCCGTCGATGTACAGGGTCTCTGCGGTCATGGGGCTCTCCTCGTGATCGGTGATGTCGGGGTGGTCACTCGGACGGACGGCTGCGGTCATGGTCCCAGTCGTCGGGGACGGCCTCGGTGTTCAGCGCCACGAGCTGGCCGCCGTCCTGGTCGCTCATGTGCAGCACCGCGAGGTGGCGCTCATAGGAGTCCAGCACATCGGCGATGACCTGCTCCTTGTTGCAGCCGAAGATGTCGCGGCCGGAGGATCCGGTCGTGGAGAAGATCTCCACGCGGAAGAAGTTCTCCTCGGCCGAGCGGAACCGCATCGCGAAATGCGGCACGGCGTACTCCACCGGGTAGGCCTGGTACTTGAAGAGCGGGTGGCCGTCGAACTCCACGTGGAGGTCGATCTGCGGCAGGTCCGTGTCCGGGACGGTGCCCCGGGCGCAGTAGACCTGCACGCCCTGCTCCTCGAGTTCGGCGGCGACCTCCTCGATGGCCGGGGCGGCGGTGGACTCCATGAACTCCGTGACCTCGTCGGCCGTGGGGTAGTGCATGTCGCGGGCCAGGCGCCGGCGCCAGCGGCCGCCGGCCGAGCTGCCGTCCATGATCCGCTCGGAGAGGGCCGTCGGCAGGGCCGCGCGCATCGAGTCGGCCGAGTACTTCTCCTGGCGCAGGGTCCGCCAGACGCTGGCCATGAGCATGTACAGCACGATGGACAGCGGCACGCCGATGATCACCGCGGCCATCTGCAGCGAGTAGACGCCGTCGAGGATGAGCATCACCAGCGTCAGCGCGCCGATGATCACGCTCCAGACGATGCGCAGCCACGGGGGCCCGTCGGAGTCGGCGGTCTTGGTGTTCGAGGTGAAGTTGGCCAGCACCAGCGCGCCGGAGTCGGCCGAGGTGACGTAGAACAGCAGCCCGACGACGACCGAGACGCCGATGACGAAGGTGGCCCCGGGGAACTGGTTGATCAGCTCGTAGAAGCCGGCGCCCTCGGCGTCCTCGGCGGCGGCGGCGAAGTCGGCGTCGCCGCCCATGATCCGGAAGACGGTGGCGTTGCCGAAGATCGAGATCCACAGCGCGTTGAAGGCGAACGGCACCAGCAGCACGCCGATGATGAACTGGCGCAGCGTGCGGCCGCGGGAGATGCGGGCCAGGAACAGGCCGACGAACAGCGCCCAGGCCATCCACCAGGTCCAGAAGAAGATGGTCCACCACTCGAGCCAGCCCTCCTGGGCCCAGGCATCGGTGGTGTTGTAGGCGAAGGTGTCCATCAGCATGCTCGGGGCCTGCACGAAGGAGTCGCCGATGTTCTTCACCAGGGCGTTGAGCAGCCGCGCGGTCTCGCCGGAGATCAGGACGTAGAACATCATGATGATGGCCACGACCACGTTCAGCTCGGCCAGCCGGCGGATGCCCTTGTCGACGCCGGACACGGTGGAGAAGGTGACGACGACGGCGGCCAACACGATCAGCGCGGCCTGCACGCCGGTGGTGGCCTCGATCCCGAACAGGTGGTTCAGGCCGTAGGAGAGGAAGACGACGCCGATGCCGAGGCTGGTCGCGATGCCGAAGATGGTCCCCAGCACTGCGGCGACCTGCACGCTGGTTCCGGCTGCTCCTTCGGCGCGCTTGCCGATGATCGGGTAGAGCGCCGAGCGGATGCTCAGCGGCAGGTGGTGGCGGTAGGCGAAGAGGCCGAAGGCCATGCCGGTCAGCGCGTACATCGCCCATCCCGGGAAGCCGTAGTGGAACATCGTCCAGATGGCCGCGTCGCCGGCGGCCTCCATGGACTCGGGGCTCGTGCCGGGGCCGACGCGGTAGTTGGCGGCCGGCCCGATGACCGAGAAATACATCAGGTCGACGCCGATGCCGGCGGCGAAGAGCATCGAGGCCCAGGTGAAAAGGTTGAACTTCGGTTTCGCGTGGTCCGGGCCGAGCTTGGTGTTGCCGACCCTGGAGAACGCGACGATCAGCACGAAGATCAGGATGATCGCGGCGGTCAGGATGAAGTACCAGCCCAGGTTGCCGCTGAGCCAGGTGAAGGCGCTCTCGAGGGTGTTGTAGGCCGTGGTCGGCGCGAGGGCGGCCCACAGGGTGAAGGCGACGATGATGGCCGCGGAGATGATGAACACCGGCCAGTTGACACTGGCTGACTTGGGACTCTCGCGACGTCGACCGCCGCCTCCGGTCTGCGCAGCCGGCGGCTGCGGATGATCCGTGGCGGATGGCATGTGAAATTGTCCTTCCTCCGGTGCGATGACCTCATCAGTGCGTGTAGTACTCAGGAGTTCCGTGATCGATGTCTCACCCCGCCCATACTGCAGGGTGAACCTGCTGGATCCTAGCCAATTCGGCCGAGCGGCCGATGCGGAGTGACGCTCATCGCGGTGAACCGGGGGCGGAGTCGCTTCCCGCGCGCAGAGCGCGATAGGTTGGGTGACCGTGGCACTGACTATCGGAATCGTGGGACTGCCGAACGTGGGCAAGTCCACACTCTTCAACGCGCTGACCCGCCAGACCATCCTCGCGGCGAACTACCCGTTCGCCACGATCGAGCCCAATGTCGGGGTCGTCGACCTGCCCGACCAGCGGCTGGGCACGCTCGCCGAGATGTACGACTCGGAGCGGATCCTGCCGGCGACCGTCTCGTTCGTCGACATCGCCGGCATCGTCAAGGGCGCCTCCGAGGGGGAGGGGCTGGGCAACCAGTTCCTGGCCAATATCCGCGAGGCCCATGCGATCGCCCAGGTGGTGCGCGCCTTCGAGGACGACAACGTCGTCCACGTCGACGGCGACGTGGACCCGACCTCGGATATGGAGACGATCAACACCGAGCTGGTGCTGGCGGATCTGCAGACGCTGGAGAACGCGATCCCCAAGCTGGAGAAGCAGGTCAAGGGCAAGAAGGCCGACCAGGCCCAGCTCGACGCCTACCTCGCCGCCCAGACGGTCGCCGAGCGCGGCGAGACCATCTTCTCCGCGCTGTCCTCCGGAGAGCTCGACGACGAGCACCTCGGCCAGCTGAACCTGCTGACGGCGAAGCCCTTCATCTACGTGTTCAACTGCGACGAGACGGTGCTGGGCTCCGCGGAGAAGCAGCAGGAGCTGGCCGACCTGGTCGCCCCGGCCCAGGCGGTGTTCCTCGACGCGAAGCTCGAGGCCGACCTGGTGGAGCTCTCCGAGGAGGAGGCCCGCGAGATGCTCGAGATGAACGGCCAGGACGAGTCCGGCCTGTCGCAGCTCGCCCGCGTCGGCTTCGACACGCTGGGACTGCAGACCTACCTGACCGCCGGGCCCAAGGAGGCCCGCGCCTGGACGATCAACAAGGGCGACACCGCCCCGCAGGCTGCCGGCGTGATCCACACTGACTTCCAGCGCGGCTTCATCAAGGCCGAGATCGTCTCCTACGCGGATCTCATCACCGCCGGCTCGATGGCCACGGCCAAGTCAAACGGCAAGGTGCGCCTGGAGGGCAAGGACTACGTCATGAAGGACGGCGACGTGGTCGACTTCAAGTTCAACGTGTGAGAGATGCCCTGACTCTTCCAGCGGTGGGGAGATATCCGCCTGTGCCTGAAGAGGCTTGCGTCTCAGCTGAAGCGCTGGATGCGCTCCGATGGGGCAGGGGCGGCTTCATCGGAAGCGCCGGGGCGTCCCGACATTCTCCAGGGGCACGAACGCGTGCTCTGATCGTGGTGACGTATGGCCTTGTCCCCGTCCTGCATGGTCGCTTCGACGACATCGATGGTGCGGATCACATGTTCCTCCATCCCTCGTGGACTGGGCGCCGTGCGGGGGAGAGCAGGTGTGCCTGATCGATATCCAGCTGCTCGTCGTCGGGTCCGAGCCTCGACAGAAGTTGTCGAGGATCGTCTCCGAGGCGGTGTCGGCGGCTCGATCGTCTCCGTGAGCGTGACCTGCCCCGGGCCCGAGGGGGACGAGCAGAGAAAACCTTCACCCGTCGTCGCGATGGTCACAGCGCCGCGCGTCGATGCGTTGATCGGGGGAGCGCCTGTCCGAGGGCCTCGACGTTGAAGCGCGCGTTCGAGGCCACAGGTTTCAGGGCCGGGGGTGCGGTGTCGACGGTGACCCATGCTGCGCCGGCACGGTCAGCCCGTGGGCCGGGGCTCGGCGCCTAGCCCGAGAGTTTCCCCTGACTCATTCCATGACAGCGTCGTGCGGGAAGTCACAGCTCGCAGCCACAGTCGTGTTCGCCCTGTCACGCCTGATCCCGGCGGTGGCACTGGGAACATGGGCTCCACGCGTGGAGTGGTCTCCGCCAGGCAGGGGAGGACAGTCTGGCGCTGCATTCTGCAACTGCCCTCTTTTGCGCGGCATGCACAGGCTGTTGTCCGGCACACACATTCTGTGCCAGTCTGTTCGGCATGAGTCCCGTGGGCCCGCCGGAGCACGAGAGGGTGGCGATCGTGCCCGCAGCAGGGGGTCGTCCGCCGCGCCGTGCGTCCCTGGACCCGTGGCATCGCGCTGTGGCGTCGGCCATGCGACGAGCCGTTTTCGGTCCTGTTCGCCGGGGTGGCACGGACCCAGGTCCGCGGCGTCGTCCGCGCCTCATCATCGCCAGCCATCGCAACGGGGCGGCTGACGGCAGCGTCGTCCTGTCCGCATTCCCGTACGCACAGCACCTGGTCTCGAAGCAGCTGATGCGTGGGCCCCTGCGTGCCCTCTTCACCGGCATTCCGGTCATCCGCGCCAAGGATGTGGAGCGCTATGGCATGGATCCGTCGGGAGTCGCCGACCCCGTCACCGCGGGGGGCGACCACCTGACCGCAGGCGGGGACCTCGTGATCTTCCCCGAGGGCACCAGCGAATGGCGCCATGCTCCCGGTTCCTACCGGCGGGGTGCCGCGAAGATCTGGTGCCGTCTGCGCGAGGCAGGCGTCGAGGTCGACGTGATCCCCGTGGGTCACTTCTACGCGGCTCCGGAACGCTACGGCTCGATCGCGGAACTGTGGCTGGGACCGGCCGTCGACCTCCCGGACACCGTTGAAGGACCGCACCTCGAGTGGGAGAACCAGGTGCACGCGCTATTGTCCGAGGCACTCGACGCCGTGTCCGTGAACTGTCCGGACCCGTCGACATTCGACGACGTCCAATTCCGCGCCGCGGCCCGAGCGCGCGCCGGCGAATCCTTCGCCGCCGCGTTCCTGGACGAGCAGCGCGCGGCGACCTCCTCGCCGAGTCCGGCGGTCACAGAAGAGGCGCCTGCCGGGCCGTGGCATCGGGCGCGGACCCCCGTCACCGCGGAGCCCGTCAGTCCGTGGCCCCGTCGCGCCGGTCTGGTGCTCCACTGGCCGGTGGCCCCCGTGCTGTGGGTCGCCGGGCGGGTGGGACGGAAGGCGGATGCGCGGAACACGGTGACATTCTTCCGGATGCTCGGAGGCAGCGGCGCCGCAGTCCTCTGGGCACTGATCCTCGCCGTCGCGGCGGTATGGGCGACGTCGACCGGTTCTGGAACCGCTGTCGCGGCCCTCGCCGGCGCGGGGCTGCTGAGCCTCGTGGCCGGGCGTGCACTTGTGCGGGCCCGCCGCTGGCAGCCGAACACGGCACCGCTGGCTTGAGACCCCATCCTTCTCTCCCTCGTCCGAACCATCACCAGCAGCAGAAGAGGTCCGCATGTCCCGCATCATCGACTTCAACCACGACGACGCCACGCGACTGGACGTCTCCGGAGGCAAGGGAGCGAGCCTCGCGAAGTCCGCACGTGAGCTCCCGGTCCCGCCCGGCTTCATCGTGACGGCAGAGACCTACGCGGCCCTTCTCGATCCGGTTCGCCGGAAGATCCGCGGGATCCTGCAGGAGGACACGACGGAAGCTGCGGCGGAGAAGGTCCAGGAACTCCTTCTGAGCATGGACCTGGAGGACAACTGGGTCCAGGAGGTCGACGCCGCACTCGAACAGGTGGGACTCGCGGATCGCTCGGTCGCGGTTCGCTCGTCCGGGACGATGGAGGACCTCCCGGGCGCGGCTTTCGCCGGCCAGCACGACACGTTCCTGGGGGAGCGGGGTGCGGCCTCGGTCGCCCGCGCCGTGCTGCGCTGCTATGCATCCCTGTGGAACATCCACGCCATGAAGTACCGCGACCGGCTGGGCCTCGACCACCTCCAGGCGTCCATGGCCGTCGTCGTCCAGCAGATGGTCGAGGTGACGGCTGAAGAGGCTGCCGGCGTCGCGTTCTCGATCGACCCGGTGCGGGGCGATCTGACCACTGTGCTCGTGAATGCCTCCTACGGGCTCGGCGAAACAGTGGTGGGCGGTGAGGCGGAGGTCGACGAATACCTGCTCAGCCGGGACGGGGCGGAGGAGAGGGGGATCCGCATCGCATCGAAGCCTGCGGCCCTCGTCGTCGACGCCGAAGGTGGGACGCGGGAGGTCGACATCGCGCCGGAACGGGCCGAGGCGGAGGCGATCGACGTGGAGATGCGCGCAGAGGTCGCCCGACTGGCTGTGCGAGCCGAAGACCACTACGGATTCCCCCAGGACATCGAGTGGGCCGTGAGCGGCGGCGACCTCTTCCTGCTGCAGTCGCGTCCGATCACCCGGGTGGCGGCGCGCTGGACCCGCGACGAGTCCGCCGAGAGGTACCCGAACCCCGTCACCCCGCTCACCTGGGACCTCGTCGAGACGGGCTTCCACGCATCGCTGCGCCACAGCTTCCAGCTCATGGGGCTGCCGCCCTTCGGCGACAAGTGGTTCGCGATGCGGGACTTCTACATCTACGGGAATCAGACGGCCGTGGAGCTCTACAGCGGCCGCTTCCCCACAGCCATGTTCCGCGACATCGACAGCATCCGCCAGTCATTGCCGGATATCGCCCGTCAGTACGGGTGGGTCCAAGATCTGCCCGTGCAGTGGATGCGCGACCTCGACACCTACCTGCTGGGGATCGGCAGGCTCTCCCACACCTCGCTCGAGGACAAGGACCTCGAGGGCCTCTGGGATCATGTGCGTGAGATCAGCGATCTCGGTTCCTGGTACTTCCTGCCCAACATCGCGATCTCGCTCACGCAGTCCATGCTGTACAAGGGGCTCTTGACGCTGCTGTCGATGAAGCTGCCCGACGAGCAGGCGCAGTCGGTTTTCGACCAGCTGATGGCGCAGACGGATACGAAGACCGGACAAGTCAACGACGAGCTCTGGCAGCTGTCTCGGACGATCAGGACCACACCGGATCTGCTGGGGTGGCTGGACTCCGCACCCAGCGCGGAAGGCCGGATGGATGAACTGCGGGAGCAGTTCCCCGCGTTCGCGAGCGAGCTGGACGTCTTCCTCGAGCGCCACGGCCATCGTGAACTCGACTTCGACGCGTACCACCCCACGTGGGTGGGCGCACCGCACATCGTGGTGAACCAGCTGCGCGTGCTCGCTCACCGAGAAGCGGGCGCACAGGTCTCGTCCAATCAGCTGCGGGCGCAGCAGGCGGAGGCCGAACGGCAGGTGCTGGACGCGGTGCCGGACGATCTGCGCTACTTCCTGCAGGAGGTCATCCGCCTGGCGCGGACCTACACGGCATTGGATGACCTCGAGCACTACCAGACGACCCGGCTGAATCTGCCGATGCGCAGGGCGCTCTCCGCGCTGGGGCAGCGACTGGTCGAGGCGGAAGCGCTCGACGAGCCGGACGATGTCTATTTCCTGCACGTCGAGACCCTCGAGGGAGCGCTGCGCGAAGGGTCCGCCGACGCCCTGGCCTCGCTGCGGCCGGAGGCGCAGAAGCTGCGGGCCGGCTACCGGGCGGCGCTCGAATCCGATCCGGACTGGGTGCACGGTGAAGCCGACGCGGACCTCTCCGAGGAAGCGGACATGTGTGGCACGGCCGGCAGCACCGGACAGGTGGAGGCGGAGGTCTTCGTGGTGCACAGCCCCGACGACTTCCCGCAGTTCCCCGTCGGAGCGATCCTCGTCGCCCGGACGACGAACCCCGCCTGGACAGCGCTGTTCTACCAAGCCGCAGGTGTCATCACCGAAAGCGGCGGAGCTCTCTCCCACGGCGCGGTGACAGCCCGTGAACTGGGCATCCCGGCAGTCATGGGCATCCGAGATGCGACCCGTCGATTCACGAACGGCCAGCGGGTGAGGATGGACGGAGGACAGGGAACTGTGGCCCTCGTATGACAGTCGCCGTCGTAGACCGCGGTGACGCTGCTGGGGCGACGCGAGACCCGTGAATGCCACGGGCCGGCGCCCGCGTGATGATCGATCCGACGGCGGTGTGCCTCCACAGCGCCGTAGTGGGCCGGCATCGCCCCGGGTCTGGTGGAGGCGCTGGTTCCCCGGAAGGATGAAGAGCCTGACAGCGCCGAGGAAGTACCCCGACGAACTTCGGGGGCCGAGCTGCCAGGATGGCGATGGAAGCAGCCCGACATCGCCTAGACGCTCGACTGGGTCGCCGCGATCGATTCACAAGAATCCGCAGACCCGCTCTCGAGCAGATCCAGGTGCCGCGATCCGGCCGCGGCAGGGGGCGTCAGTGTCCTGGCCGAGTCATCGCTGTCTAGGGCTGCCCCTCGAAGAAGAGCAGGGCCTGACTGCGTGACCGGCTCAGCGCGGCCCCTGCGGCAATCCGAGGGCCCGCTCCAGCGGGATGCGGCCGTCCTGCCACGGGGTGAGCACCCAGATCACCAGGTATGAGCCGATCCCCACCACAGGGAGCAGGGAGAGGATGACGAGCAGCAGGCGGACCAGCCAGACGTTCATCCCGAGTTTCTCGGCGAGGCTGCCGCCGACGCCGGCGATGAGGCGCTTGGGGCCGCGGCGGAATCCGATCCGGCGGATGGTGTCGAAGAAGTGTTCCATGCCCTGATGATACGCACCCGGCCCCGTCGACTCGTCCAGCACAGCCGCACACCGCGGCCTCGGGCAGGTCGGCCGACCCTTGGGCGGACCCGCGCCGCGGCATAGACTCTGGCGCCATGGAGGTGCCAGCGACTGCTCCGGAATCCCGGGCACGCCTCGGGCCCGTCTTCTACGCCTCGCTGGCGCTCTCCGTCGGGTTCGTCGCCTTCGGCCTGCTCTTCCCGCGTGTGCTCACCGATTCCCTCGCGGCGATCCGCGAGGTCGTCGTCGGGACCTTCGGCCCCGTCTATCCGATCACCGTGTCGCTGCTGCTGGTCTTCATCGTCGTGCTCGCGCTGTCTCCGGCGGGTACGAAGCGCCTGGGCGGGCAGGATGCGGCGCCGGAGTTCGGCGTCGTCTCCTGGGTGACGATGCTGGTGAGCGCCGGCGTCGGACTCAGCTTCCTGTTCTGGGGCACGGCCGAGCCGCTCATCCACCTCGCCGATCCGCCCTACGGCGCCGCGGATCCAGGATCTGCGGAGGCGGCCCGCGCCGGCATGCGGTACTCCTTCCTCTTCTGGGGCCCGCATGCCTGGGGGATCTACGCAGTGGTCGCGATCGCGATCGGCTATGCGGCCTTCACCCGCGGCGGGGGCATGCTGGTGAGCTCGGCGCTGCGCCCGCTGCTCGGGCGCCTCGCCGACGGCTGGGTCGGCGCCGTCGTCGACACTCTGGCGGTGCTGGCGATCCTCTTCGGCGTGGCCACCTCGCTCGGGCTCGGCACCGGCGAGCTCAACGCGGGACTCTCCGACCAGTTCGCCGTGGCCGACTCCTACGGGGTGAAGATCACGATCATCGTGGCACTGATGACTTTCGCCACGATCTCCTCGATGACCGGGCTGGGACGTGGCATCCGGGCCCTGAGCCTGGCCAACGGCGCCCTCTGCGGCCTGCTGCTCGTGCTCGTGCTGAGCCTGGGACCCACCGGGTCGATCGTCACGAGGCTCGGCACCGGCGTCGCCGACTACGTCTCGACCTTCGTGCCGATGAGCCTCGCGACGGAGGGCGCGGCCGGCGACGCCTGGACGGCGGACTGGATCTACTTCTTCTGGGCCTGGTGGATCGGCTGGGCGCCGTTCGTCGGCACTTTCATCGCCCGCATCTCCCGCGGTCGCACGATCCGCGGCATCGTCACCGGCGTGGTGCTGGTGCCGAGTCTGGTCAGCATCGTCTGGTTCTCCGTCTTCGGCGGCACGGCGCTGGCGCGCGAGCTGGCCGGGGAGGTGTCGGTCGCCGGGATCGCCTCGGAGGCGAAGTCGATCGCCACTCTCGCCGTCTTCGACACTCTGCCGCTGACGGAGATCGCGCTGGTGGTGCTGGTGCCGGTGCTGGCGCTGCTGTTCATCACCTCCGCCGACTCGGCGTCGTTCATGCTCGGCAGCACGACGACGGGCGGCGCGATGAAGCCCCCGCGTCCGGTGCGACTGATGTGGTCCTTCGCGGCCGCCTTCGCCGCCGTGCTGCTGCTCAGCGGAGGGCCGGACGATCTGCGCAGCGCGGCGGTGATCGCCGCGGCGCCGTTCACCGTGATCCTCCTGGGGCTGGCGGTGTCCCTGGTGATCATGCTGCGACGCGACCGCGTCGGAACCCTGCGGAGGGAGCCCGGATGATCATCGGCGAACCATTGTGGTGCCGCTCCCGGCGCACTAGGGTCTGTGCCATCCGCACCGCGCGGCGCTCCAGGGAGGAATCATCGTGGGCACGCTCACCGTCTGGAACGTGATCTCGATCGACGGCTTCTTCGAAGGAGACCAGCTGTGGGATCTGCGACTCCATGAGTACATCTGGGGCGAGGACCTGCGTCGTCTCAGCCTGCAGTTCGGCGAGGAGGTCGGACTCCTCGTCTTCGGCCGGATCACCTATGAGGGCATGGCGGCCCACTGGCCGGCCGACACGGACGAGCCCGAGATCGCCGAGTACATGAACGCCGTCCCGAAGCTCGTGGCCTCCCGCACGCTCACCGCGCCGGAATGGAACAACACCGAGGCCACCGCCGATCCCGTCGGGGAGCTGACGCGGCGGAAGCAGCTCGGCGAGCGCCCGATCTACGTCTTCGGCAGCGCGGACCTGGTGGACAGCCTGCTCGAGGCCGACCTCGTCGACGAGCTGCTGCTCGGCATCGCCCCGGTGATCCTGGGCTCCGGCACACCGTTCTTCACGACGAGCGAGACCCCACGGCCGCTCGAACTCCTCGAATCCCACGCCGTGGACACCGGCGGCGTCCTGCTCCGCTACCGCCCCGCGCGCGGATGAGCGACGCCGGCCCGTGCCGGCGTGTGGATCAATCCGCCGTCGGGCGCCGACGGAAGCTCTTGGTCTCAGAACGCCGGCGCTTCGCGTCCAGCCGCCGACGCCGCGATCCTCTCGTGGGCCGGGTCGGCCGCCGGACCGCGTCGGGAGCCGCCGCCTCGCGCAGGAGCGCGGCGAGCCTTCGTCTCGCCGCCGTCCGATTGCGCCGCTGAGATCTGTGCTCGGAGGCGCTGATGGTCAGGACGGTGCCCGAGAGCCTCGCGGCGAGCCGATCGAGGACGTGCTGCCGCTGCGGCTCGCTCAGCGCCGTCGTCGTGCCCAGGTCCAGGCTGAGCTGCACCTTCGAGTCCGTGGTGTCGACACCCTGACCGCCCGGACCCGACGCACGGGAGAACTGCTCGGCCAGCTCTCCCTCCGGCACGCGCAGGCCGCCGGGGATCCCAGGCCCCGGGACTATGTGCAGATCATCCATAGGGCGAGTGTGTCGCACCCCGGCGCCCGGCACATGCTTGCTTTTCCACAGGTTACTTCGTAATCTGAAGTTATGACCAAGGATTACCGGCAATTCTGCGGCCTGGCCCGGGCCGCCGGCGTGCTGGGGGAGCGATGGGCGCTCCTCGTCGTCCGTGACCTGACTCTGGGGCCCCGGCGATTCAAGGACCTCGGGGAGGGGCTCCCGGGAGTTCCGACGAGCGTGCTCACCGCCCGGCTGCGGGAGCTGGAGCAGATGGGCATCGTGGAACGTCGGGCCGCGCAGCAGCCGGGGGGAGGCGTGGTGTACACGCTCACCCCGTACGGGGCCGAGCTCACGCCCATCCTCGATCGCCTCGGACGGTGGGGCGCGCAGCGGATGAGCGTGCCGGCGCCGGACGAGATCATCACGAGCTCCTCGTTGGCCGCGGCACTGCGCGCGGCGTACCGCCCCGGGGCCATCACCGCCGCGACTTTTTCGATCCATGTCGGACCGGCGAGCGCGTGGGCGGCCGTGGACGGGAGCGAGGTCACCGTCGACGTCGGCCTGCCGGAGTCGACGCCGGCCCTGATCATCCACGGCGGGCCACAGTTCAGGCTGCTGCTGGCCGGTCGGCTCTCGGCCGCGGAGGCGATCACGTCCGGGGCTGTCGAGATCGAAGGCCCGCATGCGGTGCTGGAGGACTTCGTGCGGGCATTCCACGTGCCGCTGGACGACGTCATCGGCACGCCATGAATCGACCATCACCACGGACGGAGATCGCGCCATGAGACTCAGCATCAATCTCTTCGCCACCTTCGACGGGGTCAGCCAGAGCCCCGGCAGCGCCGCAGAGGATCCGCGGGGAGGCTTCACCCGCGGAGGATGGCTGATGCCGTACTTCGACGAGGGCTGCGGTCAGGCGGTCGACGCGTGGTTTCGGCGCTGCGGCGCCCTCCTCCTCGGGCGTCGAACGTTCGAGACCTTCGCGTCCCACTGGCCGCAGGTGACCGATCCGGCGGACGCCGTGGCCGATCAGATCAACAACCGACGCAAGTATGTGGTCACCTCCTCGCCGCTGGGCGAGATCTGGGCCGATTCCAGCACGGCGCTCGGCGACGGATTCCTCGAGGACGTCGCTCGGCTCAAGACGGTCGACGACGATCGAGAACTGCAGGTCCACGGCAGCGTCCGGCTGGCGCGCACGCTGCACCAGGCAGGGCTGGTGGACATCTACCGCTTCCTCATGGCGCCGGTCGTGGTCGGGGGCGGTTCTCGCCTCTTCGACGCGGACGGGCCGGCCTGCGGCATGCACGTCGCACAGAGCACGGTGACGTCGAGCGGCGTCCTCTCCACCGAGATGACGCCCGACGTCTTCGAGAACTCGCTGAGGGCGGCGGTCCAGGACGGTCAGGACGTCGTCATCGACACGTGAGCCCATCGATCGATCACCTGCAGCAGCTCCTCACCCACGGAAGGATCGCTATGAGTACTGTCAGTGCCGACATCAGCATGTCCCTGGACGGATACGTCACGGGGCCCGGCCCCGACTCCGAGAACGGACTCGGCGTCGGGGGCGAGGCCATCCAACAGTGGGCCTTCCACTCGAAGGAGTCCCCCGAGGATCGAAAGGTCCTCGAGCGGGGAGGGGAGCGGACCGGAGCGGTGGTCATGGGGCGTCGCACCTTCGACTTCGTGGACGGTCCGAACGGCTGGGACGACTCGATCAACTATGCCTACGATCATGAGACTCCGCAGACTCCTCCGGTGTTCGTCCTGACGCATTCGGTGCCGCAGAAGCCGCGTCATGCCGAAGGATTCACCTTCGTCACCGACGGAGTCGAGGCCGCCGTCAGCGCCGCGCGCGACGCGGCAGGAGGCCGCGAGGTCGTCATCATGGGCGGAGCCGAGGTCATCGACAGCGCCCTCTCCGCCGGATTGGTGGACCAGCTGCGCATCCACCTCTCGCCCATCATCATGGGCTCGGGCACGCGATTGTTCGATCTGGTGGACGCGCCGCTGCCGCTGAGGCAGACCGATGTCGTCGCCTCTCCGAACGCCACGCATCTGAGCTTCGACATGCGCTGAGACGGTGTCCGGGGGCCGGCAGCGGGTTTCGCGGGCGATGAGCTCGCCGATCATGGGGGATTCCGGCCTCGGCTCCATCCGCCCGTAGTCTGGTGGCATGGCAGAGCCGACGCGCTGGGCGACAGAGACGAAACACGGCCACTCGCAGTGGTATATCGAGCGGTTCCGGACCATGGCCGCCGCGGGGCAGGACCTCGTGGGCGAGGCGCGTCTGCTCGACGCGATGGTGCCGCGGCATGCGCGGGTCCTCGACGCCGGCTGCGGGCCGGGCCGGCACGCCGGGGAGCTCCATGCCCGCGGACACGCCGTCGTCGGCGTCGACGCCGATGCCGAACTGATCACCGCGGCCGAGGAGGACCATCCGGGCCCGCGGTATCTCGTCGCCGACCTGGCCGAGCTGGATCTGCAGAAGCTGGGGGAGTCGGCTCCGCTCGACGCCGTCCTGCTGGCCGGCAACGTCATGGTCTTCCTCGCCCCCGGCACCGAGACGCAGGTGCTGCGCCGGCTCGCCGCCTGCGTGGCCGCCGACGGGTTCCTGCTCGTCGGATTCCACACCGACCGCCATCTGCGCCTGGAGGACTTCGACGCGTTCGTCGCCTCGGCCGGGCTGCGGGTCGAGCACCGCTTCTCCAGCTGGCAGCTCCACGCCTGGCACGACGACGCCGACTTCGCCGTCACCGTGCTCCGCCACGCCGCCGGATAGCTCGGGGCCGTGACCGTGGCACCGAGCATCACCTCCCGCGCCTCCCTGGCCCGGCCGGCCGCGCGCCGCTCCCGCGTGGCCCCTGTGGAGCTGTTCTTCGACCTCGTCTACGTCTTCGCCGCCGTCCAGCTCGCGCAGATCCTGCTCGGCGACCTCAGCTGCATCGGAGCGCTGCAGACCCTCATCCTCTTCGCCGCGGTGTGGTGGGGGTGGAACTACACCGCGTGGGCGATGAACTGGCTCGATCCGCTCCGCACGCGCGTCCAGCTGCTGTCGGTGGTCCTGATGCTCGCCGCCCTGGGCATGGCTGTCGCTATCCCGACGGCCTTCGACGAGCGCGTCTGGCTCTTCGTCGGGTGTTACCTGTTCATGGGGATCCTCCGGCCGGCGGTCATGATGCTCGCCTTCGCCGGCCGGCAGCTGGCCCGCAACTACCGGATGCTGCTGCTGTGGACGCTGTTCGCCGGCGTCTTCTGGATCCTCGGCGCGGCGGCCCCGGACCAGTGGCGGATCCCGCTCTGGCTCGCCGCCGTCGTCGTCGACTACGCCGCCCCGCTGGCCCGCTTCCGGGTGCCCTTCGTCGGGTCGGCGCCGATGCATCTCTGGGACGCCGACGCCGAGCATCTGGCCCGGAGGAACCGTCTGGTCTTCGTCATGGCCCTCGGCCAGTCCATCCTGCTGATGGGCGGCGCCGTCGCCGACCGGACGCCCCTCGACCTGCCCCTGGTGGGAAGCCTGAGCGTGGGCTTCGCGTCGCTCTTCGTCCTCTGGTGGAACTACTTCGCCCTGGCGGGCTCCGGGGCCGAACACGGCGACACCTCGACCGGCGCGCTGCGCACGGCGTTCGCCTACGCCCATGCGCTCATGGTCCTCGGCGCCGTCCTCGTGGCGGTCTCGATCGAGCTGCGGCTGACCCACGGGACCCTGACCCCGGCGATCGTGCTGGTGACGACGGCGGGGCCGCTGGTCTATCTGGCCGGCAACCTGATGTTCCTGCGCTCGCGCTTCGGGCGCCTCGCCCGCTCCCGGGTCATCGCCGCGGTCGTGCTGGTGCTGATCACCGGTGCCGCCGTCGCCCTGCGCGAGGCGGTTCCGGTTGCAGCCCTGAGCCTGGCCGTGCTGTCGGTGACGACGACGCTGGCGGTGTTCACCGCCGTCCAGCGGCGATCTGCCGCGCATGCGGGACGAGCCACGTAGGCTGGTGCGGTGAGCGACGCATCCGACTTCACCCTGCACACCACCACAGTCGACGGCGACGGCTCGACAGTCGTCTTCCTCCACGGACTCTTCGGCCAGGGCAAGAACTTCACCCAGATCGCCAAGGGCCTGGCCGAGGAGCATGCGAGCCTGCTGGTCGACCTGCCCAACCACGGGCGCTCCGCGTGGACCGAGCACCTCGACTACGAGCAGATGGCCGACCTCATCGCCGCCGAGCTGCGCGCCGGCGTCGCGAGCGAGGGCCCGGTCCATCTGGTGGGCCACTCGATGGGCGGCAAAGTCGCCATGGTGCTCGCGCTGCGGCACCCGGATCTGATCGAGCGGCTCGTCGTCGTCGACATCTCCCCGGTGGCCTCCGGCGGATCCAGGGGTGAGTTCGAGCACCTGCTCGACAGCCTCGCCCAGCTGGACCCGCGTGCGCTGGCGTCGCGCCGCGAGGCCGATGAGCAGCTGCAGGAGCCGATCCGGTCGTCGATGATCCGCGGATTCCTGCTGCAGAGCCTGGTCCGCGACGGCGACGGCTTCCGCTGGCTGTCGAACCTGGAGCTGCTGCGCTCCGAGCTCGACGTGATCGGCGGCTTCCCGGAGCAGGGCGATCGCGAGTTCACCGGCCCGGTGCTCTGGATCGCCGGCGCGGAGTCGGACTACATCGCCGAGGAGCACCGGCCGGCCATGCGCGAGCACTTCCCCCAGGCGCATCTGGTGCGGATCAAGGGGGCCGGTCATTGGGTCCACGCCGAGCAGCCGGAGGTCTTCACCTCCGTGCTGCGGCGCTTCCTCGCCGCCGGGGGCTGAGGACCGCGGGGCGGGGGAGCGGACCGAGCTCGGTCCGCGCTGTCAAAGCCTCGGCGCAGCTGTGGACGCTCCGTCCACATCGGCCCGGATCCGCTGGCGGGCGGCCCCGCGCTCGCCGAGGATCGAGTCATGGCATTCGATGATCTTCCACCCGACTGGACCGACCGCCCGCTCTCGACCCCGCACCTGGCCGGCGACGTCGTCGACCTGCTCGTCAAAGAATCCGACCGCGCGCAGAACACCTTCGCCGTGCTGCCCTGCGACGAGAACGACATCGGCTACCCGACGCCGGTGCTCATCGACCAGACCGACTGGCTCGTCGACGACGAGGAACGCCGCGAGATGCTGACCGCGCTCGCCGCGATCGGACTGCCGGCGGCGGTCCTGGCCTTCTCCTCCTCCCGGCGCCTGCCCGACGGCATTCTGGACCGGTGGCGTGCCGACGCCGAGACGGCGTTCGGCGCGGCCGGCACGCGGGTGATCGGCGTCTTCACCGCCTGGGCGCACCACGTCGAGCCGGTGCCCGCGCCGGGGTGAGGGCCGGGGCGAGGACCGGGCGTCTCCGCGGGGTCTCGACGAACGACCCTCACCGTGGAAACCTGACCCGCAGCGGCTCGTCGGCAGCCTCGGCGTGCTTCGGGTGGAGCGGGAGGGAAGCGATGAACACATCGGAGCGGGACCCGCACGTCACTCTGCGCGCCGGGCGAGGTGACGACGCCGCGGCTCTGTCTGCAGTGGCCATGCGCTCGAAGGCGTACTGGGGGTATTCCTCCGCGTTCCTCGACGCCTGCCGGGACGAGCTGACGGTCACTCCGGAGCTGATCGCCGACTCCCAGGTCACCGTCGCTGAGATCTTGGAAAGGGTCGTCGGCTTCTCCCGGGTCGCCGGCGCCCCGCCGTCGGGCGAGCTCGCTGCCCTCTTCGTCGATCACGACACGATCGGCACCGGCGTCGGGCGCCGACTGTTGGAGGAAGCGCTGTCTTCCGCGGCCGAACGTGGCTTCAGCGAGCTGACTTTCACAGCCGACCCCGGTGCCGCCTCGTTCTATGCCGCGCACGGTGCGGAGACGATCGGACGAGTGCCGAGCGAATCGATCGCCGGACGGGAGCTGCCGTGGATGCGATTCACACTGACGTGATCACCTCAGACAGGTCCCAGGGTCGTGGCAGCGGACCGCAGCTTCGTCATCGCCTGCGGCAGGTCCGCCAGTGCGGAGGAGGCTCGGGCCTCGGCGACGGCGGCGAAGGCCCGGAAATCGTCTGCGGCGCCCGGCGTCGACGCCTCGACCGCCAGGCGACGGGCACGGCCGCCGAGCAGCAGCGCGTCGCGGTGGTCGCCCAGCACTGTCTGGAGCCGCGATCCGCGCTTGCCGGCGCGACGGGCCTTCTTCCCCAGTACCTCCGCCGGAGGCTGGGTGAAGGCCTCGGCGATGTAGCGCAGACGCCGTCCCGCCTTGCGCAGGCGGTGGGCGTCGGCCAGAGTCCGGTCGTCCGGCCCCTCCAGCAGCCCGACCTCGAGCCGGTCGGCCATGATCCGAGCGCGCGCGACCTCGGAGCGGAGCGCGTCCTTCAGGAACGGCTTCGCCGCTTCCTCGGCCAGGGCCGGGTCGACAGGGGCGCCCTCGGCCCAGCCCTCCAATGCGCTCGTCAGCTCCTCGCCGTGGTCCTCCCACCACGCGACGAAGGTCGCGTGGGCCGTCGCCCGCTCCTCGAGCACCGAGTCGATCAGCGTCGCCGAGACCTCCGTGACGGGCTCGTCGTCGCGGGAGGCGCGCAGCTCCTCCAGCACCGAGCCGGCGAGCTCCGCGGCGACCTCGAGATCGCGAGGCTCGCCGAGGACGTCGCCGAGCGTCGAGAGCCGGTGCCGCAGGTCGGTCACCTCCTCGGCCAGAAAGTGCGAGCGGAAGACCGCCAGCAGCGATCGCAGCCGGCGCACCGCAGTGCGCAGCTGATGGACGGCGTCGTACTGGTCCTCCACGGCGGCCGGCACCCGGTCGAGGACGACCTGCGCCCGCAGTCCGACGGCGGCGGTCAGCGCCTCCTCGGCGGTGTTGTGCTCAGGACGCGACATGGGCTCCCTCCTGCGAAGCTCGTAGTGTGACGGAACAGCGATCGCCCGGCAGCTCAGGCGCGCGTCGGGGCGATCGCCGCAGTTCCCGCGGCCGTGGCCGGGGCTCCGGCGGCGAGACCTGCCTGGAAGACGGTCATGGGCACCAGGAGGGAGGCGGCGAGGCGCGAGGCGGACATGACACCCATTCAACTCGACTCCGGCCGCCGCGGCCAGAGCTGTTCGGGCGGTGGAGCGAATCGGTCTGTCGTCTGCGCCCCCTGCTGCTCGTCCGAGGCCTTGAGCGGAGGCCACGGTCAGCCGCGCAGTTCGATCTCGTCCGGATGCGGAGTGCGCCGCCCGGTCTCGCCACGGTCCAGAGCCTCCAGCGCGGCGACGTCCTCCGCCTCGAGCCGCCAGTCGAGGATGTCCAGGTTCGCCGCCATGCCCTCGGGGCGGGAGGACTTCGGGATGATCACGTCGCCGCGCTGCATATGCCAGCGCAGGATCACCTGCGCCGGGCTGCGCCCCAGCCGCTCGGCGAGGGCGATGACGGCGGGCTCGGCCAGGTCGTCGCCCTTGCCCAGCGGGCTCCAGGCGGTGACGACGATGCCGTGCTCGCGGCAGAAGGCCCGCAGCGTGTCGTTCGCGAAGGTCGGATGGATCTCGATCTGGTCGGCGTCGGGCACCTCTCCGGTGGCCTCGATGATCTGCTCCAGATGATCCTGCTGGAAGTTGGAGACGCCGACGGCGCGGGCCCGTCCCGAGTCGCGGGCGGCGAGCATCGCCCGCCAGGTGTCGACGAAGGAGACCTCCAGCCGCGGCATCGGCCAGTGGATGAGAAACAGGTCGACGGCGTCGAGGCCGAGCCGCGCCAGCGACTCGTCGAGGGTGCGGTCGACGTCGGCCGGCGCGTGGTGGAAATCGTCGAGCTTGGTGGTGACGAAGAGGTCCTCGCGCGGCACGCTGGACGCCCGGATCCCCGCGCCCACGCCGGACTCGTTGCCGTAGCGCTGGGCGGTGTCGAGGTGGCGGTACCCGGTCTGCAGGGCGGCGGCGACGCGCTCGGCGGCGTCCGGGGTGCCGCCGGTGCCGAAGCCGACCTGCGGAATGGACGGCCCGGAGTTCAGCGGAAGATGCTCCATGGCTCGAGCCTACGTCGTCGCGGCCGGGCCGCGGGCGCGGCTCACGGCGTCACCGGGGCGTCGAGCTCCCGGCGGGCGGCGTCGGCATCGCCGGAGACCACGACGTCGGCGGCGTCGAGGGAGAGCCGGCGCCAGAGCACCAGCGCCAGATGCTGCGCCGTACCGGTCACCGTCGCCGCCGGTGTCGCCGCCCCGGCCGGAAGAGTCCAGGCCGTGCCGCCCGGCGCGCCGGCATCCTCGGCGACGAGGCGCAGCGAATCCTGCGGAGGCTTCGTCCGGTCGAGGCGCACCTGGCGCGGGTGGAGGACATGGACCACCTCGTCCACTGCGTCGGCCCAGACCTCGACGGCCGTCTCGGGCGGGGCGGTTCCCCGCGCCAGCGACAGGTCGTAGAGGTGGATGAGCGTCTCATGCGTCTGCCGGCGGTGCCAGAACGCCGCAGGGCCGCGGCCGTCGAACGTCGGGACGAGCGCTTCGGGATCGAGTTGGGCGAGAGCGTGGTGCAGCTCGTCGGCGCGTCCGGCGTAATGGTCGGCGATGTTCCCGCGGCGGGCCGGAGGCCGGACGCTGCGCTGGTCGCTCGCCATCATGGCCGCCCAGGCGTGGACGCCGGCCAGGTGGTCCGCCAGATCCGTGACGGTCCAGCCCGCGCAGGTCGGCACGGGCGCGGCGGGTGGAGCTTCGCGCAGACCGGCGTGGAAGCGGCGCTGCAGGACGGTCAGCTCGGCGAGCAGCTCTGGCGTGTCCATCGTTCCAGCCTAGACCGCGCCGTCGTCGTCGACGGCGGCGTGGCTCCGCGCTCGGGCATGACCGGTGATCGGTGCCTCGATGGGGTCCGCGCGGCTCCGATCCTCGATAGCATCGGGGCGGAGGCGCGTGACCGTCCCGCGGCGGCCGCGTTCCTCGACAGCATGCTGTCAGAGCGGGGGGACGTCATGGGAGCCCCGGGAACGGAGGGCACAGGTGACGAACAGAGGGATCGGGGAGGGCAGCCTCCCGCAGACCGAGGAGGATGTCTTCGGATGGGGGACTGCGGCCGTCCCGGCGACGTCGTCGCCGCGTCTGCCGCAGATGCCGAGCATGCCGCGCATCACTCCGACGACAGGTGTGACGCCCGGCAGTCGTGCTGAGTCCGCCGTCGCCGGACTCACCTCCATCCCCATGCTGGCGGCGATCCTGGCGGCGGTCACGGCGCTGGCCCTCGGCCCGGCCTCCGAGCTCGACGTCCGTCTCCACGGTCACTGGGCCGAGGAGCTCACTCCGGAGCTGCTGCCGCTCTTCCGCGACGTGCTCGACAAAGTCGCCGGACAGTCGGTCTGTCTTCCGGTGCTGGCCCTGGTGGCCGGGGCGCTGGCCTGGAGACACCGCTCCTGGCGGCCGCTGGCGTGCGCGGCGCTGGCCGAGGCCGCCTTCTTCCTCGGCATCGGCGGGATGAAGATCCTCTTCGCCCGTCCGGCCCCGAAGCTGGGGAACCCGGAGTTCTTCGCCGGCGGACTGCTGCGGGAGGGCTGGTACGGCATCAGTTTCCCGTCGGGCCATGCCGCCGAGAGCGTGCTCATCTACGGGATGGTGGTCTATCTGTTGGTCCACTGGACCCGGCGCGGGGCTCGTGCGGCCCGCTGGCTGACCCTCGTCGTCGCGGCGATCGCCTGCCATGCCAGCGTGGTCTCGTTCTGGCTGGGGTGGCACTGGGTCACCGATCTGGTCGCCGGCGCCGTGGCCGGGACGCTGCTGCTGCGCCTGGTCATCGAGGCCGACCGGCGCGGCTGGCTGCCTGGGCGCGCCCCGCGCGCACCCGAGGTGCCGGAGGGGCGGGACGCCGAGACCACGCCGGAGGCCTCGCCCTGACCGGGCGCCGTCGTCGCCTCCGCGACGACCAGGCCGGCAGGAGCGGCGTGCCGCGCGGCCGGCCTGGATCAGGCCGGCTCGTTCTCCCGGGCCTCGCCGGCGGGCACCTCGCCGGCCGCGGCGCGTGAGGCCGTGCCCTTCGAGTCCTTGCTGAAGAAGGCGCCGATGATGCCCAGCACGCCGACGGAGCCGGCGACGAGGAAGGCCACATTGGCGCCGTGGATGGGCCCTTCGATGCCGTAGACCTGCGGGTCGCGCGCCGTGGCGGACATGATGGTGACCAGTCCGGCGGTGCCCACGGAGGCGGCGATCTGGCGCAGCGTGTTGTTCAGCGCGGTGCCGTGCGGCACCAGGTGGCGGGGGAGCTGGTTCAGCGCCGCCGTGGTCACCGGCATGATGACCATCGCGGTGCCGACCATCCGCACGGTGTTGACCCCGGCGATGTAGGCGAAGGTGGTCTGGGCGTCCAGATCGGCCAGGAAGAAGGTCGAGCCGGTCACCAGGGTGAAGCCGAGGACGGCGAGCCAGCGCGCTCCGACAGCGTCGAAGATCCGTCCGGTGATCGGCGACATCAGGCCCATGAGCGCCGCGCCGGGCAGCAGGGCCAGCCCGGACTCCACCGCGGTGTGGCCGGTCATGTTCTGCATGTACAGCGGGATGATGAGCATGCCACCGATCATCACGATGAACACGCACATGCCCAGGGCGGTGTTCAGCGTGAACATCGGGTAGCGCAGCACCCGGAACTCGAGGATCGGCTGGGGGAGCTTCAGCTGGCGCAGGATGAAGATCACCAGCACCACTGCGCCGAGGACCAGCGGCAGGAAGACCTGGGGGCTGGACCAGCCGGCGTCGCCGGCGGTGCCGAAGCCGAAGAGCAGGCCGCCGAAGCCCAGCGAGGACAGGATGATCGAGAGCACGTCGAGGCGCGGGAAGGTGCGCTCGGTGACGTTCTTCAGGATGAACAGCCCGATGATCAGGTCGACGATCGCGATCGGCAGCATCATCAGGAACAGCACCTGCCACGGCAGGTGGTCGACGATCCAGCCCGAGAGGCTCGGCCCGATCGCCGGGGCGAAGCCGATCACGAGTCCGAAGGTGCCCATGGCGCTGCCGCGCTTCTCCACCGGGAAGATGGCGAAGAGGATCGTCTGCATCAGCGGGATGATGATGCCGCCGCTGGCGGCCTGCACCACGCGGCCGGCGAGCAGCAGCGGATAGACCGGAGCGGCCGCACAGATGGCAGTGCCGACGATGAACAGGATCATCGCGGTGAAGAACAGCGCCCGCGTGGTGAACTTCTGGATCAGGAACGCGGTGACCGGGATCATGATGCCGTTGACCAGCATGAAGATCGTCGTCATCCACTGGGCGGCGCTCGCCGAGATGCCGAAGTCCGCCATGAACGCCGGCAGGGCGGTGTTCAGCAGCGTCTGGTTCAGGATGATGACGAAGGCGCCCGAGACCAGCACCGCCATCACCACGCGGCGATTGATCGGCTGCGGCGGCGAGTCCGCGGCGCGACGGCCGGCGGCCTCCCCGGCGACGTCGGGGGATCGGTGTTCAGTCGACAAGGGGCGACCTTCCTTCATCTGTCATGCCTGGTCCCCGACTGTTCGGCGCCGGGGTGCGTCGCGGTCAGCGGTGGTGTGTGTCGGCGGCGGTCGTGCCGCCCTGCTCCAGCAGGTCGAAGGCCGAGCCGATGAGCTCGTCCAGCGACGCCGTCTCGTCAGTCGTCCAGCGCCGCACGGCGATGCGGATCGCGCTGACCGCGGCACCGGCGATCAGCGCCGGCTGCAGGTCCTCGTCGACGTCGGCGTCGAGCCGCCGGGCGACCGCCGCGGCGAAGGACTGTTCGAGCTGGGCGTACTTGCCCAGCTGTCGTGCCATCAGCGCCGGGTGCTCCTGGACCAGCTGCTGGCGGGTCCGGGCGCGCGTTCGGCTCGCCTGCACCAGCGAGGCGGGGTCGTTCTCCGTCATGGCCATGCGGATCGCGCGCAGCGGCGCCTCCTCCGCGGGCCGAGCCTCGACGAGCGTGCGCAGCAGCTCGGCGACCGCCCCGGCATCGGTGACGAGGGCGTCCTCCTTGCAGGAGAAGTAGTTGAAGAACGTCCGGGGCGAGATCTCGGCGGCCTCGGCGATCATCTCCACCGTCAGGTGCGAGAGGCCGACGTCGACGGCGAGATCCAGCGCGACGCTGCGGATCGAGCGGCGGGTCAGGACCTTCTTGTGCTCCCTCCGGCCCATGGCACCGACCGACTGCTCCGCGTCCTCCATGACTGCGACGGTATCCAAAAACTTGCACAGTCTGCAAAAATATGGGCTGTGATCCTGCTCGCGGTGCCGGAGCAGCCCCGGGCCGGCCGCCGGCCGGGGCCTGCTCATCTGGCCTCGACCGATGCGCGGGGCGACTGAGGGCTGGGATCGGGGGAGCGGCGGAACGGCGGGGTCGGACGCTTGAACCGCTCCTCAAGCCCGGATACCTTCGTCCCATGGACTCTTCGAGACGCAGCCTCCTCTCCGGCGGGGCGGCCGGGCTGGTCGCCGGAGCCGGCGTGGCCGCCGCTGCCGCGGTCTCCGCTGCCCCCGCCCACGCGACCTCCGCCGCCGAACACGCCGCGGGCGGTTCTCGCGCCGCCTCCGGCGCCCCAGGCCGCAGCGGGCAGGTCCCCGGCCCGCCCCCGACGCGCTACGACCGGGCATCCAAGCGCGCCAACCCCGCCAGCGATGTCGGCTGCCCGCTGGGCAAAGGGGACTGAGTCATGTCGCCGACCTGGGTCACCTCCCCCAACTACACCGAGGGTCGCGGCGGCACGCCGATCGACCGCATCGTCATCCACTACATCGTCGGGCGGCTCTCCGCGGCCGATGCGACCTTCCAGAACCCCGACTCCGGGGTCAGCGCCCACTACGGGATCGGGGAGGGACGCGTCCACCAGTACGTCAGCGTGTTCAACACTGCCTGGCACGCAGGCGACTGGGGGTTCAACCAGCGCAGCATCGGGATCGAACACTCTGCGGACCAGTACCGAGCGCCCACCTGGGAGACGATCATGGCTTCGGTGGACCGCTGCACGATCCTCTGTCGACAGTTCGGGCTCGACCCGATGACCGCCATCGTGCCGCATGACTCCATCAGGGCCACCGCCTGCCCGGGCACGGTCGACTGGGAGGACATCCGGGACCGGACCGCCCAGCAGGTCTGAACCCGGTCGCGACGGGGGCGAGCCGTCCGGTTGCCGTGGGCTCGGCGTCGTCGGCTCCACCGCTCAAGCTCCGGGGAGAGGCGGCCGTGGTGGAGCTCCCCCGACGACGGGCCTCTCGGCCGGCACGCCGGTCGTGACGTCGACCGAGTCGCCTCCACCGGACGGCCACTCCTGATAGTCGAGGTGCAGCACCGGGAGGCCGCGCGTCGTCGTCATGTCAGCGGTGTCGGTGACCTGCAGGTGGACATGCGGCTGGGTCGAGCTCCCGGAGTCCCCGCAGGCCCCGATGCTCTCGCCGAGGCGGAGCCGATCGCCGCCGACGACACGGACGGAGCCGCGCCGCAGGTGCACCAGCGTGACGAACAGGCCGGTGGCGGCGTCGCGCAGCATGACGTGGTTTCCGGTGATCGCCGTCAGCGATGGGTGCCCACGTTGACCACCCGACCGGAGGAGTCGCGGTAGAAGAATCGCCGCACGCCCCACTCCTCGTCGGTGAGCGGATGCACGATCTCCGCGCCGGCCTGCACGGCGGCCCGGTGCGCGGCGTCGACGTCGTCGACGAACACCGAGACGTCCGGGTTGACCGGCGCCGAGGCGTCGGCGGTCATCAGGCCCAGCTGATGGCCGGCGTCGTCGGCCAGGAAGGCGACCCAGCCCAGGTCCATGACGAGTTCCATCCCCAGCACGGCACCATGCTGACGGGCGGCGGCGCCGACGTCGTCGACGGTCAGCATCGGGGCGATCCTCTCGACGGGCATGAACTCAGGGCACCAGATCGCGCGCCGACGGGGCCAGGGGTGCCGGCCGTCGCCTATAGGCTGGGCCGGTGATCGACCTCGACCTGATGACCTGGATCCTGCTGGCCTGCGGCGCACTGATCGTCGGGCTGTCGAAGACGGCGGTGCCCGGCGCGGGCGCGCTGGCCGTCGCAGTCTTCGCCGCCGCCCTGCCGGCGCGCGAGTCGACCGCCGCGCTGCTGGTCCTGCTCATCGTCGGCGACCTCTTCGCCGTCTGGATGTACCGCCGCGACGTCGACTGGGCCACGCTCCGGCGCCTGGTCCCGGCGGTGCTGGTCGGCCTGCTGGTCGGGGCGGCCTTCCTCGGACTGGCCGACGATGCCGTCGTCCGCCGGGTGATCGGGACGATCCTGCTGGCGCTGCTGGTGCTGACCCTGTGGCGCCGACGCACTGCCGCCCAGCCCTCCTCAGGGCGCGCCGCCGCGTTCGGCTACGGCTGGCTGGGCGGATTCACCACGATGGTTGCCAATGCCGGAGGCGCGGTGATGAGCATGTATCTGCTGGCCAAGCAGCTGCCGGTGCGCACTTTCCTGGGCACCGCCGCGTGGTTCTTCTTCGCGATCAACCTGACCAAGGTGCCCTTCCAGATCGGCCTCGGGCTGCTCGACGCCCAGGTAGCGCTGATCGCGGCGGTGCTGGTGCCCGGCGTCGTCATCTCCGCCTGTGTCGGGCGCTGGCTGGCCGTGCGGATCTCCCAGCGGCTCTTCGACCGGCTGGTGCTGGTGCTCACTGCGGTCGGGGCGCTCAATCTGCTGCTCTGACCAGAGGTGACGGCACGCCGTCCGAGGCCGCCGGCGAGGAATCCGACTGGAAAAATTCGGCCGCGCGACTAAGATGACTGTCGTTTGTGCCGCCTGCAGGAGAGGAGCTGGATCTGTGATCGCCTTCATCGACTCACGGTGGGCGGACATCCTCTTCCGCGCCTATCAGCACACCTCGCTGGTGGTGCAGTCGATGATCCTCGCCGCCGTGATCGCCGTCGGGCTAGCGGTGCTGGTGACCACGATCCGCCGGCTCACGCCGGTGGCCAACGCCGTCTCCGCCGTCGGGCTGACCATCCCGTCGTTCGCGCTGCTCGGCCTGCTGCTGCCGGTGGTCGGCATCGGCACGGTCCCGTCGGTCGTGGTGGTGACCTTCTACGCCGCGCTGCCGATCCTCCGCAACGCTGTGGTGGGCCTGCAGGGCGTGGACAGCACGATCATCGAGTCCGCACGCGGCCAGGGCATGAGTGGGTCGGCGGTGTTCTGGCGCGTCCGCCTGCCGCTGTCGTGGCCCGTGATCATGACCGGCATCAGGGTGTCCGCACAGATGTCCATGGGAGTCGCCGCCATCGCGGCCTATGCGCTGGGTCCCGGACTGGGCAGCTACATCTACACCGGCCTGACGCAGGTCGGGGGAGCCAACGCGGTGAACTACGCGGTGGTCGGCACCGTGGGCATCATCGTGTTGGCCCTCCTCCTCGACGCCCTCCTCGTGCTCCTGTCCCGCTTCACCACCTCCAGGGGGATCCGCGCATGACCCAGCAGACCACCACCGGCGCCGCGCTCGAGCTGGTCGACGTGACCAAGAGCTATCCGGGCCAGAAGTCTCCGGCCGTCGACGGGCTCTCGCTCTCCGTCCCGGCCGGCGAGACGGTGATGTTCGTCGGCCCTTCCGGCTGCGGGAAGACCACCTCGCTGAAGATGATCAATCGGCTCATCGAGCCCACCTCGGGGCGGCTGCTGCTCGACGGCGAGGACATCACCACCAAGGACCCGACGACGCTGCGCCGCTCCATCGGCTACGTCATCCAGGGCGGCGGCCTCATGCCGCACATGACGGTGGCCGAGAACGTCGGCCTGGTCCCGAAGCTGCTGAACTGGGATCGCGGGCGCATCGCATCGCGCGTCGACGAGCTGCTCGACCTCGTCGGCCTCGACCCGCGGATCTACCGCGACCGGCATCCGCGCGAGCTCTCCGGAGGTCAGCAGCAGCGGGTCGGCGTCGCCCGCGGACTCGCCGCCGACCCGCCGGTGATCCTCATGGACGAGCCCTTCGGCGCCGTCGACCCGATCACCCGGCAACGCCTGCAGGACGAGCTGATGAGCATCCAGGATGAGCTGCAGAAGACCATCGTCTGCGTCACCCACGACATCGACGAGGCCATCAAGCTCGGCGACCGGATCCTGATCCTCGACGAGGGCGCGCGCATCGCCCAGTACGACACCCCCGAGCGGATCCTCGCCGCCCCCTCGGAGGATTTCGTCGCGGACTTCATCGGCTCCGGCTCCACGCTCAAGCAGCTCTCCCTGCTGCGCGTCGGAGACCTCGAGCTGACCGAACCTCAGACCTGCCGGATCGGCGAGGACGTCGCCGAGGTGACCGCTCGGGTCGAGGCCGCCGGCGAGTCCTCGGTGGTGATCCTCGACGAGCGCGATCGGCCGCGCGAGTGGCTCTTCCTGCGCACGCTGGGCCGGCACGCCGTCGTCTCCGAGCCGACCACCGAGCTGCAGACCGTCGTCGACCACCGCTCCACGCTCTCCGACGCGCTGGACTCGATGCTGGTCTCCAGCCACGGAGGCGCCATGGTCATCGAGCGTGACGCCTACATCGGCGTGATCACCTACGACGCGGTCACCGAGCACATCCGCAGCCTCCGCGTGGAGGCGGCCTGATGCGCACCACCGCGCTCTCCCGCGAGGATCGGCTGCTGCTCTTCGGCCTGCCGGCTGTCGTGCTGGTGGTGCTGGCCGGCTGGTGCCTGTGGCGGGCCTCCGCGGACCTCGGCGACATCGAGGCCCGCGCGCTGGCCTGGGACGCCGTCGGGCAGCTGGCCCTGGAACACGTGCTGATCGTGCTGGTCTGCGCGGTGCTCGTCGTCGGCTGCGCGGTGCCGCTGGGCATCCTGCTCACCCGCGCCCGGGCGGGCTTCCTGGCTCCGGCGGTGACCGCGGCGGCGAACGCCGGCCAGGCCGCCCCGGTCATCGGCGTGATCGTGCTGCTCGCGCTGGCGGTGGGCTTCGGCTTCTGGACCGCCGTGCTGGCGCTGACCGTCTACGCGTTCCTACCGGTGCTGGCCAACACCGTCGCCGGGCTGCGCGGCGTCGACCCGGCGGTGATCGAGGCCGCCCGGGGGATGGGCATGTCGCCGTTCCAGGTGCTGCGCCGCGTCGAGCTGCCGATGGCGCTGCCGGTCATCATGACCGGAGTGCGCACCGCCCTGGTGCTGCTGGTCGGCGCCGGCGCCTTCGCCACGTTCATCGATGCCGGGGGACTCGGGACGCTCATCCAGACCGGCATCATCATGTTCCGCCATTCGATCTTGGTCTCCGGCGCCCTCCTGGTGGCCCTGCTGGCGCTGCTCGTGGAGTGGACCGGCCGGGTGATGGAGTTGTTCGCGACGCCGAAGGGGCTGGCATGACACGCATGATTCCGATCCGCAGCGCACCACGCCGCCGCTGGCCCGTCGGGCGCTGTCCGCGGCTCGTCCAGGTGCTGGCGACGGCGCTGGCCTCGGTGCTCCTGCTCACCGGATGCGGGCTGGGCACCGCCGGCGGCTTCTCGCCGACGGGCCGGCTGACCGGCGACGTCGCCGGCGTCGACCTCTCCGGAGCCAGCCTCGACGTCGGGTCGAAGAACTTCACCGAGCAGATCATCCTGGGCAAGATTGCGGTGATCCTTATGCAGTCGGCCGGCGCCGACGTCCAGGACCTGACCAATGTGCCCGGCTCCAACAGCGTCCGCCAGGCGATGCTGCAGGGACAGATGGACTTCCAGTGGGAGTACACCGGCACCGCCTGGATCACCTACATGGGGAACGACGATCCGATCATCGACGTGCGCGAGCAGTACGAGGCCGTCCGCGACGCGGACGCGGAGAACGGTCTGGCCTGGCTGGAGCCGGCCGAGCTGAACAACACCTACGGATTCGCCGTCACCCGCAAGACCTCCGAGGAGCATGGCATCACGCGGCTCTCGCAGATCGACGAGCTGCCGCCGTCGGAGCAGACCTACTGCATCGACGCCGAGTTCGCCGCCCGCAACGACGGCTTCGAACCGCTGCTGAGCCACTACGGGTTGGACGAGGCGCCGGAGGATCGTCGGCGCGTGATGGACCTCGGTGCGATCTACCAGGCGACCGCCGACGGCGCCTGCACCTTCGGCGAAGTCTTCACCACCGACGGGCGGATCCCCGCGCTGGACCTGGTGGTGCTCGAGGACGACGAGCAGTACTTCCCCAAGTACAACGTCGCGCCGGTGCTGGCCGAGGAGGTCCTGGACGAGCATCCGCAGCTGACCGACCTGCTGACGCCGCTGACCGAGCGCCTCGACAACGAGACGATGAGCGGCCTCAATGCCCGCGTCGACGTCGGCGGCGAGGAGCCGGCGGCGGTCGCCTGGGACTACTTGCGCGAGGAGGGGCTCGTCGCCGATGAGTGACCGTCGGGGCCGCGCCCGCCGGTCCGCGGGCTCGGAATGATCGGCTCCGCATTCACGTTGCCGTGGACATGCGTGCCATGACCTACTCCGCATACGGAGACCCGCAGAACCTGACCCTGACCGAGATGCCGGCGCCGAAGGTCGGGCCGGGCTGGGTGCTGATCGCCGTCGAGCGCGCGGCGGTCAATCCGGTGGACTGGAAGCTGATGGCCGGCGGGCTGGACGCCATGATGGACGTCGTCTTCCCGGTGACTCCGGGGTGGGACGTCTCCGGCGTGGTCGAGGCCGTCGGCCCGGACGTGCCCGAGTTCTCCGTCGGCGACCGCGTCGCCTCCTACGCGCGGAAGGACTACGTCCACGGAGGCACCTACGCCGAGCACGTGGCCGTGCCGGCGACGTCGGCGGCGAAGGTCCCCGAGAGCGTGGACCTGGCGACCTCCGCCGGGCTGCCGCTCGCCGGACTCACTGCGAAGCGTTCGCTGGAGATCCTGGAGCTGACCGCCGACGACACGCTGCTCATCCATGCCGCCTCCGGCGGCGTGGGCCACCTGGCCGCGCAGCTCGCCGTCGACGCCGGCGCTCGGGTGATCGGCACGGCCTCCGAGGCCAACCACCAGCGGCTGCGCGACCTGGGCGTCGAGCCGGTGGCCTACGGCGACGGCCTGGTCGAGCGAGTCCGCGAGCTGGCGCCGCAGGGGGTGACGACAGTCGCCGACTTCGTCGGCGGCGTGCTCGAGCAGACCACTGCGGTGCTGGCCGAGGGCGGCCGGCACATCTCCATCGCCGACCCCTCGGTCGAACAGCGCGGCGGCCACTGGGTCTGGGTCCGTCCCGACGGGCCGCGGCTGGCCGAGCTGCTGGGCCGGCTCGCCGACGGCACGCTCGACGTCGTCGTCGACCGGACCGTCCCGCTGGCCGAGGCCGCCGAGGCCATGGAGGTCAGCCGCCGCGGCGAAGCGAACGGCAAGCTGCTCATCGACCCGACCCGCTGACTCCCTCGTTCGGCTCCGCCTCCTCGGCTCCGGCGCCGCGGTCGGTCTCCGGCCGCGGCGCCCGGGAGCGGGAGGTCGCAGTGAGCATGGTCAGCGCGCCGCCGCCGGCGACGGCCAGGATCCCCGCGCCGACGCCGAGGCTCAGCGCGTCGGCCAGGAAGATCACCCCGATGATCGCCCCGATGACCGGATCCAGGGCGAAGAGGGTGGCCACCGCCCGGGCGCCGAGCAGCCGCAGCGCCAGGAAGTCGCAGAGGAACGTCGCCGAGATCCCCACGACGCCGAGCACGACCAGCACCGCCCAGGCCGCCGGCGTGGGCTCGGCGGCGTGGGACGCCGCGATCGGACTGAGCAGCATCGCCGAGACGACCGAGGCCAGTGCCAGGCTGTCCACGCCGCCGCGATCGCCCAGCCGGCCCGAGCAGATCGTGTAGACCGCCAGGGCCACGGCCGCCAGCGCGCCGAGGAGCAGCCCGGCGACGTCCACGGCGCCGCCGGGTCGGCTGATCAGCACCACGCCGAGCAGCGCCAGGAGCGGCCCGATCAGCTGACGCCCGCGCCGCGACGCCAGTGCCGCCAGGGCGAAGGGGCCCAGGAACATCATCGTCGCGGCCACGCCCAGCGGCAGCACGCGCACGGCGACGTAATAGCTGAGATTCATCGCCGCCATCGCCGCGCCGAGGGCGAGGACCAGTCCCCACTCGCCGCGCGGGCGCCGGCGCAGCAGCGCCCCGGCCGCGCCGAGGCGCCGGGCGATCACCGCGATGATCAGCAGCGTCGCCGCACCGAAGAGCTGACGCCAGGCGACGACTCCGGCAGGACTCACCACGTCGAAGAGCGTGGAGGCCAGCGCCGCAGACCCCTGCACCGCCGCACAGGAGGCGACGACCAGCAGGACGCCGGAGAGCACGGTCAGCGGCACGGAGGATCGCAGCGAGAGCACCCTGCCAGCTTAGGCGCCGACGCCGCCGCGAGGCGTCCGTGACCTCGGCCGACGAGCTTCGGCGACGGTGCTGAGGCCAGGAATACCGCCGTCGATGGGACGTTGCACCGGGATGGAACCGGCGGCGGCGTCGCCGCCCAGGAGAATCTGGCGGTGATGCCCTGCTTCGCGCTGGCCAGCGGCTTCCTCACCGGCAAGTACCGCGGCGCCGAGGATCTCCGCGGCGCGGACCGTGAGCAGATGGCCTCCGGCTACGTCTCCGAGGAGAGGCTGCGCGTGATCTCCACGCTGGAGGAGATCGCCGCCGGCCACGGCGTGACCATCCCGACCGTCGCGCTGGCCTGGCTGTGCAGTCGGCCCACTGTCGCCGCGCCGATCGCCAGCGCCCGGACCGCCGTGCAGCTGCCGGCGCTGATGGAGTCGGTGCGGCTGCAGCTGGGCGACGACGAGCTCGCCGCCCTCGACGACGTCTCGGCTCGCGTGCCGGCCTGAGGCCTCGCGCCCGGCTCAGAACCGGGTGACGGCGAAGGACAGGCAGGCCGCCCCGAGCCCGAGCGTGACCACTGCCGTCAGCGCGGCCAGCCGGCCGCCGGAGAAGGGCACCCGGTCGCCCTCTCCGGCGGTCAGTCGCGCGTGATGGGCCCGGTAGCGGCGGTGGGCCATCCACGTGGCCGCCACGGCGGCGACGACGAGCCCGAGCAGCGGCACCAGGGTCCAGGCGCCCAGCAGCTGGGGCACAGTCCGCAGGGCGATCAGCGTGGCGGCGATCATCGACAGCCCGGTGCGCCGCCACGCCAGGGCAGTGCGCTCGGGCTGCAGCCCGGGGTCGAAGAGCTGATCGTCGACGGCGCTGCTCATCGCCTCACCCCAGCAGCATCGCCAGGCCGACGAGCACGCCGACGACGACGGCGATGACGGTCAGCGGCAGGCCGATCGGCGGAGCGGGCAGCGGCTTCCGCAGCCGCAGGGTCCGTTCGGTCCGCTTCCAGCCGTACCAGGCCATCGCGGCGGTCATGATGCCGGCGAGGATCAGCACGAGCGCCGCGGCGAGGCGCAGCCCGGTGTGCATCCCCGTGCCCAGCGCCTCGAGGGCGACGCCGGCGGCCATCAGCGCCAGCGCAGTGCGGATCCAGGCCAGGAAGGTGCGCTCGTTGGCCAGCGTGAACCGGGCGTCGGGCTCGTCGCCGTGCCGGTAGACGGACTGCGGGAAGCGGCGTGCGGAGGTCATGGCACCACAGGATGTCGGGGAGTCGGGGACACTGTGCATCCTATGCCGTCGCCTCGGCCGTTGCAGAGCCGACGACGATGTGTCGACGGCGGCCGGCCGCCGCCGACCGGCCGAGCCTCGTCCTCGCCCGCCGGTCGCGCCTATCCTGGAGGCATCATGGTTGCCATCCAGCAGGGGCCTGACGGGCCGGCCGAGGACGCCGTCGCCCGGGCGATGGCCGAGGTGCCTCGTGCCGACTTCCTCCCGGTCTCGGTGAGGTGCCACAGCGCCGCCGACGAGCCGCTGGCCATCGGCTGCGGACAGACCAACTCCCAGCCGACCACAGTGGCGCGGATGCTGCGTCTGCTCGACATCCGGCCCGGTCAGCGAGCGCTGGACGTCGGCTCCGGGTCGGGCTGGACGGCCGCGCTGCTCGGGGTGCTGGTCGGCGAGGCCGGGGTGGTCCACGGCGTCGAGCTGGAGCCGGACCTGGCCGCCTCCGCGGCACAGGTCGTCGCCGCCCGGTGTCCGGGAACCGTGCAGGTGCATGCGGCCGGCCCGGGAGTGCTCGGACTTCCCGAGCACGCCCCGTACGACCGGATCCTGGTCTCCGCCGACGCCCCGCGGATCCCGGAGGAGCTCGTCGAGCAGCTCCTCGCGCCCGACGGCGAGCAGGCCGGCGGGGTGATGGTGGTGCCGGTCCGCGGCGAGATGCACCGCATCCGACGCGACTCCGACGGTCTGGAGATCACTCGGCACGGGCAGTACCGCTTCGTCCCGCTGCGCTGACGGCAGCGGCCGAACAGAGCGTCTCGCCGAGACGATGCAGCGTCTCGACCAGCTCGACGGGCTCGATCACCTCCAGCGGCAGCTCGAGCATCGCCAGATGCAGCGCCAGCCCGGTGAGGTCGTGGGCGCCAGCGGTGATCAGCGTGCGCGCGGAGTCGTCGGCGGGTTCGACGTCGGCGGCACGGGCGGGGATTTTCGCGCGGACCTCCTCGGCCGGGGCCTCGACCAGCACCCGGGCGAGCTGCGGATAGGGGGAGTGCAGCACGGCGCGTCGCACGGCGCCGGCGGCGTCCGGGGCGACGCGGACCTGCTGCCGCAGGGTGGTGACGTGCAGGTCGGTGAGACGGTCGATGCGGAAGGTGCGCCAGTCCCGGCGCAGGTGGCACCAGCCGAAGAGGTACCAGCGCCCGGCGAAGGCGACCACCCGGTGCGGATCGATCCGCCGGTCGGTGGTCGCGCCGTCACGACGTCGGTGCGTCACCGTGATGATCCGTCCTTCGGCGGCGGCCTCGGCCAGGCGGGCCACCTGCTCGACGTCGGCGGTCTGGGCGCGCTCGCCGACGACGGCGGTGCCGCGGCGCAGCCGTTCGGCCCGGGCTGAGAGCGTCGGGGACATCGTGCGTGCGACTTTTGCCAGGGCGGAGAGCGCCGGATCCTCCAATCCGGAGAGCCCCAGGTCGGTCAGGTGCGAGAGCCCGAGCACCACGGCCGAGGCCTCGTCGGCCTCGAGCACCAGCAGCGGCCGGTCCGATCCGCCGGCCAGCCGGTAGCCGCCGCCCTGTCCGGCCTCGCCGTCGACCCGGTAGCCCAGGTCGCGCAGGCGCTGCATGTCGCGGCGGACGGTCCGCTCGGTGACGCGCAGGCGTGCGGCGAGCTCCGTGGCGGAGGCGGAGGAGCGTGCCTGCAGGATGCCGAGGATCTGCAGCGCCCGGCGGGTGGGGTCGGTCTCTCCGGCGTCGGCCATGTCCTCACCGTAGACGGAGGATGCGGACATGATCTGTCCTGGACGGCCGGGCATGCTGGATTCGTCCCGCAGACCGAACGATCCGCCAGGAGGCCACGATGCCGTTCATCACCCCCGCCGTCACAGAGGAGCGCGACGCGCTGGCGACGTACCTGGTCCAGCAGCTGGAGCAGCTGCGCATCGCCGCGATCGACCTCGACGATGCCTCGCTCCGCGCGACGCCGACGGTCAGCCCGCTGAGCCTGGCGGGCCTGCTCGCCCACGTGACCCAGGCCGTCGCCCGCTGGCTGGACCATGTGCAGAGCCGCGGCCTGCTCGCCGATCGGCATCCGGCGTCCCCGGAGGACCTCGCCGCCGGTTTCGAGGGGTTCCACACCGGCCGGGAGGTCCCCGAGCTCACCGGCGAGCAGCTGCGGGCCCGCCTCGAGCACGTCCGGGACCTGGTGCGACCGATCCTCACCGCGGTCGACCTCGACGCGCGGGTCCCGGTGCCGGACGCCCCGTGGTTCCCGAAAGACCTGGAGTCCTGGAACGTGCGCTGGATCTGCCAGCACCTGATCGCCGAGGTGGCCCGACACGTCGGCCAAGCCGATCTCCTCCGGGAGAGCCTGGACGGGCAGATCGCCTATGCGCTCAACGCCCGCGACGTGGGCGAGACCTTCGACTGGGCCGACTACCAGCGCGCCTGAGAGGGCCCGGGATCCGACCCGGTCAGCGTGCCCCGCCGGCGAAGGCGGTGCGGAAGGCCTCGGCCGTCGCCCCGTCGAAGAGCACGAAGCGCACCTCCTCGAGCGCATCGAAGCGTCCGGTGGTGTCGGCTGCGATCTCGCCGAGGGCGCTGCGCGCGGCCTCGGCGACGTCGGCGCCCGCCCAGCCGTAGACGCCTGCGCCGATCGCCGGGAACGCGACACGAACGGCGTCGATCTCCACCGCGACCTCGAGACTGCGGCGGAAGCAGGACGTCAGCACGGCGGGGTCGGTCTGTCCGGCATGACGGTTCGGTCCGACTGTGTGGATCACATGGGTCGCCGGCAGCCGGCCGGCGGGCGTCGCGGCGGCTTCTCCGGGCGGCAGCCCGTCCGGCCAGGCCTCCTCGCGCAGTGCGCGGCAGTGGGACAGCAGCTCCGGGCCCGCGGCGGCATGGATGGCGCCGTCGACGCCTCCGCCACCTGTCAGCGACGAGTTGGCCGCGTCGACGATCGCATCGATCTGCTGCTCGGTGATGTCGCCTTCGACGATCGTGATGTCCATGCGGTGCACCTCCGGTCCACGAGTCTGGCGCCGACACGGCGGCCCGGGCAATGCTCGGGCGCCCGGGGTCGATCCCCGGGGCGACGCCCGGCCGGGCCTCTCGACGCCAGATCCTCGGCGGACGGTCGCCTCCTGCAGCGCCGCTGTTCCGCCATCCGGCGCCGAGTGGTGACGTAGTCTGGCCCTATGGCTTCAGCATCCTCCGCACCCGGCGGTGCCGACGCGCCGCGGGGGAGCGCCTCGTACGGAGACAACGGGGCGGAGGACGTCGCCTACGACCCCGGCCACTGCGCCTGTGTGGTCGCCGCGCGCGACGTCGTCTCCGCCGATCCGGCGACGCTCTTCGAGCACATCGCCGACCCGTCCCGCCAGATCGCCTGGGACGGGAACGACAATCTCGACCACGCCGCGGCCGAGCAGCGCGTCACGGCCGTCGGCGACGTGTTCCGCACCCGGCTGACCAACGGCCTGACGCGGGAGAACCACGTCGTGGAATTCGTCGAGGGCGAACTCATCGCCTGGATGCCCGCCGACGTCGGCGCCGAGCCGGCCGGGCATCTGTGGCGCTGGTCGATCGCATCGCGCGCCGAGGGGCGCGCCGAGGTCACCCATACCTACGACTGGTCCCGCCTGGCCGACGAGCGCCGGCTGGCGAAGGCCCGAGCCACGACGGCGGACCAGCTGGCCGCCTCCGTCGCCCGATTGAAGCAGCTCTGCGAGGCCCAGGACGGAACCGGAGCGCGCCCCGATGGCCGGTGAGCAGGACCGGGCGTCGCGGACGGTCGTCGGCGCCGCGGCGCTGCTGCGCGAATCGGCCGACGGCGGACCGCGCCGCCTGCTGATCGCCCGTCGGACGCGTCCCGCCGCGATCGCCGGGATGTGGGAGTTCCCCGGCGGCAAGATCGAGCCGGGCGAGACCGCGGAGGACGGAGTGCACCGGGAGCTGCGCGAAGAGCTGGGCATCGAGGCGGTGCTCGGCGAGGAGCTCGTCGGCTCCTCTGCGGCAGGATTCTCCCCGGGGCTGGGATGGCCGCTCGTCGGCACGGCGGTGATGCGGCTGTTCCTCGGGACGGTCGTCGACGGCGAGCCGGCCCCGCTGCAGGATCATGATCAGCTCGTCTGGGCCCCGGTGGACGAATCGCTGCTCGAGCACGACTGGATCCCCGCCGACGTGCCGATCGTCGAGGAGCTGCTGCACCAGCTCGGCCGGGAGCGGCCCGGAGAGGCCCGCGCCGCCGAGGATGCCGAGCACGCCGCGGACAGCTGAGCGCTCCCGCGGCTGAGCAGACCGGCGGCAGAGCCCCGGGGAGTCCCGCGGGCCGGCCGGCGGAGCCTCGCCGGACCCCGCCGGCCGTGCCGCCGTGCTGCTCAGCTCGTCGGGACCGGGGCGTCGGCGGCGATGAGCTCCTGCTCGCGCAGCTCCTGCCAGAACGCCTCCGGAATCTGCTCCTGCAGCGCGGCGAGGTCCTCGCCGATGCGCTGCGGCCGGCTCGATCCCGGGATCACCGCAGCGACGGCCGGATGGGCGGTGGAGAACTGCAGCGCGGCGGCCTTCAGGCCCACGCTGTGGCGCGCGGCGATCTCGCCGAGCGCGGCGACCCGTCGGCCGACCTCCGGCGGCACCTCGCCGTAGTCGAAGTGGTCGCCGCCCATCAGCGCGCCCGAGTTGTAGGGGGCGCCGACGACGATTCCGGCGCCTCGGGACGCCGTCGCGGGCATCATGCGCTCCAGGGCCCGCTCGTGCTGCAGCAGGGTGTACTGGGTCGCCGAGAGGCTCATCGTCGGCGGGGTCTCGTCCAGGTCCAGAGCGAGCTCGATGGGCTCGGTGGTGTTGACGCCTAGGCCCCAGCCGCGGATCATGCCCTCCTCCTGCAGCTGCGTGAGGACGCGGAAGGCCCCGTTGCGCGCCGCGGCGAGGTGGTCGAGCCAGGCGTCGCCGTGGAAGTCGGGGGAGACGTCGTGGACGAACACGAAGTCCAGCCGGTCGGTCCGCAGCCGCTCGAGACTCTGCTCGATGGAGCGTCGCGTGGCCTCGGCGCCGTAGTCCGTCACGACCTGGTGGGACAGTCCCTGTGCGAAGAGCCCCGACTTCTCCTCCTCCTCGTCGAGGAGATAGCGGCCCACCTTGGTGCTGAGCACGTACTCGTCCCGGTCGTGCTCGGCGAGCATCGCGCCGAGCCGCGTCTCGGCCAGTCCGGCGCCGTAGAACGGCGCGGTGTCGAAGTACCGGACGCCCTGCTCCCACGCGGCGTCGAGAGTGGCCCGCGCCTCCTCCTCAGGGATGTCGCGGAACATGTTCCCCAGCGGGGCGGTGCCGAATCCGATCCGGTGGGGGAGGGCTTCGTGGGATGCGCTCATGATGCAGGCTCCTCGTTCATCCGGTTCCTGGCGGCGAGTCCATCGTTGGTCGCCGGGATCGCGCAGGTCAAGACGCTGAGGAGGTGGCACTCGGCGTGGTGTCGGGGTCCGGGCATGGGAGACGCGCGCAGAAGCAGTGAGGAGGGCTTCTGCGCGCGTCGCGCTTCCCATCGCGCCTTGCCATTAGAACACGTATTCTAGGTAGTCTGCAAGACGCCGCGCCGCGGAATAGAAGAGGTGTTCGATCCCGCGGAGTCTGTGAAGAACCTGTCAGATCGTATGTTCGACACGCTCCTCGCGAGCCTCCTCGGCGGCGGTCCACGGCAGTTCCACCCCTGGACGCGCGTCCTGCGATCTGCGCTCGGAGAGCCGACCGCATAGACTGAGCGGGATCATTCATGAACGCCTTCCACGGGAGCAGAATGTCCACGCCCGAGACACCTCATCCGCTCGACGAGGCGGCCGTCCAGCGCTGCGTCGACGCGGCGCTGGCCGCCTTCGACGACGCCGCCGACCTCGACCAGCTGAAGACCGCGCGACTGGTCCACACCGGGGACAAGGCCCCGATCGTGCTGGCCAACCGGCAGATCAAAGACCTGTCCAAGGAGGAGAAGGCCGCCGCCGGCAAGCTGCTCGGCCAGGCCCGCGGCCGGATCCAGCAGGCGCTGGCCGCGCGCACCGAGGTGCTGGAGGCCGAGCACGCCGAGCGGATGCTCGTCGAGGAGGCCGTCGACGTCACCGCCGCGCCGCGCCGCCGTCGCCCCGGAGCCCGGCACCCGCTCTCGGTGCTGCAGGAGCGGGTCTCCGACATCTTCACCGCCATGGGCTGGGAGATCGCCGAGGGCCCGGAGGTCGAGTCCGAATGGTTCAACTTCGACGCGCTGAACATCGCGCCGGACCACCCCTCCCGGGAGATGCAGGACACCTTCTTCCTCGAGCCGAAGGACGCCCACCTGGTGCTGCGCACCCACACCTCCCCGGTGCAGGTGCGCTCGCTGCTGGAGCGCGAGCTGCCGACCTACGTGCTCTGCCCCGGACGGACCTTCCGCACGGATGAGCTCGACGCCACCCATACTCCGGTCTTCCACCAGTTCGAGGGGCTCGCCGTCGACGAGGGCCTGACGATGGCCGATCTGCGCGGCACGCTGGAGCACTTCGCCCGCCAGATGTTCGGCGAGGAGGCCGAGATCCGGCTGCGTCCGGCCTATTTCCCGTTCACCGAGCCCAGCGCCGAGATGGACGTCTGGCACCCCGACGCCGCCGGCGGTCCGCAGTGGGTCGAGTGGGGCGGCTGCGGGATGGTCAACCCGAACGTGCTCCGCGCCGCCGGGGTCGACCCGGAGCGCCACACCGGGTTCGCCTTCGGCATGGGCGTGGAGCGCACGCTGATGTTCCGCAACGGCGTGTCCGACATGCACGACATGATCGAAGGCGACGTCCGCTTCAGCCAGCACTTCGGAATGGAGGTCTGAGGGCATGCGCATCCCCCTGTCCTGGATCCGCGAGTACACCAGCTTCGACGTCGACGGCACGGCCGAGGACCTGATGTCCCGGCTCGTCCGCGTCGGCCTCGAGGAGGAGGACGTCCACCGGCCCTCCGAGGAGATCAGCGGTCCCGTCGTCGTCGGCGAGGTGCTGGAGAAGACCCCCGAGCCGCAGACCAACGGCAAGACCATCAACTGGTGCCGCGTGCGCGTCGTCCCCGAGGGACAGCCCCAGACGCTCACGCACGAGGGCATCGAGCCCGACGGTGTGCAGGGCGTGGTCTGCGGGGCGCACAACTTCGACGTCGGCGACAAAGTCGTGGTCACCCTGCCCGGCGCGGTGCTGCCCGGCGACTTCCGGATCAGCGTCCGGAAGACCTATGGCCACGTCTCGGCCGGGATGATCGCCTCGACCAAGGAGCTGGGTCTCGGCGAGGACCACGACGGGATCCTGGTGCTCTCCACGCTCGGGCTGGACCCCGAGGTCGGCGCCGACGCGCTGGCGCTGCTCGGGCTGACCGACGAGGCCGCCGAGATCAATGTGACCCCGGACCGCGGCTACGCCTTCTCGATGCGCGGCGTCGCCCGCGAATACGGCCACGCCACCGGCACCGAGGTCGTCGATCCGGCCGCGCAGATCGTCGTCCCCGAGGCGGCGGCGGCCGGCCACGAGGTCCGGCTGGAGGACGAGTCCCCGATCTACGGCACCGCCGGCTGCGACCGCTTCGTCGCGCGGAGGGTCACCGGCGTCGACGTCACCGCGCCCACTCCGCCCTGGATGGCCTCCCGGCTGCGCCTGGCGGGCATGCGTCCGATCTCGCTGCCTGTCGACATCTCCAACTACGTCATGTGGGAGCTGGGCCAGCCGCTGCACTTCTACGACGCCGAGCAGCTGCGCGGCCCGGTCCGCGTACGCCGCGCCGCCGCCGGCGAGACGCTGACCACGTTGGACGACAAGGCCCGCGCGCTCGACGCCGAGGACCTGGTCATCGCCGACGACCGCGGGGCGATCGGACTGGCCGGCGTCATGGGCGGCGGCGAGACCGAGGTCGGAGAGACGACCACGTCGGTGCTCATCGAGGCCGCCCACTTCGACCCGATCTCCATCGGGCGCACTCGGCGGCGGCACAAGCTGCCCTCGGAGGCCTCGAAGCGCAACGAGCGCGGCGTCGACCCGCTGCTGCCCGATCTCGCCGCCCAGCGCGCCGTCGAGCTGCTCGTCGAGCTGGCCGCCGGCACCGACTCCGGCGAGATCACCGCCGTCGGCGACCCGGCCCTGCCGCCGGTCGTGTCCTTCGACCCGACGCTGGCGCAGCGGCTGACCGGCGTGGAGTACACCGAGGAGCAGATCGTCGAGACGCTGCGCGCGATCGGAGCGACTGTCGTCGGCCCCGACTCCGCAGGCCGGCTGGACGTAACCCCGCCCAGCTGGCGGCCGGATCTGACCATCGCCGAGGACCTCGTCGAGGAGATCGCCCGGCTGGTCGGCTACGACCGCATCCCGGCGCGCCTGCCGCAGGCGCCGGCAGGCCGCGGGCTCACCGCCGACCAGCGTCGCCGCCGCCAGGTGCTCGACGGACTGGCGGCCGCGGGACTGACCGAGACGCTGAGCTACCCCTTCCTCTCCGAGGAGGCCAACACGCTCTTCGGCCGCGCCGAGCAGAGCGCGGAGCCCTGGCCGATGCTGCGGCTGGTGAACCCGATCGCCGCCCAGCACGCCACGCTGCGCACCAGCCTGCTGCCCGGGCTGCTGGACACGCTGCGGCGCAACGTCTCCCGCGGCTTCGCCGACCTCGCGCTCTACGAGGCCGGCGCGGTCTTCCTTCCCGGCCAGCAGGTCGGCAGCGCGGAGATCCCGGGTCTCGGCGTCCACCCCGGCGAGGAGGTCCTCGCCGATCTGGTCGCCGGCATCCCCGACCAGCCCTGGCACGTCGCCGCGACGCTCTGCGGCGCCGAGCCGGCGGCGGAGGTCGGCGCCTCCGGGCGCCGCCAGGACTGGGCGGACGCGATCGAGGTCGCCCGCGACGTCGCCGAGCGCGTCGGCCTCGAGCTGGAGGTCGTCCAGGGTGCCCACCAGGCCTTCCACCCCGGGCGCACTGCGGAGCTGCGGCTGCCGGCGGCCGACGGCGCCGCGGCGGGCACGAGGATCGGCGTCGCCGGAGAGCTGCACCCGAAGGTCGTCGAGGCCTGGGATCTGCCCGCGCGCACCGCGGCGGTGGAGCTGGACCTCTCCGCGGTGCTGGCCGCCGCGCCCGAGCAGGTCACCGCCGCCGAGCTGTCGACGTTCCCGCAGACCACGCAGGACGTCTCGCTGATCGTCGACGCAAGGCTGCCGGCCGGCGAGCTGCGCGCGACGCTGGCCGAGGGCGCCGGCGCGCTGCTCGAGGACGTCGAGCTCTTCGACGTCTACGCCGGCGAGGGCATCGAGGACGGCAGGAAGTCGCTGGCCTTCGCGCTGCGCTTCCGCGCGTCGGACCGGACGCTGACCGCCGACGAGGCCTCGGAGGCCCGCGGGCACGCGGTCGCACTGGCCGAGCGGCGCCACGGCGCGACCCAGCGCTGAGGCACCTTCCGCGCACGGCTTCACGATCCTGCAGAACGACGACGGCCCCTCGCTCCGGTGCTCCGGGGCGAGGGGCCGTCGTCGTCGGCGGGGTCGGTTCCGGCGGGCGGGCCGGGCGTGATCAGGGTTTGAGCAGCAGCTTACCGGTGGTGCGGCGGTTCTCCAGGTCCTCGTGGGCCTGCCCGGCCTGGGCCAGCGGGTAGGTCGCGCCGATGGAGAGCGTCAGCGTGCCGTCGCCCAGCGCCTTGAACAGCTCGGAGAAGCGCCAGGCCCGCTCCTCGGCGTTGCGCAGGTACCACGCCAGCGCCGGGCGGGTGATGTAGAGGCCGCCGCGGGCGTTGAGCTCCTGCAGGTCCAGCGGCGGCACCTGGCCGGAGGAACCGCCGAAGAGCACCATGGTGCCGCGCACCCCGAGGCTGCGCAGCGAGCCCTCGAAGGTCGCCCGGCCGACGCCGTCGTAGACGACCGAGACGCCCGCGTCGGCGGTGATCTCGCGGACCTGCTCGGCGAAGTCCTGGTAGTCCAGCACGTGGTCGGCACCGGCGGCCTGGGCGATCTCTGCCTTCTCCCGCGTCGACGTCGTGGTGATCACCCGGGCCCCCTTGGCCTTGAGCAGCTGGGTGAGCAGCTGGCCGACGCCGCCGGCGCCGGCATGGGTCAGCACCGTCTCGCCGGGCGAGACCCGGTAGGTGGAGTTGATCAGGTAGTGGGCGGTGGCCCCCTGCAGGGGCAGGGCGGCGGCCTGCTCGTCGCTGATGTCGTCGGGCACCGGGACCGCCTTGGCCGCCTCCACCAGGAAGTGGCTGGCGTAGGTGCCGGTCGCGGCCTCGCTGGTGGCGATCCGTGAGCCCACGGCGAGGCCTTCGACGCCCTCGCCCACGTCGATCACCCGGCCCGCGCCCTCGGTGCCGGGGACGAAGGGGTGCTCGACGGGGTAGACGCCGGCGCGCTGGTAGGTCTCGATGAAGTTGACGCCGGCCGCGGACGTCTCCACCAGGACCTGGCCGGGGGCGGGCTCGGGCAGCGCGGTCTCCGCCGGGGAGAGGACGTCCGGTCCGCCGGCCTGCTCGGCGCGCACGACCTGCGCGGCATCGGGCAGGTCCTCGGGATACACAGTGTTGTCGACCATGCGCACAGAGTACCGAAATCACCTGGTCGCGCCGAACAGCCGCCGGGGAGCGCGGAGTCGTTCCGCGCTGATCGCCGGCCCGTCGCCCGGCAGCTCCCCGCCGCATCGGATATGCATAAATATTGATGAACCTGCATACATCGGCGTAGACTGGCCGGCATGAGCTATCGCGTCGCCGTCTCCGGAGCCTCCGGCTATGCCGGGGGAGAAGTCCTGCGCCTGCTCGCCGCCCATCCCGAGGTCGAGGTCGGCGCCGTCACGGCGCACTCCTCGGCCGGGGAGCGGCTGGGCGCGGTGCAGCCGCATCTGCACGCCCTGGCCGACCGGACCATCGAGGACACCACCGCCGAGGTCCTGGCCGGCCACGACGTCGTCCTCCTCGCCCTGCCGCACGGAGCCAGCGGCGAGATCGCCGCCCAGCTGGGCGAGGACGTGCTGGTCATCGATGCCGCCGCCGACCACCGCCTGGAGTCGTCGGCGGACTGGGACGCCTTCTACGACGGTGCGCACCAGGGCACCTGGCCCTACGGGCTGCCCGAGCTGCCCGGCGGCCGCGACCGGCTGCGCGGCACCCGCCGCGTGGCGGTGCCGGGCTGCTATCCCACGACGATCCTGCTGGGGCTCGCCCCGGCGGTCGCCTCCGGACTGGTCGAGCGCGAGGACATCGTGATCGTCGCGGCCACCGGCACCTCCGGGGCGGGGAAGTCGCTGAAGCCGCATCTGCTGGCCTCCGAGGTCTCCGGCGGGATGAGCCCCTACGGCGTCGGCGGCGTGCACCGCCACACCCCGGAGATCGAGCAGGGCCTGCGCGCCGCCGCCGGCGCCGACGTGCAGGTCTCCTTCACCCCGACGCTGGCGCCGATGTCCCGCGGCATCCTGGCCACCTCGACGGCGAAGCTCGCCCCGGGCACGACGGCGGAGCAGCTGCGGGCGGCCTACGCCGCACAGTACGACGCCGAGCCCTTCGTCCACCTGCTGCCCGAGGGGCAGTGGCCGGCCACCAAGCAGGTCGTCGGCTCCAACCACATCACCGTGCAGCTCGCCGTCGACGAGCACGCCGGCCGGGCGGTCGTCGTCTCCGCCTCGGACAACCTCACCAAGGGCACCGCCGGCGGCGCGGTGCAGTCGATGAACCTGGCCCTGGGGCTGGACGAGACCGCCGGACTGGACATGATGGGAGTCGCACCATGAGCATCACCGCCGCCGCAGGATTCACCGCCGCCGGCGTCGGGGCCGGACTGAAGCCGTCCGGGCGCGACCTCGCCCTGGTGGTCAACACCGGCCCGGAGAAGCACGCCGCGGCCGTCTTCACCACCAATCGCGTCGCCGCCGCCCCGGTGCTCTGGTCGCAGCAGGCGATCGACGACGGCCGGGCCGAGGCGGTGGTGCTCAACTCCGGCGGGGCCAACGCCTGCACCGGCCCGGAGGGCTTCGCCGACACCCACGCCACCGCCGAGCACGTCGCCGAGGCGCTCGAGCTCTCCTCCCAGGACGTGCTGGTCTGCTCCACCGGACTCATCGGGACGCGCCTGGACATGGAGGCGCTGCTGCCCGGCGTCGACGCCGCCGTCGGCGCGCTGTCCGACGACGCCGTCTCCGGCGAGGCCGCCGCCGACGCCATCCGCACCACCGACTCCGTGGCCAAGACCTCCCAGGCCGCGGGGACCGGCTTCACCGTCGGCGGGATGGCCAAGGGCGCGGGCATGCTCGCCCCGGGCATGGCCACGATGCTCTCCGTGGTGACCACCGACGCGGTCATCGCTCCGGCCGACCTCGACGCCGCCCTGCGCGAGGCGGTGCGGGTCAGCTTCAACCGCGCCGACTCCGACGGCTGCATGTCCACCAACGACACCGTCGTCGCCATGGCCTCCGGCGCCAACTCCGACGCCGACCCCGCCGGCGTGGACCTGGCCGAGTTCCAGGCCGCGCTCACCGCAGTGTGCCGGGATCTGGCCGCCCAGCTGATCGCCGACGCCGAGGGGGCGGCCCACGAGATCGCGATCACCACGGTCCATGCCGCCAGCGAGGCCGACGCCGAGACCGCCGGCCGCGCCGTCGCCCGCTCGAATCTGTTCAAGACGGCGATCTTCGGCCGCGACCCGAACTGGGGGCGCATCCTCTCGGCCGTGGGCACCACGGACGTCGCCTTCGATCCGGCGACCATCGACGTCGCGGTCAACAGGGTGACGATCTGCCGGTCCGGCGGCATCGGCGAGGACCGCGAGCTCGTCGACCTCTCCGGCCGCCAGGTGGAGGTCACCATCGACCTCAAGGCCGGCGACGCCGAGGCGACCATCCTGACCAACGACCTCACCCACGACTACGTGCACGAGAACTCCGCCTACTCCAGCTGACCCTCGGCCGGATCCGCCGAGTCCGGATTCGTCGACGCCGGATCCGCCGACCAGACCCATCGTGAGGACCCCTGTGAACCCCACCTCCACGAGCTACCAGCCGCGGCAGTCCGATCCGCTGGCCGCCGCCGGCGCGCGGGCGGCCACGCTGATCGAGGCGCTGCCCTGGATGCAGAAGTTCGCCGGCGAGACCATCGTCATCAAATACGGCGGCAACGCCATGGTCGACGACGAGCTGCGCCGCGCCTTCGCCGAGGACGTGGTCTTCCTGCGGCACGTCGGAGTCAATCCCGTCGTCGTCCACGGCGGCGGCCCGCAGATCAACACGATGCTCGAGGCCGTCGGCGTGGAGTCCGAGTTCCGCGGAGGCTACCGGGTCACCACGCCGGAGGCCATGGACGTGGTGCGCATGGTGCTCACCGGCCAGGTCGGCCGCGAGCTCATCGGCCTGGTCAACTCGCACGGCCCCTACGCCGTCGGCCTCTCCGGCGAGGATGCGGCGCTGCTGCGCGCAGTGCGCAAGCAGGTCACCGTCGACGGCGAGAACGTCGACCTCGGGCTGGTCGGCGAGGTCACCGGAGTCAACCCCGACGCCGTGCAGGACCTGCTGGCGGCCAAGCGCATCCCGGTGATCTCCACCATCGCCCCGGAGTTCGACGCCGCCGGGCGGCCGACCGGCGAGGTGCTCAACGTCAACGCCGACCTGGCCGCCGCCGCCGTGGCCTCGGCGCTGGGGGCGGCCAAGCTGGTCATGCTCACCGACGTCGAGGGGCTCTACGCCGACTGGCCGGACCGCTCCTCGCTGATCTCCTCGCTGGCGGCCTCCGACCTGAAGGAGATGCTGCCCGATCTGCAGGCCGGGATGATCCCGAAGATGACCGCCGCGCTCTCCGCCGTCGAGGGCGGGGTGCCGCGGGCGCACATCGTCGACGGCCGCGAGCCGCATTCGATGCTGCTGGAGGTCGTGACCACTGAAGGCGTGGGCACCCAGGTCGTGCCCGATGCGGAGGAGGACCGTTGAGCGAGACCACTGATGCTGCCGACGCCGCGGCGAGCTCGCAGGGGCTGCTGGGCCGCTACCGCGACGCGCTGCTGGGCGTCTTCGGCACCCCGCAGCGGGTGCTGGTGCGCGGCTCCGGGGCCACCGTCGTCGACGCCGACGGCCGCGAGTACCTGGACCTGCTGGCCGGGATCGCGGTCAACGCCCTGGGCCATGCCCATCCGCGGGTGACGGCGGCGATCGGCGAGCAGGTCGCCACGCTGGGCCACATCTCGAATCTGTTCACCAGCCCGTCCCAGGTCGCGCTGGCCGAGACGCTGCTGCGGCTCTCCGCCTCGCCGGAGGGGTCGAAGGTGTTCTTCACCAACTCGGGCACCGAGTCCAACGAGGCCGCCTTCAAACTGGCCCGTCGCCACGGCGGCGCCGCACGGCCGCGGATCATCGCGCTGGACGACAGCTTCCACGGCCGGACCATGGGAGCGCTGGCGATGACCGGCAAGCCCGCCCAGCGCGAGCCCTTCGAGCCGATGCCTGCCGGGGTCGAGCATGTGCCTGCCGGCGACGTCGAGGCGCTGCGCGCCGCCGTCGACGAGACCGTCGCCGCCGTCGTCGTCGAACCCATCCAGGGCGAGGCCGGGGTGCGCGCGATGCCCGAGGGCTATCTCGCCGCCGTCCGCGCGATCACGCGGGAGGCCGGGGCGCTGATGATCGTCGACGAGGTCCAGACCGGCGTCGGCCGGACCGGCGCCTGGTTCGCCTCCGCCGGCGTCGACCCCGACGCCGTCACGCTGGCCAAGGGACTCGGCGGCGGCTTCCCGATCGGGGCGCTGATCACCCGCGGCGAGGAGGTCTCGGCGCTGCTGGCCGCCGGCCAGCACGGGACCACCTTCGGCGGGAACCCGCCGGCCACGGCGGCCGCGCTGGCGACGATCGCCGGCATCGAGGAGGAGGGGCTGCTGGCGCACGTCCGCGCCGTGGGCGGGACGCTCGCCGACGCGCTCGCCGCCGTCGACGGCGTCGCCGAAGTCCGCGGCGCCGGGCTGCTGCTCGGCGTCGAGCTGCAGGCCGATGCGCAGCGCGCCCCGGCCGCCGGACTGGCCCCGGCGGTGGTGGCCGCTGCGCTGGACGCCGGCTTCATCATCAACGCCACCGGGCCGACCACGCTGCGGCTGGCGCCGCCGCTGAACATCGCCGAGGAGCAGGTGCTGCGCTTCGTCGAGGCCCTGCCCGTCCTGCTCGCCGCCGCGAAGGAGAACTGATGAGCACCCGCCACTTCCTCTCGGACCTCGACCTCGCCCCCGAGGAACTCGACCGCGTGCTCACCCTCGCGACGCGGATGAAGGCCGATCCCTACGCGATCCGTGCCCTGGCCGGCCCGCAGACCGCCGCCGTGTTCTTCGACAAGACCTCCACGCGCACCCGTTTCTCCTTCTCCGCCGGGATCTCGGCCCTGGGCGGCTCGCCGCTGGTGATCAACCCCGGCGAGTCCCAGCTGGGCCACAAGGAGTCCATCGCCGACACCGCCCGCGTGCTCGAGCGGATGGTCTCGGTGATCATCTGGCGCACCTACGCGCAGTCCGGCCTGGAGGAGATGGCCGCGCACTCCGCGGCCCCGGTGATCAACGCGCTCTCCGACGACTACCACCCCTGCCAGCTGCTGGCGGATCTGCTCACCGTCCGCGAGCAGCTCGGCGAGCTGTCCGGCCGCTCGCTGGCCTATCTGGGCGATGCGGCGAACAACATGGCCAATTCCTATCTGCTCGCCGGCGTCAACGCCGGGATGCACGTGCGCATCGCCGGCCCCGACGGCCACCGGCCCGATCCGGCGATCGTCGCCGCCGCCGAGGAGCGCGCCGCGGTCACCGGCGGCTCGGCGACGATCACCGCCGACCCGGCCGTCGCGCTCGCCGACGCCGACGTCGTCGCCACCGACACCTGGGTGTCGATGGGCCAGGAGGAGGAGAAGGAGCAGCGGCTGCGGCTCTTCGGCGACTACCGCGTCGACGCCGCGGCGATGGCGCAGGCCGCCGAGGGAGCCCTGGTGCTGCACTGCCTGCCGGCGTATCGAGGAGTGGAGATCACCGGCGAGGTCATCGACGGGCCGCAGTCGGCGGTCTGGGACGAGGCGGAGAACCGCCTGCACGCGCAGAAGGCGCTGATGGCCTGGCTGCTGGTGGAGTCCGGACGGGCCGACGAGCAGACCGTCTCCCAGGTCCGCGCGGCGGAGCGGCGATGACCGCTCCGGCGACCAAGACGGCGCGCCAGGCGAAGATCCGCGAGCTGATCAGCCGGCACAGTGTGCGCTCGCAGGGCGAGCTCGCCCAGGAGCTCGCCGACGAGGGGCTGAAGGTCACCCAGGGCACGCTCTCGCGCGATCTGGTGGAGATCGGCGCGGCTAGGGTCCGCGGCGCCGACGGCGCGCTGATCTACGCGGTGCCCGGCGAAGGCCACGAGCGCGAGCTGCAGGCTGAGCAGACCGAGGCGGCGACGACGGCGCGGCTGGTGGGCCTCTGCCGTGATCTGCTGGTCTCCGCGGAGGCCAGCGCGAATCTGGTCATCCTGAGGACTCCGCCCGGGGCCGCGCAGTTCCTGGCCAGCGCCGTCGACCACGCCGGGCTGGAGGACGTGCTGGGCACCATCGCCGGCGACGACACGATCATGCTGGTCACCACCGACCCCGTCGGCGGCGAGGCGGTCGCCGCCCGCTTCAACGGCTTCGCCGAAGGTCGTTCCTGAGCCGCGTCTCCTGAGACGCACCGTCTGAGCCGCGTCACCTGACCGGGCCGGGCGCCGGCGCCGGGCTGCGTCTGCCGGATTACGCCTGCCGGGCCGACTCGGGCCAGACACGACGCAGGATGTCGTTCCAGGTGACCACTCCGGTCAGCGGGCGTCCCTCCGTCCGGACGACGACCAGCTGCTCGCCGGTCTCGCGCATCCGCTGCAGCACCTGCGGGGCGGGCGTGCCCGGCGGCAGCACGAGCGTCGGCCGCGAGACCTCGACGGCCGGATCCTGCGGATCGGCGGTGAGCGTGTCGCGGACGTGGACGATCCGCGGATCGTCCGCCGGGCGGTCGCCGTGGAGCAGGATCCGCAGATGCGCAGTCTGCGCGGCGGCGCGCTGGACGTCGGCCATCGTCGCCCCCGCGGGCAGGGACGTGGTGCCGGACCGGCGGCGCCCGGCGTTGACCTCCTCGACCGGCAGCGTCTCCAGGGCGATGATCTGGGTGAGCTGGCCGCCGGAGGCCTCGTCGAGCGCGCCGGCGTCCGTCGAGTGCCGGATGAGCTGGTGGATGGTCTCGGAGTCGTAGCCGCCGACGGCGGCCCGGTCGACCGGCTCCACCCCGGCGGCGGAGACCAGCCGGTTGGCGAGGCCGTTGATCACGCTCAGCAGCGGGTGGAGCAGCCGGGCCAGCGCGCGGGCCGGGACCGCGACGAGCCGCGCGGATCGCTCCGGATGGGCGATGGCCCAGGACTTCGGGGCCATCTCCCCGACGACCAGATGCAGGAACGTCATCAGCAGCAGCGCCACGGTGAAGGACACCGCATCGGCGGCCCACAGCGGCAGGGCCGTCGCCTCCAGCAGCGGAGCCAGCGCGTGGTGGACGGCCGGCTTGCTGACCGCGCCGAGGGCGAAGGTGCAGGCGGTGATGCCCAGCTGCGCGGCGGCGAGCATGACGGTCAGCTCATTGAGTCCGCGCAGCGCCGCCCGGGCGGAGCGACTGGTCTCGGCGGCCTCCTCGAGCCGGTGCCGCCGCGCGGCCAGCATGGAGAACTCCAGCACGACGAAGAACGCCGAGAGCGCGATGATCGCGAGCGTGGCGACGGTGGGGACGATCCATGCGGTCATCGGTCCTGCTCCTGCTCCGCGTTCCGGTCCTCATGGACTGACAGCTCGACGACGGACGGCACGTGACGTTCGAGGCTGACGACGGTGACCTCCAGGCGACGGTGAGGCGGGGGCTCGTCGGCGGAGTAGTCGCCGGGCTCGGCGGGAAGGTCGATCAGCACCCGGTCGCCGACGTCGGGCAGGCCTCCGTGCTGATCGATCAGCAGCCCGGAGAGCGTCTCGTAGTCGCCCTCGGGGACGTCGTGCCCGACGGCACGCTCGAGCTCGTCCAGGGCGATCTCGCCGTCGACCCGCCAGCGGTCCTCGCCCGTCGCCTCGGCCAGCGGCGGCGGCTCGGCGTCGTGCTCGTCGGTGATGTCGCCGAAGATCTCCTCGCCGAGGTCCTCGAGGGTGACCACGCCGACGAAGCCGCCGTACTCGTCGATGACGCAGGCGAGCTGCGAGCGCTGCTGGCGCAGCGTCCGCACCGCCTCCGGCAGGCGCATCAGCGTCGGAAGGATGACCGGCTCGCGCATCGCCGTCGTCACCGGCTCGGCGTCGTCGACGCCGCCGGCGAGCACGTCCAGCATGGTCACGATGCCTATGGGCTGGTCGTCGGCGTCGATCACCGGATACCGGGTGTGCTCGGCGGCCATCATCGCCCGGACCTCGCCGACGGTGGTCCCCGGGGCGACGTATCCGGTGCGGGACCGCGGGATCATGGCGTGCTCGACGTCCTGGTCGGGGAAGTCGAGGATGCGGTCGAAGGCCAGGTACATCTGCTCGGGCAGATGGCCGCTGGCCCGCGAGTCGGCCACGATGCGCTCGAGATCGTCCGCGGTCGCGCTGGAGTCGACGTCCTCGACGGGGCGCATGCCCACCAGCTTCAGCAGCAGCTCGGAGGAGCGGTCGAAGAGGGCGATGAACCAGCCGAACCCGGCCAGGTACCAGGTCGTCGAGCGGGAGAGGCCCAGCGCCAGCGGCGTCGGGTTCGCGATGGCGTAGTTCTTCGGGAAGAGTTCGCCGAAGATCATCTGCACCACGGTCGAGACGGCCAGCGCCAGCACGGTGCCGGCGGTGATGCTCAGCGCGTCCGGGACGCCGACGCCGCCGAGGAGCTCGCCGAGCCCCTCGCCGACGAGCGGCTCGGCGACGTAGCCGACCAGCAGGCCGGTGACGGTGATGCCCAGCTGGGCGCCGGAGAGCATGAAGGACGTCCGGCCGGTGACGCGCAGCGCGCGCTGTGCGGCACGGTCTCCGGAGTCGGCCAGGGCCCGCAGCCGGTGGCGATCGACCGACATGTAGGCGAACTCCTGGGCGACGAAGTAGCCGTTGGCCAGGATGATCACGAAGATCAGCAGACAGCCGAGCAGCAGCAGGAGGACGGCGGTCATCGCGCGGCCCCTGCGTCAGGAGCCCGGAGCGGGACGGTCGTGCGGCGGGGGCGACAGTCAGGGTCGTCCACGAGTGCGGCGGCACCTCTTCCGAGACGGAGCGGTCACACGGTCATCGCCGACGCCTGCGCGGCGTGACGACTGGCAACAGGATAGCGCACCCCGGCCGCAGCCGGGGCCGCGCGAGCCCGGGCTCAGCGTCGGCCGCGGGCGGCCGAGGCGTCGGAGGGTCGGGAGCGTGCGGAGCTGTTCATCCGCGCGAGTCCAGCAGCTCGCGCATCGCCGGCAGGTCGAACATCTCGGTGACGGCGTAGGCGTTCTGCCCCGCGTGGCGGGGATCGGCGCCGGCGTCGAGCAGCAGCGTCACCGACTCCTCGTTCTGCAGGAAGACCGCGCAGGTCAGCGCCGACTGCCCGCGGTCGTTGACCCGGTGGACGTCGGCGTCGTGGGCCAGCAGGCCGCGGACCAGGGAGACGTGGTTGTTGTAGGTGGCCAGGATCAGCAGCGTGTCGCCCTTGGAGTTGGCCAGATTCACCGGGATGCCCTGGTCGACGAGCGCGAGCAGCTCCTCCTCGCGTCCCTGGCGGGCCAGGTCGAACATCGAATTGAGGAATTCCAGCTGCTCGTCGGTGAGCTCAGGCGGCGTCGGCTGGTCGGTCTCGGGCGCCTGGTCGTCCGGCTGCCCGGCGTCGGGGGAGGCGTCATGAGGCATGCCGCCAGTCTACCGGTTCGTCCTCCCGGCGGGACCTGTGTAGAGTGATCTACTGATAATGGTTCTCAATAGAGTTTGTGAAGGTTTCCATGACGACTTCGGCGCTCTCGTCCCCGTCTCGCTCGACGGCGCTGCTCGGGCTGGTCGGCATCGCGGCAGGGCTGGTCGTCGGAGTGCTGGCTCCGCAGCTCTCCGGCGCCGCCGCCGCGGCCCGTGAGCCGATGGTCATGCTGCTGGTGACGCTCCTCTTCCTCGAGCTGCGGCCGATCGGCGGGGGCGCCGCGCTGCGGTCGAGGCGCGGGCTCGGCGTGCTGGGCCTGCTGGTCGTCTGCAACTTCCTGCTGCTGCCGGCGCTGGCCTGGGGGCTGTCCTGGCTGTTCCTCCCCGGTCCGGAGCAGGAGATGGTCCGGCTCGGAGTGCTGATCTACCTGCTCTTCCCCTGCGCCGACTGGTTCCTGGGCTTCGTGCGCCTGGCCGGCGGCAGCACCGCGCTGGGCGCCGCCCTCATTCCGATGCATCTGGGGCTGCAGCTGGCGCTCTATCCGTTCTGGGTCTCGCTGGCCGCCGGCGGCGCCGTCGACGGGGTCCTCGAACGGCTCGGCCCGGCCCTGGTATCGATGGTGCTGGTCCCGGCCGGCGTCGCCGTCGTGCTGCGGCTGATCGCCGCTCGGCTGTCCGGTGCTCGCGGCGCCGACCCCTCCGCCGGCTTCTCCGTCGATCTCTCCTCCTGGCTCATCGCCGGCGCCGGGCGCGCCGTGCCGGTGGTGCTGGCCGGACTGCTCGCGGTGCTGCTCGCCGGCGGCTCGGGGCAGCTGGTCGGCGCGCTCGACGTCGTCGCCCCGGCGCTGGCGGCCGTGGTCGTCTTCTTCGCGGCGAGCACGGTCCTGCTCGAGCTCGTCTCCCGCGGGCTCCGGCTGCGCCACGAGGAGACGGCGCTGCTCTGCGTCTCCGGGGCCGCGCGCAACGCGCCGCTGATGCTGGCGCTCACCAGCGCCACGCTGGGCCCGGATCCGGTGCTCGCGGCGACGATCGTGCTCGGCATGCTGCTGGAGTTCCCGCATCTGGTGCTGCTGGCCGATCGGCTGCGGCGCCGGCGCGCGATGACGCTCGCCGCGTGAGTGTGACACTGTGCCTCAGCAGGAGCAGGGCGAGCCGCGGCACGGAGTATGCAGGCGATCGAATATTTATGTAGAATCGCCGGCGAGCCGCACACCCTCCCGCCCCGCCGGGACGACGCAAGGAGCCAGTGGAATGACCGACCGCATTGTTCTCGCCTATTCGGGCGGACTCGACACCTCCGTGGCGATCGGCTGGATCGCCGAAGCCACCGGGGCCGAGGTCGTCGCCGTCGCCGTCGACGTCGGCCAGGGAGGCGAGTCCCTGGAGACCGTCCGCCAGCGCGCCCTGGACTGCGGCGCCGTCGAGGCCTACGTGGCCGACGCCCGCGACGAGTTCGCCGAGCAGTACTGCATGGCCACGCTGAAGGCCAACGGGCTCTACATGGACTCCTACCCGCTGGTCTCGGCGATCTCGCGCCCGATCATCTCCAAGCACCTGGTGGCCGCCGCCCAGCAGTTCGGCGCCTCCACCGTCGCCCACGGCTGCACCGGCAAGGGCAACGACCAGGTCCGCTTCGAGGTCTCCATCCAGACCCTCGGCCCGGAGCTGAAGTGCATCGCCCCGGTGCGCGACCTGGCCCTGACCCGCGAGAAGGCGATCGAGTACGCCGAGCGCCACCAGCTGCCGATCGAGACGACCAAGTCCAATCCGTTCTCCATCGACCAGAACGTCTGGGGCCGCGCGGTGGAGACCGGCTTCCTCGAGGACATCTGGAACAGCCCCACCAAGGACGTCTACGACTACACCGAGGACCCGGCCTTCCCGCCGGCGCCCGACGTCGCCACCATCACCTTCGAGGCGGGCGTGCCGGTGGCGATCGACGGCGCGACGGTCACTCCGCTGGAGGCGATCTACCAGCTCAACCGCCGTGCCGGCGCCCAGGGCATCGGCCGGATCGACATCGTCGAGGACCGCCTGGTCGGCATCAAGTCCCGCGAGATCTACGAGGCTCCCGGAGCGATGGCGCTGATCGCCGCCCACCAGGAGCTGGAGAACGTCACTCTGGAGCGCGAGCAGGCCCGGTTCAAGAAGACCGTGGACCAGCGCTGGACCGAGCTGGTCTACGACGGCCAGTGGTTCTCGCCGCTGAAGAAGAACCTGGACACCTTCATCGAGGCGACCCAGACGCATGTCTCCGGCGAGATCCGCCTGGAGCTGCACGGCGGTCGGGCCACGGTCCAGGGACGGAAGTCGGCGACCTCGCTGTACGACTTCAACCTGGCCACCTACGACGAGGGCGACGCCTTCGACCAGTCCTCGGCGCCCGGGTTCATCGACATCTACGGGCTCTCCTCGAAGGTCGCCTCGCAGCGTGAGGAGCGGCTGTACGGCAAGCCGGACCTCTCCGGCCACGGCATCGGGACGCAGTGAACGATGGCTGATCAGCAGGACTCTCACGCGACGAACGAAGGCGCGCTCTGGGGCGGTCGCTTCGCCTCCGGGCCGGCCGACGCGCTGGCCGCGCTGAGCAAGTCGACGCAGTTCGACTTCCGGCTCGCCCGCTATGACATCGCCGGATCCCGCGCCCACGCGCGGGTGCTGCACCGCACCGGCCTGCTCGACGACGCCGAGCTGGAGTCGATGCTGGCCGCGCTGGATCGGCTGGAGTCCGACGTGCTCTCCGGAGCCTTCGGGCCGGCGGAGTCCGACGAGGACGTCCACGGCGCCCTGGAGCGCGGCCTGCTCGAGCGCGCCGGCGAGGAGCTGGGCGGGAAGCTGCGGGCCGGGCGCTCGCGCAACGACCAGATCGCCACGATGGGACGGATGTTCCTGCGCGATCATGCTCGAGTCGTCGCCTCCGGCGTGCTGGAGGTCGTCGACGCGCTCGTCGCCCAGGCCGAGGCGCATCCCGCGGCCCCGATGCCCGGTCGCACGCATCTGCAGCACGCCCAGCCGGTGCTGCTGGGCCACCACCTGCTGGCCCACGCCTGGGCGCTGCTGCGCGACCTGCAGCGGCTGGCCGATTGGGACGAGCGCGCGGCGGTCTCGCCCTACGGCTCCGGCGCGCTCGCCGGCTCCTCGCTGGGGCTGGACCCGGTGCGGGTGGCCGAGGAGCTCGGCTTCGCCGACGCGACCTGGAACTCCATCGACGGCACCGCCTCGCGGGACGTCTACGCCGAGTTCTCCTGGGTGACGGCGATGATCGGCGTCGACCTCTCGCGGATCAGCGAGGAGGTCATCTTCTGGGCCACCAAGGAGGCCGGCTTCGTCACGCTCGACGACGCCTTCTCCACGGGCAGCTCGATCATGCCGCAGAAGAAGAACCCCGACGTCGCCGAGCTCGCCCGCGGCAAGTCCGGCCGGCTGATCGGCGACCTCACCGGCCTGCTGACCACGCTGAAGGGCCTGCCGCTGGCCTACAACCGGGATCTGCAGGAGGACAAGGAGCCGCTCTTCGACGCCGTCGACACGCTGGAGCTGCTGCTGCCGGCGGTCTCGGGGATGGTCGGCACGCTGACCTTCCACACGGAGCGGATGGCCGAGCTCGCCCCGCGCGGCTTCGCCCTGGCCACGGACATCGCCGAATGGCTGGTCCGGCAGGGCGTGCCCTTCCGCGTCGCCCACGAGCTGGCCGGCGAGGCGGTGCGCGTCGCCGAGGCGCGCGACGTCGAGCTCTGGGATCTCACCGACGACGAGCTCGCGGCCGTCTCGGAGCACCTGACTCCGGCGGTGCGCGAGGTGCTGACCACGCTGGGCTCGCTGAACTCGCGCTCCTCGCAGGGCGGCACGGCCGTCTCCGCAGTGGCCGAGCAGCTGACCGAGCTGAAGCGCCAGCTGGCCCCGGTCCGCGCGTTCGCCGCCTCTGACGGCAGTGTGGTGGGTCCGGACGCGGTCAGCTGATCGGCATGGCGGCGCGCTCGGGTCCGGCCGGCGCACTCCGGCGCGGTCGACGGCGCGGTCTGCGCAGTCGACCGCGCGGAGGCCGGCCGGCGGCCGCGCTGCTGCTGGCGGCGACGCTGGTGGGCTGCGGGTCGCTGGCCCCGGCCGAGCCGGACCCGTCGCCCACCGGCCGCCCGGACGCTCCGCCGCAGCCCCGGCCGCTGCAGGCCGCCGAGCAGACCGGGCGGACGACGGCGGCGCCGCTGGCCGAGCTGCCCGACGCGGACTGGCTCGCCGAGGTCGCCGCGGACACCGGGATCCCCGAGCGGCCGCTGGCCGCCTACGCCGGGGCGTCGCTGCACCTCGCCGAGAGCCGTCCGGACTGCCGGATCGGCTGGACGACCCTCGCCGGCATCGGGCGGGTGGAGAGCGTCCACGGCTCCCACGGGGGCTCACAGATCGCCGAGGACGGCACCGTCCGCCCGGAGATCATCGGCATCCCGCTCGACGGCCGCCCGGGGACGCGGGAGATCGTCGACACCGACGGCGGCGAGCTCGACGGCGACGACGTCTGGGACCGGGCGGTGGGCCCGATGCAGTTCATCCCCACGACCTGGGAGCGGCGCGGCCGCGACGGGAACCGGGACGGCGTCGCCGACCCGCAGCAGTACGACGACGCGGCGCTCGCCGCCGCCGGCCACCTCTGCGCCCACGGCGGCGACCTGACCGAGGACTCGGGCTGGAACGCCGCCGTCGCCGCCTATAACCAGTCCGACAACTACGCCCGTTCAGTGGCCGGCTGGGCGGAGGACTACGCCGCCGCGCGGTGAGGCCGCGGTGAGGTCCGCAGTGCGGTGCGCGGCGGCGTCGGGCGGGATCCGCCGGCTGTCACCCCTGGCGGGCCTTGAAGCGGGGGTCGCGCTTATTGATGACGCAGGTCCTGCCGCGACGGCGCACGACCTGCGCGCCGGGCCGACGTTTCAGCGACTTCACCGAGTTGCGCACCTTCATTGCGCCTATTGTTGAGAATGAGTATTATTAGCGATAATGCTACGCGTCGACGGGAAGGGATGCCAATGGAGTGCTCGGCGGAGGACGGACGGGCGCGGGGCCGCGGGAGCCGCAGCCCGGGAGGCGGCGGGGAACCGGTCGACGTCGTCGCCGTCGTGGGCTCCTGCCCTCCTGTACGACAGGCGCTGGCCCGACGCCTGGCTCGGCAGGAAGGACGGGTGCTGCTTCCCGCGGGGAAGGTGCAGGCCGACGTCGGGCTGATCGACCGGACCGCGGATCTGCTGGCCCGCTCGACCGACGGCCCCGGGCTGGTCGTCGAGCTGCCGCTGGGGATGCCGGCGATGGAGGCCATCGGACTGTTCGCCGAGTCGGACGGTGCCACGCGGCTGAGCGATATGGTCTGCGTCGTCGACGCCGCCCACCTGCTGGCCGATCTGGATTCGCCGGACCTGGTCCCGCTGCCGGGCGGCGAGGATTACGCGCGGCGGGCCGACCTGGTGGTCCAGCAGATCGAGCACGCCTCGCAGGTGGTCCTGGCCAGGGCCTCGGCCCTGGCGGAGGACCGGCTGCTCGTGCTGGAGGCCCTCGTCGGGGCGCTCAGCCCGCAGGCGGCGATCCGGCGGACCTCGGGAGAGGACGGCGATGCCGCCGTCGTCGAGGCGCTGCGGCATCGACGCCCGACGCTGTACCGGCAGGAGCAGACGCGAGCCGGGTGGGTCGGCGTGATCAACGGGGAGGTCGCCCCGACTGACGGGCCGGCGCCGGTGGAGGTGCTGCACTACGAGCAGCTGCGCCCCTTCCACCCGGGCAGGCTCCACGCCGTGCTGGAGACGTTCTTCGCCCGCGGCTCCGGCGGGTCGATCGTCCGGTCGGCGGGCTTCTGCCGCCTGGCCTCGCGTCCGCACGTCCTCGCGAGGTGGGATCAGGTCGGACGGAGCCTGGTCCTGGAGCCGCTGGCCGTCGACGGATCGGCCGACGCCGACCAGGTCCTGTCCTTCGGCCAGGACCTGGCTATCGTCAGCGTGGGGATGGACGCGCGGCGACTGGTCTCCGCGCTGGACGAGGCGGTGCTCGACGACCAGGAGCTGACGGCCGGGCCCGCCGCCTGGTCGCAGTACGCTGATCCGTTCCCGCGATGGAACGTCGCCCCGGACCGTTGACCCGGCCCCGACGTCGACCGCGCATCCGGCCTGCCAGACTGGTGACGTGGACATCACGACGCTCGACGCACTCTTCGCCGGCCACGCGACCGAGCTGGCGCCGGCGCTGCTGGGCTGCCGGCTGACGGTGGTCACCGCCGACGGCGCGGTCGCGGTGCGGCTGACCGAGGTGGAGGCCTACGGGGACCAGGGCGAGGACCCCGGCGCGCACAGCTTCCGCGGTCCCACAGCGCGCAACGCCTCGCTCTTCGGGCCGCCGCGGCGGACCTACGTCTATCTCAACTACGGCATCCACCGCTGCCTGAACCTCGCCTGCGGGCCGGAGGGCACGGCCGGCGGCGTGCTGCTGCGCGCTGGAGAGGTCCTCGGCGGGAGGGAGCTGGCAGCGCGGCGCCGCGGCCGCGAGACCGGGGCGAAGCTGCTCGCCGGCCCCGGTCGGCTGGGCCAGGGGCTCGGGATCACGCTGCCGATGGACGCGACGCCGGTGCGTCTGGCCCCGGCCCGGCAGCATCCGGAGCCCGGGGAGGCCGCCGCCTCGCCGGACCTCGACGACGGCGCGGCCTTCCTGCTCTCCCCGCCGGCGGACGCCGTCGGCGAGGTGCATTCCGGCCCGCGGGTCGGCGTCTCCGGCGTCGGCGGGGGAGCGGCGTTCCCCTGGCGGTTCCGGCTGGTCGACGAGCCGAGCGTCTCGGCCTATCGGCCCGGACGGAACGTGCCCGCGGAGGGCGCCGTCGGCGCTGCCCGCGGGGACGACGTGGTCACCCGAGGTTCACCCGCATGACTGTAGGATGGGTGGTCATCGTATTCGGACATGAGAGATGCGCATCCAGATGAGTGACTCCATCTCCTCGGCCTCGGCCGAGCCGCTGCACCCCGCCACCCACGACGTCCCGGTGCCGCCGCTGGAGGGCGGCCTCGAGGATGAACGCCGCTACGTCGCCGTGCTGTACCGACGGCTGGACGAGCTGCGCGACGAGAAGCACGACCAGCTGACCCAGGTGCGCAGCACCGGCGCGGTGGGCACCATGCAGAACATCTCGGAGCGCGACGCCTTCGCGACGATGTACGAGGACCGCCTCGCCCAGCTCAACGCCGTCGACGACCGGCTGGTCTTCGGACGGCTGGACCTGGACGGCGGCGAGTGCCGCTACATCGGCCGCATCGGGCTGACCACCGACGACCTGCAGCGGCTGATGATCGACTGGCGCGCGCCCGAGGCCGGGGTCTTCTACCAGGCCACCGCCTTCGAGCGGCACGGCGTGCGGCGGCGCCGCCACCTGATGCTGCGGCGCCGCGAGGTCCAGGGCATCGAGGACGAGGTGCTCGATGTCGACATGCTCGCCGAGGCCACCGAGAACCACGGCGACGGCGCGCTGCTGGCAGCGCTGACGGCGCGGCGCACCGGCCAGATGGGCGACATCGTCGCGACCATCCAGGCCGAGCAGGACCGCATCATCCGCTCCGAGATGCCCGGGGTGATGGTCGTGCAGGGCGGGCCCGGCACCGGCAAGACCGCCGTGGCGCTGCACCGGGCGGCCTACCTGCTCTACGGCCACCGCGAGCGGCTGAAGTCCGCCGGGGTGCTGATCGTCGGGCCGAACCCCACCTTCATGTCCTACATCGAGCGTGTGCTGCCCTCGCTCGGCGAGACCGGCGTGGTGATGAGCTCGCTGGCCGACCTCTATCCGGGGGTCCACGGCATCGAGGAGGAGGACCCGCGCGTCGCCGAGATCAAGGGACGGCTGGACATGGTCGACGTCGTCGCCGCCGCCGTCGCCGACCGGCAGCGGACCATCGACGAGCCGCGCCACGTCGAAGTCGAGGGCATCCGGGCGAAGGTCACTCCGGCGATGATCCGCCGCGCCCAAGAGCGCGCCCGGGCCACCGGCAAGCCGTACAACGAGGCCCGGACCACGTTCGTGAAGGTCATGGTCCGGGAGATCGCCGAGAAGGTCGAGAAGACCCTGAACAAACGGTCGGAGGGCAACGAGGCAGACCGCAGCTATCTGACCGAGGACGTGCGCTCCTCCCGCGACGTGCGCGTGCTGCTGAACCTGTGCTGGATGCCGCGCACGCCGCAGCATCTGCTCGAGGACCTCTTCTCCAAGCCCGAGTACCTGCGGCGGGCGGCCCCGCAGCTCGACGAGGCCGAGCGCGAGCTGCTCCGCCGTGCGCCGGGAGCGCCGCTGACCACCTCCGACGTGCCGCTGCTGGACGAGGCCGCCGAGCTGCTCGGCGACCTCGACGACTCGGCCGGCCGCGAGGAGGCCCGCCAGCAGGCCGAACGGGACAAGAATCTGGAGAACGCCCAGAAGGCGGTGGAGAACGCCGCGCCCCAGCTGGAGGAGAAGGGCATCGAAGGCTTCCTCGACGCCGAGGGCGTGGCGGCGATGAACACCGAGACCGCCGGTCGGCTCTCCGCGGCCGAGCAGGCCCAGGTGGACCGCACCTGGACCTACGGACACGTCGTCGTCGACGAGGCCCAGGAGCTCTCGGCGATGCAGTGGCACGTGCTGATGCGCCGCTGCCCGCTGAAGTCCTTCACCGTCGTCGGCGACACCGCTCAGGGGTCCTCGGCGACGGCGGCCGCGAGCTGGGCGCAGGCGATGGGGCCTTTCGTCGGCGACCGACTGCGCGTCGAGGAGCTGACGGTCAATTACCGCACGCCGCGGCGCATCGTGGACCTCGCCGAGCGCGTCGCCCGGGCGCACGGTCTGCCGATCACCAGCCTGCGCACTGTCCGCGACGGCGAGCACGACCCGGTGGTCGAGTCCGTCGACGCCGACCGTCTCCAGGCGTCCGCGGCCGCCGCCGTCGACGCCGAGATCGAGCGCCTCGGCGAAGGACTGGTGGCCGCGATCGTGCCGGAGCCGATGGTGGAGCCGCTGCGCCGCAGCCTGCGCGGCCGCTACGGCGACCGCGTCGGCGAGGGCGCCGGCTCGCTGGCCCAGGACATCGTGGTGCTCGGCGCCGACGACGCCAAGGGACTGGAGTTCGACGCGGTGGTCGTCGTCGAGCCGGCCGCTCTGCTCCGCGAGGCCGGCGGGCGGATCGGGAGCCTGTACGTCGCGCTGACCCGGCCGACCCATGCGCTGCACGTGGTCGCCGCGGAGGAGCTGCCTCCGGGGTTCGCGGCGGCGCCGGACGCGGACTGACCCCGTGCGGGGGAGTGCTAACGTGACTCAGGTGATGGAGAACAGCCCCATGGAGAAGAACCCCGCGCTGGACGCCCAGCGCATCGACGACAGCTTCGAGACGATCTGGCAGGAGCTCACCTGGCGCGGCCTGGTGCAGGTCTCCACCGATGAGCAGGAGCTGGAGAAGACCCTCGCCCAGGGGCCCGTCACCTATTACTGCGGCTTCGACCCGACGGCGGCGTCGCTGCATCTGGGGCATCTGGTCCAGCTGCTGACGATGCGTCGGCTGCAGCTCGCCGGGCACCGGCCCCTGGCCCTGGTGGGCGGGTCGACCGGGCTGATCGGCGACCCTCGGCAGAGCGGCGAGCGGGTGCTGAACACTCCGGAGACCGTGTCCGGATGGGTGGACAGCCTCAAGGATCAGATCCGCCACTACCTGGACTTCGACGAGGGCGAGAACGCCGCGACGATGGTGAATAACCTGGACTGGACCCAGGGGATGAGCGCCATCGAGTTCCTGCGGGACATCGGCAAGCATTTCCGGGTGGGCACGATGGTCAAGAAGGACATCGTCGCCAAGCGGCTGCACTCCGAGGAGGGGATCTCCTACACGGAGTTCAGCTACCAGATTCTGCAGGGGCTGGACTTCCTGCAGCTCTACCGCGAGCACGGGTGCCGGCTGCAGACCGGCGGTTCGGACCAATGGGGGAACCTGACCGCCGGCACCGAGCTGGTCCGCCGGGTGGAGGATGCCCAGGTCCACGCGCTCGGCACGCCGTTGATCACCAATGCCGACGGGTCGAAGTTCGGCAAGTCGGAGGGCAACGCCATCTGGCTGGACTCCGAGCTCTGCTCGCCGTACACCTTCTACCAGTTCTGGCTCAACGCGGCCGACGCCGACGTGATCGATCGACTGAAGGTCTTCACCTTCCTCACCCGGGCGGAGATCGAGGAGCTGGAGACCGAGGTCGCCGAGCGCCCCCAGGCGCGGACGGCGCAGAAGAGGCTCGCTTGGGAGGTCACCACCCTGGTGCACGGGGAGGACGAGACCCGTCGGGTCATCGAAGCCTCCGAGGCGCTCTTCGGCAAGGGGGACGTCTCGCAGATCGATGCCCCCACGCTCCGCGGCGCCGCGGAGCAGCTGCCCCACGCCGAGGTGGATCCGGAGACGCCGCTGGTGGACCTCTTCGTGGCCGCCGGTCTGGTCTCGTCGAAGTCCGAGGCGCGCCGGACGGTGAAGGACGGCGGGGCGTATGCGAACAACGTGAAGGTCGACGACGGCGAGCTGCCCCCACCTGAGGACCAGTGGCTCCACGGCGAGCACCTGGTGCTGCGCCGGGGCAAGAAGAACCTGGCGATGGTGACTCGACGCCGGGGGTGACCCCGAGGCGCCCTCTGCCGTCGGGTAGGCGCCCACCATTGCTCCCTCCGCCGTGAGGGATAGAAGAAGCCGCAGGTCAGACCCGCACACGGGTCGGGCCGGCGGCTTCTTCCGCATGTGGTCGAGGTCACCGCGCAGCGAGTTTGCACGGGTCACCGGGGTGTGTGTAAAGTTTTATCCCGTGCTCAGGGCACAGGGCAGACGCCGGAAGGGTCGCTCTGGGGTGCTGGGCCGGGCATGGCGACTGGA
>NZ_WIAX01000028.1 GCF_009467795.1 Nesterenkonia halophila
CTGGCGGTCTGGGCTGTTTCCCTTTTGACTACGGATCTTATCACTCGCAGTCTGACTCCTAAGGATAAGTCATTGGCATTCGGAGTTTGACTGAATTCGGTAATCCGATGAGGACCCCTAGTCCAATCAGTGCTCTACCTCCAAGACTCTTACACTTAAGGCTAGCCCTAAAGCTATTTCGGGGAGAACCAGCTATCTCCAGGTTCGATTGGAATTTCTCCGCTACCCACACCTCATCCCCGCACTTTTCAACGTGCGTGGGTTCGGGCCTCCATTCAGTGTTACCTGAACTTCACCCTGGACATGGGTAGATCACCTGGTTTCGGGTCTACGACCACGTACTAAACGCCCTATT
>NZ_WIAX01000029.1 GCF_009467795.1 Nesterenkonia halophila
TTCGCTGCGGCTCCGCCTCTTCAGCTTAACCTCGCACGGGATCGTAACTCGCCGGTTCATTCTACAAAAGGCACGCCATCACCCGTTAACGGGCTCTGACTATTTGTAGGCACACGGTTTCAGGATCTCTTTCACTCCCCTTCCGGGGTGCTTTTCACCTTTCCCTCACGGTACTGGTTCACTATCGATCACTAGGGAGTATTTAGCCTTGGGAGATGGTCCTCCCAGATTCCGACGGAATTTCACGTGTTCCGCCGTACTCAGGATACATTCAAGAGAGAACGAA
>NZ_WIAX01000007.1 GCF_009467795.1 Nesterenkonia halophila
GCTCGAGGACCGCCGACATGTAGCGGGTCATCTCCTCGGGCGGGTCCTCCAACGGGTCGACGCCGAACTGCCGCTTCATCTGGCGGTGCAGCACCAGGGCGCCGAAGGAGTGCAGCAGCATCACCGCCGCGCGGTCGCGCGGATTCTCGCTCGGGGTGACCAGGCCGAGGTCCTGGGCGCGGGAGGTGTACTCCAGCGAGTCGTCCACCAGGCGGTCGAAGAGGGCGTCGATCTCCTGGCCGCCGGCGAGGAAGGCCTGCAGCAGGTAGCGGATCAGCGGCCCGGACTCGTGGATCATCTCCATCACGTGGTTCCGCGGCAGTCCGCCTACGGAGTCCTCGATGGCGGCGTCCTTGGAGTCGTGGAGGAGGCGGGCGACGTGCTGGTCGCAGGCGCGGCGCAGCCCCGCCTTGGAGCCGAAGTGGTGGATGACCAGCGGCGCGGAGACGTCGGCGTGGGCGGCGATGGCCTTCAGGCTCGTCGCCGAGAAGCCGTGCCGGCCGAAGAGCTCGACGGCGGCGTCGAGGATGCGCTCGGCGCCCTCGCGCTCGGTCGACGGAGAGGGCGGAGTATCGGTCATGGTCACCTTTCCGGAGGGCGGCAGGGAGGCTGAATGACTGTTCAGCAGATGATGCCCTCAGGCTGACTTAACGTTCATTCAGCTGTCAAGATCCCGTCGTCGCGCCGGTCGACAGGCCGTGCGGCCCGGTCGACGCTTGACGACGCGCCGACGGGGCGTCTAGTGTTGACAGGTCAATCTGCGGGCGCAGGTGTACCACCGCGCGCTCGGAGCGGCCGGCCGATTCTCGGCGGCGTCCTGCGGACGACCGCTGCGGCAGGCCGCCGGAGTCGACCGCCCTCGGGCCCGGCTCCCTTCCGGACTTCGCAACCATCCAGTGGGAGTACACAGTGAGCAAGCGGACTTTCCAGCCGAGCAATCGTCGTCGCAGCCGCAAGCACGGCTTCCGTTCCCGGATGCGCACCCGTGCCGGCCGGTCCATCATCTCGGCCCGCCGCAGCTCGGGCCGCAAGAACCTCTCGGCCTGACCCGACGCATCCGGCCGCCGCGACGGCGGCCCGCGGCGTCGCCGGGCAGCGCCCGTCGATCGCCGCCTTCGCCACGGCCCGTCCCCGTTCCTCGGGTGCGGGCCGTCGGTGCATCCGGGGGCGGGAGGCGGTCCGGATCCGCGCATCCCGCCCCCGTCCGCCGAGACCCTGCAGGAGGTCGCATGCTGCCGCGTGAGCATCGGATCACCCGCTCGCAGGACTTCCGCGCCGTGATGCGCGGGGGTGCGCGGGCGGGCACCGACACCGTGGTCGTCAGCGTGCTTCTGCGGCCGGTCGGCGAGACGGCGTCGGACGGCCCCGCCGCGCCCTGGCGCTGCGGGTTCATCGTCTCCAAGGCCGTCGGCAACGCCGTCGTGCGCCACCGCGCCCAGCGCCGGCTGCGGCATCTGGTCGCCGAGCTGGTGCCCGAGCGGATCCCGGCGCCGGACTCCCCCACCGTCGAAGGTCCCGCCGACCCCACGGATCCCGCCGATCCCGGCTCCGTCCCGTCCGCACCGGCGCTCGACGTCGTCGTGCGCGCGCTGCCGGCCGCCGCGGAGGCCGACCACGCCACGCTGCGCGACGACGTCGCCTCCGGCCTGGAGCGTGCGCTGCGCCGTGCGCGCGGAGGCCGCCGCCGTCGCGGGGGCGCAGGAGGCTCGGAGAAGACGGCGCGTGCCGGGGGCGCGGAATGAGGACCGGCGCCTCCGGATCGGAGCCGGACGGGGAGACCGCCGTCCAGGTCTGGATCAGGCACGCCGACTACTATGTGCCCGACGGCGCCACGCCGGGACGGCCCGGGCCGCCGCCGACGACCGAGGAGCTGCGCCGTCAGCGCTGGGGGCGGATCCGTCGGACGCCGTCGGCGCTGCTGGCCGGGCTGATCATCGCCTATCGGACGGTGATCTCGCCGCTGTACGGTCAGGTGTGCAGCTACTACCCGAGCTGCTCGGCCTACGGGCTGGAGGCGGTGAGCGTCCACGGGGTGCTGCGCGGGGTGCCGCTGACGGTCTGGAGGATCCTGCGCTGCAACCCCTTCGGATCCGGCGGCGTCGACCACGTTCCGCCCGCGCGGAGGATTTGGCCCCAGGGCTCCGCACCGTCGATCATAGAGACAAACCATCCGCCGATCCCACCGGACGACGACTGTGCTCCCGCGGAGCATGATCAATGACCCTGCCGAGCGCGGCTCCCGACGCCGGCAGGGCTCACGTGTGTCGTCCGGTCCCGAGCACGACGCCGCGTCAGCGGGCGTCGGCCGCCACGACGACTTGAGAGACACATGGGCTTCTTCGACACACTCCTGATGCCGTTCACCTGGGCGGTCTCCTGGCTGCTGAGCAAGTTCCACCAGCTGCTCACCCTGTTCAGCGACGACGCCGAGTGGGCGGCCTCGGGATGGAACTGGGCGCTGTCGATCGTCATGCTGGTGATCGTCATCCGGGTGATCCTGATCCCGCTGTTCGTCCGGCAGATCAAATCGCAGCGCGGCATGCAGATTATCCAGCCGGAGATCCAGAAGCTCCAGGCCAAGTACAAGGGCAAGAAGGACCCGGTCTCGCGCCAGGCGATGGCCCAGGAGCAGCAGGCGCTGTTCCGCAAGCACAAGGTCAACCCGTTCATGACCTGCTTGCCGCTGCTCGCCCAGATGCCGGTGTTCATCGCGCTGTTCTGGATGCTCAACCGCATGCGCCAGGAGCAGTACCGCACTGACGGCTACGGCGCGCTGAGCCCCGCGGAGGTCCAGAGCTTCGACGCCTCGTCGATCTTCGGCGTCGGCACCTCGGACAGCTTCCTGCCGTCCTTCCAAGCCGATCCCACGCGCTGGGACGTGGTGCTGCTGACCTCGCTGATGATCATCACCATGGTGCTCACCCAGTTCTTCACGCAGAAGCAGCTGATGAGCAAGAACATGTCCGAGTCTGCCCTGCAGGGGCAGTTCGCCCAGACGCAGAAGATCATGCTCTACATGCTGCCGCTGGTCTTCGTCATCGGCGGTGTGAACTTCCCGGTCGGCGTGCTCATCTACTGGACCGCCACGAACTTCTGGACGATGGGCCAGCAGTGGTGGGTCATCCGCAACAACCCGACGCCCGGCTCGCAGGCGGAGAAGGAGCTCAACCTCCGCCGCGCCGCGAAGGGTCTCACGCCCATCAACGAGAAGCCCCAGGCCGCCGAGGAGCAGCGGGAGAAGCCCACCGGGAAGCATCTCGGCCAGGGCGCCCAGCCCTCCAAGAAGAAGAGGAAGAAGAGCTGATGAGCCAGACCCGGACGGAGCACCCCGAGGACGCCGAGCAGGCTGACCAGGCCGAGCAGGCATCGGCCGCCGCACCGCAGGACCCCCGGCAGGACGACGCCGGCGCGGCCGAGGAGACGGACCAGGCCGAGGGCGCTGAGAGCGCCGAGGATGCAGAGGAGCAGGACACTCCGGACGAGGGCGACATCGCCGCGGACTACCTCGAGGAGCTGCTGGACATCGTCGACCTCGACGGCGACATCGACATCGAGGTGCGCGGCGAGCGGACCTACGTCTCGGTGGTGGCCGAGGAGGGCGAGGAGGAGCTCGACGACCTCGTCGGCCGCCGGGGAGAGGTCCTGGACGCGCTGCAGGAGCTCACCCGCCTGGCCGTGCTGACCGCCACCGGCGGGCGCACCCGACTGGTCCTCGACGTCGCCGGCCATCGCGAGACGCGCCGCGGCGAGCTCAAGGAGCAGGCCGACGACGCCGTCGAGACGGTCCGCGAGAACGGCCAGGACGTGCACCTGGAGCCGATGAGCTCCTACGAGCGCAAGATCGTCCACGACTTCATCGCGGAGGCCGGACTGGTCAGCGAGTCCGAGGGCGAGGGGAAGCGGCGCCACGTCGTCGTCACCGCCGAGTGACGCGACGGACCGAGCGTCAGCCGCCCGAGCCGACCGACCCGACGGAGGGGACCGCATGACCGAGCAGGACCGAAGCACCCAGGACGCCGACCGGCATCAGGAGGCGTCCGTGGAGGGCGCGTCCGTGGAGGATGCGGCCGCCCCGGCGGAGGACGCGCAGCCGGTGCCGCGGGAGCGCCCGCAGCTGACCGACTCCGAGCGGGCGGCGGCCGAGCAGCTCTTCGGCGACCGGCTGCCGCTGGCCGAGCGGTTCGTCGACCACCTCTGCACCACGGGCATCGAGCATGGGCTCCTGGGTCCGTGGGAGGTCCCGCGCATGTGGTCCCGGCACGTGCTCAACTGCGCGGTGCTGGGCCCCGAGCTTCCCACCGGCGGCGACGTCGCCGACGTCGGCTCCGGCGCCGGGCTCCCCGGGATCGCGCTGGCCATCGCCCGCGAGGACGTCTACTTCACGCTCATCGAGCCGATGGAGCGTCGGGTGGACTGGCTCAGCGAAGTGGTCAAGGACCTGGGCCTGCAGAACGTCACGCTGATCCGCGGACGTGCGGAGGAGGTCACCGACGAGGTGATGGCCGACGTCGTCACCGCCCGCGCGGTCTCGGCGCTGAAGAAGCTGGTGCCGCTGACGGTGCCGCTGCTCGCCGAGGAGGGTCAGCTGATGCTCCTCAAGGGGCGCAGCGTCGATCAGGAGATCGAGGCCGCGTCGAAGGCGTTCTCCAAGCACCGGATGGAACAGCCCGAAGTGCTGAGGCTGGGCGAGGCCCTCCTCGAGGAGCCGACGACTGTGGTGCGCTGCCGGCGTCGCTGACGGCCGGCGGGCTGATGCTCCCGGCGGCGGTGGCTTAGACTGCTCCAGGGGCGACACCGGGCGCCGACAGGGCGTCCGCCGAGTGAACCGACGGAGGGAAGGACACACGTGGCCAGCGAGGACGTTGCACGCGAGAGCCGGCCGAGCGCGGGCGCGGGCGAAGCGGCCCATCAGGCCGCCGAGGCGGCCCGCGGATCCTCCATCCTGGACAGCATGGACGGGTCGTCGCCGCTGGGCGCCGAGCTGGCCGACGAGCGGCGCCGCCGTCAGGCGCTCTCCGAGACGGAGCTCGAGCGCCCGGAGACGACGCGGACCATCACCGTGTCGAACCAGAAGGGCGGCGTCGGCAAGACCACCACGACGGTGAACATCGCCGCCGCGCTGGCCGCCCAGGGCTTCAACGTACTGGTCATCGACATCGACCCGCAGGGCAATTCCTCGACGGGACTGGGCGTGCCGCACTCGGCCGACGAGGAATCGGTCTATGACGTGCTCATCGACGATCTGGCCTTCGCCGACGTCGTGACCGACTGCCCGGACATCGAGCGGCTGCAGGTCGTCCCGGCGACGATCCACCTGGCCGGTGCGGAGATCGAGCTGGTCTCGCTGGTCGCGCGCGAGCAGCGGCTGCAGCGGGCATTGGACCAGTACCACCGGTACCGAGAGGAGCAGGGCGAGGAACGTCTGGACTTCGTGTTCATCGACTGCCCGCCGAGCCTGGGGCTGCTGACGGTCAATGCCTTCGTCGCCGCGCAGGAGGTTCTCATCCCCATCCAGTGCGAGTACTACGCGCTGGAGGGGCTGAGCCAGCTGCTCAACAACATCCAGATGATCCAGAAGCATCTGAACCCGCCGCTGACGGTCTCGACGATCCTGCTGACGATGTACGACGGACGGACCCGCCTGGCCGCGCAGGTCGCCGAGGAAGTGCGCGAGCACTTCCCGGATGCCGTGCTGGAGACGCTGATCCCGCGCAATGTGCGGATCTCCGAGGCGCCGTCCTACCAGCAGAGCGTCATCAGCTATGACCGCGGCTCCACCGGAGCGCTGGCCTATCTGGAGGCCGCCGCCGAGATCGTCGCGCGCGGCGAGGAGGCCGGCCGCTGACCGGTGCGGCGGGTCCGCGTCCCTGCGGAGCCGCCGCGAGAAGTGCACGCCCTCCCGTGCTCGTCGGATCATCGACGGGCACGGGAGGGCGTTTCTCGTCTGCGCCCATGCCGTGCTCCCCTGTGCAGAACGCGGGCGTCGGAGCGCCGGGCGAGGAGCGTGTCCCCGCGCATCGGTCCCTGGGCCGGGCCTCGGGCGGGGGTGTGGTGAGGCGGCGACGACGACGGCAGCGATGGAACTGACGGTCCTGTCGATGCCGGAGGAACCGGCCACGGACGAACCATGCGGACACGATGAGGTCGATCATCGCATGAGCGACTGACCTGGACCGGTGAACACAAGTGGCCTATGCCCACAGTATGTTCATCGACGACTCCTTGTTCAGGGCGAGGGGAAATGTTCAGGACTGTCTGTCCAGTCAGGCGTGATGCGCGACACGCTGAAGGAAGCGTGCTCCGTGCCCCGTCGCCGGAGGGGGAGCTGTGGAGGAATCCTGTGGATAATTCCTGTGGACAGCGTCTGTGGAGAATGGGTGTGGATAAGGCGGCCGGGCGATGTGCGTTCATGTGCGGAGTTCCCGACTCTCACTCCGGGAGAGGTGCTCACCCGATAGGCGCCGGCCTCGGTCGGGTCGGGAGTAGAGGTTTCACGGGAAACATCGCCGGCACCGGAGCAGGGTTGCACCGGAACCGCACCGGCATTGCCTCGGCATCCTGCGCCGGTCCCCTGCCCTCGACGTCGACACGTCCTGCGGCCCAGAATCTCCCTGGTACCCCTGGCTCTCCTGGCACTCCTCGCACCCCTGAAGTTCCGCATCTCCAGGCTGGCACGTGTCGCCGCACCGTCCACCACCTGAAAGAGCCTCCCGATGCGCGGCAGCGGAGACGGTATGCGTTTCCCGTGAAACACGCAGAAAGGTGTCGATGCGCGCACGCCGCGGTGCGCAGCGTGCGAAGGAGTCTCCATGGAGGCGCTCTCCGGGGCAGGAATCCTCGTGCCGCGGGGACGGCTTGCAATGGCCCTCGCGCCGATGAGGGGATCCGATCCCGGGGATCGCCCGCAGGGAGGTGTGGCGTGTGATGCCCGGGAGCCAGGCTTGGATCAACCTGCAGCCCTGGAGACGCGCCTCGTCGACGCTCGCCTCGTCTGCAGAGGCGGCGACGCCGCTCCAGGCAGGCGTACTTCGGGTCGTCGTGCCTCAGCGCATGCAGACCCGACGTTTCCCGTGGAACGCCGACCGCACTGGTGATCGGAAGGTGGTGAGCCCTCATCGTGTCCAAGTCGTCGCCTCCCGAGGCTCGTGCGTCGGGGCGGACAGAAGGTGGACACGAAGGTGGATGGCGCGGGCACGAAGTGACTCCGCAGCGCGGAGAGAGGATCCGCTGTGACGGTGACACGGACGTCGGACGTGTTTCACGGGAAACTTGCGGCGGTCGAGCGATCAGTCGGCATGTGGCGTCCGGCGATGGCATGGTGTGGTGCCTGATGGACTGCCACTCTGCTCGACACCGTCAGGGAGACGGCAGAAGCGGGTGAGAACCGCCAGCTGGGCGACGGTGACTGCACAAGGACTAGGACGTACCTGGGCGTCTCACAGATCGGCATGGTGCTCCTGTTGGGCGCCGGCGGGTCTGGTTCCGCACTGCCCGGGCCGTCGTCGGTGCGAGCCGAGAGACAACTCGTATGTTTCTCGTGAAACATCGTCACTGAGAGCGACGCGAGGACGTGGCGACCCCTCCTCCGGACCTCGAGTCGATCTGTCGAGCTGCATGGTGGTCGCCCGCGCGATGCTCTGCCCGATCGGCTCATTCCCCGCGACGCAGCGCTCCGGGGTGCCCGGTCTTCGGATTTCTCGGCACCCGGCAGGAGACGGTGGTGAAGGGAGCACGACGAGTGTTCCACGTGGAACAGAAAGTCTCGTTCGAAGAGGGCTCGACCAACGCCGCCGGTCGCCGGCGTGCATCTCCGGATACAACTGCTTTCTCGCGGCGAGCTCCCCCGGGAGGATCCTCCACGGGATCGCTAGTGGGTGAAGGCGGTGGGCGCCGGGCTCCTTCCCAAATGGGGTGGACGATGGATGCGTCGCTCGGCACGCCCGAGCGCTGCCCGCACACATTCGCGGCGGCCTGCGTTCCACGTGAAACAGTCCATCCGCCGACCTCGAGCCCGACGTCGTGTTTCCCGTGGAACGCCGTGGACAGAAAGTGCGCAGCTGTACAGCTTCGGTCTTTAGAATGGAGGAGTTGTCGACCGGGACGGTCGGTCCGGGCTCAAGAAGGTGGAGGGACTCCATGACAGAACGGAAGCGGCGAGGGCTGGGGCGCGGCCTCGGTGCGCTGATCAACAGTGATGGCCAGGAGGCTGAAGAATCCAGGGCGACGGCGCACGCCGTCGAGCCGGAGGCGCCGGAGAATGTTTCCCGTGAAACACCGGTGGATGCCGCGGAGACGCTGGATGCCGGCTCCGACGAGGGCGGTCCGGAGGCCACGGCGGCCGATCCGTTCGAGGGAAGCTCCACCACGACGCAGGAATCGGCGGATGGCGAGCCTGCTTCCCTGCCTGAGGACGAAGACGCCGCCGTCCCCGAGGAGCAGCCGGAAACCGACGAGCACGCGGGCTCGAACCACGAGGCCCCGGAGGACGGGACGGACGTCCTCGACGATGGTTCGAACGACGCATCGGACGGAGCCGTCGAGACAGTCGATAAGGTCGAGACGAGAATCGGCGTCGAGGCGCCGGAACGCCCGATCGACGTCTTCTTCTCCGCCAAGTCGCATCTGGACACGCAGCGTGTTTCACGTGGAACCGCTGGATCCAGCACACGCACCACGACGAGTCGCCGCGGCCGGGGCAACGGCCGAGTGGAGATGCCGGACGTCCTCGGCGATCGCGCGCGGAGGAGTCCTCATTCTGCAGTGAGCACGGAATCGGCGCCCTCGGCAGCCTCGGCAGAGGTCGCCCGGACGGGTGAGACTGCCGAGGCCGCGGTAGCGTCCGAAGTTCCGTCACCCGCCGAGCTCGAAGAGTCGTCGGCAGAGAGCACGACCAATGGCTCCTCGACCCCGGAGGCGCAGGGCCCCGCTGAGACGGCTGAGAAGGCTTCTGCGCCGAAACGGACGAAGCGGACGAGGAAGAGCTCGATCCCTGAGGCGGCGGCCTCCCAGAGCGCGCACACTGACGCTGCGATCTCTGAGGGCGGATCCGCGAGCGACGTCACGACGACAGAGGCGGCGACGAGCGCGTCCGCGGCGCAGACTAACGGTGTCTCCCCGATCGAGAGGCCGGCTCCTGCGGCCGCGGCGGCAGACGATGTTCCACGTGGAACGGACGGCGCCGTCGGCGGAAGCGTCGACGGCGCCGAGTTCCGGTCGGTCCGCGTCGAAGCGATCGTGCCGAACCCTCGCCAGCCCCGGCAGGAGTTCGACGAGGAGGACATGGCCGAGCTCGTGCACTCCGTGCGCGAGATCGGTGTCCTGCAGCCGATCGTCGTGCGGCGGATCGCTGACGATCAGTACGAACTGGTCATGGGCGAACGTCGGTGGCGTGCCTCGAAGGCGGCGGAGCGGACCGAGATCCCCGCCATCATCCGTGCGACCGACGACATCGACCTGCTCCGCGACGCGCTGTTGGAGAACATCCACCGCTCCGAGCTCAATCCGCTTGAGGAGGCTGCCGCCTATCGGCAGCTGCTCGACGACTTCCGGTGCACTCAGGATGAGCTCGCCACGCGCATCGGCCGGTCTCGTCCGCAGATCAGCAACACGCTGCGTCTGATGAAGCTGCCTCCGGGCGTGCAGCGGCGGGTGGCGGCCGGTGTGCTCTCCTCCGGCCATGCGCGGGCGCTGCTCGGTCTCTCCACGCAGGAGCAGATGGAGGAGCTCGCTGCGCGCATCGTGGCAGAGGGTCTATCCGTCCGGGCGACGGAGGAAGCCGTGACGATGATGCAGCAGCCCCAGAAGGAGACTGACGTTTCACATGAAGCGGCGACCCGGCTCCCGTCGAACACGCGCTATCAGCAGCTCGACGAATACGCCGATGCGCTCACCGACCGCCTCGATACGCAGGTCAAGATCACCCTGGGTGCGCGTAAGGGCCGGATCGCGATCGACTTCGGCTCCATCGAGGACCTGCATCGGCTGATGGAGATGATCGGACAGTCCACCAGCAGCTGATGCCTCCCCGGCGGCCGATCGCCCGACCGTCGGGGAGGGCCGGCCCGGATGCACGAAGGCCCCGGATCCGCCATCGCGGATCCGGGGCCTTCGTCGTGTGTCGCGTGGGGTTTCACGTGGAACCCCCGGAGGCCGGGTCAGCCGAGGAAGTCGGCGAACTCCTGCTCGAGGGCCTGCTTCGGCTTGGCGCCGATCGAGGAGATGACGTGCTCGCCATCCTTGAAGCCGTAGACGGCCGGGATCGAGGTGATGCCGAACTTGGCGGCCGTGCCCGGGTTCTCGTCGACGTTGAGCTTCACCACCTCGAGAGACTCGGGGTTCTCGGTCGCCAGCTCCTCGAGGATCGGGGTGAGCATGCGGCACGGGCCGCACCACTCCGCCCAGAAGTCGACGATGACCGGCTTGTCGGCCTGGAGTACGTCCTGGTCGAAGCTGTCGTCGGTGACACTCTTGAGATCTGCCATGGTGTCTGTCCTTTCGTGCGGTATGGAGAGCAGGGAGGAAATCAGGCCGTCGCGGCGGCGACGCGGGCGGAGTCGTCCTCGGCAGGATCCGCCGCGGCGGCGAGCCAGTGCTCGACGTCGATGGCGGCGACGCAGCCCGACCCGGCCGCGGTCACCGCCTGGCGGTAGGTGGGATCGAGGACGTCGCCGGCGGCGAAGACACCCGGCAGCGAGGTCTTCGAGGACCGCCCCTCGACCTGGACGGTGCCCTCGGCGGTCAGGTCGAGCTGACCGGCGAAGAGCTCGACGCGCGGGTCATGACCGATGGCCACGAAGAGACCTGTCACGTCCAGAGTGGACTCGTCGCCGGTGACAGTGTCCTTCAGCGCGAGGGAGCTGACCTTGCCCTCGCCGCGGACCTCGGTGACCTCGGCGTTCCAGACGAACTCGATCCGCTCGTTCGCCAGAGCCCGGTCGATCATGATCTGCGAGGCGCGCAGGCTGTCGCGGCGGTGGACGACGGTGACCTTGGAGGCGAACTTGGTGAGGAAGAGGGCCTCCTCCATCGCGGAGTCGCCGCCGCCGACGACGGCGATGTTCTGCTCGCGGAAGAAGAAGCCGTCGCAGGTGGCGCACCAGGAGACGCCGTGGCCGGAGAGCTCCTTCTCTCCGGGCACGCCCAGCTCGCGGTAGGCGGAGCCGGTGGAGAGGATGACCGCCCGGGCCCGCACGACCTCGCCGGTTCCCAGCGTGATCTCCTTGATCGGCGCGTCCAGATGCAGCGCCGTGGCGTCCTCGCGCCGGATGTCGGCGCCGAAGCGGGTCGCCTGCTCCTCCATCTTCATCATGAGGTCCGGGCCCATCACGCCGTCGGGGAAGCCGGGGTAGTTCTCCACGTCGGTGGTGTTCATGAGCTCGCCGCCGGTCGTCACCGAGCCGGCCAGCATCACCGGCTGCAGGTTCGCGCGGGCGGTGTAGGTCGCGGCGGTGAAGCCGGCGGGGCCGGAGCCCACGATCACCACGTCATGCACCTGGTCGGGAGTCTGTTCAGTCACGAGGTCGCGTCCTTCGAGGTCGAGGAGGAATGGACGGACGGCCGCTGTCGGAGCCGTCAGTGGTGAAACTATACGAGGCCGGAGGGTATTCCGTGCCCGATGACGCCGGGCGGGCGTCACGGCGGGACACCTCCGGGCCTGTCCGGGGCCCTGCGCGGCCTGCGAGCGGCTGAGGAGAGCCAGCAGCGTGCGGCGGCGTCGGCAGGCGCGCCGACGCCGCCGCACGGCGCTCGGAGCCGATGCCCGGCGTCGCGCCGGAGGTCAGCGGCCGTCGACCTCGATGTCCCCGACCGCCAGCGAGTACGGCAGGTCCGGGTTGCTGGGGCTGGTCTGAAGCGGCAGCTCCGTGGTGCGGATGATGACGTACTGCCCCTCGGCGGGCTCCTCGAGCTCGATCGTGGTGTCGTTCCAGTTCCACGTGCCGGAGCCCACGCTCGTCGCCCCCTCGCCGGAGGCGGAGTCGCCGACGAGCACCTCGAAGGAGCCGCCGTCGGTGTCGGTCTGCTGGGTCAGCGTCACGGCAGTGACCTCTGCGCTCTCCTCGAGCTCCACCACCAGGTCCAGCTGGGAGGCGAAGCCGCCGAACGCGGCGGAGCCGTAGTTGAAGGTGGTCCAGGTGCTGGAGGGATCGTCGTCGATCAGGTTCGGCAGCTCGCCGTCGGTCTCGGAGTTCAGGCCCGGGCTGTCCGGCACCTCGCGGGTGACGCCGCTGAGCGCCAGCGGCTCGGCCTGAGCGGTCTCGCTGGGCGAGGAGGAGCCCGACGGCGACTCCGTCGCGGACTCGGAGGACTGTTCCGTCGGCTCCTCGGCGGAGGAGTCCGCGCCGGCCTGGGTCTCCGGCCCTTCGGCGCCGCGCAGCTGCAGGAAGGCGACGACGGCGCCGACGAGGACGAGGGCGACCAGAGCGGCCAGCGCCAGCCAGCGCCCGGCCCCGCCGGAGCGTTCGGACTCCTCGGACGGCTCATGCTCCTCGGTCTCCGCGTCGGCTCCGGCCGATCCGCCGGCGGCCGCGGCGGCGCCCGAGACGCCGGCGGCGGCAAGTTCGTCCCGCGCGTCCTCCTCGCGGCCGATCGGCGTGATGAGACCGGTGAAGCTCGGGCGGTCCTGCTCGACCTGCGCGGCCGCGGGGACCGACTGCACATCGGCCGGCGGAGTCGTCGGCGGAGCAGCCGGCGGATCGTCGACGACCTCCTCGTCCCGGGCCTGCTGCTCCAGGGCCTCGGCCTCGGCGGCAGCGCTGGCGGCACGGCCGCCGTCGTCAGCACTGGCCCCGGCGCCAGCAGCGGCGCCAGCACCGGCATCGTCCACGAAGGCCGTGGAATCGGTCGTGATCCCGGCGTCGGAGACCGGGGCGCTCGACTCCGCCCGGCCTGCGGGCGCCGCGGCCTCGGCGGTGAAGGTCTCCTCCGTGTCGGCCTCGGCGCGGGAGTCGACCACCTCGAGGTCGTCCAGCGCGCCGCCGGAGGTGCCCGCCAGCGCTCCCGCCGCGGCCGCGTCCGGCGCGTCGCCGGCGGCGCGCCGATCGGCATCGCGGTCAGTTCTTAAGCGTCGATTGATGCTGTCGGATACGCGCGAGAGGAAGGCCGGACGGCCCCGGCGGAAGCGGGTGCCGGCGTCCTCGGTCTCCTCCTCCGGGACGTCGTCGGACTCGGCGAGGTGGTCCTGCAGCTCGGCGTAGTACTCCTCGTCGTCGGCGTAGGTCTCCGGCTCCATCACCCGGGACTGGCCGAAGAGCTCCTGGCCCAGCGAATCGGTGAAGAACGGCTCCACATACGGCGCGGCGTCGGGGACGACCAGATCGAGGAGGTCGTTGGGGTGGGTCAGCGTCGAGATCAGGTAGGTGCGGTCCGCCGAGAGGCCGAGGTCGAGCACCTGCACCTCGGACGTCCGGTCCCCCGTGGCCAGCTCGCGCGCCGAGATCGCGACCTGCTTGGCGTTGGCCGGCGAGGCCAGCAGCACGCTCACATCGCGGCTGAGCACCTGATCGACGGCCTGGAAGACGATGTCCTGGTCCGCAGAGGTCACCACATGATGGGTGATGCGGTAGCGTCCGCTCACCACATCGCCGACGCCGAACGGCTGGGCCACGGGTCCTCCTGAGTATCGCCGGTCGATCTGCCCTCTGCTCGGCCACCTTACCGGACCGGAGGCGCCAACCTCCTCAGCGCGGGGAGCCGCCGGGAGAGCGTCTCGACGAGGTCGCCGAACTCCGGCACGCGCATCACCCGCAGCAGCACCACGAAGGCCGCGGCCATCGCCGCGCCGACCGCCGCGCAGGTGATCACCGCGGTGCCGATGGACTCCCAGGCGAAGCCGAGGTCCGCACCGGTGCGGTAGCCGCCCAGCAGCCAGAGCACCGCGACGCCGACGACGCCGGCGCCCGCCGCGGCCCAGCCGGCCCGGGCGTAGGAGGCCACCACCGAGCCGACGTCGAAGGACCCCCAGCGGCGGACGACGCGCACATGGCAGATCACATACTGGACCACGTGCAGCGCGGAGAACATGCCCACCACGATGAACGGCAGCGCGGTGTTCGGCAGCACCGCGGCCAGGCTGTGCGAGATGGTCAGTCCCAGGCCGACGATGATCGTCTGCACCAGCATCGGGGTGCGCGCGTCCTCGGCGGAGTAGAAGACGCGCATCAGGTAGAAGTTCGCCGAGCGGAAGGGCATGCCCAGCGCCAGCAGCACCAGCAGCTGGGCGATCGCCGCGCCGGAGAGCACCGAGGCGCTCGAGGAGCCGCCGAAGAGTCGGCCCAGCGGCCCGGCGAGCACCAGGATGGCGATCATGCAGAACATCACCGGCAGCGCGAACATCCGCAGCCCGCGGTTGATGATGTCGCGGACCTCGCCCAGCCGGCCGAGGTCCATCGAGCGGGCCAGCTGGTTGAACAGCACGGTGGCCATCGAGAGCACGAAGACCGAGTGCGGCAGCACGGCGATGAGCTGGGCGGCGTTGGCGGCGTACTCTCCGGGGATGGACGGATCTCCGCCGGCGTCCTGCCGGCTCGCCGTCGCCCCGGAGATCAGCCGCATGTAGAGCAGATTGCCGATGTTGGAGATCAGCATGGTCACCAGCGTCCAGGCCGCGATCTGCCCGGTGGCGCGCAGCCCCAGGCCCCGCCAGCCGAAGCGCGGCCGCAGCGGGATCCCCAGCGTGCGCAGCGGCCACAGCAGGATCAGCGCCTGGGCGATGATGCCGATCGTGTGGCCGGCGCCCAGCCAGACGGTCTGGGCGGTGGTCCACTCGGCCAGCTGGTCGCCGCCGACGGCGTAGGCGCCGAACATCGCGATGTAGGCGCCGATCACCGCGATGGCGATGAGGTTGTTCAGCACCGGCGCCCACATGTACCAGCCGAACTTGGCGTTGGCGTTGAGGACCTGGCCGATCACCGCGTAGAGGCCGTAGAAGAAGACTTGCGGCAGCGTCCAGACGGCGAATGAGGTGCCCAGCGCGAGCATCGGCTCGGACCAGTCCTTGGTCAGCGCGGTCATCAGCGGATAGGCCAGCGCGGTGATCAGCAGCGTGGCCGCGCCCAGCACGAGCGTCGCCAGGGTGAGCAGCCGCGCGGTGTAGTCGGCGCCGCCGTCGGACCGTTTCGCCGCCTTGATCAGCTGCGGGACCAGCACGACGTTGAACATGCCGCCGGCCAGCAGCATGTAGATGACGTTCGGGACGGTGTTGGCCTTCTCGAAGACGTCGGCCACCAGGGCGGTGCCGCCCAGGGCGACGGCGAGCAGCATGGTGCGCATGAAGCCCAGCAGCCGCGAGATCAGCGTCCCGGAGGCCATCAGGGTGCTGGCCCGGGCCATGCCGCCGGCGGGGACGTGGGAGTCGGCGGCGGGGGTTTCGCCCGTCGTCTCGCCGGGTGTCTCGCCGGTCGTCTCCGCGGCGGCGTCGGCGCGCGGTTCTGCGGGGGATTCTGCGGTGCGGGACGCGCCGGAGTCGTCTCCGGAGGAGGTCCGGGCGGCGTCGCGGGGGGAAGTCGACTGCATCGGCTGTGACTATAGCGCCTCAGTCGGCGCGACGGCTCGACGGGGCGCGCGGCGGCCGCCCCGCCGCCGGTCAGAGCGTGTCGTCGATGACCTGCCGGGCGGTGGTGACGATGCGGCGCTCGTTCGGGAAGGACAGCCGGCGCTCGAGCTGGTCCAGGGCGACCCAGGCGACGTCGACGGCCTCGTGGTCCGGGTCGTTCTCCGTGGTCAGCTCCCCGCCGACGGCCTCCAGCAGGAAGTGGTGGACCGTCTTGTGCACCCGATGGGTCGGCACGGTGAACCAGTACTCGATGCTGCCCAGCGACGTGAGCACGCTGCCCGAGATCCCGGTCTCCTCCTCGACCTCGCGCACCGCTGCGGAGGCGTGGTCCTCGGGGCCCTCGGGATGGCCCTTGGGCAGGCACCACTCGAGCCGGCCGCCGCGGTTGTAGCGGGCGATGATCGCGACCTCGAAGCCGGAGACGGCCGGGCGGATCACCACGCCGCCGGCGCTGACCTCCTCCACAGTCGGCAGCCCCCCGGCGTGGCGTCCGGACCGGTCCGCCGACGCGCGTCGCGCGCCCACTGACGCCGTCAGCGGGGTGCAGCGTTCGCCGCCGGCTCCGGTTCCTGTCATGAACACCACTCTAGCGCTCGCAGATCGTGGGCCCGCGTCGACGTCGCCGCGGTCCGCGCCGACCGGCGCGCTGGTGGGCGACCCGCCGACGTCGCGGCGTCGAGGAGGTCGTCGACGCCGGCGCCGGAGCGTTCCAGAGGCTGCGCGGAGCGGCTGTGCGAAACTGTTCCACGTCATGCCTTATCTTCCCGCTGGATTCCCCGACGGCGCCTGGGTGCCGGACGTCGTCGTCGCGCTCGGAGAACAGTTCGCCGCCCACGGCCACGAGCTCTCGCTGGTCGGCGGGCCGGTCCGCGATCTCTTCCTGGGGCGAAGCTCGCCGGACCTGGACTTCACCACCGACGCCGACCCGGACCAGATCATCGCCGCGGTCTCCGGCTTCGCCGACGCCCACTGGGACATCGGCCGCGACTTCGGCACCATCGGGATCCGCAAGGGCGACGACATCCTCGAGGTGACCACCTACCGCGCCGAGGCCTATGACCCGGACTCCCGCAAGCCGCAGGTCAGCTTCGGCTCCCGGCTGGAGGACGACCTGGTCCGCCGCGACTTCACCGTCAACGCGATGGCGCTGCAGCTGCCGAGCTTCGAGTTGGTCGACCCGCACGGCGGGGTGCGCGACCTGGTGGCGAAGCACCTGCGCACTCCCGGCACCCCGGAGGCGTCCTTCTCCGACGACCCGCTGCGGATGATGCGCGCGGCCCGCTTCGCCTCCCAGCTGGGCCTCGACGTCGCCGTCGAGGTCCGCGAGGCGATGACCGCGATGGCCGACCGGCTGGAGATCGTCTCCGCCGAGCGCGTCCGTGAGGAGCTGGTCAAGCTGATCACCGGCGCGCATCCGCGGCAGGGGGTGGACCTGATGGTGGAGACCGGGCTGGCCGACGTCGTCCTCCCCGAGATCCCGGCGCTGCGGCTGGCCGGCGACGAGCACCACCGGCACAAGGACGTCTACCAGCACTCCCTGCAGGTGCTCGAGCAGGCCGTGGACCTGGAGACCGACGCAGACGGTCCGGTGCCGGGGCCGGACTTCGTCCTGCGCTTCGCCGCGCTGATGCACGACGTCGGCAAGCCGCGGACCCGGCGCTTCGAGCCCGGCGGGGCGGTGAGCTTCCGCCACCACGACGTCGTCGGGGCGAAGATGACGCGCAAGCGCATGCAGGAGCTGCGCTTCGACAAGGACTCCATCAAGGCCGTCGGCCGGCTGGTGGAGCTGCACATGCGCTTCTACGGCTACGGCGACGCCGGCTGGAGCGACTCGGCGGTGCGGCGCTACGTCACCGACGCCGGCGACCAGCTCGAGCGGCTGCACCGGCTGACCCGCTCGGACGTGACCACCCGCAATCGGAAGAAGGCCGCGCGGCTGGACCGGGCCTACGACGACCTCGAGCAGCGCATCGCCGAGCTCGCCGAGCAGGAGGAGCTGGCCCGGATCCGCCCGCATCTGGACGGCGAGCAGATCATGGAGATCCTCGGAATCTCCCCGGGCCCCGACGTGGGGAAGGCCTACCGCTTCCTGCTGGAGCACCGGATGGACCACGGCCCGATCGCACAGGACGAAGCCGAGCGGCTGCTGCGCGACTGGTGGGCCGAGCAGGAGTGAGCCTCAGCCGGCGTCGTCGTCCTCGTCCAGCACTCGCTGCCCGATGCTGAAGGCGGTGTTGGCCGCCGGCACGCCGCAGTAGATCGCCGCCTGCAGGAAGACCTCCTTGATCTCCGCGACGGTCATCCCGTTGCGGCGGGCCGCGCGGACGTGCATCTCCAGCTCCTCCCAGTAGCCGCCGGCGATCAGCGCGGTGAGCGTGATCGCGCTGCGGGTGGTCCGCGGCAGCCCGTCCCGCGTCCAGATGCTCCCCCAGGCGTAGTGGGTGATCAGCTCCTGGAAGTCGGCGGTGAAGTCGGTGGTCCGGGCTTGCGCGCGGTCGACATGCGCGTCGGAGAGCACCTCGCGGCGCACCCGCATGCCGGCGTCGTGGGGGTCGCCGGGGAGGCGCTCGGCGACGGCTCCGCCGGGCACCGTGCCGGACGTCCCGCCGGAGGAGGCCTCTCCCTCGGCGAGGAACGGGGCGAGCAGCTCGCGGAGCAGCCGCGCGGTCTCCTCCGGGGCCTCGGCGGGCACCAGATGCGCGGCGCCGTCGACGACGACGCTGCGCCCCTGCGCGGCACCTGCTGCGACAGCCTCGGCATCGGCGGGCGGGGTGACCGCGTCGTGGACGCCGGCCACCGCCAGCAGCGGATCGGTGATCTCGCCCAGCCGCTCGCGCAGGTCGAAGGCGGCCAGCGCGCGGCAGGCGTGGGCATAGCTGTGCCGGTCGGCGTGCTGCAGGCTGTGCAGCAGGTTCGTCGCGATCCGCGGCTGGGCGGCGAGGAACCCGGGGGCGAACCAGCGTTCGGTCGATCCGGCGACCATCGTCGGGGTGCCGGCCCGCTCGACCAGCTCGGCGCGCTCGTGCCAGGACTCGGCGGTGCCGAGGCGCGCCGCCGAGCAGAACATCGCCAGCGCGTCGGCCAGGCCCGGCCGGTCCGCGCCCAGCTGCAGGGTCACCGCGCCGCCCAGCGAGACGCCGGCGACGGCGAGTCCGGCGGAGGCGTCGACGACGCCGCGGAAGCACAGCCGCTCGATCATCGTGGCCACCGCCGCGGCGAGCTCGGCGACGCTGAAGCTCTCCGCGGCCGGGGCTCCGACTCCATGGCCGGGCAGGTCCCAGCCGATGACCTGCACACGCCCGCGCAGATGCGGCACCGCCGGCTCCCACAGCTCGCGCACGCCGGTCCCGAGCGAGGGGCCGACGATCAGCGTCGGCCGGGGCCCCGCGGATCCCGGCGCGTCGGCGGCGTCCTGCGGGGCGGTCAGCAGTGTGGGGGTCAGCTCGGGGATGCTCACAGGTCCTCCTGGGGGCGGGCGGAGTCGGGAACGTCGTCGCGGATCCGGCGGGCGGCCTCGGCGCGCAGCCGGTCGACCATCTCCGGCGCGCGGCCGAGGTAGTCGGCGGGGTCCAGCAGGCGGTCCAGCAGCGCGTCGAGTCCGGCGGCGTCGAGCCCCGCCTGCTCGAGCCGGTCGGCGGAGGCCCGCCGTCGGACCAGGTCCCGCAGAGCGCCGTGGGCACTGTCGGCGTCGTCGACGCCCGCGGACTCGCGGATCAGCGCGCTCGCCTCCTCGCGGCCGCCGTCGAGCAGCTCCGCCAGGGCGGGGACGAGGCGCTCGCCGAGCAGGCCCTCGCCGGTGAGCGTCAGATTCGCCCGCATCGCCGCGGCGTCCACGGTCATCCCCTCGGCCAGCTCGGCGACCTGGGCGGCGGCGCCGGCGGTCGCCTGCAGCAGCTGCTGCAGCGCGGTCCACTCGGCGTGCCAGGCGCCGTCGGGCCGCTCGTCGACGGCCGTCCCGGCCGCGGAGACCAGGCGTGCCAGATGGTGCGGCGCCTCCAGGGCGGTCTCGCGCAGCAGCACCGAGAGCACCGGATTGCGCTTCTGCGGCATCGCTGAGGAGCCGCCGCGTCCGGCTCCCGCGGGCTCGCGGACCTCGGCGATCTCCGGCCGAGCCAGCTGCAGCACGTCGGCGGCCATCGTCCCGGTCGCCGCGGTGACTTCGGCCAGCGCCGAGCCCAGTCGGGTGATCGGCGCCCGAGCGGTGTGCCAGGGGGCCGACGGCGTGCGCAGCCCCAGCCGCTCGGCCAGCGCATCGACGAGGTCCTCGACGGCGACGCCGGTCGCCGGCGCGGCCCCGCTCCCAGACTCGGGCGCGGCCTCAGCTCGGGAGGTCCCGGCCAGCCGGTCGGTCAGCGCCGCCTGGGTGCCCGCCGCCCCTCCCCACTGCAGCGGCAGATCGGCGGTGACGACGTCGAGCGCCTCGGCCGCCTCGGCCAGGCTGCGCAGCCACTGGGCTGCGCGCAGCCCGAAGACCGTCGGCAGCGCGTGCTGGGTCAGCGAGCGGGCCACGCAGAGGGTGTCGCGATGGGCGCCGGCGAGCTCGTCCAGTGCCGCCGCGGCGCGGTGCAGGTCCCTCCGCAGCGCCGCCGCCGTGCGCCGGGCGACCAGCAGCAGCGCCGTGTCCAGCACGTCCTGGCTGGTCGCGGCCAGATGCAGCGTCTCCCCGGCCCGAGCGGCCCCGTCGGCGCGCAGCCCGGCGCGCAGCTCGGCCAGCAGCGGGATGACCGGGTTGCCGCCGCTGCGGGAGGCTGCGGCCAGGCCGGCGAGGTCGAAGTCCTCGGCCCGGGCGCGCCGGGCCACGGCCGCGGCGTCGGCGGGGTCGATCACGCCCTGCTCGCCGAGCACCTGCGACCAGGCGGCCTCGACGTCGAGCATGGCCTGCAGCACGGCGGCGTCGCCCGCCTGCGCGGCCGCCGGGGAGCCGGCCGAGGCCGGACGCAGCAGGCCGACGTCGGCGGTGCCGGAGACGGAGGCAGAGGCAGAGGCGTGCGAGGTGCTCATGCCGGCCAGCCTACTGAGCTCCGGCGTCGCCGGTCCCCGCGCGTCCGTGCGGGCTCTGGCCGGGCGAGGCGGCGTCGTCGGGATCGTGATGGTGCGGGAACGCGAGGAACACCGTCTCGCCCTCGCCCTGCAGCCGGATGTCGAAGCGCAGCGCGCCGTCGGGCTCGCGGACGCCGATCAGCGTCTCCCGGCGGTCCGGCTCCAGCGAGGAGAGCAGCGGATCGGCGGCCAGCGCCGCGGCGTCCTCGGGCAGGTAGACGCGGGTGTGCAGGTGGTTCATCAGTCCGCGGGCGAAGACGGCGACGGCGATGAACGGCGCCTTCCCCGGCTCGGTGGCTCCGGGGTCGACTGTGGTGAAGGTGTAGCGGCCGGCGTCGTCGACGCCGGTGCGGCCGAAGCCGGTGAACGTGTAGCCGTCGCGGACCAGCGAGCCGGTCTCGCGGGGGACCCTCCCGTGCTCGTCGGGCTGCCAGATCTCGATCATCGCGTCCGGCAGCGTCTGTCCGGCGCCGTCGGTGACGGTGCCGTAGAGCCGGATCGAGCGCGGATGGCCGGGGGCCAGCAGCTCGCCGTCCTGCGCGTAGGGCAGCGCGTAGCCGAAGAACGGGCCCACGGTCTGGCCCGGGGTGGGCACCAGCTGGTCGTCGGCGGCGCGGGTGCTCTCGTGGTGGCTGCTCATCAGTGCTCCTCCGCCTCGGCGTCGTCCTCGGTCCAGGTGCGGTCGCCGCCGGTGAGCACGATGTCCCAGCGGTAGCCGGTGGCCCATTCGTGGCTGGTCAGCGAGTGGTCGTAGACCGCGACCAGCCGGTCGCGGGCGCGCTGGTCGGTGATCGACTGGTAGATGGGGTCCAGGTCGAACAGCGGGTCGCCGGGGAAGTACATCTGGGTGACGATCCGCTGGGTGAACTCCGTGCCGAACAGCGAGAAGTGGATGTGCGCCGGGCGCCAGGCGTTGTGGTGGTTCTTCCACGGGTACGGCGCGGGCTTGATGGTGGTGAACCGATACTCGCCGTCGTCGCCGGTGATCACCCGGCCGACGCCGGTGAAGTTCGGGTCGATCGGCGCGGGATGCTGGTCGCGCTTGTGCACGTAGCGGCCGGCGGCGTTGGCCTGCCAGACCTCGACGAGCTGGTTGCGCACCGGACGGCCGTCGCCGTCGAGCACCCGGCCGGCGACGACGATGCGCTCGCCGATCGGCTCGCCGTCGTGCTGGATGGTCAGGTCGGCCTCCAGCGGATGCACGTCGCGCTCGCCGAAGGCCGGGCTGACCAGTTCGATGGTCTCCGGATCGGCATGGTGCAGGCTCTTGGTCGGATGGCGCAGCAGCGAGGAGCGGTAGGGCGGGAAGTTCCGTCGCGGCTGCGTCTCGGGGGTCTCGCCGGCGGCGACGGCGTCGCGGTGCTGCTGATGGATGGCGGCGATCTCGGCCGACAGCGTCTGCTGCGACTCCATCGTCGCGGCCGGATCCAGGGGCGGGGGCTGTACGTCCACGTCGGACTCCTCTCGGGGCGGGGCGGTCAGGTGTTCGGCCAGCCGGTGTAGCACTCGGCCAGGTGCTGCATCCCGCCCGGGGAGCTGGTCAGCGTCTCCAGCTCGCCGAGCGCCCGGCGGATGCTGAACGGGTCGGCGTCGGGCGGCGTGTGCAGCATCGCGGTCATCCAGGAGGAGAAGTGCTGGGCCCGCCAGATGCGGCGCAGCGCCTTGTCGGAGTACGCGTCCACCGGGCGGACGTCGCCGTCGACGTACCAGGCGGCCAGCGCCTCGCCGAGCAGCGCGACGTCGGCCAGCGCCAGGTTCAGCCCCTTCGCCCCGGTGGGCGGGACGGTGTGGCCGGCGTCGCCGGCGAGCAGCAGCCGGCCGTGGCGCAGCGGCTCGCGCACGAAGGAGCGGAAGGGCAGCACCGTCTTCTCCAGGATCGGCCCGGTGGCCAGCTCGAAGCCGTCCGCGCCGGCCACCCGGCGCTGCAGCTCCGACCAGATCCGGTCCTCGCTCCAGTCGGCGACGTCCTCCTCCGGGTCGCACTGGAAGTACATCCGCTGCACGGTCTCCGAGCGCTGGGAGATCAGCGCGAAGCCGTGCGGGGAGTTGGTGTAGATCAGCTCCGCCGCGCTCTTCTCCGCCTCGGCGAGGATGCCGAACCAGGCGAAGGGGTAGCTGGTGCGGTAGTCCTGGGCGCCGTCGACGGCCCGGCGGCAGAGGCTGCGCGAGCCGTCGGCGCCGACGATGACGTCGGCGACGATCTCGTGCTCGACGCCCTCGGCGTCGGTGCAGGTCAGCCGGGGACGCTCAGTCTCGAGGTCGGCCAGCGCGGTGACCGTCCAGCCGAAGCGCACGTCGCCGCCGTCGCGGGCGCGGGTCGCGGCCAGGTCCACGAAGACCTCGTTCTGCGGGTAGAGGGTGACCGTCGCGCCGACCAGCTCGTGGAAGTCCAGCGGGTGGGACTCTCCGGCGAAGCGCAGATCGATGCCGGTGTGCTCGTCGCCGAGGCTGCGCACCCTCGAGTCCACGCCGGTCTCGGTGAGCAGCCGCACTGCCTGGTCCTCCAGGATGCCGGCGCGATGGGTGGTGCGGATCTCCTCATGCGTGCGGGCCTCGAGGACGATGGACTCCACGCCGGCGCGGGCCAGCAGATGCGAGAGCATCAGCCCGGCGGGGCCGCCGCCGACGACGGCGACCTGGGTGGTCTCGGCGGATGCGGCGGGCACGGGGAGCACCTCCTGAGGCGGAGCCGGGCGGTCGGGGCCGGCCGGGGCCGGTCGGGGCCGATCGACGAGGCGTCCGGCCCCGATCAGTGTGTGGTGCGGAGCACAGCGGCGGCGAACCGCATCTCGTTGAACGAGATCGCCGAGGTGGCGCAGGCCGACGGCGGGCGGTCCGGCGGTGCGGCGGCGCTCCCCGCGCCGCGGCTCAGCCGCGGGCGTCCAGGGCGTCGGGGTCGAGGGAACTGGCCGCGAGGGCGCGGGAGATGCCGCGGGCGGCGGTGCGCAGGACCATCAGGGCCGAGGGCAGCACCTCGGAGTCCCGCGGGACCACGATCCCCACGGCGGCGGTCGCGCGGCCGCGGGAGTCCAGGATCGGGGCGGCCGCACCGGTGGTCTCCGGGTCGAGGAAGCCGTCGAAGGTCGCGCAGCCGTGCTGGCGGATATGGGCCAGCTCCCGGCGGATGTCGCGGTGGTGGGCGGCGAGCTCCGCGGCTCGGCGCTCCAGGAGGTCCTCGCGCACCGAGTCGGCGGCGTGGGCCAGCAGCACCATGCCCAGGCTGGTCCGGTGGACCGGCAGGCGCTCGCCGACATGCGCCTGATTGATCGCCGCCCCCGGCCGCGAGAGGCGCTCCAGCACGAGCACCTCGTCCTCATGGAGGATCCCCAGCTGGGTGTGCTGCCGGATGACCTGGTTGACGTCCTCGAGGTACGGCTGGGCGATCCGGCTGAGGTCCGCGGCCGAGGAGGCGCGGGCGGTGAGCTCCCACAGCCGCAGCCCCAGCGAGATCCGTCCGTCGTCGTGCTGGCTCAGCAGTCCGTGCTCCACCAGCTGGCGCACCAGGCGATAGGCGGAGCTCCGCGGCAGGTCCGCGCGCCGGGCCATCGCGCCGACGCTGAGCCGGGCGTGCCGGCTGTCGAAGGTCTCGAGCACCCGCACCAGGCGGTCGACGACGGCGTCGCCGGAGGGGGAGTTGGCCATGGGGCGACTGTATCGGTGCCCGACGGGTTGCCGAGTGAGGCTCCTCACCCGTAATGTTCGTCCTACGTACGCATGTGCGCAAGACGAACTTCCCGGCGCTTCGTCGGGCGGACGCTCCGAAGGAGGGGATCGCATGCCCGAGACCTGGCTCTACGACGCCGTGCGGACGCCGTTCGGTCGGATCGGCGGCGACCTCGCGGGCCGCCGGCCCGACGATCTGGCCGCGCACCTGGTCTCCGCGCTGATCGAGCGCGCTCCGACGCTCGGCGGTCCGGGCGACGCCGGCGTCGTCGACGAGGTCGTCCTCGGCAACGCCAACGGCGCCGGCGAGGAGAACCGCAACGTCGCCCGGATGGCCGCGCTGCTGGCCGACATGCCCGTCTCGGTGCCCGGCACCACGGTCAACCGGCTCTGCGGCTCCTCGCTGGACGCGGCGATGCAGGCCTCCCGGCAGATCGACCTCGGCGAGGCCGACCTGATGCTGGTCGGCGGCGTCGAGTCGATGTCCCGCGCGCCCTGGGTGCTGCCCAAGACCGAGAAGCCCTACCCGGCCGGCGACGCCCAGCTGTCCAGCACCACACTGGGCTGGCGGCTGGTCAACCCGCGGATGGCCGCGGAATGGACCGTCTCGCTCGGCGAGGCCACTGAGCAGCTGCGCGAGAAGCACGGGATCACCCGGGAGGACCAGGACGCCTTCGCCGCCCGCTCCCACCGGCTGGCCGCCGACGCCTGGGAGCAGGGACGCTATGACGAGCTGGTGGTCGCGGTGCCCGGCCGGCGGGCCAAGGATGCGCCGATCACCGCCGACCAGAGCATCCGGCCGGAGACGAGCGTCGAGACGCTGGCCGAGCTGCCCACCGTCTTCCGCCGCGAGGACCCCCAGGCCACCGTCACCGCCGGCAACGCCTCGCCGATGAGCGACGGTGCGGCGGCCGCCTGGCTGGGCTCGGCCCGGGCCGCCGAGCTGCTCGGCCGCGACCCGGTCGCGCGGATCGTCGGCCGCGGCGCCGCCGCCGTCGAGCCGCAGTACTTCGGCGAGGCCCCGGTGCCGGCGGCCGAGATCGCGCTGCGCCGGGCCGGGCTGAGCTGGTCCGACGTCGGCGCCGTCGAGCTCAACGAGGCCTTCGCCGCCCAGTCGCTGGCCTGCACCCGGCAGTGGCTGGCCGCCGGGCTGGCCGACCTCGAGCTCGTCAACGCCTGGGGCGGCGCGCTGGCCCTGGGACACCCGCTGGGCGCCTCCGGAGCGCGCGTGCTCGGCACGCTGGCCGCCCGGATGCGCGAGGAGAGGGTCCGCCACGGGGTCGCCACGCTGTGCATCGGGGTCGGGCAGGGCCTGGCCGTGGTGCTGGAGAACCCCGACGCCGGCTGAGCCGGCGTCGCAGAGAGGAGAGACGATGAGAGCCCAACTGGCCGAGACCGCCGCGGAGGCGGTGGCCGGCGTCGAGGACGGCGCGACGGTGATGATCAGCGGCTTCGGGATTCCCGGGCAGCCGTTCGATCTGATCGACGCGCTGCTGGACTCCGGGGCGCGGGACCTGACGGTGATCAGCAACAACGCCGGCGGCGGCGACGGCGGCATCGCGCGGATGATCCACCAGCGCCGCGTGCGCCGGGTCGTCTGCTCCTTCCCGCGGCAGACGGACTCCTGGCACTTCGACGCGGCCTATCGCGCCGGCGAGGTCGAGCTGGAGCTGACCCCGCAGGGCAACCTGGCCGAGCGCATCCGCGCCGCCGGCGCCGGCATCGGGGCCTTCTACACGCCCACCGGCTACGGCACGCGGCTCGCCGAGGGCAAGGAGACCCGCGTCATCGACGGGGTGGACCATGTGCTGGAGTTCCCGCTCGCCGCCGACGTCGCGCTGGTCTCCGCCCATCGCGGCGACCATGCCGGCAATCTCGTCTACCGCAAGACCGCCCGCAACTTCGGTCCGATCATGGCCGCGGCGGCGTCGACGACCATCGTCGAAGTCGACCGGATCGTCGAGACCGGTCAGATCGACCCGGAGACGGTGGTCACCCCCGGCATCTATGTCGACACCCTCGTCGAGGTCAGGAGGAGCTGATGAACCCGCACCAGCAGGATCCCGCACAGGCGCCGGCGGGGGACACCGCCGAGCCGCTGGACCGTGACCAGCTGGCCGCCGTCGTCGCCGCCGACATCGCCCCCGGGTCGGTGGCGAACCTGGGCATCGGCCAGCCCACGCGGGTGGCCAACCACCTCGCCGCCGAGCAGGACGTCACGCTGCACACGGAGAACGGCATGCTGGGCATGGGCCACGAGGCCGTCGACGACGAGATCGACCCCGACCTGGTCAACGCCGGCAAGGTCCCGGTGACCGAGGCCGAGGGGGTGAGCTACTTCCACCATGCCGACTCCTTCGCGATGATGCGCGGCGGGCATATCGACGTCTGCGTGCTCGGCGCCTATCAGGTCTCGGTCGGCGGGGATCTGGCCAACTGGCACACCGGCGACCCGGAGGCGATCCCCTCGGTCGGCGGCGCGATGGACCTCGCCGTCGGCGCGCAGCGGACCTGGGTGATGATGAAGCTGTTCACCAAGGACGGGCAGGCCAAGCTCGTCGAGGCGCTGAGCTACCCGGCCACCGGGCTGGGCTGCGTGAGCCGGGTCTACACCGAGTACGCCGTCTTCGACATCGAGCCCGGACGATCCGGCGGCGACGGCGCTGCCGACGACGGCGGCCGCGAGCCGACGGTGCGGGTGCGCTCGGTCCACGGCGTCGACCGCGAGCAGCTCGCCGCCTGGCTGCCGGCGACCGTGGAATGCGGCGAGCGATGACCGCGCCGTGGACGGGGCCCGCCGCGGGCATGCGGGCTCCCCGTGCGCGCCCCTCTACGATGGAGCGGTGACGGTCCCCACCGTCTGAGAGGAGTCCCCCATGGCCGAGGCCGACGCCGCCGGGGCGGCCGAGCCCTCCGCGGACCGCCCGCAGGATCCTGCCGGAGACCCCGCCGCGGATCCCGAGGCGACGCCCGCCGCGTCCGGGCAGTTCGTCCAGTCGCTGGCCCGCGGGCTGGCGGTGATCCGCACCTTCGACGCCGATCATCCGCAGATGACGCTCACCGAGGTCGCCGCACGGGCCGGGCTCTCCCGCGCGACCGCCCGGCGGCTGCTGCACACGCTGGTCTCGCTGGGCTACGTGCGCGGCGACGGGCGGCAGTTCGAGCTCACCGCCGCCGTCCTCCAGCTCGGGTACTCCTACCTCTCAGGACACAGCCTCTCCCAGCTGGCGCAGCCGGTGCTCGAGGAGCTCTCCGCCGCCGTCGATGAGTCGGCCTCGGTCTCCGTGCTCGACGGGGCGGAGATCGTCTACACCGCCCGGGTGCACACCCGCCGCATCATGCGGGTGGGGATCAGCATCGGCTCGCGCTTCCCCGCCCAGGCGACATCGATGGGCCGGGTGCTGCTGGCCGGGATCGGCGTCGAGGAGGGGATGAGCCGGCTGGCCGGCCGGTCGCTGGAGGCGCTCACCGAGCGCACGCTCACCGACCCTGACCAGCTGCGCGCCGTGCTCGAGCAGGTCGCCGCCCAGGGCTGGGCGCTGGTCGACCAGGAGCTGGAGCCGGGGCTGCGCTCGCTGGCGGTGCCGGTGCACGGGGCCGACGGCGCCGTCGTCGCGGCCCTGAACGTCTCGATGAGCACGGCCCCGAGGGCGCCGCACGGCGATCTCAGCGCCGAGGAGGCCGTCGCGCGGCTGCTGCCGTCGCTGCGCCGCGCCGCCGATCAGCTCGAGGAGACCCTCCGCGCGGCCGCGGGGTGAGCCGTCGGCTCCTGCTCCGACCGGACCGCATCCTGCTCCGGCCGCATCATGTCGCGGACGACGACGGCCATGATCCACACTGTCGCGGCCATGTGCCCCAGCACGGCGGCGACGTAGACGACGTCGTCCATGGTGTGGCGGGTCTCGAAGTCGGAGGTGAGTGCGGCCAGGTGCATCCAGACGGCCCAGAAGTGCGCCGCCTCCAGGGCCTGCCAGATGATCGCATCCCGCCAGCGCGGGGCGGCCAGCGCGATCAGCGGCACCAGCCAGATCATGAACTGCGGCGAGTAGACCTTGCTGACCAGCAGGAAGGCCGCGACGATCAGCAGCATCAGCTGGGCGGCGCGCGGTCGGCGCGGCGCGGCGAGGCCCAGCACCAGCACCCCGGCGCAGGCGGCGACGAACAGCCCCAGGGCCGCGAGGCTGACCAGCTCGGCCGAGGGCCCCGAGCCGCCGTTCGCCTCGGCGATGAGCTGCCAGACGTACCAGGGCGAAGAGTAGCCGACGCCGCGCTCGGCGGAGAAGACGAAGAACTCGCTCCAGTTCTCCCAGCTGATCAGCATCGCCGGGATGTTCAGCCCCAGCCAGACCCCCGCCGTCGCCGCCAGCGTGCGTCCGAAGCGGCGCAGCCCGATCCCGTCGTCGCGCAGCGCCAGCACCAGCAGCGCGCCCAGCAGGAACAGCGGGAAGAGCTTGAAGGAGACGCCGACGGCGATCAGCGCCCCGGCGGCCAGGTCGCGGCCGCGCAGGTGGCAGAGCAGCGCCAGGATCATCGCCGTCGTCGCCCAGAGGTCCCAGTTGATCCCGGCGCCGAGGATGATCGCCGGCGAGGTCGCCACGATGGCCGCATCCCAGCGTCGTCGGCCGGCGGCGGCCATCACCGCCAGCACCAGCACGATCCACGCCGCCGCGAGCCCCAGGAAGGTGACGTCCCAGTAGAGCAGCGAGCTGCGCTCGCCCCACCAGTCGAGCATCGGGGCCAGCGCGCCGACGGCGCCGTCGATCCCGGAGGTGAGCACCGCCGCCAGCGAGGCGACCAGCCCGGTGAGCACCGGGTATTCGAAGGAGCCGCCGTCGAGGAAGGGCGTCCAGGCCGCGGCGTCGAAGCCGCGGTGGGAGTAGAGCGCGGCGACGTCGGAGTAGCAGCCGGCCAGGTAGACCGCGTCGCCGCCCCAGCCGTGGGCGCGGCAGTGCTGCATGGACAGCACCGAGAGCAGGATGCTGACCAGCGTCATGGCCACCAGGATCCGCGGGACCGTCCAGAAGCGGCCGCGGCCGGGGTCGCCCAGTCGGCGGCCGGCCGGTCCGCCGAGGCGGTCGGAGAGCTGCCGGATCAGCGGATCGGAGCGGGTGGGGGCGTCCATCGCCTCCACGATAGGCGCTGCGCGGCCGACGGCCGGGCAGGCCCGGCGGGCGATCTGTGCCTCGCCGCGGCGGCTCTGAGGTGCGGGACCGGGGAATAGAATCGCCGTCGGCAGTGTCGGACATCACGTCCCCATCGACGAACCGAGGAGCGCCTGTGTCCCCCAACCCCGTCCGCGTCGCCGTCGCCGGCGTCGGCAACTGCGCCTCGTCCCTGATCCAGGGCGTGGAGTACTACCGCGAGGCCCGCACCGACGACGACGTCCCCGGCCTGATGCACGTGCAGTTCGGCGAGCACCACATCGCCGACGTGCAGTTCGTCGCCGCCTTCGACGTCGACGCGGAGAAGGTCGGCCTGGACCTCTCCGCGGCCATCCACGCCTCGCAGAACAACACCATGACGCTCGCCGAGGTCCCGCACGCCGGAGTGACCGTCCAGCGCGGCCCCACCCTCGACGGGCTGGGCCGCTACTACCGCGAGACCATCGACGAGTCCTCCGCCGAACCGGTCGACGTCGCCGCCGCGCTGCGCACCGCGGAGGTGGACGTGCTGGTGATCTACCTGCCGGTGGGCTCGCAGGAGGCGACCGAGCACTATGTCCAGGCCGCCCTCGACGCCGGCGTCGCCGTGGTCAACGCACTGCCGGTGTTCATCGCCAGCACCGAGGAGTGGGCGCAGAAGTTCGTCGCCGCCGGACTGCCGATCGTCGGAGATGACATCAAGTCGCAGATCGGGGCGACGATCACCCACCGCGAGCTGGCCGCGCTCTTCGAGTCCCGGGGGGTGACGCTGGACCGGACGCACCAGCTCAACGTCGGCGGCAACATGGACTTCAAGAACATGCTCGAGCGCGAGCGGCTGGAGTCGAAGAAGACCTCCAAGACGCAGGCGGTCACCTCCAACACCTCCGCCGAGCTCGGCGCTGGGGATGTGCACATCGGCCCATCGGACCACGTGCAGTGGCTCGACGACCGCAAATGGGCCTATGTCCGCCTGGAGGGGCGCACCTTCGGCGACGCCCCGGTGGCGCTGGAGTACAAGCTCGAGGTCTGGGACTCGCCGAACTCCGCCGGAGTGATCATCGACGCGGTCCGCGCGGCGAAGATCGGCCTGGACCGCGGCCTCGCCGGGCCGCTGACCTCGGCGTCGAGCTACTTCATGAAGTCTCCGCCGGAGCAGCTGCATGACACCGTCGCCCGGGAGCATGTGGAGGCCTTCATCCGCGGCGAACGCGAGCGCTGAGCGGCTCCCCCTGCATCGAGCGGCGGCTCCCCGCGGCATCTCCCCGTCGACACGCCGTGTCGTGGGGGCAGATCGAGCGGGGAGCCGCCACCCGATGGACGGGGACGGTGGGGCCCCGCGTCACCTCTAGGCTGGGGCCATGAGTCCGGCCCCGAAGCCTCGTCCCTCGGCCGAGACCCGGCCGCGCCGCCTGCCCGCCGTCGACGCGCTGCGGGCGCTGGCCCTGCTCGGGATCCTCGCGGTCAACATCTGGTTCTTCGCCGACCCGGTCCGGCTGATCGGCGGCGAGCCGACGACGCCGGCGGAGAGCACCGCCGATCAGCTGGTCGAGCTGGTCGTCACCGTGGTCTTCGAGGCGAAGTCCTATGTGCTCTTCTCCTTCCTCTTCGGCCTCTCCTTCGTCCACCAGCAGGCCGCCGCCCGGCGCGCCGGCGCCTCGGAGACCGGACGGACGCTGCGTCGGATGCTGGTGCTCGCGGTGCTCGGCGTGGTGCACGGGATCCTGCTCTTCGCCGGCGACATCCTGCTGACCTACGCGATCCTCGGGGTGCTGCTGCTGGCGCTGCGCGGGATGCGCGCCCGCACGGCGCTGGCGCTCGCCGTCGTCGTCGCCGCCGGCTTCTCCCTGGTGATCCTCGGCTTCGGGGTGCTCGCGACGCTGCTCGCCGGCACGCCGGGGTTCGCCGCGGCGATGCCGGAGTCCCCCGACGCCGCGGCCGCCGTCGCCTCCTACACCGGACCGGTGCCCGAGTACCTGGCCTTCCAGCTGGCCCGGTGGGCCGCGCTGGCGCCGTCGATCCTCCTCGGCCAGGGGATCATGGCCTTCGCCGCCTTCCTCGTCGGCCTCGCCGCGGCCCGCGCCCAGGTGCTCGAGCGCATCCTCGACCGGTCGGCCGCACGCCCGGCGGCGACCGGGCGGCTGGTCGCGATCCTGCTGCCGAGCCTGCTGGTCGGGGTCGCGCTGTCGACGACGGCGGCGGTGCTGCGCCACGGACTCCCCGGGGCGCCGACGACGCCGGATCCGGCCGAGAGCCTGCTGTCCTCCGGGATGAGCCTGGTCGCCGGGCCGATCCAGGCGACCGGCGCGACGGTCCTGGTCCTGCTGGTGCTGCGCAGCCGACCCGGCGCCCGGCTCATCGCCGCGCTGGCCCCGGCGGGACGGATGACGCTGACCAACTACCTGGGCCAGTCGCTGGTGCTCGCGCTGCTCTTCTCCGGACTCGGCCTCGGACTGGCCGGCGAGGTCCCCGGCGTCGTCGTCGGTCTGCTGGTCCTGGGGATCTGGGGCGGGCAGCTGCTGGTCTCGGCGCTGTGGATGCGTCGGTTCCGCACCGGTCCGCTGGAGACCCCGCTGCGCGCGATCACCTACGCCGACCGGCGCCGGACCGCCCCTCCGCCGGAAGGATGACGGCGGGCTCCCGCCGGCGTCGCTCGTCCCGGACAAGATCCCCCCGCAGGGTGAGGACCGACGGCGCCGCGCGGCATAGCGTGGATCTGGAGATCACACGGGAAGGGAGATCCATGATCACCGCAGAATCCCTGACGAAGACCTACGGGAGCACGACCGCGGTCGACGACGTCAGCTTCACCGCCGAGCCGGGGCGCGTCACCGGATTCCTGGGGCCCAACGGGGCCGGGAAGTCCACCACGATGCGCATGGCCATGGGGCTGGACCGCCCCACCCACGGGTCGATCACCGTCAACGGCCGCCGGATGGTCGAGCACCGCGCCCCGCTGCGCGAGGTCGGCGCAGTCCTCGACGCCGGCGCGACCCACCCGGGCCGCACCGGCCGGCAGCACCTGCAGGTGCTGGCCGCCACCCACGGGATCGGCCGGCGGCGCGTCGACGACGTCATCGAGCTGACCGGCATGGACTCGGCGGCGACCAAGCGGATTGCCGGCTACTCGCTGGGCATGAACCAGCGGCTGGGCATCGCCGCCGCGCTGCTGGGCGACCCGGCCACGCTGATCTTCGACGAGCCGGTCAACGGCCTCGACCCGGAGGGCGTGCGCTGGGTCCGGCAGATGGTCCGTCAGCTCGCCGCCGAGGGCCGGACGGTCTTCATCTCCTCGCACCTGATGGCCGAGATGGCCCAGACCGCCGATCACCTGGTGGTGCTCGGCCGCGGCAGGGTGCTCGCCGACATGCCCATCCAGGACCTCATCGACGCCTCGGGCGAGGCGCGGGTGCTGGTGCGCTCGCAGGACGCCTCGACGCTGATGAACGCGCTGTCGGCCCAGGACGTCACCCTCGTCGCCCGCGACGCCGAGACCTTCGAGGTCACCGGCCTCGACGCCCGCACCGTCGGCCGTCGGGCCCAGGATGTCGGCGCGGTGCTGCACGAGCTCACCCCGCTGCAGTCCTCGCTGGAGGACTCCTACATGAAGCTCACCGACCACGCGGTCCAGTACCGCAGCGGGGCGGCCGTCGCCGACGTCGCCCCGGCCGATGCCGCTGCCGCCGCCCCGGAAGGAGTGCGCTGATGACCCCGCAGACTACCGCCGATCGACTGAACACCAGTTCCATGGACTCCCCCGGCACCGGAGCGGTCGCGGCGACCGGCTCACCGACGTCCTCGGCGACGTCGTCCGTCGAGGGTCGGCTGAGCTTCCCCCGCGCGCTGCGCGCCGAGCTGATGAAGATCCGCGTGCTGCGCTCCAGCTGGTGGCTCTCCGGCATCGCGCTGGTGCTCATGGTCGGCTTCACCGGACTGGCCCTGCTGTCCTACAACGCCATGCGCTCCGTGCAGCAGGGTTCGTCGGGCGCCCAGATGCCCGAGTCGAGCGACGCGGAGCTGATGCGCCAGCTGCTCACCTCCGGCACCGGCGGGCTGACCTTCGCCGGAATCCTGCTGGGCTGCGTGGGCATCATCGCGATCTCCTCGGAGTTCGGCACCGGATCGATCCGCTCCTCGATGAGCGCGGTCCCCGGCCGCGGGCTGTTCGCGGCCGCGAAGATGACCGCCGTGGCGATCACCGCCGCCGTCGTCGGCGCGGTGCTGGTCGTCGCCTCCACGGCGGTCATCCTGGCCTTCGCCGCCGGCGAAGGGCTGCTCGGCGCCGCCGACACCGGCGAGATCATGCAGTCGGTGCTGACGAACTGGCTGTCGATGATCGTCGTGACGCTGCTGGCCTGCGGGCTGGGACTGCTGCTGCGCAGCACGGCCGGGGCGATCGTCACGCTGACGATGTTCCTGTTCGTGGTGCAGATCGCGCTGGGCATCCTCTCCGGCATGACGCAGAACGCCGAGTTCGTCCAGTTCCTGAGCACCTGGGAGTTCGGCAACCTGCTCACCAGCCTCACCCAGCTGAGCGAGCCCACCGGTGAGGACTACGACCTCTCGGTGACCACCGGCACTGCGATCCTCGGGCTGCTGGCCTGGCTGGCCGCGGTGATCGTCCCGGCGGCGGTGCTGTTCCAGAAGAGGGACGTGTGAGCCGGCCCTGCTCGGCGGCGGCGGAGGGCGGCCGCCGGCTGATCCCCGCCGCCGACGCCCAGTAGGCTCTTGACCATGGAGTCCGTGTCCACAGCCCGCGGCGGCGCAGCGCACGACGGCGTCGCCGCCGATCCGGCCGTCGGCCCGGCCGAGGTGAGGCAGCCGCCGGGCTGGGACCAGCTGGCCATGGTGCGCCAGCGCGGGGTGCGCGGCTGGTTCCGCCGCCACCCACGGGTGATGAACCTGACCGTCAGCGGGATCTATCTGCTGGTCGCCGCCTGGACGCTGCCGGTGGCCTTCCTCGACATCGGGGCCGAGGCCTGGGGTGTGGCCGCCGCCTGCGGCGCCATCACGCTGCTGCTGCTCGCCCGGCACCGGTGGCCGCTGGTCATCACCATGCTGGTCACCGCCGCCGAAGCGTCGAGTCTCTGGCTCTACCCCTGGCAGGGCGCCCAGATGCTGGGAACCTGCTTCGCGCTCTACTGCGTCGGCCTGCATCGCGGACTGCGCACCGCGATGATCACCGCGGTGCTGGCGATCGGCCTGGGGTACACGCCGATGCTGCGCTTCGACGCCTGGCAGCAGGCGCATCCCGACGCCGACTTCTGGCACGAGTTCTTCCCGGTCTACTCGAGTCCGCAGGAGGCGGTGCTGCCGTCGGTGGCGATGATGCTGCTGGCGGGCATCCTCTCCGGCGGCATCGGCGCTTCGGTGCGCCGCGGCCGTGAGCATCAGCGGGAGATTCTGGAATGGGCTCGTCGCGCCGGCGACCTGGCCCAGCTGGGCGAGCGCAATCGGATCGCCCGGGAGATGCACGACGTCGTCGCCCACTCGCTGTCGGTGATGATCTCGCTGGCCGACGGCGCCCGGGTGGTCTCCCGCCGTGACCCGGACCGGGCCGAGGAGGTCCTCGGCGAGCTCTCCTCGACCGGGCGTACGGCGCTGGCCGACATGCGCCGGGTCATCGGCGTGCTCCGGCAGGGCGAGGACGTGGAGAGCGCCCGCCGGCCGGCGCAGGAGTCGCTGGACGAGCTCTTCGAGGGCTTCCGTCGCGTGGGCCTGCCGCTGACGGTGACCATCTCCGGCCCGCCGCTGCCCGAGGACGCGGCCTTCGAGCTGACCGTCCACCGGATCATGCAGGAGGCGCTGACCAATGTGCTGCGCTACGGTCGACGGGTCACCGACGTGCAGGTCAGCATCGAGCACGATCCCGGCCACGACGCCGACGAGCGCGCCCGGCACGAGGAGCAGGGGCTCTCCGTCGAGGACCAGCGAGCTCTGGGACTCTGCCCCGAGGGGCAGGTGGTGCTCACCGTCGCCGACGACGGCCTGCCGCCCGACCAGGGGACCCCGCGCGAGTCGGTCGGCTCGGGGCAGGGCATCCGCGGCATGGGGGAGCGGGCCGGCTTCTACCGGGGATCGGTCTATGCCGGGCCGCGGGCCGGCCGCGGCTGGGTGGTCCGGGCGGTGCTCGAGCCGCCCCGGCAGCCGGAGAGCGGCGCCCGGGGCGGGCCCGCGACGACGAACGAGGGGAATGATCAGGGGACTGATGCGGGGAGCGACGAGGGGGGCCACGATGGACGATGAGACCCAGGGCGAGGCGTCCGGCGCCGAGAGTCAGGGTGCCGGGAGTCCGGGCGCCGCGGAGCGGCTCGAGGGGCCGGTGCGCGTGATGCTGGTCGACGACCAGCACCTGCTGCGCATGGGGTTCCGGCTGATCCTCGAGGGCGAGGACGACGTCGACGTGGTCGGCGAGTCCGCCGACGGCGTCGAGGCGTTGGAGACGCTGCGCGGCCAGCGGCCGGAGACCCGGCCGCATGTGGTGCTGATGGACGTGCGGATGCCGCGCATGGACGGCATCGAGGCGACCCGGCGGATCGTCGAGGAGTTGCCCGAGGTGCGGGTGATCATCCTGACCACCTTCGACGTCGACGAGTACGCCTTCTCCGGGCTGCAGGCCGGGGCCAGCGCCTTCCTGCTCAAGGACGTCGCCCCGGAGGATCTGGTCAGCGCGGTGCGTGTGGTCTCGGAGGGCGACGCCGTCGTCGCCCCGCGGATCACCCAGCGGCTGCTGGAGACCTATGTGCGCTCGCCGGAGGAGCGCGGCGAGGCGCCGGCGGCGCTCCGGTCGGCGGCGCCGTCGTCGGCCCCCGTCGCAGAGCCCCCGGACGCGGCGGACGACGCCGAGCGGAGCCGGCCCGACGGCGCGCGGATCGCCGCGGCCCTGGACGACGGCGTGGTGCGCGAGCCGCTGACCCAGCGCGAGGCCGAAGTGCTCTTCGCCGTCGCCGAGGGGCTGTCCAATGCGGAGATCGCCGCCCGGCTCTTCCTCTCCGAGGCCACGGTGAAGACCCATGTGCGGCGCATCCTCACCAAGCTGCAGCTGCGCGACCGCGTGCAGGCGGTGGTCTACGCATACCAGACGGGGCTGGTGCGGTGAGCGCGGAGGCCGCCCGGGGCGGGGCGGCGCATCGAGCGGCCACTCGTGACGAGGAATGACCCGCGTCCAGGGCCGCGCCGCCCGGAACTCTCGTCATCGGCGGCCACTCGATGCCGGAGTACGGCTGAGCACCTCGACCGCCCCGGCATAGGATGAGCCCATGTCTGAGAACAGCTCCGCGACACCGTCCGTGCCCGGCCCCGGTCCGCGCGACGTCGACGCCCTGGTCGAAGACCTCGGCGCCTTCGTGACCGCGGCGCCGTCGTCGTACCACGCCGCCGCCGAGGCCGCGCGCCGACTGACCGCCGCCGGCTTCACCCGGCTCGACGAGCAGCAGGACTGGCCGACGGCGCCGGGGCGCTACCTGGCGGTCCGCGACGGTGCGGTCCTCGCCTGGATCGTGCCGGAGGCGGCGACGCCGACCACTCCGCTGCGCATCCTCGGCGCGCACACCGATTCGCCCGGCTTCAAGCTCAAGCCCAAGTCCACAGTGGTCTCGCACGGCTGGGTGCAGGCCGGCACCGAGGTCTACGGCGGGCCGCTGCTGAACTCCTGGCTGGACCGCGAGCTGGTGCTGGCCGGGCGGCTGGTCACCCGCGACGGCGCGACCCGCCTGGCCGCCACCGGCCCGGTCGTGCGCATCCCGCAGCTGGCCATCCACCTGGATCGGCAGGTCAACGACGGGCTGACGCTGGACAAGCAGGCCCACACCGGTCCGGTGCTCTCCGTGGCCGCCGACGCCGAGGCCGCCGCCTCCGCCGACGTGCTGGGCGTGGTGGCGGAGTCCGCCGGCGTCGACCCGGCCCAGGTGGACGGCTACGACGTCGTCGTCGCCGACGCCCAGGCCCCGGCCCGCTTCGGCGCCGGCCGCGGCGGCCGCGGGGAGTTCCTCGCCTCGGGCCGGCTGGACAACCTCTCCTCCGTGCACGCCGGCGTCGTCGCGCTCGAGCAGGCGGCGGCGCAGCTCGAGCGCGGCGAGCAGGGTGCGGCGATCCCGATGCTGGCGGCCTTCGACCACGAGGAGCTGGGCTCGGCCTCGCGCTCGGGCGCGGCGGGGCCGTTCCTGGAGGAGGTCCTCGCCCGCATCCAGGAGGGTCTCGGGGCGACGGCCGGCCAGCGGGCGCAGGCGCTCGCGGCCTCCTGGCACCTCTCCTCCGACGCCGGCCACGCGGTGCACCCGAACTACCCGGGCCACCACGACCCGGCGAACCGGCCGCTGCCCAACGGCGGGCCGCTGCTGAAGATCAACGCGAACCAGCGCTACACCACCGACGCCCCCGGCGCGGCGATGTGGGCGCAGGTCTGCCGCGCCGCCGGCGTGCCGAGTCAGGAGTTCGTCTCGCACAACGCGATCCCCTGCGGCTCGACGATCGGGCCGATCACCGCCACGCGGCTGGGCATCCGCACCGTCGACGTCGGGATGCCGCTGCTGAGCATGCATTCGGCCCGCGAGATGTGCGGCGTCGACGACGTCGCCCACCTGCGGGATGCGGTCGCGGCGTTCTTCACCGCCGAGCTGAGCGCCTGAGGCGCGGTCCGGGCCGGTTCGGGAGTCCCTGCTCCCGGGATCCCCGAGTCTTCGCAGGAGCACCGTGATGGAGCACGGTGATCCTGCGGGAGCACGGGGATCGACGGCGCGACGGCGGGTCTGACTTCGAGTCCCGAGGCGCGCGCCGGACAGGGCGGACGCCCCGGAGTCCGCCCGCCCCGCCGCGCTCCTGCACAGGGGTTCCGCCGGCGACGGCGCCCGGTTAGTGTCGAAGGCGCAGACCCGGTAGCATGGTGCAGGTTGTCTGCCGACCGATGCCGCCTGCCCTCCGGCATGAGCGGCGACGGCGCGGAACCCTCCGCGCCGCGGCGGCGACAGCACACGCAGAGAGAACCTCCTGTTACGGAAGGCCCGTGACCGCAAGACCGAAGGAGGTGGGTTCACACAATGCGTCACTATGAACTGATGGTGCTCGTCGACCCCGAGGTGGACGAGCGCACCGTGGAGCCGACCCTGGCCAAGTACATGGAGATCGTCAAGCGCGACGGCGGCTCCGTGGAGGGGATCGACGTCTGGGGACGTCGTCGCCTGGCCTACGAGATCAAGAAGAACAACGAGGCCGTCTACGCCGTCGTCGACTTCCACGCGACCCCGGACTCGGCTGCCGAGCTCGACCGTCTGCTGCGCCTGAACGAGACGATCATGCGCACCAAGATCATCCGTCCCGAGGACCAGCGCGTCGCCTGATCCTCTGCACGGACCGGCTCCTCCGCGAGCCGATCCACCTGTCAGGCACCCCCTTCTTAGGAGCTGAACATGGCCGGCGAGACCATCATCACCGTTGTCGGTAACCTGACGGCGGACCCGGAGCTGCGCTTCACCCCCTCGGGTGCGGCCGTCTCGAACTTCACCATCGCTTCCACGCCGCGGTTCTTCGACCGCCAGGCCAACGAGTGGAAGGACGGCGAGACGCTGTTCATGCGCTGCTCCCTGTGGCGGGAGGCGGCGGAGAACGCCGCCGAGTCGCTCACCAAGGGCACCCGCGTGGTCGCCCAGGGTCGCCTCAAGGCCCGGTCGTTCGACACCAAGGAGGGCGAGCGTCGCACCGCCTGGGAGCTCGACGTCGACGAGATCGGCCCCTCGCTGCGCTTCGCCACGGCGAGCGTCACGCGCCAGGGCCGCGGCGGCGGAGGCTTCAACGGCGGAGGACAGTCCGGCGGAGGCTTCGGCGGCGGCGCACCGGCCGGCGGCGGCTTCGGCGGCGCCCCGCAGCAGTCCTCCGGCGGCTTCGGCGGCGGCGCCTCCGACCCGTGGGGCGGCCAGCCCTCCGGCGGCGGAGGCTGGGACACGCCTGACAGCAACGAGCCCCCCTTCTGATCCGGCGCTGACCGGAGCGGAGGGCCCACGGCTCATCCACACCACATCCACCATCCCGCAGGATCACCTGCGGGCTCCGATCCAGTGAAGGAGCACCACGATGGCAAAGGCTGACGTCAAGAAGCCGAAGCCCAAGGCGAACCCGCTGAAGGCTGCAGACATCACGGTCATCGACTACAAGGACACCGCCCTGCTGCGGAAGTTCATTTCCGACCGAGGCAAGATCCGTGCGCGCCGCGTCACCGGCGTGACCGTCCAGGAGCAGCGCAAGATCGCCCAGGCGATCAAGAACGCTCGTGAGATGGCCCTGCTGCCGTACTCCGGCGCAGGCCGCGGCTGATCCTCAGACTGTCTGGGAAGGAAAGGAACACAGATATGGCAAAGCTCATCCTGACTCAGGAAGTCACCGGTCTGGGTGCCGCGGGCGACGTCGTCGACGTCAAGGACGGCTACGCGCGCAACTACCTGCTGCCGCAGGGCTACGCGATGGCGTGGTCCAAGGGCGGCGAGAAGGACGTCGAGCGGCTCCGTGCGGCTCGTCGCGCCCGGGAGATCGAGACCGTGGAGGAGGCCCGCGCCGCGGCTGAGAAGCTGCAGTCGGCCCAGGTCACCATCTCGGTGAAGGTCGGCGAGAACGGCCGCCTGTTCGGCACCGTCGGCCCGGCCCACGTGGCCCAGGCCGTCGAGTCCGCCGGCCTCGGCTCGATCGACAAGCGCACTGTCGAGATCCCGCAGCGGATCAAGGCCCTCGGCGAGTACACCGCCACGGTCAAGCTGCACGCGGACGTCACCGCCTCGCTCGACCTGCAGGTCGTCGCGGAGAAGTGATGCGACGGGCCCGCCGGCGACTCCGGTGAGGGCCCGGCCGCCCATACGCCTCGGGCCCCGGAAGGATCCGTCCTTCCGGGGCCCGAGGTGTGTCCGGACGGGGTGCGCCCGGGCGGCATGACGTGCGGGATCGGATCGCCGGGCGTCCGGCAGAATCACGACGTCGCCCGTCGAGCCGGCGCCGGTCGGCCGGGGCCGCGCGGCCGTCCGCGGGCGGACGGCGCCGTGATTCCCTTCCCATCGCCGGACGCTCGGCGATCCGATGCTGTGTTCCGCCCGATCCTCGCGCGCCGCGCTGACCATCCGGCCGGCATCGAGCCGGTCCGGCGGATCGTCATGCTGCGGCCCGCGGCGTGCGCGGGGCCTCGTCGGCCTCGCCGCCGTCACTCGCACGACGGCGTGACTGCCGCCGTCGACTGCCGGCCGGTCGGGCTGGCCTGCGACCGGGCTCGGAGGACCGACGGTCACCGGTCGGGCGACCGCCGCACTCCCGAGACCGAGCCGGTCAGTGCAGCCGGTCGGCAGGTGGGCGGATGCACGCCGAAGGAGTCAGCCAATACCCGCCCTGCGAGTGGGGGATGTCAGACACCATATGGCGCGTCCGTGAGACTGGCAACAGGTCGCCGGGGCAAGCTTGTGGAGAACGTGTGAAGTGTGCGGCGTGTCCTGTGCACAACCCTGGGGACCCGCTGTGGATATTCATCCCCGCCATCCCCAGTAGTGCTTCTGACCTGGGGCGACGTGGCGTCACACCTGTGAATTCAGGATTTCTTCCCGTGGATGGAGTCGTGGAGGACAGTCCTTGCCGCGCCGTCCGCAGAGGGTGTATAAGCCTCTGGGGCGCCCATTATCCACAGGATCTCCACACTCTGGGCAGAGGTGTCGCGCCGGAGAGTGCGCTCCAGGTCAGCCACCGAGAGGTGGGCCCCGCTGACGCCGTCAGGGTGGAATAGCCGACGGGGGCGAGGTGTTGAGAAGGACTGGATGATTCAAATCTGAAATATTCGACGGCGGCCCCGCCGTCGACACTCAGCCTCCGAGGCAGCCGGCGGACCCGGCTCCTCCCCATCACGTCAGGAGCGGACATGCAGTTCGGAATCTTCAGCATCGGCGATGTCACCCCGGACCCGACGACGGGTCGCACCCCCACGGAGCACGAGCGGATCAAGGCCATGGTCGCGATTGGGAAGAAGGCCGAGGAGGTCGGCCTGGACGTCTTCGCGATGGGCCAGCACCACAACCCGCCCTTCGTCGCCCCGGCCAACCCGCCGATCCTCATGGCCCACCTCGCCGCCCAGACCGAGCGCATCCGGTTCTCCACGGCGACCACGCTGATCACCACCACTGATCCGGTGCGGCTGGCCGAGGACTACGCCTATGTCCAGCACCTCGCCGAGGGCCGGGTGGACCTCACGCTGGGCCGCGGCAACACCGGCCCGGTCTACCCCTGGTTCGGCAAGGACATCCGCGCCGGCATCCCGCTCGCGGTGGAGAACTATGCGCTGCTGCACCGGCTGTGGCGGGAGAGCGACGTCGACTGGCAGGGTCGCTTCCGCACGGCGCTGCAGGGCTTCACCGCGACGCCGCGGCCGCTCGACGACGTGCCGCCCTTCGTCTGGCACGGCTCCATCCGCAGCCCGGAGATCGCCGAGCAGGCCGCGTACTACGGCGACGGCTTCTTCCACAACAACATCTTCTGGAACAAGGAGCACACCGGACGGATGATCGAGATGTACCGGCAGCGGTACGAGGAGTACGGCCACGGCTCCGCCGACCAGGCGATCGTGGGGCTTGGCGGGCAGGTGTTCATGCGGCGCAACTCCCAGGACGCCGTCCGCGAGTTCCGTCCGTACTTCAACAACGCCCCGGTCTACGGCGGCGGACCGTCGCTGGAGGACTTCACCGAGCAGACCCCGCTGACCGTCGGCAGCCCTGAGCAGGTCATCGAGCGCACGCTGAGCTTCCGCGAGTACGCCGGCGACTATCAGCGTCAGCTGTTCCTCATGGACCACGCGGGCCTGCCGCTGAAGACGGTGCTCGAGCAGCTCGACATGCTCGGTGAGGAGGTCGTGCCGGTGCTGCGGCGGGAGGTCGCCGCCCGCGCGCCGGAGACCACTCCCCAGGCCCCGACCCACGAATCGCTGGTGCTGCGTCGCCGCGAGGGGAAGGATCCGGTGCCCGGCGGCGTCAAGGCCGCCGGCGGACAGAGCTGAGCCGGGTCTGAGCCGCCTCTGGGCCGGGGTGCGCGGCGCGAGGACCCGGCCCGCCCGCGTCGTCGTCCGTCCGAGCATCGGGCGACGACGGCGCGGGCCGCTGCGGCGGATCGCGCATCCCGGCGGCGCCCACGCCGGGACGCCGCGGTCGGCCGCCGAGGCGTAGTCTGGGGAGTCGAGGTCTGCCCGTGAGGCTTGCAGGCGGCTCCGGCGGCTTCGCGCAGGCACCATGACCGAGCACGATGACCAGATGGACGAGGTGAGCAGCAGCGTGGAGACGATCTCCGTCGACGGCGCGACGCTGGCCTGCGAGCTCAGTCGTCCCACCGGGGGAGCAGGCGGCTCCGGCGGCGAGGACCTCGCTCCCGTCGTGCAGCTGCACGGACTGACCTCCTGCACCGCCCGGGCGGGCGAGTCCGGACTGGACATGACCGGGCAGCTGGCCGAGCGCCGGGTGCTGCGCTGCGACGCCCGCGCCCACGGGGCCTCGACCGGCCGTCCCGTCGCCGCCGACCACACCTGGCCGCGGCTGGCCGAGGATCTGCTGAGGGTGCTGGAGACGATCCTCCCCGGCGAGGCCGTCCACGCCGTCGGCCCCTCGATGGGCGCGGCGACGCTGCTGCACGCCGCGCTGGTCGAGCCCGAGCGATTCGCCTCGCTGACTCTGCTGACTCCGCCGACCGCCTGGGAGACCCGCGCGACGCAGGCCGGGCAGTACCGCCGCACCGCCGCCGTCGTCGAATCCCGCGGCGTCGACAGCTTCGTGCGCGCCCGTGCCCAGGCCGCGGCCCCGCCGGCGCTGGCCGGCCGTCCCCGCCGCGAGGAGCCCGCCGTCGCCGCCGAGGTGCTGGGTTCGGTGCTGCGCGGCGCGGCCGACTCCGACCTGCCCGACCCGGAGCGGATCGCGGGGCTGGAGATCCCCACGCTGCTCCTGGCCTGGACCGAGGACCCGGCGCATCCGATCGCCACCGCCGAGCGGCTGCACGAGCTCCTCGAGGGCTCGCGGCTGGCGGTCGCGGCGACGCCCGAGCAGCTGGACGCCTGGCCGGCGCGGGCCGCCGAGCATGTGGTCGCCCACGAGCCGCTCGCGCCGCCGTCGTCGTCCGCGTCCGGCGGGCCGCGCGCCGCCGGCAGACTCCTGCACAGCCCTTCCGGCGCGGGCGCGGCGTTCTGGCGAGGGTGACATGATGGAGGGTGCCGCCGATCCGGCGGCGTCGCTGTGCGACGACTGTCCGCTGCACGACCCCACGGAGGATCACCGGTGAGCTTGGAAGCCTACGACGCCGCCCCGCCCAGCATGGAGGCCCGCACTCCGCCGCAGGACATGGTGGCCGAGCAGTCCGTGCTCGGCGGCATGATGCTGTCCAAGGATGCGGTGGCCGACGTCGTCGAGGTCCTCAAGGGTCATGACTTCTACCGTCCGGCCCACGAGCTGATCTACGACGCGATCGTCGACCTCTACGGCCGCGGCGAGCCCGCCGACGTCGTCACGATCTCCGACCACCTGACCAAGCGCCAGGAGCTGCAGCGCGCCGGCGGGCCGGCGTATCTGCACAACCTCGCCCAGTCGGTGCCGACCGCGGCGAACGCGGCCTTCTACGGGGAGATCGTGCGCGAGCGGGCGATCCTGCGGCGGCTGGTCGAGGCCGGAACGAAGATCGCGCAGCTCGGCCATACCGCCGACGGCGAGGTCGAGAGCATCGTCGACGAGGCGCAGGCGGAGATCTACAACGTCGCCGAGAACCGACAGAGTGAGGACTACGTCGCGCTCTCCGAGGTGCTGGTGCCGACGATCGACGAGATCGAGACCAACGCCAACCACGACGGCGGCCTGACCGGCATCCCGACCGGCTTCCGCGACCTCGACGACCTCACCCACGGCTTCCACGGCGGGCAGATGATCATCGTCGCCGCGCGTCCGGCGATGGGCAAGTCGACCCTGGCGCTGGACTTCGCGCGCGCCGCGGCGGTCACCAACGGGATGACGGCGGCGTTCTTCTCGCTGGAGATGGGGCGCAACGAGATCGCGATGCGGCTGCTCTCCGCCGAGGCGAAGATCCAGTTCCAGGATCTGCGCAAGGGCGACATCCGCGACGACGACTGGGACAAGATGTCGCTGGCGGTGGACAAGCTCAACGAGGTGCCGCTGTTCATCGACGACTCGCCGAACATGTCGCTGATGGAGATCCGCGCGAAGTGCCGGCGGCTGAAGCAGAAGAACAACCTCAAGGTCATCGTGCTCGACTATCTGCAGCTGCTCTCCTCCGGCAAGCGCGTCGAGTCCCGCCAGCAGGAGGTCAGCGAGTTCTCGCGAACGCTGAAGCTCCTGGCCAAGGAGCTCGACGTGCCGATCGTCGCGCTCTCCCAGCTGAACCGCGGGTCCGAGCAGCGCACCGACAAGCGCCCGCAGGTCTCGGACCTGCGCGAGTCCGGCTCGATCGAGCAGGACGCGGACATGGTGCTGCTGCTCCATCGCGAGGAGGTCTACGACAAGGAGTCCCCGCGCGCCGGCGAGGCCGACATCATCGTCGCCAAGAACCGTAACGGGCCCACCAAGGACATCGTCGTCGCCTTCCAGGGCCACTACGCCCGCTTCCAGGACATGGCCCAGGACCTGTAGGACCGCTGCCGCAAGGTGTCACGTCCTGACCCTGATCTCACGTCCGGGCCCGGACGTGACATCAGGGCGAGGACGTGACACCCGGATCGCGCGCGGAGCCGCCGGTCGATGTCAACGGTGGGGCTGGCGGCCTACGCTGGCATGACTATGACCGACCTGCCGCTGCTCGTCCTCACCGCCGCGCAGGACGCCTCGGGCGACGTCGTCGCCCCCTGGTGGCTGCGCATCGGGCTGATCGCCGCCGGGATGCTGGCCCTGGCGGCGGTGATGGCACTCATCCAGGCCCGGCACCCTCCCGCACGGGCGGCGACCTGGGCGGTGATCATCGTCTGTGTGCCGCTCCTCGGGCCGCTGGCCTACTTCGTGGTCGAGACGATCCGCTACCGGCGCGACCATCCGCACCCGACCAGAGGCCGGGCCGAGCGGTCGGTCACCGAGGACGACGACGGCGACGAGGCGGCAGGCGGGGCCCATGGCCGGTGAGCGCCCGCCGCTCGACGCGGGGAGTCGCGTCGCTCACCGGTGCGCGGCGACGTCGATCTCCTCGGCCGGAGTCGTCTCCAGCAGCGGGATGAAGGTCCAGGCGTTCGGACGGGAGCCGTCGACGTCGGTGAGCCCGTAATGCTCGGCGAGCTCGTGGGAGCTGGTCGAACGGGTGTTCCACGCCGCGCGCTCGTCGTCGGCGGCCAGCGCGGCGATCCCGCGGGCGAGCATCGTCGGTGTCTCCGAGATGACGAACTCGTAGGGCGGCATCGCCCCGGAGACCCCGCGGTTGGCCTCCGCGGCGGAGCGCCAGGTCTCCTCGGTGACGCCGAAGCCCTCGAGCATCATCTCCGAGCGCAGCCAGCCCGGCGTCACCGACACCGCCGTCCCGCCGTGGGCGGCCAGTTCGTGGCCCTCGGCGAACGCCAGCCGATCCACGGCGGTCTTGGCGACGTCCAGGAAGACCGTGCCGCGGAAATGGTCGGCGTTGTAGTCCCGCGTCCCGTCGGTCACCTCCACCACCAGCCCGCCGGGCCGTCGGATCAGCAGCTCCAGCGCACGCTGGCTTGTGGTCAGATGCGTGAGGAACCCGGTGTCGAAGAGCCTCCGTCCGGCCTCGAGGTCGTACTCCCACAGCGGGACGTCGAACTCGACGTAGGCCTCGCCGCCGATGTCGTTGACCAGGATGTCCAGACCGCCCTGCTCGGCGTCGAGGCGCTCGATCAGCCCGCGCACCGCCTCGGGGTCCAGATGGTCGACGACGACCGGATGCGCGGTCCCGCCGGCCGCGGCGACCAGCTCGGCAGTGCCTTCGATCGTCTCGTCGCGCCCGTAGTCCGACGGAGCCCCGCGCGTGGAGCGGCCGGTGCAGTAGACGGTCGCGCCGGCACGGCCGAGCTCGACGGCGATCGCCCGGCCGGCCCCGCGGGTCGCGCCGGCGACCAGGGCGATGCGGCCGGTCAGGTCCGGCGTCGACGGCTGGGCGGCGGGTGCGGGCTCTGTGGAATGGGGCTCGGTACGTGCGGTCATCGGATGCCTCCTCGTCGATCACGGATGTGCCGTGCCGGTGAGTCTGCCGGCGATCCACGACAACCGGCGTCGGGAATCTCTAGGATTCCTCCTATGCGGACCTCACGGCTGATCGCGGTGCTCATGGAGCTCACCCGGCTGCGCCGCACCACCGTCGCCCGGCTGGCCGACCGGCACGGCGTCTCTGAGCGCACCGTCCAGCGGGATCTGGTCGCGCTGCAGGAGATCGGGGTGCCGCTGTGGACGCGCACGGGCCCGGCCGGCGGCGTCGGGCTGGTCGAGGGCTGGCGCTCGCCGCTGACCGGGATGACCGGTGCCGAGGTGCAGGCTCTGCTGATCGGCGCGGCCGGCGCGGGCGAGCTCGGCCTGGCCGCGGAGTTCGAGGCCGCCCGGGCGAAGATGCTCGCCGCGAGTCCCGGGACGGCGGGCGCCGAGACCGACGGCGCGACGGCCGGCGCAGCAGAACGGGCGGCCGAGCGAGTCCACATCGACCACGGCCGCTGGTTCACCGAGCCAGAGCGCCCGCCGGCGCTGCCCGAGGTCTCCCGCGCGGTGTGGCAGGACCGGCGCCTGTCGGTGCGCTACGAGCGCTCGGATCGCCCGCCGACGGACCGGCTGCTGGACCCGCTCGGCCTGGTGCTCAAGACCGACCGCTGGTACCTCGTCGCCGCCCATCGCGGGACGGTGCGCACCTACCGGCTCGCGCGGATCCTCGACGCCGTCGTCCGCGAGGACCCGTGCCGGCGACCGGAGTGCTTCTCGCTGGCCGAGCATTGGCGCGCCGCGCGGGCCGAGTTCGAGGCCTCGGTATTCCACCTGCGGGTGCGGCTGGAGATCCCGGAGTCCTCGATCCCGGCGCTGCGCGCCGCGCTGCCCGGCGTCGACGTCGACGGCGCCCTGGAGCACCCCGTCGGCCACAGCGTGGCCGACGACGACGGTGAGCGGCTGGTGCTGGAGCTCACCGTCGAGCGCGCGGACATCGCGGCCGCCCAGCTGCTGGCCGTGCCCGGCGTCGAGGTCCGCGCCCCGGAGCATCTGCGCGAGACGATGCTCGCCCGCGGCCGGGACCTGATCGCCCGGCACGCGCCGCAGCGGTGAGCGGCGTCCCAGGACTCCAGCTCAGAGCCCGCGCAGCACCTCGTCCAGCACATCGGGCTCGTCGGTGATGATCCCGTCGACGCCGTTGTCCACCAGCGTCTCCATCCGCGCCGGGTCGTTGACCGTGTAGACCAGAGTCTCCATGCCCAGCTCGTGCACCCGGTCGACGAACTCCGGCGTCGCCACGCTGTGATGCGGGTTGATCTGATCGGCCCAGGAGGAGAACTCCTCCATCTGCGCGTCGGTGGGCTCGCCGAGCAGCCCGGCGGTGACCTGCGGCAGCTGCTGGTTGAACTCGGTCATGAACTCCCAGTCGAAGGACTGCACGACCAGCCGGTCGTTCGCCGTCGTCGAGGGCAGATAGCCCGGCTGCGCCTGCAGCGCGGCCACCAGGTCCTCGCTGATGCCCGGGTAGAGCGCCGGCGACTTCATCTCCAGCAGCAGCCCGGACGCCGAGGGGCGCAGCACGTCCAGCACCTCCTGCAGGGTGGGGATACGCTCGCCGGCGAACTCCGCGGACTTCCAGGAGCCGGCGTCGAGCTGCTTGAGCTCGGCCAGCGTGAAGTCGCCGACCTGGTAGGACTCCCGCTCCGGGAAGACCTGTTCGACGTCGGTGGTCCGGGTCAGGTCGACGTCGTGGATGACCACCAGCTCGCCGTCGGCGGAGCGCTGGACGTCGATCTCCACATAGTCGGCGCGGTCGGCGATGCCCTCCTGCACGGCGGCGAGGGTGTTCTCCGGGGCCTCGGCGCTGGAGCCGCGGTGGGCGACCTCGGTCACCGCGACGTGGGCGGGACGCCCGTCCTGCGCGGACGCGGCGGCCTGGGCGGGCGCGGCATGGGCGGCGGTGGGCACGGAGATGAAGGCGACGGCGGCGAGGCCGGCCAGGACATGGGTGCGACGGTCGGTCACGATGCTCCCTCTCGGGTCGAACGCGGGGATGGCCGTCGCCGATCCTCCTCGATGCAGATGGCGACGGCGCGACGGGGAGCCGACCGGCAGATGACCAACCGGTGAGCCCGGCCGATAGGATCGGGGCGTGACGACTGAGATGACGCCCGAGACCTTCTCCGCCCCGCCCCGTCTGGTCGCCTTCGACATCGACGGCACTCTGCTCGACTCCACGAAGCGGCCCCAGCCGGGCACGCTGCGGGCGCTGGACGGGCTGCGCGCGGCGGGCACGCGCATCATGCTCGCCTCCGGCCGGCCGATCCCCGGGCTGCGGGCGCTGGCCGAGCGCTGCGGACTGGGCGAGGACCTCATCCTCGCCGGGCTCAACGGGTCGGTGGTCGTCGACCAGGCCTCCGGCGAGGAGCTGGCCCGGCATCCGGTCGATCCGGCGCTGGCCGAGCCGCTGATCACCTGCGGGCTCGAGCACGGCGTGCTGATCATGCTGCCGCACGACGACGAGCTGGTGGTCGGCGACGACGCCCACCCGCAGGCGATCCACGAGGCCGCCGGCAACGGGCTCGCGCTGCGTGCGGTCGACGACGTCGCCCGGCCCGGCCTCGACCCGACCAAGATCCTCTTCTGCGCCGAGCGCGCCGAGCTGGAGGTGCTCGAGGCCGCGCTGCGCGAGCGCTTCGCCGAGCAGATCGAGCTGACGTATTCCTCGCGGATCTACCTGGAGGCGACCATCTCGGGAGTGGACAAGTCCAGCGCGCTGACCGACTTCTGCCGCGCCGAGGGGATCGCGGTGCAGCAGACCATGGCCTTCGGCGACAACGGCAACGACGTGACCATGCTGCGCACCGCCGGCGTCGGGGTGGCGATGGGCAACGCGATCGCCGAGACGCGCGAGGCCGCCGACGTCGTCACCGCGACCCACGACGACGAGGGCATCGCCCGGGTGCTGGGCGCCTGGGTCGACGTCGGGGAGCTGGCCCCGGCGGCGAGCTGACCGACCCTCGGAGGTCCACCTCAGCGGCTTCGGAAAGGCAGGGCCGCACCTCTTGCCACGGGAGCCTGCGGCTGTGAGTGTGAGGAGCGGAATGTGACACACATCATCCTCAGCGAAGCAGGAGTCCAGCCATGAGCAGCTCGAATCGCATCGTCACCTATAAGTCGCCCGGCGAGGTGGAGGTCCAGTCGATGGACTATCCCTCCCTGGAGATCCCCGGTCAGGTGGCGGACCACTTCGGCATCCCGAAGAAGGCTCCGCATGCCGCGATCCTGAAGGTCGTCACCAGCAACATCTGCGGCTCGGACCAGCACATGGTCCGCGGCCGCACCACCGCCCCGGTCGGCCAGACCCTGGGCCACGAGATCACCGGCGAAGTCGTCGAGACCGGCGAGGACGTGCTCTTCGTCGGCGAGGGCGACATCTGCTCGGTGCCGTTCAACATCGCCTGCGGCCGCTGCCGGATGTGCGACGAGGGCAAGACCGGCATCTGCCTGAACGTGAACCCGGCCCGCGCCGGCGCCGCATACGGCTATGTGGACATGGGCGGCTGGATCGGCGGGCAGGCCGAGTACGTGATGGTCCCCTATGCGGACTTCAACCTGCTGAAGTTCCCGGACCGTGACCAGGCTCTGGACAAGATCATGGACCTGACCATGCTCTCCGACATCTTCCCCACCGGCTATCACGGTGCCTACACCGCCGGGGTCACCACCGGATCGACGGTCTACGTCGCCGGGGCGGGGCCCGTGGGCCTGGCGGCCGCGCACTCGGCCCAGCTGCTCGGCGCCTCGGCGGTGCTGGTCGGCGACATGAACCGGGCTCGACTCGACCAGGCGGAGAGCTTCGGCTGCGTGGGCATCGACCTCAGCACCGACGGTGAGCTGGCCGACAAGATCGCCGAGGTGCTCGGCGCTCCCGAAGTCGATGCCGCGATCGACGCCGTCGGCTTCGAGGCGCGGGCTCATGGCGAAGGTGCCGGAGAGGCGCCGGCCACTGTGCTCAACGACTGTATGACCGTCACTACGGCGGGCGGTGGCATCGGCATCCCCGGGCTCTACGTGACGGGGGATCCCGGCGCGGTCGACGCCGCCGCCGAGGAGGGCACGATCGGGGTCCGGCTGGGACTGGGCTGGGCGAAGTCGCACACCTTCGCCACGGGTCAGTGCCCGGTGAAGTCCTACAACCGGCAGCTGATGAACATGATCCTGCACGACAAGGCCCAGATCGCCAAGGCGGTCAACGCCACGACCATCGACCTGGATGGTGCGCCGGAGGGCTACCGGGCGTTCGACGACGGCGCGGCGCGGAAGTTCGTCATCGACCCGCACGGCATGGTGCCGGGCCGCGCGGCGGCCTGAGCCCGACCGGCCGGCTCACTGCACGTCGGCCTCGGGCGGAGCGATGCTCACGTCCCGGACCGGGTCCACCGAGGCCACACCGTCGACGGCGGCCAGGGCCTCGCGTCGGGCCCGGTCCGCCCGGCCGTGGATCATCCCGGCGGCGGGCAGCACCCGGTCGACGCAGAGGCCGCAGGCCTCCAGCGCTGCGGCCACCGCGTCGAGGGAGTCCGTCCGGCGCTCGTCGACGGTGACGATCCAGGCGGTGGTCGGCTCATCGTGTGCCATGGGGTCAGCGTAGCCCGGCCCGGCGGGCCCGCCCCAGGCTCGGGCGTCCGAGCCGGGGGCGGGCGCCGCTCAGGTGGCGGGATCCTCGGCGGGTTCCTCCGCAGGGGCCTCGGCGAGCTGCTCGACCGGCGGCACGACGGTCAGCCCGGAGCCGACGTCGAGCGAGGGCAGGTCCAGCCGCACCGCTTCCTGGACGATCGCGGCCCACAGGGCGCGGCCGCGCAGTCCGGTGCTCTCGGCCAGCAGGGCGGCGACGCCGGCGACGTGCGGCGTCGCCATCGAGGTCCCGCTGATCGTGCGGTGCCGCTGCTCGCCGGCCCAGGAGGAGAAGATCTCCACGCCGGGCGCGGCGACGTCGACCTGCCCGCCGCGCCGGGGCAGCGTCCGGGCCGAGAAGTCGGCGATGCCCAGCTCGGCGTCGACAGCCCCGACGGCGAGCACGAAGGGGCTGTTGGCCGGGGCTCCGACGAATCCGGGGTCGCCGGCGGAGCGGGAGGCGTTGTTGCCCGCGGCGGCGACGATCAGCGAGCCCTGCTCCAGCGCCCGACGCCCGGCGGCGACATAGGGCGGGTGGACCTCGCGGACGTCGGATCCCAGCGACATCGAGATCACCGCACACTCCTGCTGCAGCGCCCAGTCCAGTCCGGCCAGGATCGAGGCGTCCGATCCGCCGCCGTCGGCGCCGAGCACCTTGCCGGCGAAGATCTCGGCCTCCGGTGCGACGCCGTAGCCGCGCACCGTCCCGGCGGTGCGCGGGCCGCAGGCGGTGCCGATGCAGTGGGTGCCGTGTCCGTGGCCGTCCTCGGGGCCTTCGCCGTCGATGAAGGACTCTGCGGTGATCTGATGGTCGCGGAAGTCCGGGTGGTCCACGGCGAAGCCGGTGTCCAGGACGGCGACCTTCACCCCGGCTCCAGTGGCTGCGGAGGCGACGGCGCGCACGGCCTGCAGTCCCCAGGTGTGCTCGGCGGTGTCGGCGAAGGGCGGGTCGGCCGGAGCGGTCGAGTCTGCGGCGTCGCCCGGTCGGTCCAGCGCCTGGTACGTGCGTTCGGGCAGCAGGGTCAGCGGGCGCCGCCGCTGTCGGCAGCGCAGCCGCAGCCCTTCCAGGCGGTCGTCGTCGCGCTCGACGACGGCCACGCCCAGCCGCGGATAATAGCCGACGACGCTCAGCCCCTCGGCGGCCAGCATCTCGGGGACCTCGCGGTGGCGGACGTCGACGTCGTCGGTGTCGACGACGACGAGCCACCGCCCGGTCTCGGCGGTCGACGTCGGGCCTGGGGTGGTGGGTGCAGCGTCCATGGGGCGTGCCTCCTGCTGGTCGGGGCGGGGGCGGCGGGACGGATCGGCCGTCGATGTCCGCCATGGTCACAGCCTAGGAGTCGCCGGGGACACGCGGCAGGCCCCTTGCGCGGGCGGCCCGGATCGTCGCCCGACGGGTCAGACGGTCAGGCCGGCCAGCTGATCGAGGAAGAGGAAGCCGACGACGCCGTAGATCAGTCCGATCCACAGCGCGTGGGTCATGCTGCGCCAGAAGCCGCCGGTGCCCACCAGCAGGCCGAAGGCCGGCGGCACACAGGCCAGCACGTAGCCGGCGACCAGGAACCACAGCCCGGTCAGCTCGCCCATGGTGATCATGTAGGTGCCGACGCCGATGGTCCAGACCATCGTGAACTCGAAGAGCAGCGCGCCCAGCACGACGGTGATCACCACTGCCCACAGCCAGCGGGCCCAGCGCATGCGCGAGCCGCGGCCGGCGGGTCGCGAGGCGGAGCTCGACGCCGACGTCGAGGAGGCCTTCGGCGCGGTCTTCTCGGGGCGGGATCTCTTCGGCGCGCTCATCGTCAGTCAGGGTATCGCGGGCGGGCGCGGCTCAGCCCGGCGGCGCGGGCAGCAGCGTCGTCCCGGCGACCAGGAGACAGCAGAGCGTGGTGATCCAGGGAGTGTGCGCCAGGGCGCGTCGCACGCGCAGCGTGCCGATCAGCAGGCCCAGGAACACCGGGACTGCGGTGAGGACTGCGGCCAGCACGATCATCGCGACGGGCAGGTCGGCGGCCGGTCGCCCCTGACGCACGGCGAACAGCACGATCTCCGCCAGTCCGCGGACTGTCGGGTAGACCAGGATGCCGCCCATCAGCCAGACTCCGAAGCCCATGGCGCGACGCGCGGCCTGCGGCGCCGGGCCCGGGTCGCGGGCGTCGGCGCGGGAGGCGGTGCGGGGCGTCATCGAGGCCCCTCGCGGACGGCGGCCGCACTGGTCATCATGACCGGCGACTCTAGCGCCCGGCGCTGGGCGTCTGCTGGACGATCGATGGGGGCTTCCTCCGCGTCCGGGTGCGGGGACGCGGTCCGCCGCAGGCCGTCGTCAGTGCAGCGCGCCGCCCGGGTGTTCGACGTCGGGTCGGTCGTCCAGCGAGGCGGCGAGCAGCAGATCCACCGCCTCGACGGCCTGCTGCAGGCTCACTGGGCAGTCCGCCTCGCGCAGCGACGGCACGTGGACGAAGCCGCCGCGGACCGGCGCGGACGCCTCGTCGTCATCCTGCTGCTCGGCCGATCCGCCGTGGAGGCGGTGGAGCAGCCCGTAGAGGACCTCGTTGCAGACGAAGCTGCCCGCGCTCAGCGACAGCTGCACCGGGATCTGAGCCGCGGTGATGCGGGCATGGGCGGCTTTCAGGCGCAGCGTGCTGAACAGGGCCGGCGCGCCGCCGTCGACGATCGGCTCGTCCACCGGCTGGGCGCCGGCATTGTCCGGGATGCGGGCGTCTCGCAGGTTCAGGCCGACCCGCTCCAGGCGGACGGCGTCGGTGCCGTCGGCCAGGCCCAGGCAGAGGACGACGTCGGGCGCGACGGCGGCGATCGCGGCGTCGAGGGCCTCCAGCGCGGCCCCGTGGACCACCGGCAGCCGGTGCACGTCGACGGTCAGGCCGGTGTGCTCGGCCTGGGCGATGAGGTGACCGTCGGCGGCGCGGGCGGCCAGCTCCTCGGCGACGTCCCAGGACGGGTTGTGGTCGGCGCCGGCGAAGGGATCGAAGCCGGTGATCAGCGCGGTGGTCATCGGCGCCGACGATACCGGAGCGACGGCGTCGCGGGCGTGGTTCAGGGGCCGGGGTCGGCGTCATGGCGATCAGCCCGCGGAGAGGATCTGTCCAGCCGACGGCGTGACAGAGGGTCTAGTGTGGAGCGGAGGCCGGCACGGCCCCCGTCGACCCGAATGAGGTAGTTCCATGTCCAAGAAGCTGCTGAGCAGCGCGGCGATGCTCGCGCTGGTGCTGGGCCTGAGCGCCTGCGGCGATTCCGATGACTCCGGCGACGGCTCCGAGGCGGATGCCGGCTCGTCCTCGAGCCAGTCTGCTGGACCCGAGCCCGACCTGTCCGACGTGCCCGACGTGGTGGCCACGGTCAACGGCGAAGAGATCTCCAAGGATGATTTCGAGACTCGCTACCAGCCCGCCTTCCAGAGCAGCGCCCAGCAGGCGCAGATGCAGGGCCAGGAGCTGCCCGAGGAGCAGCGGAAGCAGATGCAAGCCCAGGTCGCCACGCAGATGATCGACACCGAGCTCGCGCTCCAGGAGGCGAAGGACCGGGACCTGGAGGCGTCCGACGACGAGATCGAGGCGCAGCTGAAGGAGGCTGCTGAGCAGCAGCAGCTGAGCTCCGTGGACGAGCTGTTGTCCACTGCCGAGGAGCAGGGCGTGTCCGAGGAGTTCCTGCGCGGCAATGCGGAGGACAGCGTGCTGCTGGAGAAGCTGGCCGAGGACCTGGGCTACGAGGAGCCTACCGAGAAGGAGCTCAAGGAGGCCTACAAGCAGCAGAAGCAGCAGATGGAGTCGCAGATGGAGGCCCAGCAGTCGCAGGGCTCGGGCGAGTCCAGCAGCGCTCCTGAGGTCCCCTCCTTCAAGGATCAGCGCGACTCCATCGAGAAGGAGCTGACTCAGCAGAAGCAGAACGAGGTTCTGGTCGCTGAGGTGAAGAAGCTCAAGAAGGACGCTGACATCGAGAACGAGCTCGAGGTCGAGGAGTCGAGCGGCTCCGGTTCCTCATCCGAGGGCTCCGGCGGCGGCAGCTCGTCCTCTGAGGGCTCCGGCGAAAAGTGACCGTCGGCGTCGCCGCCGGCCCAGGGCGCGGGTGACGGCGGCTGACCGACGATGAGATCGACGCCGAGCGGGCGGGGTGCGCGGGATGCGCGCCCCGCCCGCTCGTGTGTGTGATGGCCGACATCGGGGCGGCCAGTTGCGGGTGCGAGGTGAGATCAAACGTTTGAGGGCTAGTATCAAACGTTTGAGCTCCGTACTGTGATCCGGACCATCATCAGTGATTCGGTTCACAGCAGTGCGTGGACTGCAGAGGAGCACCTATGTCAACGACGGCGACGACGTCGACGGCCACCGGCGGATCGGGAGTCCGCCCGTTTGGGCGGAAGGACAAGCTCGGTTATCTGACGGGAGACCTGGGCAATGACTTCATGTTCATCTTCGCCTCCGCCTACCTCATGGTCTTCTACACCGACGTCGCAGGGCTGAATGCCGGGCACGTCGGGACCCTGTTCCTGGTGGTGCGCTTCGTCGACGCCTTCACCGACATCGGGTGGGGCCGATTCCTCGACCGCCACCGCCCTCGTCCGGCCGGCCGATTCCGGACTTGGATCGGTCGCATGGCCCTGCCGGTCGGTGTGGCCAGCGCGCTGCTGTACATGCCGTTCATCGCCGACTGGGCCTACGCCGCCAAATTCAGCTACGCCGCGCTGACCTACCTGCTCTGGGGGTCGGTGTTCTACACCATGGTCAACATCTCCTACGGTTCGATGGTCTCGGTCGTCTCCGACGACCCGGGCGAGCGTTCGGCGCTGTCGGTCTTTCGCGGTGCCGGCGCCAGCGTCGCCGGACTGATCGTCTCGCTGCTGCCGCCGCTGCTCATTTACGGGACGATCGACGGAAGCTCGCAAGTGATCCCCACGAACCTGGTGTTCGTCGCGATCGGCTTCTCCGCCTGCGCAGTGGTCATGCACAGGTTCTGCTTCCGCTGGACTCTGGAGCGGGTCCCCGCTCCGCCGCAGCGCGAGCAGCGCGGACTGATGCGCAGCCTCGGCGCGTTGCTCGGCAACCGCGCGCTGCTCTCGCTGATCAGCGCCAACCTGATCCTCATGCTCGGCGCTCTGCTGACCTCGGCGCTCGCCCCCTACCTGTGGCTGGAGTACTTCAACGACGGACAGCTTTCCGGCCCGGCTCAGGTGGTGAACTACCTGCCGGCGCTGCTTCTCGCTCCGATTGCCACGGCCCTGGCGGTGCGGTTGGGCAAGAAGGAGGTGCTCTGTGTCGCCCTGCTGGTGACGTCGGCGGTGTACTTCTGGGTGTACTTCGCCGGCATCACCGATCCCTGGGTCTTCATCGGTCTGACTCTGTTGGCCGGCTTCGGGGTCGGCGCGTTCAATCTGCTGGTCTGGGCGATGATCACGGATGTGATCGACGACGGCGAGGTGCGGACCGGTCAGCGCGACGCCGGCACCGTCTACGCCATCAACACCTGGGCGCGGAAGGTGGGCCAGGCGATCGCCGGAGGCCTCGGCGGCTATGCGCTGGCGATCGTCGGCTATCAGTCCGGCACCGAGGACCAGTCGCAGGCGACGGTGGACGGCATCTATGCGGTCGCGACGCTGGTTCCGGGCATCATCTACCTCCTGGTCGTGCTGATGCTGCTGGTCTGGTATCCGCTGAGTCGCCGCACGGTGCTGGAGAACGGTTCAGTGCTGGCGCGGCGCCGTTCGGAGAGGCAGGAATGAGATGACGCGAGGGCGCCCCACGCTCAAGGACGTCGCCGCGCGGGCCGGCGTCTCGATCTCGACGGTCTCCTACGCGCTGAACGACTCCTCGACGGTCACGCTGGCCGCCGAGACCCGGACGCGCATCCGGACGCTGGCCCGGGAGATGGGGTATGTGCCCAACAGCCTCGCCCAGGCCCTGCAGGCGCGCTCCTCGCGGACGGTGGCGGTGGTCCTGGACCGTCCGCTGACGGTGCCGCGCTATGCGGGGATCGTCCAAGGTGTGGTGGCCGGGCTCACCGCTCACGGTTACCACCTGGCGCTGATCCCCGCCGTCGACGAGGTCTCCTGCACCGAGGAGGTCCGCGGCGGGCGCCTGGACGGGGTCATCTACATCGGTCATGACGATGAAGAGGTTCCATCGGCTCTGCTCGGTGCTGTGGAGGCCGACCGCATTCCCTTCGTGGCCCTGGACTGCGGGCCGCGCGAGGATGGCGAGCAGCCGGAGCATTCCACGGTGGACTTCTCCTACGAGGACGGTGTGCGTCAGATGATCGAGGAGTTCCGGCGGCGCGAGGTGCGGCGGCTCGTCTATGTCCACCCCGACGTCTCCTCCCGCGCCGAGCGGCAGCGGGAGCGGGCGCTGATGACGGTGCTGGGCGAGCATGCGGGCATGCAGCTCAGCGTCGCATCGGTGTCCGTCGCCGACCTGATGCCAGCGGTGATGCGCCACGAGGGTGCTCCGCCGGAGTCCGAGCAGGCGATCGATGTGGCGATCGACTCCGCCGTCGGCGAGGCGCTGGACGACCTGGACGATCCGGACGGTGACGGAGAGACGGTCGCGGTGCTCAGCTCCTGGGGCACGTTCGTCGAGCGCGTCTGCGCCCAGGTGCGCATCAGGAGGCCCGATGCGGTGGTGGGCGGCCTGGCCGCCGGCACGCTGGACCCCGAGCTCTGGGAGGGGGTGCTGAACTCGGTGCTGCCGCTCCACGAGGCCGGCGAGGCCGCTGCGCGCCTGGTGCTGGCGGCCATCGACGGAGAACCGCCTGAGCATCTGCTGCTGCGGCCGCAGCTGGCCGGGCGAGGGGCCGGACGGCCCGTGCTATCGGCGTCGCCCCGGCGGTGGGACTCCTGACAGGGAGCGAGGCTCCAAGAGATTCTCTGAGATTCCCCGAGACTTCACGAGACGACGACATCCTGGAGGACATATGACCCGCACGAACATCATCTTCGTCATGTCCGACGACCATGCCGCCCACGCCATCTCGGCCTATGGCAGCCGCGTCAATCACACCCCGCATCTGGACCGGATGGCGACTGAGGGCGCCCGGCTGGACGCGGTCTACTGCACCAACGCGATCTGCAGCCCATCGCGCGCGTCGATCCTGACCGGCACCTACAGCCACATCAACGGCGTCTCCTCGATCTGGACGCAGATGGACTACCGCGTGCCGACCTTCATCGACGTGCTGAAGGAGAACGGATACAGGACCTCGCTCTTCGGCAAGTGGCACCTCGGCGAGGAAGGGGTCTCGGCGCCGCGCAGCTTCGACGACTGGAAAGTCTTTCCGGGGCAGGGCGACTACATCGATCCGGAGATGATCGATGAGAACGGATCCCAGGTGGTCGAGGGCTATGCCACCGACATCGTCACCGACATGGCCATCGACTGGTTGGACGAGCGTGAGGACGACGAGCCGTTCTGCATGCTGGTCCACCACAAGGCCCCGCACCGGCCCTGGGTGCCCGACGAGAAGCATCGGGATCTCTACGACGACGGCTCCATCCCTGAGCCGGAGACCTTCTTCGACGATCACGTCAGCCGCAGCCGGGCGGTGCAGGGGGTGCACATGTCGATCGCCGACGACATGGGAGCCGACGACCTGAAGACCGAGGTGCCTGAGCATCTGCGTGGGCCGGAGAATCGTCGGGCGCGGATGAGCTGGAAGTACCAGATCTACATGCGGGATTATCTGCAGTGCATCCAGTCCATCGATGACAATGTCGGTCGGCTGCTCGACCATCTGGACGAGAAAGGACTGTCCGAGAACACTCTGGTCGTCTACACCTCCGATCAGGGCTTCTTCCTGGGTGACCACGGATGGTTCGACAAGCGGCTGATGCTGGACCCGTCGCTGCAGATGCCGATGCTGATGCGCTGGCCCGCCGAGATCGAGGCCGGGACCCGTTGCGAGGGGATCATCACCAACGTCGACTTCGCCGCGACGTTCCTGGATGTCTGCGGCGTCGACGTCGATCAGGCGCTGCCGACCAATCAGGGCCGCAGCTTCCGCCCGCTGCTGCGCGGCGAGGAAGTCGAGGACTGGCCCGACGCGGCCTATTACCGCTATTGGGAGCATGATGATCCGATCCATGCTGCTCCGGCGCACTATGGCATCCGCACTCGCGAGTTCAAGCTGATCCATTACTACGGTGCCGGACTCGGCGTCCCGGGGGCGTCGGAGCGGCTCTTCGAGTCGGAGTGGGAGCTCTATGACCTGCGGCAGGATCCCGACGAGATGCGCAACGTCGCCGATGATCCGGAGTATGCCGAGATCCGCGGCGAGCTGGAGGTGAAGCTGGACGAGTACCAGCGGCACTATGGTGACGAGAAGTACCGCGGTCCGGAGACGCCGCGACCGGAGTGGGGGCCGTACGATGCTGAGATGCTGCAGCGCGTCGAGGAGTACGTGGAGAACATCCGCGCGACAAGTTGAATGAGGGTGAGTGTCGGGTGTGCCGTATGGCGGCTTCTGAGGTACGTTCGATTTTCAGTCGAACGACGAGTACCGGTTGAGCCGGTTTTCCTTTGAGCCCTTCTTCGGCCGGGTGGGCGCGGATGACCTCAGCCGCAGCGTCGACATTCCGATACTCTGCTCTGGTCGCCCGCCCCGCCGACCGGAAGGCCAGCATGTCCCTGGACCACGTGGTGCTCGGACTCGAGCTCCTCGGCACCTTCGCCTTCGCCATCTCCGGCGCTCTACTCGCCACCCGCAAGGGCTTCGACGTCGTCGGCTCGGTGCTGTTGGCCAGTCTTGCCGGCCTCGGCGGTGGGGTGATCCGTGACCTGCTCCTCGACGCGGGTGTGCCGACGGCCTTCACCTCACCCCTTTTGCTGGTCCCGGTTCTGTTGGCGGTGATGGCAGTTTTCCTCCGGCTGATCCATGAGGGCCGGCTTCGCCGCACTCTGCTGGTGTTCGACGCCCTGGGTCTCTCGCTGTTCTGTGTGATGGGCGCAACCATCGCCCATGAGACCGGGCTGAACCCGGTGGCTTCCGTCCTACTGGGTGTGACCACTGCTGTCGGCGGGGGAACCATGCGCGACGTCGTCGCCAATAGGGTGCCGCAGATCGTCGATCCAGAAGGCGTCTACGCCGCCCCGGCCTTCCTCGGAGCCGGTGCCATCACGTTGGTGTTGCATCTTGGTGCGTTCAACGCATTCACCGCCAGCGGCGTCGCGGCCGGCGTGCTCACGCTTCGACTGTTGGCGCTGCGGTATCACTGGCGCATCCCGCTGGCGGCGCTCCGGTCCCGGTCGAGGCGGCAATAGCCCATGTGCAAGGCGCTCTGGTTGATGCCGAGCACAACAGCACGACGGCGCGTCAGCCGTCGTGGCCACGACGTCACATCAGGTGCGCTCAGGGCCTTGGTAGCCTGTGGCCCGACTCGTCGTCTGACGGGAGACGGGCGCGGAAGCGCCGGTGCTGGCGAGTCGGCGCCCCGCACGCAGTCCGGCCCCGCAGCGGGCGGGGGCGACCGGAAGGAGGCGACGAATGATGGCGACGTCGGGCGAGGGCGCGGGCCCTCGGGGAGAGTCGAAGGAATCGCTGGCCGACTACGCCTACCGAGTCCTGAGGGATCGGCTGGTTCTGCTCGACATCAGCCCGGGAGCTCCCCTCGGGGAGAGCGTGCTGGCCCTCGAGCTGGGGGTCGGTCGCACGCCCCTGCGCGAGGCGCTCAAGCGACTGGAATCGGATCATCTCGTGGTGACGTTCTCCCGTCGAGGGACGTTCGCGACCACAGTCGACGTCACCGAGCTCTCGGAGATCACCGAGATGCGCAGTGTGCTCGTGCCGTTGGCCGCACGGCGGGCCGCCCAGCACCACGGCGGGGCAATGCGGCGGGACCTGGACGAGGCCCTGCGGGCGATGGAGAAGTTCGATGAGGAGGTAGACGCTCGAGCGCTGCTGGAGCATGATCTGGCCGTTCATCGGCTGATCAGCGCGGCGGCATGCAGTCGGCACCTGCAGGAGACGCTGGTGCGCCTGGACCACCTGGTCGCCCGGATGTGGTGCGCCATGATCGACCGTATCCCGCCGATGGGCGACCATGTCCGCGAGCATGTCGCCTTAGTGGGCGCCGTCCTAGACGGCGACGCGGACCGTGCGGAGGGCCTGGCGGCCGCCCATGTCAGCGATTTCGATCGAGCCGTCCGCGCTGTCGTCTGACTGGGCCCGGAGGGCAGTCCTCACGCGGCGGCGCCCGGGCGACGTGAGCGGCGTCGTACGAGGCGGGTGAGAGTCCTGGCGATCATCAGGACCAGCAGGACGATGCCCACATATCCGTTGACCACGTAGACGATGTTGACCATCTGCGAGAATGGCAGGATCAGCCCGATGACGGCACCGGCGGCCGCGAGGGCGATGGTCAGGCGCCTGAACGCCGGCGTCTGGTCGGCGCGGAATCGGGACGCGACGGTCCACAGCAGCGGGATCGAGGTCGTGTAGATGCCGGCCAGGATCATCACGGAGATGCCGGAGGCGAGCAATGGATGCAGATCGCGCGCCAGGACGAGCATCGGGATCTCAGTGCCGTTGACCTGCACGATGTGAGCGAGCAGGCCCAGCCCGACGAGCATGCACGAGGCGGCGAATATGACGCCTCCCAGAATCCCGCCGGAGGCGGCCTCTCGGCTACTGCGGGCGGTCCGTCCCAGCGCGGTGAGGAAGGAAGCCAGCCACAGCATGCAGAAGCCCACGTAGGAGAGGCCCGCCAGGAGCCAGTTCGTGGAGGCCCGAGTCAGCTCCAGCTCGGGCAGTAGATCCACTCCCGCGGCGATCTCTTCCGGATCGCGGATGAAGCCCAGGATGCCCAGGGCGACGGCGATGATGACGATCACCGGGCCGATTCTGCCGATGACATCCACCAGGCTCCGCAGTCCGAACCAGACGGTGAGGCTGACGGCCACGGCCAGCCCGATGCCGCCGAGATATTTGGATAGCCCGTAGTGCTCCTGGACCACGGCCCCGGCGCCGGAGATCATCACGGTGAAGCTGAGGAAGACGAACACCACGGCGAAGATGTCGAAGAAGCGACCCAGGTGTCGCCCGCAGTAGTGGGTGAACACGTCGCTGGGCTTCTCGAAGGCCTCGGAGCGTCCGACGAGCAGGAACTCTGCGCAGACGTAGCTGATCAGCACCATGACCACCAGCCCCGTCCCGAGGATGCCCCAGTAGCCGTAGGAGGAGAAATACTGCAGAATCTCCTGCCCGGTGGCGAAGCCGGAGCCGATGAGGAAAGCCATGATGGCTCCGGCGTAGGTGAGGATTCGCAGGCTCGCGGGCTTCTCCCGGGTGCCCGGACGGACTGTGGGGCGAGGGGGCGTCTTCACCATGATCGGATCTTCCCTGTCGCTGGCGTCGACCGGGCATCGCGCGTGAAGTCGACGACTGATATATCAGCTGGCCCAGAGACTAGATCGATCATGTGAGGCAGTCAACATACTGGAGTGACGTGCCTCACGGGAAGCGTGGCAGATGGATGCCCGGGCGGTCGTCGCCGTCTCGCAGCATCGTCTCGATCCGTCGGGAACTGCAGCCTCGACAGCCTACCGGGCATTCGGAGCGGGGGCATGACCTGCAGGGATGACAGGTGAGGGGCCTTGGAAATATGGTATACCAAAAGCATCGTGCGGCGTTAGAGACCTGCCGTGCGGCAGCGCGGATGAGAGGGGTCCGATGGAATCCGAGGCCGACACGGACCGCCCGCCGGAGATCGCCCACGATCCTGCTCGACAAGCCTTGCCGGAGCCCGCCGCACAGGCCGGGCAGCGCGAGGCCTCGCCGACGTCGTCCCGCTTCGGCACAGTGCTCGCGTTGCTCAGCATCGTGCTGATGGCCGCCTGCCTGCGCCCGGCGGCGACCTCGCTGGGGCCGGTGCTCGCCGAGGTGGAGGCCGCCTTCGGGCTGCAGGGGTGGCAGACCGGGCTGCTGACCGCGCTGCCCGGCGCCGCCTACGTCGTCTTCGGTGCGGTGGCCTTCCTGGTCCTCCGCCGCCTGGGCATGTTCCGGGCGCTGCTGCTCTGCGTCGTCGCCATCGCCGTCGGCCTGCTGGTGCGCGTGCTCGGCGACGGCTGGGCGGCCTTCGCCGGCTTCACCACGCTGGCGCTGGCGGGCATGGCCATGGGCAACGTGGTCCTGCCGGTCTACGTCAAGGCGCGCTTCCCGACTTCACAGACCCGTGCGGTCACGGTGTTCATGATGGCCCTGGGCCTCGGTGCGGCGCTGCCGACGCTGCTGACCGCTCCGGCGGCCGACGTGCTGGGCGGGTGGCGACCCGGTCTGGGCCTCTGGGCCGCGCTGCCGGTGCTCGCCCTGGTCGTCTGGCTCGCACTGCGCGGGCTCGGGCCGACTCCCGACCTCGGCGCGCGCACTCCGTCCTCCGCCGGCGCCCGGCCGCGGGCGATCACCGCCTCGCGCGGGGTCTGGGCGCTGACGCTGTACTTCGGCCTGCAGTCGCTGCACGCCTACGTGCAGTTCGGCTGGGCCGCGCAGATCTACCGAGACGCCGGCCTGGATCCGGTCACTGCCGGACTGATGGTCACCATCATCGTCGCCGGCGGCATCCCCGGCGGGTTCATCGCCCCGCAGATCGTCGCCCGCGGCCGGCACGTCCGTCCGGTGCTGGTCGGCTATGCGATCGCCGCGATGTGCGGCTATGCCGGACTGCTGCTGGCCCCGACGACCCTGCCCTGGCTCTGGGCCGTCGGGCTGGCCGTGGGCGGCTTCTCCTTCCCGTCCGCGCTGGCGCTGATCACGGTGCGCACCCGCCGCCCCGAGGTCACCGCCCGCACGTCGGGCTTCGTGCAGCCGGTCGGCTATCTGCTCGCCGCCGTCGGACCGCTTCTGCTGGGCGTGGTTCTCGAGGCCACCGGCTCCTGGGAGGTGCCGCTGATCGCGCTGCTCGTGCTGGCCGGACTGATGGGGCTCGCCGCCTGGATCGCCGGCGCGCCGGGCAGCGTGGACGCGGAGCTGGAGCCGGCCCGGGAAGCCGCAGACGCCGACGAGGCCGCAGAAGGCGCCGACGTCGGGGGCCGGTGACGGCATGTCGACCACGGTCTCTTCCTCTGCGGCCGAGCCGGAGACGACGCGGGCCGCGCGGACGCTGCGCGACCAGATCATCGACGGCGAGCGAGAACCCGGCAGTCGGCTCGTGGAGCGCGAGCTGGCCGCCGAGCTCGGGGTCAGCCGCGTGCCGGTGCGCGAGGCGCTGCGCCAGCTCGCCGCCGAGGGGCTGGTGACGCCGCGGCCGCGCACCTGGGCGATCGTGCGCGAGTTCAGCGAGGAAGACGTCGCCGAGATCGAGGAACTGCGCGTCGCGCTGGAGAGCCTGGCGTTCACCGGCGCCGCGCGCCGGCACGACGCCGCGGGCCTGGAGCGGCTGCGCGCCGTCGTCGCCCGCGGAGAGGCGGCCGCCGCCGCAGGGGAGACCGTCGCCGCGCGGCGTGCCGCGGCGGACTTCCACGCCGCCGTCGTCGAGCTCGCCGGCAATCGGCACCTGCTGCAGCTGTGGGGGACCATCGACAGCCGCGTGCGCTGGACGCTCAGCCAGCACGTCGACCTGGTCGCCGTCGCCGAGGAGCACCGGCTGCTCTACGAGGCCGTCGCCTCCCGGGACGAGGAAGCCGTGGCGCGGATGGTGCTCGACTGTGCACGGACCAGCCGGGCCGAGTGCCGACAGACTCAGCAGCAGGATCCCGGATCGAGAATCCGGCGGCTCCCTCAGCCCTCGACGACCTCCGCGAGGTCCGGCAGGGGCCAGCCGGTGATCCGCTTGGGGCGGGGCGAGGCGTAGGTGCGGACGGCCGACGTGGAGAGTCCGAGCCGGACCAGACTCTCTGCGACGGTCACTGCCGCGCGGACGCCGTCGACGATCGGGGCTCCGGTGGCCGCAGACACCGCCTGCTCCAGATCCGCCATGCCGCCGCAGCCGAGGCAGATCACTTCGGCGTGATCGTCCTCGACGGTCCGGCGCGCGGTCTCCGCGATCGCCGAGACCGCGCGCTCCGGCTCGGACTCCAGCTCCAGCACGCCGAGGCCGGAGGCTCGCACCGAGGCGCAGCGTGCGTCGAGGCCGGCCAGCTTCAGGCGGTCCTCGATCAGCGGGACGGTCCGGTCCAGCGTGGTGACCACAGAGTACCGGTGGCCCAGATACATCGCGGTCGACGCCGCGGCCTCCGTGATGTCCACGACGGGCACGTCGAGCAGCTCCTGGAGGCCTTCGCGACCATGTTCGCCGTAGCCGGCCTGGATCACGGCGTCGAACGGCTCCGGGTGCGTGGTGACGGCGTCCATGACGCCCAGCGCGGCGAGGTAGGACTCGAAGTTGCCTTCGCAGGAGTCGGCGCCGAAGCGCGGGGTCACGCCCACGATCTCGGTGCCGGGGGCGGCGACGGCGCGCGCTGAGGCGGCGATCGCCTCCGTCATGGAGCGGGTCGTATTCACATTGGCGACGAGGATTCGCATCGGAGGCTCCTAATGGGTGTTGGGGACCGCGATCTCCTCGCCCGGGACGTCGACGGCGGGCCATCGGCGATCGGCGACGAGCAGGTAGGCGACGGCGCCGATCCCGGCGCCGATGAACCAGGAGAACGACGAGACCGCGGAGAAGGCCGGCAGGAACGCCGCCAGCAGGGCGATCGCCGCAGACGGCGCGAGGGCCGCGAGGGCTCGGGGGTTCATCCCCTGCTGGTAGAAGTAGGTGGTCTGCGGGTAGTTCCGGTAGAGGTCCGGGATGTTGATCCTGGCCCGCCGGACCAGCCAATAGTCGGCCATGATGATCCCCACCAGCGGGCCGAGCAGCGCGCCGAGGCCGCCGAGGAAGTACGTGATCACCAGGGGCGAGTTGTACATGTTCCACGGCAGGATGATCAGGCCGATGATCCCCGAGACGAGGCCGGCGCGCTTGAAGTCGAGCACCTTCGGGAAGAGATTCGACAGGCTGTAGATCGGGGCGACGAAGTTCGCCATGAGATTGACCGCGACGGTCAGGATCATCAGCGCGAGGCAGGCCATGATCAGGAAGAACGTGTTGGGGACCGTCTGGATGATGTCGGCGGGGGCCTCGATGATCGTGCCGTTGATCCGGAACTGCGAGCCGGCCAGGACGACCACGATGCCGCCGAACAGCAGAGTGTTGATCGGGATCCCGAAGAAGTTCCCCCGCACGATGGCGCCCTTCGACGAGGCACCTCGCGTGAAGTCGCAGAAGTTCAGCATGAAGGTCCCGTAGATGGACACCCAGAGCGCCGCGCCGCCGAAGATCGAGGTCCACATGTCCGCCCCGGTCTTCGAATCGGGCGTCGACCAGGCGATCGATCCGCCCGCCTGGAAGAACATCCAGATGGCCAGGGTCGCCATGGTGACCAGGATGACCGGGCCCGCGAACGCCTCGTATTTGCGGATCATCTCCATGCCGTAGCTGACGATGACCAGCTGCACCGCCCAGAGCACCAGGAAGGAGATCCAGCCCAGCGTCGACAGTCCCAGGAAGCTGTTCTCGTCCAGAGCGGCGGCCGCGGGGATGAGGGCCACGATCATGATCCGGAAGACGACCGAGGCCAGATAGGTCTGGATCCCGAACCAGGCGATGGCCACGGCGCCGCGGATCAGGGCGGGGATCTGGGCGCCGCGGGTGCCGAACGCGATCCGGCTCATGACCGGGAACGGCACGCCGGTCTTCTCTCCCATGAGTCCGGAGAGGTTCAGCAGCACGAAGAGGAAGAGTCCGCCGAGCACCAGGGCGAGCAGGATCTGCCACCCGCCGAGTCCCAGGGCGAAGAGGCCGATGGCGAAGGAGTAGTTGCCGAGGCTGTGCACGTCGTTGGCCCACAGGGTGAAGATGCTGTACGCGCGCCATGTCCGGCCCTCACGCTGCGTGGGGGCGAGATCGTGGTTGTAGAGCCCCGCGCTGAGTCCGTAGGGATTGTGGGCGCGGGTGGTCTCGGCGGCGCCCGGGGCGTCGGCGGTGGGCGCGGACGGTGCCGGGGCCGGGTCGACGTCCGGGCTCTGCGGCGTCTCCGTCGGCGCCGAGAGGTCGGCAGGTGCGCTCGCCGGCGGGGTCGGCGGCGTCGCCGTGTGGTCTGATGTGCTCATGGGAGATGCTTTCGATCGTGGTCTGGACTCGGGAGGCGGTCGACCTAATTCCGCGATGCGGAATCTCACTTTCATTCCCGTGTTCCAAGTAGCGCACGTCACATCAGCGGCTGTCAAGGCCGCGGCTCAAGGGGCGGACGGTCGGCGAGGTGCAGCTCATCCCGGAAATCCGACGATCCGCGCGTGCGGAGGCGACGCACCGGCGCCGCGGGACACTGGTGCCGCGGGATGTGAGCGATCCCGCGGCCTCGACCGGATCCGCGTCAGGAGGACCGCGGCGGACGGTTCGCCCGCCACTGCGCGTGCAGCGTCTCGACCAGCCGGCGGAAGTGCTCGGCCATGGGCGGATCCGACTCGTCCACCAGCCACTGCACCTGCAGCCCGTCCATCGCGGCGATGAGCAGCCGCGCGATGTGGTCCGCCGGCGTCTCGGCGACCAGCTCGCCGTCGGCGACGGCCTGCTCGACGGCGGCGGTGATGTTCTCCCGCACGGCGTGGTGGTGCCGGCGGAGCCAGCGAGTGGCCGGATGGTCCGGCGTGACGGCCTCGCCGGAGAGCGCGGTGTAGAGCCGGACCAGCGTCTCCCGCTCCTCGTTCTGCCGCACGATGCCGACCAGCGTCTCGACGAAGCGCCACCCCTGCTCCGGTGTGGCGAGCAGCTGGGCGGTGTCCTGCTCGTCGCGTCGGTCGAGCACGGCGGCGAGCAGGTCGTCCTTCGTCGCGAAATGGTGGACGAGCCCGGTCTGGCTGATCCCTGCGGCCCGCGCCACCGCACTCATCGACACGCCCCGGTACCCCTGGTCGGCGAAGAGCTCCTCGGCGGCGTCCAGGATCTCGGCGCGGCGCTGGACGGAGTCGGCGCCGCGCGGTCTGCCGCTGGTGGCGCGGGGACGACGTGCGGCCATGGTCGGGATCCTCTTTCTCGGGACGGGGCGCGAGCCCCGGTGACAGGTGGTCGTCGGGCGGACTGGATGACCACTCTATCCGAGCCGCCTCGCCCCGACGGATCCCGGCGACGGGCCCGACGACGACGGCCCGGGGAGGAGACGATGCTCCTCCCCGGGCCGTGCGAGTTGTCGGTGCGTGCGGCTCAGCTCAGGGACAGCCGCGCCCGCACATCGCCCAGTCCGCGGGCGACGAGCAGCTCGCCGCCGGTCAGCGGGGCCCAGGCGCCGGAGGCGGCGTCCCAGCGGCGGAACAGCCGCCGGTCGCAGGCGACCTCCGCCGTCTCGCTCGTCCCCGCGGCGACGTCGACGCCCTGGTAGCCGACCAGCCGCACCGGCTGCCCGGCCTCGGCCGGCTGGAAGTAGACCTGCACGGTCTCGCGGGAGTCGCGTCCGCCGGTGTTGGTCACCGGCACCCGCACGGCGGGCGCCTCGGCGACCTCGGCCGACTCGACCAGCTCGGCCTCGCCGTACTCCCAGGAGCCGTAGCCCAGCCCGTGGCCGAACCAGAACAGCGGAGCGGCAGCGGCGCCGGCGGCCCAGCCGCGGTGGCCGATGGCCGTGCCGTCGGCGTAGTCCAGGCCCAGGTCGTCGCCCGGGGTGGTGGACCAGGCCGGGGCGGCGCCGTCGGCGGCGGGGTAGGTGGTGACCAGCCGGCCGGTGGGCTCCAGCTCCCCGGAGAGCACCGCGGCGATCGCGTGGCCGCCCTCCTGGCCGGGCAGCCCGGCGACGAGCACGGCGTCGACGTCGTCGATCCAGGGCATGAGCACCGGAGTGGCGGCGTTGACCACCACGATCGTCTTCTCCGCGGCCGCGGCGACGGCGTGCACCAGGTCGTCCTGGCGGCCGGGCAGCGCCAGCGTGGTCTTGTCCGCGGCCTCGGTCTCGTCCTCCTCGGTCAGCCCGACCACGACGACGGCGGTGCCCGCGCGCGCCGCGGCCGCGGCGGCGTCGTCGATCAGGCCCTGGTCGTTCCGGCCGGCGGGGGAGGCGGCCAGCGCCAGCCGGCCGAAGGCTCCCATGGCCAGCAGATGCGACTCCTCGGAGAGGTTGAGCTCGGTGCGCGGCAGCAGCGTCGCCCGCCAGTCGACCGGCTCGAGGTCGGCGACGGCGGTGATCACCGAGTTCGCGGCCAGGTCCACTCGCTGGTCGAAGGCCGGCGGGCAGAGCATGCCCTCGCCCGGGTCGATGCCGGTGAAGGTGAGGTGCTCGGAGACCTGCTGCGGGTTCCCTGCCGTGTCAGCGTGGTGCAGCGTCCAGCGGGCGGCGCCGATGGCGCCGAGGTCTGCCGCTCCGCCGGAGTGGGCGAGGCGGGTGCGAACGGTGACCTGCGCCGGGGTGCCGGTGAAGTCGTCGTCGAAGCCCAGCGAGAGCTCGCTGGTCGCGGAGGCGTACTGGCTGAGCACTGCGCCCTCGGCGTCGGTGATGGTCACCTCGAGGCCGGGCTCGCCGGTCTCCGGGTGGGTGAGCAGCGCCGGGTCGGCGGCCAGCGGACGACGGCGCACCGCCGGGCCGTCGAGCACCGGCACCTCGGCGCCGAAGGTCGCGGCCACGCCCTCGGCCACCGAGGTGTAGTAGGGGGCGTTGACCTGCGCGGAGCCGCCGCCCATGTCCTGGGTCTTCAGCGCGTGACGGCCGACGACGGCCAGCGTCTCCGCCGTGAGCGCCTCGGAGGCGCCGGCGTGCAGCGGCAGGGTGTCGCCGTCATTCTTCACCAGCACCATGCCGCGGGCGGCGAGCCGCTTGAGCTGCTCGGCGCGCACGCTGGAGTCCGGGGCGGGGAAGGTCTCGTCGAAGGTGCGCGCCCCGGCGCCGGTGTCCAGGCCGCCGGTGCGGTCGGCCAGACGCAGCAGACGGGTGAGGTGGTCGTCGACGGTCGACTCGGCGACCTGGCCGTCGCGGACGGCGGCGACCAGGTGCTCGCCCCACGGGCCGTCCGGACCGGGCATGACCAGATCCAGGCCGCCGTTCGCCGCCGGCGCAGTGCGCTTGGTGGCGAACCAGTCGCTCATGATCAGCCCGTCCCAGCCCCACTCGTCCTTGACGATGCGGTTCTGGACCTCGTCCTGCTCCGTGGCCGGCACGCCGTTCACGTCATTGTAGGCGGCCATCATCGACCACGCCCCGGCGTCCTCGACGGCCATCTCGAAGGGCAGCAGGTAGACCTCGCGCAGGGCCTCCTCGCTGACGCGGGAGTCCATGAAGTTGCGCAGCTCCTCGGACTCGTTGGCCACCAGATGCTTCAGGCAGGCCGCGGTGCCCGCGCTCTGCAGGCCCTGCACGTACTGCGTCGCAGTGCGCCCGGTGAGGTAGGGGTCCTCCGAGTAGGCCTCGAAGAGCCGGCCGCCCAGCGGGGTGCGGTGCAGGTTGATCGTCGGGCCCAGGACCACGTGGATGTTCTGCCGGCGGGCCTCCTCGGAGAGCATCTCGCCGACCTGGCGGGCGACGTCGTCGTCCCAGGCCCCGGAGACCAGAGTGGCGTTGGGGAAGAGCGCGACGTGGTCGCCGCCGATGAACTTCAGGCCGCGCACACCGGTGGGGCCGTCGGAGAAGGCCAGCGGGGCCAGGCCGATCCCGCCGTTCCCCGGCAGCGTGAAGGCGGTCTCACCGGTGAGCAGGTGGACCTTCTCCTCCAGCGGGAGCTGTGCGATCAGGGCGGCGTAGTCGGTGGTGGTCGTGGTCTCGGTGGAGGTGGCGGTCATGCTCACTTCGCTTTCTTGATCGGGATGATGACGAGGGCGCCGGCGACGGCGGCGACCGCCGCGGCGCCCAGCAGCAGGGCGTAGTTCGGGCCGCCGGAGCCGCCGACGGCGGTGGCCAGCAGGAAGGCGCCGACGTACGGTGCCAGCGACTGCGGGCCGGCGTTGGCGAGGTTGAAGACGCCGAGGTCCTTGGCGGTGTCGTCCTTGTTCGGCAGCACCTGCAGCACCAGGGCCATGTCCACGCCCATGTAGATGCCGAAGGCCGCGCCGAGCAGGATCTCGACCAGGTAGAACTCCATCGGCGAGTCGATGTGCACCAGCATCCAGCTGCCGACGGCGAACATGATGGCGGAGAGGCCGACCAGCGCTTTGCGGCGTCCAGTCTTGTCCGAGAGCCACCCGGCGAAGTAGCCGACGGGCACCAGGGCGAGGGTGTAGATCAGCACGCCGTTGAGCACCACGCCGTTGGCCTCGGCCTCCGGGACGCCGAGGCGGTCCTGCACGAAGGTCAGTCGGAAGGTGGTGAACAGGAAGGCCGAGAGGATCAGCAGGAAGCGCGACCACCAGGCGAAGGCGAAGTCCGAATGCGTGATCGGGTTGACCCAGAAGGAGCGCAGGATCTCGACGAGGCTGAACTTCGGCGGACGCTCAGTGCGCACCGGGTCCGGCAGGATTACCGCGTAGATCACCACGGCGACGAGGCCGAACAGCGCCGGGACCATGAACACCAGGAAGAGGCTCTCGGCGAAGACGTTCGACAGCCAGATGCCGCCGAGGATGCCGATGTTCTGCATGATGCCGACCAGCGCGGAGACCTTGGCGTACTGATGCTGCGGCAGCTGGTCGCCGAGGGTGGCGATGAAAGGGCTCAGTGCGGCGTTGGCGCCGATCTGGGCGATGAACCAGGAGAGGGTCAGCAGTGTGGTGGTCTCCACCTGGGTGACCATCAGCAGGCCCAGGGCCATCACCAGCGCTCCGCCGACGAGCCAGGGGCGGCGCCGGCCGAAGCGGGACATGGTGCGGTCGGAGAGCCGGCCGAAGAAGACGTTGCCGATGGCCGCGGCGATGGCCCCGGTGCCCAGGATGGTGCCGACCATCGAGGTCCGCTCCACGGGATCCTCGGTGAGGGCGCTGACCTTCATGGCCATCGAGACCATCACCGGACCCATCAGTGCGGTGAAGAGCCCCAGCTGCGCGGCACAGAGGGCGATGAGGAAGCCGATGCTCTTCGGTTCAGTGGGGGTCTGGCCGATGGGCGGGGTGCTCGACCAGCGGACGCCGAAGCGAGGTCCGGTGGTGGCGGTGTGCTGGGACATGGTGTGCTCTCCGTCGCTGCGCGGCCAATAGGAAATAGTTAGTAATAACTATTACAGAGGGTGAGCTGGAGCACAAGTGACTTGGTGGGAGGGGTGGATGAGGCGGTGGCAGGTCTCTGAAGCACTGATTGCACGACCATCGATCCCGTTGGCGTGGGTCGGGCAAGAGGGGGGGCAATCCATCGCTTCACCCAATCGATGGTGACCGTGCGGGAATGTCAGTCCTGATCCGTGGAGGTGCGCAGCATGCACGGCAATTCGTGGAAAGCGGCGGTTGGCCGCATTCTTCCTCTCGGGCGGGCGCACACCAGCCGTTACCTCATCCGGTGGAGTGTCTTCGGCTGATCCCCGCGTGGGTGGGGGCACACGCTGCCCTTCTGGTTGCATACGGCGATGGTCGGCTCATCCCAGCGTAGGCGGGGCGCACGCCCTCGAATACGTCGCCGCACATGGCCGCGAGGGCTCATCCCCGCGTAGGCGGGGAGCACGCTTCGAGTGGCGTCGCCCTGATCGTCCGACGGGGCTCATCCCCGTGTAGGCGGGGAGCACATGCGGGCTTGGAGGATGATCGCGTTCCGCGCGGGCTCATCCCCGCGTAGGCGGGGAGCACCCGGCGTGGCGCATGTCTGGTCCGATGAGGTGCGGCTCATCCCCGCGTAGGCGGGGAGCACTTCGGGATCGCCGCAGAAACAGGCGAAGCACGCGGCTCATCCCCGCGTAGGCGGGGAGCACTTGAACGGGTAGCTGGCTTCCATGTCCGCCTCCGGCTCATCCCCGCGTAGGCGGGGAGCACAAGCGCCGGGCGATCCAGTCAGGCCGCAGGTGCGGCTCATCCCC
>NZ_WIAX01000008.1 GCF_009467795.1 Nesterenkonia halophila
CCGGAGGATCTGCTGGCGGAGTTCTCGAGGCTCAAGGGTGCGGTGCTCGACGACAAGACGATGCTGCAGTGAGCAGGCCGTGATTTTCGGGCGGGCGCTCGTCAGGACATGACCAGCAGCACGCCGCCGAAGACCAGGCCCGAGGCGATCAGCACGATGGTCGTGTAGCCGAGAATGTCGCGCATCCTCAGGCCGGCGATCGCCAGCAGCGGCAGCGCCCAGAAGGGCTGGATCATGTTCGTCCACTGATCGCCGTAGGCCACCGCCATGATCGCCACCGCCGGATCCGTGCCCAGCGACTCCGCGGCCTCCAGCAGGATCGGTGCCTGCACCGCGATCTGCCCGCCGCCCGAGGGGACGAAGAAGTTCACGATCCCGGCGGAGAGGAACGCGAACAGCGCGAAGGTCTGCTCGGTGGAGATCGCGACGAATGCCTCGGAGAACACCTGCATCAGTCCGGTGCCGGTCATGATGCCGAGGATTCCGGCGTACAGCGGGAACTGCAGCAGGATGTCGCCGACGTTGCCGGCGGCCGCCCTGGTCAGCGCGAGCAGCTCGAACGGGCTTCGCACCAGCAGCATGATCAGCGTCAGGAAGCTCCAGTTGACGATGTCCAGGGTCAGCCCGCCGCCGCCGGCGAAGTGGATCGTCAGATAGCCGACCAGCATGAGGCCCACCAGCAGGGTCGGGAGCCGGCTGGCGTCGACGCGGTCGGCCGGGGTGACCACCTCGTCGTCGACCGCGGCGTCCTCCTCCCGGGCGTCGACGTCGAGCGCGACCACCTGCTGCGGGTCCCGCGGGGCGATGAGCGTCAGGGTTCCGGCGACGACGATGATCGTCACCGCGGCGGCGACCATGTTCCAGCCGGAGAACACCGTCTCGGTGATCGCCAGCGGTCCGCCCAGCACGTCGGCGACGAAGGAGTCCGGGGTGGCCGCGGTGAGCGGGCCAGAGGCCGAGTAGCCCATGTGCCAGACGACGAATCCGGAGAACCCGGAGGCCACCAGCATGGGGAAGTGGACCGGCATCTCGCGCCGACGAGCCTGTTCGGCGACCTCGCGGGCCATCAGTCCGCCGACCACCAGTCCGAGTCCCCAGGTGATCAGCGCTGCGAGCGAGGCCACCACGAAGACGAACACGTAGGACTGCATAGGGCTGCGGGGAATCCGGGCCAGACGGCGCAGCAGCGCCCGCACCGGGCGGGTGCTGGCCAGGATGTGGCCCAGGAACAGGACCAGGGCGATCTGGGTCATGAACTGCAGGAGCCCCGCCAGTCCGAGGCCCCACTCCTCGATCACCTGGAGTGGTCCGGCGTCGGTGAACAGCAGGGCGAGGATCGCGACGATGACCGTCAGTCCGATCGCGAAGACCAGCGCCGAGGGGATCAGCTTCTCCACCACGGAGTTCAGGGGACGCATGACCGGGCCGAGCAGCGCGCCCCCGCCGACGGAGGGTCGGCGTGGTGCGGGGTTCTCGCTCATGGATGGACCTCCTCGTCATATCCGGTGTGCCGGGCGCGCAAGCCAGGCGCGGGTGCGTGGTGCACAGCCTGCCAGAGGGGTGTGTGGTGGATCACCCGTGACGCACCGCCCGGAAGCGGCGGAGTCCGTGCCGCGGACCCTGTGAGGCGCCGACGCATCTCGGTGATTGACCTCACAGTCCCTCCGTGGAAGAGTGGGGAAAAGTGAACGATCGGTCAGTTAATCCGACGAAAGGCCCATGACGTGTCCGTCAGCCCCGCTTTCCTCGTCTCCGGGACCCGCACGCCCGTCGGCCGCCACGGCGGCGCGCTGTCCGCGGTCCGGCCCGACGACCTCGCCGCCCTGGTGATCCGCACCGTCGTCGAGGACTCCGGCATCGACCCGGGCGCCGTCGACGAGGTCATCCTCGGCAACGCCAACGGCGCCGGCGAGGAGAACCGGAACGTCGCCCGCATGGCCTGGCTGCTGGCCGAGTATCCGGATTCGGTCCCGGGCATCACCGTCAATCGGCTCTGTGCCTCCGGGATGAGCGCGATCGCCCAGGCCCAGCAGATGGTCGCCGCCGGAGCCGCCGACCTGGTGGTCGCCGGCGGGGTGGAATCGATGTCGCGGGCGCCGTGGGCGATGGCCAAGCCCACCCGCGGCTTCTCCGGACCCGGGGAGGTGGCCGACACCTCCATCGGCTGGCGCTTCGTCAATCCGAAGTTCCTGACCATCGACAAGCGCACCTATTCGATGCCGGAGACCGCCGAGGAGGTCGCCCGGGTCGAGGGCGTCACCCGCGAGGATGCCGATGCCTTCGCCGTCGAGTCTCAGCGGCGCACCGCCGCCGCAGTCGAGGCCGGCCGGCTGGCCCGTGAGATCACCCGGGTCGAGGTGCCTGGCCGCAAGGGGGCGGTGCATGTGGTCGAGACCGACGAGGGCCCGCGCCCCGAGGTCACGCTGGACGGCCTCTCCGGGCTGCGCCCGGTGGTCCGCGACGGCGAAGTCGTCACCGCCGGCAACGCCTCCTCGCTCAACGACGGCGCCTCGGCGGTGATCGTCGCCTCCGAGGCCGCCGTCGAGCGGTACGGACTGGCCCCGCGGGCGCGGATCGTCGGCGGGGCGAACGCCGGAGTGGCCCCGGAGACCATGGGCATGGGGCCGGTGCCGGCGACGACCAAGGCCCTGGACCGCGCCGGCTGGCGCGTCGAGGACCTGGGGGCGATCGAGCTGAACGAGGCCTTCGCGACCCAGTCGCTGGCCTGCATCCGGCGGCTGGGTCTGGATCCGGCGCTGGTCAACGCCGACGGCGGGGCGATCGCGCTGGGGCATCCGCTGGGCTCCTCGGGCTCACGGATCGTGCATACGCTGGCCCGTCGGATGGAGGACGAGGGGGCCGAGCGCGGGCTGGCGACGATGTGCGTCGGCGTCGGGCAGGGCTCGGCGCTGCTGCTGGAGAGGGTGTGAGGAGCATGAACGGGCACGACCAGCACGATCAGCACGACCGGCACGACGGCGGCCGCGATGCCGGGCAGCGCGACGAGCCCGCGGCGCCGCGGCTGGATGCCGCGGCCTTCACCACGCTGCGGATCGCTGAGGGCGAGGACCGGCTGCATGCGCGGCTGGACCGCCCCGAGGTCCGCAACGCGATCGACGCGACGATGATCGACGAGCTCCACGCGCTCTGCGCGCATCTGGAGCACACGCCGAAGATCCTCATCCTCTCCGGCAGTCCCTCCACCGGCCTCGGAGCCGACGACGCCGGCCCCGAGGTCCGGCCGCGCCGCGGAGTCTTCGCCTCCGGCGCCGACATCTCCCAGCTGCGCGACCGCCGGCGCGAGGACGCGCTGCGCGGGGTGAACTCGACCGCCTTCGACCGGCTGGGGAAGCTGCCGATGCCGGTCATCGCCGCCCTGGACGGCCACACCCTCGGCGGCGGCGCGGAATTGGCCTGGGCCGCCGACTTCCGGCTGGGCACCCCCGCGCTGCGGGTGGGCCAGCCCGAGACCGGGCTGGGCATCATTCCGGCCGCCGGAGCCCTCTGGCGACTCCGCGACCTCGCCGGCGAGGCCCTGGCCAAGGAGATCCTGCTGGCCGGCCGCATCCTCGACGCCGAGGAGGCGCTGGCCCACGGGCTGGTCAGCGAGATCCACCCGAGCCAGGAGCTGCTCGACGCCGCCGACGCCCTGGCCGGGCGCATCGCCGCCCAGGACCCGCTGGCGGTGCGGATCAGCAAGCAGGTCTTCGCCATGCCGCGCGAGGCGCATCCGCAGGTGGACAATCTCGCGCAGGCGATCCTCTTCGAGTCCGAGGCGAAGGTCGACCGCATGCAGGCCTTCCTGGACAGGCGACAGGCCCGCCGGCAGGACCCGGAGCAGAACCGGGAACCGGACCGAGAACACTACCGAGAGCAGACGACGTCAGGAGAGACGGCATGACCAGCAGTGCACTTCCCCCGACGGTCGGCGTGCTCGGCGGCGGCCGCATGGGCGCCGGGATCGCCCATGCGTTCCTGATCTCCGGGGCCGAGGAGGTCCTCGTCGTCGACGTCACCGCCGAGGCCGCCGAGGCCGCACGCTCCCGGATCGCCGCCGACGTCGCCGCCTCCGTCGAGCGCGGCAAGATCGCCGGCGACTCCGAGGACTGGACCGCACGACTGACGGTGACCACCGATCGGGCGGTCTTCTCCCGCTGCGGGCTCGTCGTCGAGGCCGTGCCCGAGGACGCGCGGCTGAAGGCCGAGGCGCTGACCGACGTCGAGCAGCGGCTGACCTCCGACGCCTGGCTGGCGACGAACACCTCCTCGCTGTCGGTGACCGAGCTCTCCGCCACGCTGCGCCGGCCCGAGCGCTTCTGCGGGCTGCACTTCTTCAATCCGGTGCCGGCCTCGAAGCTGGTCGAAGTCGTCCTCGGCGGGCAGACCGGCGAGGAGCTGGCCGGCCGCGCCCGAGGGTGGGTCGAGGCGCTGGGCAAGACCGCCGTCGTCGTGCAGGATGCGCCCGGCTTCGCCTCCTCGCGGCTGGGGGTGGCCATCGGCCTGGAGGCGATCCGCATGGTCGAGGACGGGGTGGCGGCGCCGCAGGCCATCGACGACGCGATGGTGCTGGGCTATAAGTTCCCCATCGGGCCGCTGGCGCTGACCGACGTCGTCGGGCTGGACGTGCGGCTGGGCATCGCCGAACATCTGGCCTCCGAGCTGGGGGAGCGCTTCGCCCCGCCCCAGCTGATGCGCGACATGGTCGCCCGCGGCGAGCTCGGCCGGAAGTCCGGAAAGGGGTTCTACGAGTATCCGGAGGGGTGAGCGCTCTGCTCGGCGACCGGCCGGAGGGCTGGAGCCGAGCCCGGCGACCTGCAGCCCGTCTCCACGATCCGGGCTGGCGCTGGAGGCGCTCCGTTCGCGCTGCGGCGTCGAGAACTGGGACTGTCCGCCTGCCCGACGCATGTGCACCACCAGGCTCCGAGCGACTGCGCGGGCCAGCTCCGGTCCGTGATCCTCCTCGACCAGCGCCAGGGCCAGATCGATCCCGGAGGTGACACCCGCTGACGTGTAGACCGTCTCGTCCTGGATGAAGATCGCGTCCTCGTCGACGGCGACTCCGGGGTAGGACCGTTGCAGTCGCTCGGCCTGCTGCCAAGGGGTCGCTGCTCGGCGCCCGTCGAGGGCATCGGCCGGCCGGGAAGGTCATCCCCCGCCGCAGAGGACCGCTGTGCGGATGGGGCCTGCGGTCTCGGGCGGGGAGTCGACCGTGATGTCCAGGCCGATCGAGGTCTGCACCGGCCGCCCCGTCGGCGAGCTGTACCGGATCCGACAGTCGGCCCCGAGGCGGGCAGCCTCGCTGAAGACCTCGGCGCAGCCGGCCACGTCGAGCGCCTTCACTTCGGGGAAGACCAGGAACTCCACGTCGTGCGCCACCATGGCTGAAAGTGTGGCATGCCTGTCTGACAGGACCTTGGCGGCCGAGGGCCCTCGGCCGCATGGTGGGAGCATGGAGACGTCAGGACGCGACGAAAGCACCCCTCACGCCAGTACGACGATCGCGGGCATCGCCGTGCCGGACACTGATCTGGTGCGCCGGGCGACGGATTTCGTCCGCGAGCGTGAGGACGATCTGCTCTTCGACCACTCGCGACGGGTGTTCTTCTTCGGCGCCCTCCAGGGGCGGCGGCGGGGCATCGACGTCGATCTGGAGCTGCTCTACGTCGGCGCCCTGTTCCACGACCTCGGCCTGACCGAGGAATACGGAGACTCTCGCCGGCGATTCGAAGTCGACGGCGCTGAAGCCGCCTGGAACTTCCTGGTGGAGCATGGAGTCTCGGAGGCCGACGCGCGCCGCGTCTGGCTCGGCATCGCCCTGCACACCACGCCCGGAGTGCCTGAGTTCCTGGAGGGCGAGATCGCGCTGGTCACCGCCGGAGTGGAGACCGATGTGCTGGGCATCGGATTCCACGACCTCAGCGTGGAACAGCGTCGAGCTGTCACCTCCGCCCATCCGCGGCCGGACTTCAAGCGACGGATCCTTCACGCCTTCGCCGACGGGAATCGGCATCGACCGGAGACGACGTTCGGCACCGTCAATGCTGATGTGCTCGACCATTTCCTCCCAGATTTCGAGCGGACGGACTTCGTCGAGGTCATCCGATCCAACCCCTGGCCTGAATGAGCAGGGGCGCATGCGGCGGGCGCCGCTCATCCGTCCCGCCCGGCTGCAAGGGCGACGGGCATCAGAGGTTCGCCAGCGCCGAGGTCGGGTCCTCCACGCAGGCGGCCACGAAGTTCAGGAACCCGCCGGCCGTGCTGCCGTCGCAGACGCGGTGGTCGAAGGTCAGCGTCAGCGTGGCGATGCTGCGCACGGCCAGTTCGCCGTCCACCGCCCAGGGGCGCTCCAGGATGCGCCCGATCCCGAGGATCGCGACCTCCGGATGGTTGATGATCGGCGTCGCCCCGTCCGAGCCGAAGACGCCGTAGTTGTTCACTGTGAAGGTGCCGCCGCTGAGCTCGGCGCCGGAGAGTCGTCCCGCGCGGGCGTCGGCGACCAGCCGGGAGACCTCCTGGTGCAGTCCGCGCGCAGAGAGCCGCTCGGCGCGCCGGACCACCGGCACCACCAGGCCGGTGTCGGTCTGGGCGGCGAAGCCCAGATTCACCCCGTCGAAGTGCACGATCTCCTGCTCGCCGTCCTCGCGGTCGTCGACGCGGGTCGCCAGCTCGGGGTGCCGCGCCAGTCCGGCGAGCACGAAGCGGCCGATCAGCGCCAGCAGCGACGGCGCCTCCTCCCCGGTGCGGGCGGCCTGCTCCTTCAGCCGCGCGCGCAGCGCCAGCAGCTCGGTGACGTCGACGTCCTGCCAGGTGGTCGCCTCCGGGATCTCCCGACGCGACGTCGCCAGCCGGGTGGCCACTGCCTTGCGGATGCCGGTGATCGGCTCGCGGTCGCTGACCTCGAGGCCGGCCGGGGCCGACCGCGGAGCCTGTGCCGCGGCCGGCGACGCCGCGCTCGTCTGCTGCGCCGTCGTCGCCGGTCGGTCTCCGGCCGTCTCCATCGCGGCGAGCACATCGGACCGGAGGATCAGCCCGTCGGGGCCCGAGCCGGCGAGTCCGCTCAGCGGGATGGCATGGTCGCGGGCCAGCCGGCGCACCAGCGGCGAGGAGACGCGCGGGGCGCGCTCGCGGGGTGAGGCGGTCGCGGGCGTCGTGGAGGGCGTCGTGGAGGGCGCCGACGGCGGGGCCGCACGACGACGGCGACGCCGTCGGCCGCCCGAGGCGCCGGAGGTGCCGTAGCCGATGAGCACGTTCCCCGATCCCTCGCCGGCGGTCTCCGGGGCGGGTGCGGCGTCCGGATCGCCGGGCACTGCGGCGCCGGCGCGCTCCTCCTCGCGATGGTCCAGCGCACCGGCCGGCTGTGCTGCCGGGGCCTGTGCGGCCGAGGGCTCGGCCGCCGCATCCGGGCCAGCGGCGGCGTCGCCGGTGTCCACCGAGATCAGCGGACGCTCGACGACCATCGTCTCTCCCTCGGCGCCGTGCAACTGTGTCACGGTTCCCGCGTATGGCGAGGGGACCTCCAGAGTGGACTTCGCCGTCTCCACCTCGGCGACGGGCTGGTCCACCTCGATCGTGTCACCCTCGTCCACCAGCCAGCTCAGCAGCGTCGCCTCGGTCAATCCTTCGCCCAGATCGGGCAGGTTGAAGGTGGTCATCTCAGTCCTCCCACTGCAGCATGTCGAGCGCGTCGAGCACCCGGTCCACGTCGGGCAGGTGGTGCTGTTCGAGCTTCGGCGACGGATACGGGATGTCGAAGCCGGTCACCCGCCGCACGGGAGAGGCCAGCGAGTGGAAGCAGCGTTCCTGGATCCGGGCGACGATCTCTCCGGCGACGGAGGCGAAGCCCTGGGCCTCGGCGACCACGATCGCCCGGCCGGTCTTCTCCACCGTGGCGGTCAGTGCGGCGTCGTCGAAGGGGACCAGGCTGCGCAGATCGAGCACCTCGGCCGAGACCCCGTCCTCCGCGGCGGACTCGGCGGCGGCCAGCGCCGTGGCCACCGTGGGGCCGTAGCTGATCAGCGAGACGTCGGTGCCCGCGCGGGCGACGACGGCGCGGCCGGCGGCGCCGACGCCGTCGGGATCGGCGCCGGCCTCACCGGACCCGCCCGGCCCGCCGGAGTCGGAGGCGCCGTCCTCGTACTGGCGGCGCAGCGCCTCGAGGTCGACCGGCTCCTTCGACCAGTAGAGCTTCTTCGGCTCGAAGAAGATCACCGGGTCGGGGGAGTCCACCGCCTCGCGCAGCATCAGATAGGCGTCGGCGACCGTCGCCGGGGTGTAGATCTTCAGGCCGGGGGTGTGGGCGTAGTAGGCCTCGGAGGAGTCGCAGTGGTGCTCGACGCCGCCGACGCCGCCGCCGTAGGGGATGCGGACCACCAGCGGGATCCGCACGCGGCCCCGGGTGCGGTTGCCGAACTTGGCGATGTGGCTGAAGATCTGCTCCAGTCCGGGGTAGGCGAAGGCGTCGAACTGCATCTCGACCACCGGGCGCATCCCGTTCATGGCCATGCCGGCGGCCATGCCGGCGATGCCGGATTCGGCCAGCGGGGTGTCGAAGCACCGGTCCTCGCCGAAGCGGCGGGCCAGCCCGTCGGTGATGCGGAAGACGCCGCCGAGCGTGCCGACGTCCTCGCCGAAGACGCAGACGGACGGCTCGGCGGCCATCGCATCGGAGAGCGCGGTGTTCAGCGCCGCGGCGAAGGTCGTCGCCCGCAGGGCGGCGCCGGGATCGGCGGCGCGGGGCTCGAGGTCGGGGGCGGCCATGGTCAGTCCTCCTGTCCACGGGCGAGCTCGTCGGCGAGCTGGGCGCGCTGCTCGCGCAGCTGGGCGGTGGGCGCCGCGTAGACGTGGTCGAAGATCTCCAGCGGGTCGATCGGCGGATCGGCGGTCATCGCCGTGCGCAGCGAGGCGGCGACCTCCTCGGCCCGATCGCTGATGCGGGACGCGGCGTCGTCGTCGAGCACTCCCCGGGAGCTCAGGAACGTCTGCACCCGGGTCAGCGGGTCGTGGCGGCGCCAGAGCTCGACCTCGTGCGCATCGCGGTAGCGGGTGTCGTCGTCGGCGTTGGTGTGGGCCTGCATGCGGTAGGTCGTCGCCTCCAGCAGCAGCGGCATCGAGCGCTCGCGCGCCAGCGAGACCGCCCGGCGCAGCGTGGCCAGCACCGCGACCATGTCGTTGCCGTCGACCTGCTCGCCGGCCATGCCGTAGCCGATAGCCTTATGCGCCAGCGAGGGCGCCGCGGACTGGTGGGAGAGCGGCACCGAGATGGCGTAGCCGTTGTTCTGCACGAAGAAGACCACCGGCACCTCGAAGACGGCGGCGAAGTTCAGCGCCTCGTGGAAGTCGCCCTCGCTGGTCGCGCCGTCGCCGCACATCGCCAGCACCACGGTGTCCTCGCCGCGCAGCTTCGCCGCGTGGGCGACTCCGACGGCGTGCAGCAGCTGGGTGGTCAGCGGCGTCGACGGCGCCGAGACCCGATGGGCGATCGGGTCGAAGCCGCAGTGCCAGTCGCCGCGGAAGGAGACCATGACCTCCACCGGGTCCACGCCGCGGGTCATGATCGCCACCGAGTCGCGGTAGGTGGGGAACATCCAGTCGTCGGCGCCCAGCGCCAGCGCCGCGCCGACCTGACAGGCCTCCTGGCCGTGCGAGGAAGGGTAGACCGCCAGTCGGCCCTGGCGGACCAGGGCATAGTTCTGGTCGTTGATGCGGCGGCCGACCACCAGGGCCTCGTAGGCGGCGAGCAGCGCCTCGTCCTCCGGGACCGGGTACTCGTGCCCGGCGCTGGTGCCCTGCTCCTCCTCGGGGATCAGCGAGCCGTCGGGGGAGAGCATGCGGATCTGCTGGGCGGCGGGGAGCATGTACTGCTCGGGGGTGATGCCGAAGCTGCGGCTCGTCTGCTCGATGCGGGCGGCCTGCTCGGCCTTCTCGTGGGCGAGCGGCTCGTGCGGCTCGTCCGACTGGCGCGGCTCCTCGGGCACGACGGCGGGCCGGCGTCCGTCGTCGGCGGTGATCTCCTCGTCCATGGCCTGCGGCCTCCTCGGGGTCTCTCGGCTCGGGCCGTGCGGCCCGGCGCGCTCGGCGTCGGTGCGGAGCGAGCATCCGGCCGCGCTTCGAGTGTGACCCACGTCATGCAGGGTCTGCCATGCCTGCCGCGGATCGCAGACGATGTCCGATGGAGGAGGGGCTTCGGCAGACGATCTGTTCGTAATGCCAGGCACTGTCGCTGGTATCGTCCAGAGGTATGGCGACATTGCTGGACGATCACGCGACGAGCGGCCGACCGTTGGATGCCCTGGATCACCGGATCCTCGAGAGGCTGAGCCTCGACGCCCGCGCCTCGGTCACGCGCATCGCCGAGGAGCTGCACCTCTCGCGGGCGAACGCCTACGAGCGGATCGCGCGACTGCGCCGCTCCGGGGTGCTGCGCGGCTACACCGCGGTCATCGACCCGCGGGCGGCGGGGCTGGCCACTGCCGCCTACGTCTTCCTCACGCTGAAGCAGGACGACTGGGGCGTGCTGCGCGAAGCGCTGGCCGACGAGCCGGCAGTGCGGCATCTGGCCCTGGTGGGCGGGCAGTACGACGCCGTGCTGCTGGTGCGCACGCGCACTGTGGACGAGCTGCGCGCGGTGATCTTCGAGCGAATCCAGTCGCTCTCCTGCGTGCAGTCCTCGCAGACGGCGCTGATCTTCGACGACCACGCCGAGCATCGGCACGCCGTGCCGGAGGAATGACTGGCGATGAGGGTCCGTGCCGGCTTTCGGCGGGGCCGGTCGTCGGTGTGCGGGCTGTCACAGCAGCGTGATCGGCGCTACGATGGATGTGATTACCGACCGTTCGGTCAGTTGCCCATCGTCGAGAGGACGTCATGACCGCCATCGCCGCCGATCACGAGACGACCATCAGCCCGACCCGGACGCTGCCCAGCTACCTCGCCGACGCCTGGTGGGCGCCGGAGGATCCGCAGCGGATCAGTACAGTGCGCGACGCGTCCACCGGTGAGCCGATCTGCCGGGTCTCCGCCGAAGGGCTGGACACTGCGGCCGCCGTCGCGCACGCCCGCGCTGTCGGACAGCGCAGTCTGGGCGAGCTGACCTTCCATGAGCGGGCGATGCGGCTGAAGCAGATCGCCCAGCACCTGGACGAGCACAAGGAGGAGCTCTACGCGCTCTCCGACCGCACCGGCGCCACGCGGAAAGATCACCTGATCGACGTCGACGGCGGCATCGGCACGCTGCGGACCTTCTCCTCGAAGGCGCGCAAAGAGCTGCCGAACGCGCAGGTGATCGTCGACGGCGCCGTCGAGCAGCTCTCCCGCGACGGCTCCTTCCTCGGCGAGCACATCTACACCCGGCTGACCGGCGTCGCCGTGCAGATCAACGCCTTCAACTTCCCGGTCTGGGGCATGCTGGAGAAGCTCGCCCCCAGCTTCATCGCCGGAGTGCCGACGATCGTGAAGCCCGCCTCGCAGACCGCCTACGTCACCCAGGCCTGCGTGCGGCTGATGATCGACTCCGGGCTGCTGCCCGCCGGGGCGATCCAGCTGATCTCCGGCTCCGCCGGCGACCTGCTCGATCACCTGGACCACCGCGACGTGCTGGCCTTCACCGGCTCGGCGTCTACGGCGCACCTGCTGCGTTCGCACCCCAGCGTGCAGACCGCGGGACTGCGCTTCACCGCCGAGACCGACTCGCTCAATGCGGCCATCCTCGGACCCGACGCCGGCCCCGAGACTCCCGAGTTCGAGGCCTTCATCAAGTCCGTGGTCCTGGAGATGACCGCCAAGGCCGGACAGAAGTGCACTGCGGTGCGCCGGACCATCGTGCCCGGCGAGCATGTGGACGCCGTCGTCGAGGCGCTGCGCGCGCGGCTGGATTCCCGCGCGGTGCTCGGCGACCCGCGCGACGCGGCGACCACTGTCGGCGCGCTCGCCTCGAAGGATCAGCAGACCGAGGTCACCCGGGCGGTCGACGCTCTGGTCGAGGCCGGCGGCACTGTGCGCTGCGGCGGCGTCGACGGCTACCTGGGCGGCGTCGACGCCGAGGCCGGGGCCTTCTTCCCGCCGACGGTGCTCTCCTTCGCTGACGCCCGGACTCCGCAGGTCCACTCGGTGGAGGCCTTCGGCCCGGTGACCTCGGTGCTGGGCTATACCGACGTTGACGATGCGGTGGAGCTCGCCGCCCTGGGCGGCGGCTCGCTGGTCGCGACCGTCTGCACGCATGACCCGGGGATCGCCGGAGCCTTCGCCCGCGGGATCGGCTCCCACCACGGCCGGGTGCTCTTCCTGGACCGCGACGACGCGAAGACCTCCACCGGGCACGGTTCGCCGCTGCCGCATCTGGTCCACGGCGGGCCGGGCCGGGCCGGCGGGGGAGAGGAGCTCGGCGGAGTCCGGGCGGTGAAGCACCACATGCAGCGCACTGCGGTGCAGGGGTCGCCGGATCTGCTCACCGGGATCACCGGAGTCTGGCACCGCGGGGCGCGGGCGCAGACCGCGACGCCGGAGACCGTCGCCGACGGCAGTGCGGTCCACCCCTTCCGCAAATCGCTGGCCGAGCTGCGCCTCGGCGATCAGTTCGCCTCGGAGCTGCGGACGGTGACCCTGGAGGACATCGACGCCTTCGCCGCCTCCACCGGGGACACCTTCTACGCGCACACCGACGAGGAGGCCGCGACGGCCAACCCGTTCTTCCCGCGGCGGGTGGCCCACGGCTACCTGCTGGTCTCCTGGGCGGCGGGGCTCTTCGTCGAGCCGGCGCCCGGGCCCGTGCTGGCCAACACCGGGCTGGAGAACCTCTCCTTCGAGACGCCGGTGACCTACGACGACGCGATCCGGGTGACGCTGACCGCGAAGGAGATCATCCCGCGCGAGGACGAGGACTTCGGCCAGGTCCGCTGGGACACGGTGCTGCACAACCAGCACGACGAGGTCGTGGCGACCTACGACGTGCTCACCCGCGTGGCCGCGGAGAAGAAGCCCGAGTGGGCGTGAGGCGATGAGCGGCCGGCTGGTCGATCGCTGAGTCGGTGGGCTGCGCCCCGGTCGATCATCTGGTCGGCCGGGGCGCGGCGTCGGCCGGGGGCGGGCCGCCGGCGGGGACCGCTTCGCCCCGCCGGTCGGGGTCGGGCCGCTGGCTGAGACCGCTGCGCCCCGTGCTTTTCACCCGTCCCCGTCGAGTTGGACGAGGGATCGGAAACATGACGGGGATGATCGGAATCCCCGTCCAAGTGGACGGGGCGGATCGGCTGCCCCGCCCAACTGGACGGGGCGGACCGGATCACGGGCTCGGTGACCGAGCCCGGCTCGAAGCAGGGAGGGGCTGCGGGCGCTGCCGCGCGGTGGGCCGGTCACTCGCCGCGGAAGACCGGCGTGCGCTTCTGTTGGAAGGCGGCGAAGCCCTCGGCGTAGTCGGCGGTGTCGCAGAGTCGGCCCTGGGCGCGGTTCTCCTGCTGCAGAGACTCCCAGAGCCCGAGGCGCTCGTCGCGGATCCGGGCGACGAGCGCCTTGGACTCGCGGAAGGCGAGCGTCGGACCCGCCGCCGCACGTGCGGCCCGCGACCGGGTGAACTCCAGCAGCTCCTCGGCCGGCATCGTCCGGGAGAACAGTCCGCCGGCCACCGCCTCGGCGCCGGACATCAGGTCGCCGGTGTAGATCAGGTCAAGCGTGCGGTGGGCGCCCAGGCGCTCGGTGAACAGCGCATGACCGCCCGAGTCCAGCGTGGCGCCCAGGGCGGCGAAGGGCGAGCCGATCGTCGCGTCCTCGGCGACATAGACGACGTCGGCCGCGATCGCCAGTCCCAGGCCCACGCCCAGGCAGCCGCCGTGGACGGCGGCGAACGTCGGGGCGGGGAAGTCCGCCAGCCGGTGCAGCACCGGGGTGACGTGGTCCTGGAGGAAGGCCAGGGCGTCGTCGGTGGCCGGGTCGACGGCGGAGATGTCGCGGCCGGCGCTGAAGCCCTTCCCCTCGCCGCGCAGCAGCAGGGCCCGCACCCCGGCCTCCTCGGCGCGCACCAGGGCGTCGTCGAGCGCGGCCAGCGCCGCGGCATCCAGGGCATTGCGCTTCTTCGGGGCGTCGAGGACGATCTCGCCCAGGTCGTCGTCGAAGTCGGTGCGGATCATGGAGCTCCTCGGGTCGGCGGTCGGCAGGCGGCAGGCGGCGGTCGGCGTCTCAGGTGTCGTAGTCGACGACGAGCTTCTCCCCGGTCGGTCGGGTCTGGCAGGTGAGCACGTAGCCGGCCTCGAGCTCGTCGGACTCCAGGGCGAAGTTCTCCTCCATGGTGAACTCCCCGGAGACGACTTTGGCGCGGCATGTCCCGCAGACGCCGCCGGCGCAGGCGAAGGGCACGTCGGAGCGCGAGCGCAGCGCGGCGTTGAGCACCGTCTCTCCGGAGGACTCCGGAGAGGTGACGCTGCCGGTCAGACCGTCGAGGGTGAACTCGATCGTGCGGCCGTCTCCGTCGTCCTCGGCCGGCTCCACCGTCCGGCCCTGCTGGCCGGCGGGACGATCGGGGCGTCCGGTGGTGAACAGCTCGTAGCGGACGGCCCCCTCGGGCACGTCCCGGGCGGCCAGCGCGTCGCGGGTCAGCTGCACGAGCTCGAAGGGTCCGCAGAGGAACCATTCGTCGGTCTCGGGGACCTGCAGGACCTGGTCCAGCAGGATCTGCAGCTTCTCCTCGTCGAGCCGGCCGGTGAACAGCGGGTTGATGCGCTGCTCGCGGCTGAGCACGTGGTGGACGGCGAACCGGGAGGGGAAGCGGTCCTTCAGGTCGCCGAGCTCCTCGGCGAACATCACGTCCGAGGCCGACCGGTTGGCATAGACCAGGTCGACGGCGGCCTGCTCCGAGGCGGCCAGCACCGAGCGGACGATCGCCATGATGGGGGTGATCCCGGAGCCGGCGGCGACGGCGACCAGATGCACGTCGGGCCGCCGGGCGACCGCCTCGGCGGCGAGCTCCTCGGGGTGGTTCATCGAGGTGATCGCGCGGCGCGAGACGAAGGCGCCCGCCGGATTCATCACGTCCAGCTGATCGCCGGGGGCAAGATGCTCGTTCGCCCAGGTGGAGAAGACGCCGCCGAGGTCCCGCTTGATCGCGATGCGGATCTCGCCGGGGACCGGCTGCTGGCACAGCGAGTACGACCGGCGGATCTCCTGACCGTCGAGCCGGGTGCGCAGCGCCACGTACTGACCGGGGGCGTAGTCGAAGTCGTCCTGCAGCTCCTCGGGCACGGCGAAGGCGACCTCCACAGAATCGGCGGTCAGCCGGCGGACCTCGGAGACGGTCAGCGTCGAGAACGTCGCGCGACGGCGGGCGGCGGTCGGCGCAGCGGGGGTGGTCGGCATCAGTGCACCTTGAAATGGTCGAAGGGCTCCAGGCAGTCGCGGCACTGGTACAGCGCCTTGCACGCGGTGGAGCTGAAGCGGGTCGTCTCACGGGTGTTCGTCGAGTCGCAGTGCGGGCACTTCACGCTCAGCCCCACCGTGACCGGGCCGGCGGCGGCCGTCCCCGTCGGCGGGGCGATGCCGTAGTCGCGCAGGACCTCGCGGCCGCGCTCGGTCATCCAATCGGTGGTCCAGGCGGGGTGCAGCACTGTGTCGACGCGGACCTGCGTGTGGCCGGCGGCGCGGGCCGCGGCGGCGACGTCGGCGGTGATGGCGTCCATCGCCGGGCAGCCCGAGTAGGTCGGGGTGATGGTCACGACGGCGGTGCCGTCCTCGGCGACCCGCGCGTCGCGCAGGATGCCCAGATCGGCGATGCTGATCACCGGGATCTCCGGGTCGGTGACCGCCGCGGCCGCGGTCCAGAGGCCGACGTCGACTCCGGCGGGGGCGTCCTCCGCCGAGGGGAGCCGCGCGGGCACCGAGGTCTCGATCTCTGCAGCGTGGTCGATCATGGTCGTCCCCCTCACCAGGTCGCTCCGGGATGCCGGCGGGCCAGCACCTGCATCTCGGCCAGGATGTGGCCGCGGTGCTCGGAGAACCGGCCGCTGCGGTCGGCGCCGAAGGAGCCGCCGACTTCGGGGACCCGGAGTCCGGCCTGCTCGATGATCTCGCCGAGGCGGGCCATCGTCGGTTCGCGCAGCGTCGAGGGGGCCACGGCGACGGAGGCCAGCCGCGGGATCGGGTCGACGTCGATGAAGAGCTCCTCCACCGAGGCCCAGAGCTCGTCCAGCCCGGCCTGCAGGCGGCGGGCTGACTCCTCGGTGCCCAGTCCCAGGCGCAGGGTCCACTGGATCGCATGATCCTGGTGGTAGGCGACCTCCTTCAGGGCCTTGTCGGCGATCGCGGCCAGCGTCTCATCAGTCGAGTGGACCAGGCGGCTGTACACCTCGTGCTGGAAGATGCTGACGATCAGCTGCCGGGCGATGGTGCGGCCGAAGTCGCCGTTCTCCTGCTCGACGAGCCGACAGGAGCGGAACTCCTCCTCATCCCGGAAGTAGGCCAGGTCGTCCTCGGTCCGGTGCCAGGCGGTGCCGGCATAGGTCAGCAGGAAGCGGGCATGGCCCAGCAGATCGAGGGCGATGTTGCCCAGGGCGACGTCCTCCTCCAGCTCCGGGGCGCGTGAGATCCAGGCGGAGAGGCGCTGGGCGAGCATCAGGGCGTCGTCGCCGAGGATCAGCGCATAGCGGGCGGCGTCCTCGTCGGCGACGGCACCGGAGGCCGCCACCTCCTCGGCGGTGATCGCCTCGCCCTGCGACTGTCGGGTCGCCGAGTCGTGGGATGCGAAGCTCACAGGTGCTTCACCCCTTCGGAGGCCGTGTAATACGTCGCGTGGCGGTAGCTCTTGCCCTGCGGGGACTCGAAGAAGCTGCCCTTGGCGTCGGGGTCGGAGGCGGTGACCGCCTCGGCCGGCACGACCCAGACGGAGGTGCCCTCGTTGCGTCGGGTGTAGAGGTCACGCGCGTTGCGCACCGCCATGCCGGCGTCAGGGGCGTGCAGCGAGCCGGCGTGCACGTGGGAGAGTCCGCGGGCGGTGCGGATGAACACCTCCCACAGTGGCCAGCCGCCGGCGTGTGCAGAGTGCTCGGAAGTCATGGGTCTCGCCTTTCGTGGACGGCGGGCCGACGTCGGCCCGGAGGCGGCGGAGGATGGGTCAGGCGCCGATCGGCTCGGCGGCGGCCTGGCGGCGGGCGTAGGCCGCTGCGGCCTCGCGCACCCAGGCGCCCTCGTCGCGGGCGCGTCGATAGTGCTCCAGCCGCTGGCTGCTCAGCGGGCCCTGGCCCTTGAGCACGGCGAAGAACTCGTCCCAGTCGAGCTCGCCGAAGTCGTAGTGGCCGCGCTCCTCGTTCCATGCCAGTTCCGGGTCCGGCAGGGTCAGCCCGAGCGCCTCGGCCTGCGGGACGATCATGTCCACGAAGCGCTGGCGCAGCTCGTCGTTGGTGAAGCGCTTGATGTTCCAGGCCATCGACTGCTGGGAGTTCGGCGAGTCGGTGTCGGGCGGGCCGAACATCTGCAGCGCCGGGCCGTAGAAGCGGTCGACGGCGTCCTGGGCCATCCGATGCTGCTCCGCGGTGCCGTGCGAGAGGGTGTGCAGGATCTCCCAGCCCTGGCGCTGGTGGAAGGACTCCTCCTTGCAGACGCGCACCATGGCTCGGCCGTAGGGGCCGTAGGAGGCGCGGCACAGCGGGACCTGATTGGTGATCGCCGCGCCGTCGACCAGCCAGCCGATCGCGCCGATGTCCGCCCAGGTGCGGGCGGGGTAGTTGAAGATCGACGAATACTTCGCCCGGCCGGTGTAGAGCTGGTCGTAGAACGTCTCGCGAGCGGTGCCCAGCGTCTCGGCGGCCGAGTACAGGTAGAGGCCGTGGCCGGCCTCGTCCTGGACCTTCGCCATCAGGATGGCCTTGCGCTTCAGACTGGGGGCCCGGGTGATCCAGTTGCCCTCCGGCTGCATGCCGATGATCTCGGAGTGGGCGTGCTGGGAGATCTGTCGCGCCAGCGACTTCCGGTAGTCCGCGGGCATCCAGTCGCGCGGCTCGATGCGGGAGTCCTCGGCGATGAGTTCGTCGAAGCGGGCCTGCCCGGCCTCGGCCTCCTCGGCCGCCGCGTCGGCGTCGGACGCGTCCGCCAGGCGCAGCGGGGCGGCGTGGGAGTCCTGCGCAGTGCTCGGGTGCGGCATGGTCAACCTCGATTCCGTCGCATTAATTACCGACCGTTCGTTCAGTATAGCAGGACGCGTGTGATGGTCAACACACGGCGAGGAGGGAGTGGGCGAGAGGGCTCGCGGCGCCGGGGTCGTGCCCGGAAGGCGCGGGGAGGCCCGGACATGCCCCGGACCGGGGCGGGTGGTCAGCTCTGCGGAGCGCGCAGCCCCGTCAGCAGCAGGCCGGTGACCATCTCGGCCAGCGTCTCGTCGGAGTGGTCGTCCGTGGGGCGGTACCAGTCGACGATGGAGTTCACCATGCCCATCGCCAGCCGTGAGGCGGTGCGGGCGTCGATGTCGTCCCGCAGGTCGCCGTCGTCCTGGGCCTGCCGGATCAGCTCGGCGATGCGCAGGGTGATCTCGCGGCGCCGCTGCAGCGCGCGGATCTCCAACTCGGAGTTGCCGCGCAGACGCAGCAGCAGGGTGACGTGCGGCAGCGAGGCCGTCAGGACTGCCACCGAGCCGCGGATGATCTCCTCGAGCTCCGCGACGGCGGGGGCTCCGCGGGACTCGGCCTCGGAGACGACGCGTTCGAGCTCGGCGAGCGATCGGCTCAGCGCGATGTCCAGGATCTCCTCCTTGGAGGAGACGTGGTGGTAGATCGCCGACTTCGAGATGCCGAGCTCCCGGGCGAGGACGCCCATCGACGTCGCCTCGTAGCCGTGGCGGTTGAAGGCCTCGACGCAGACACGGATCAGGCCTTCGCGGTCGTAGCCGGGGCGGCCGCGGCGTCCGGCACGGGCGGCTTCGGCGCTGCGGTCGGAGTGCTCGGCGGCGGTGGTCGCGATCTCGGGCATGATTCCCAGCCTAGCCGTCAGTCCGAGCGCGGGCGCTCGTCGTGGATCCGGCGCAGCTTGCCCGAGGAGCGGGCCAGCGTGCCCGGCTCCTCCACGGAGACCTCGCAGCTGGAGCCGACGGAGACCTTGATGCGGCGGGCCAGCTCGACGCCGGCCGCCGCGGCCGCCTCGGCGGCGGTCTCGGGGCGTCGTTCGATGCGCACCGTCATCCGGTCCATCGTCTCCGGCCGGCTGAGTCGCAGCTGGAAGTGCGGGGAGAGCTCCTCGAGCTCCAGGGCGATCTCCTCGATCTGCGAGGGGAAGAGGTTCACTCCGCGCAGGATGATCATGTCGTCGGAGCGGCCGGTGATGCGCCCCATGCGCCGGTGGCCGGGCCGGTCCGTGCCGGGCTGCAGGCGGGTCAGGTCATGAGTGCGGTAGCGGATGATCGGCAGCGCCTGCTTGGTCAGCGTGGTGAAGACCAGCTCGCCGTCCTCGCCGGTGGGCAGCGGGTGCTCGTCGAGCGGGTCGATGATCTCCGGCAGGAAGTGGTCCTCCCAGATCGTCGAGCCGTCCTGCCGTGCGGCCGACTCTCCGGCGACGCCGGGCCCCATCACCTCGGAGAGTCCGTAGATGTCGCAGGCGCGCAGCGCGAAGGTCCGCTCGATCTCCTCGCGCATCTGTTCGGTCCACGGCTCGGCGCCGAGCACGGCGACCTCCAGGGAGGTCTCGGCCGGGTCGATTCCGGCGTCGCGGAAGGCGTCGGCCAGGGTGAGCAGGTAGGTCGGCGTGCAGAGGATGACCCGCGGGCGGAAGTCGCGGATGAGCTGGACCTGCTTCTCGGACTGGCCGCCGGACATCGGGACCACGGTGGTCTGCAGCTTCTCGGCGCCGTAGTGGGCGCCGAGGCCGCCGGTGAACAGTCCGTAGCCGTAGGCGTTGTGCACCAGGTCGCCGGGGCGGACGCCGGAGTGCCGCAGGCAGCGGGCGAGCAGCGTGGCCCAGGTGTCGAGGTCCTCGTCGGTGTAGCCGACGACGGTCGGCAGGCCGGTGGTGCCGGAGGAGGCGTGGAGGCGGCGGATCTGCTCCCGCGGGACGGCGAAGGCCTCGAACGGGTAGGCCGCGCGCAGGAACTCCTTGTCGGTGAAGGGGAACTTCGCCAGATCCTCCAGCGACTGCAGGTCGTCAGGGCCGACGCCGTGGGCGTCGTAGAGCGCGCGATAGGCCGGGACGTTCTCATAGGCGTGCCGGACGGTCTGCTGCAGCCGGACCAGCTGCAGCTGCTCGATCTCGGCGCGGCTGTACAGCTCCTCCGGGTCGGGGGAGGCCGGGTCGCGGCGCGTCGACTCGGGGTCGACCTCCGTCGAGCGGGAGGGGTCCTCGGGGGTGGTCGTGGGGGAGGGCTCGGCGGCACGGGAGGGGGAGGCCATGGGGATCACTTCTCTCCGGGGGTCTGGGCGGTGCGGTCGCCGCCGGCAGGGTCGGCAGGGTCGGCGGGCGCGGCGGAGGCCGCCGGCACAGTGCGCGAGCGGCCGCGGAAGACGGCGACGGGCTCGTCGTCGCAGGTGACCGTCACGTCGACGACGCCGCTGCGTCCGGTGCGGGCGACCTCCACGGCCTCGGCGACCAGCTCGTCGCCGGGGCGCGTCGCACGCAGGAAGGTGATGTCGGCGCCGGAGGCGACGGTGACGGTGCCGTCGTCGCGATCCGGGTCGTTGCATGCCATCGCGAAGCACGTGTCGGCCAGGGCGAAGATCATCCCGCCGTGGGCGATCGCGAAGCCGTTGGTCATCTCCGGCCGCAGCGTCATGGTCAGGCGGGCGCGGCCGGGCTCGGCGAGGAGCACTTCGGCGCCCAGCCACCCCGCGCATCGATCCGTCTCCAGCATGCGGTGGCGCGGCCCCTCGTCGGGCATCGGCACGCCTCGCGGGGAGGCGCTCTGCGCGGAGGGCGCTGCGGCGTCCGGCGGCTCGACCGTGGCCGTCGGCGACGGCTGGTCAGGGTGGGCAGGCTCGGACATCACGGGCTCCTCACGATTTATAGACCGATTGGTCGGTAAATAAACTCAAGCACCGGAGGGCATGTGATGTCAAGCACAGTCGTGGAGGTGGGCGGGGCGGATCGTCGGGCGCCGGGCGGGGCTCTCCGGCGTCGAGCGCGCGGTCCGCCGGCGGGATGGTCCACATCCTGAGATTCTGCGACGGTCTCCCGGCGGGGACTTGCCCTTTCGGTCTCGCGCGGGCAGACTGATGACCAGGTCAAGAGTGCCAGCGTGAAACCCCGGTTTGCTGGCCGGCAACCCTCCAGTTCGCGGTGGGGTGCCCCGGGTGACGACCAGGCTTCGTCGGGATTCCGGCGGGGCAAGCGCGGGCCATCACACGACACAGTGCGGCCCACCTCATGTCCTTCGACAGGGCCGCATGGCAGGTCTCTCGCTCGCAGTGCGGGCAGCGCCTCCGTTCCGGTCCCTGTCGCCACGACCGCATTGAACGGAGAGCTCACCATGAGCAGCACTGAGAACACCGCTCCCACCTGGAGCTTCGAGACCCAGCAGATCCACTCCGGCGTCGAGCCGGACCCCGTCACCGGCGCGCGGGCGCTGCCGATCCAGCAGACCACGTCCTTCGTCTTCCCGAGCGCCGAGACCGCCGGGAAGCGCTTCGGCCTGGAGGAGCTCGGCCCGATCTACTCCCGGCTGACCAACCCCACCGTCGAGGCGGTGGAGAACAAGATCGCCGCGCTCGAGGGCGGCGTCGGCGCGCTCGCGGTCGGCTCCGGCCAGGCCGCGGCGTCGATCGCGCTGCTGAACGTCGTCGAGACCGGCGGCCACGTCGTCGCCTCGCCGTCGCTGTACGGCGGGACGCAGAACCTCTTCAAGCACACCCTCCCCAAGCTCGGCATCGAGGTCACCTTCGTCGAGGACCCCGACGACGTCGAGTCCTGGCGGGCGGCCACGCGGGAGAACACCGGCGCCTTCTTCGGCGAGGTGGTCGCGAACCCGCGCGGCGACGTGCTCGACCTGGAGGCCGTCGCGGCGATCGCCCACGAGCACGGGGCCCCGCTGATCGTGGACAACACGCTGACCAGCCCGTACCTGATCCGGCCGATCGAGCACGGCGTCGACGTCGTCATCCACTCGGCGACCAAGTTCCTGGGCGGCCACGGCACGGCGATCGCCGGGGTGATCATCGACTCCGGGAACTTCGACTACACGAAGAACCCGCAGCGCTTCCCGGGCTTCAACGAGCCGGACGAGAGCTACCACGGCATCGTCTTCGGCCGGGACCTGGGCGTCGACGGGATCTTCGGGGTCAACCTCTCCTACATCCTCAAGGCGCGCGTGCAGCTGCTGCGCGACCTGGGCCCGTCGCTCTCGCCGCACAACGCCTTCGAGATCAACCTCGGTCTGGAGACGCTGAGCCTGCGCGTCGAGCGCCACGTCTCCAACGCCGAGACGGTGGCGGAGTACCTGGAGAACCACCCGTCGGTGAAGCGCGTGAGCTACCCGGGTCTGGAGTCCAGCCCCTGGCACGAGCGGGCGCGGAAGTACCTGCCGAAGGGCGTCGGCTCGGTGCTGGCCTTCGAGGTGGAGGGCGGCGCGGAGGTCGGCCAGGCGGTCGTCGACGGGCTGCAGCTGCACTCGCTGGTGGCCAACGTCGGCGACGTCCGCTCGCTGGCGATCCACCCGGCCTCGACCACGCACCGTCAGCTGACCGAGGACGAGCAGGCCGCCGCCGGCGTCGTCCCCGGTCTGGTGCGCCTCTCGGTGGGCCTCGAGCACATCGACGACATCCTCGCCGACCTCGACCAGGCCCTCGCCGCGGCCGCCTCCGGCGGCGCCGGGGCCCCGGCCGAGTCGACGGAGCCGGCCCCGGTCGGCTGACCCCGGCGCGGCGCGTCGACGACGACGGCCCGGTCCGCCGGCATCCTCACGGTGCGGCGGGCCGGGCCCTCGGCGTCGGGACCCGGCCGACGAGCACACCATGTCCGACCGCGACGACCGTGACCGCGACGGCAGCGACGGCAGCGACGACTGCACGGATCCGCGGGATCCCCGACCCTCAGGAGCCCCCGAGCCGATGACCGCCCAGGTGCCGACCACGACCGTGCGACCCGACGGCGCCCTCGCCGTCGTCGACGTCGGCGCCCACACCTTCGAGACCGGCGGGCGTCTGCCGCAGGTCTCGATCGCCTACGAGACCTGGGGAGAGCTCGCGCCCGACGGCTCCAACGCAGTGCTGGTGCTGCATGCGCTCACCGGCGACACCCACGTCGCCGCCAGCGAGGCCGACCCGGAGGCCGGCTGGTGGGAGGGGCTGGTCGGCCCCGGCCGGGCCGTCGACACCGACCGCTGGTTCGTCGTCTCGCCGGCGATGGTCGGCGGCTGCTACGGATCCACCGGACCGGCGTCGGCCGATCCGCAGGGTCGCCCGTGGGGCTCGCGCTTCCCGTTCACCACGATCCGGGACTCCGTGCAGCTCGAGGCCCGACTGGCCGACCAGCTCGGCATCGAGCGCTTCCACGCGGTCCTCGGCGGTTCGATGGGCGGTGCCCGCGCGCTGGAATGGGCGGCGACCTTCCCGGACCGCGTCGCCGGCGTGGGGGTCTTCTCCTGCGGCGCCGAGTCGACGGCCGAGCAGATCGCCTTCGCCCAGGCCCAGATCGCCGCGATCGAGAACGACCCGCACTATCACGGCGGCGACTACTACACCGGCCCCTGGCCGGAGGCCGGACTCGGGCTGGCCCGGCGGATCGCGCACATCACCTACCGCACCGAGACCGAGTTCTCCGCCCGCTTCGGGCGCGAGCACCAGGGCGACGAGGACCCCTTCGGGTCCTCGCGGCGGCCGCGCGGGCGCTTCCAGGTGGAGTCCTATCTGGACCATCAGGCGCGCAAGCTGGTCTCGCGCTTCGACCCGAACGCCTACATCCTGCTCACCGAGGCGCTGGCCGGCCACGACGTCGGCCGCGGCCGCGGGGGCGCCGCCGGCGCGCTGCGGGACGTGACCGCGACCCCGTTCGTCGCGGCAGTGGACTCCGATCGGCTGTACCACCCCGAGCAGTCGCATCGGCTCGCCGAGCTGCTGCCCGGCGCCGGGGGAGTGCACATGATCTCCTCGCCGATAGGCCACGACGGGTTCCTCACCAGCCCCGAGCAGATCGCCGAGCCGCTGTGCGAGACGCTGCGGCTGTAGGACCGGCCGGCGTCCGCCGGGCGTTCAGCCGCCCTGGGCCGCCGACCCGCCCGGCGGCATCGCCCCGCCGAAGAGCGGCTCATAGGTGGGGCGCTTCGCGGTGACCCCGTCGCCGGAGGATCGGCCGCGCAGCCGCCGCAGCACCCAGGGGAAGAGATGGTGCCGGGCCCAGACGGCGTCGTCGGCGCGCGCCTCGCGCCAGCTGCGCTCGGGCGTCGGCCGTGGTTCGAGCGGCTCGAGGTCGTGTTCGACGTTCAGCGCGTCCAGCGCCATCGCCGCGATGGTGTGGTGCCCCAGCGGGGAGAAGTGCAGCCGGTCCGGGTCCCACATCTCCGGACGGGTCAGGCTGCGCAGCGCCCACATGTCGGCGACGACGGCGTCGTGCCGCGCGGCGACGGTGCGGATGTTCTCGTTGTAGATCGCGATTTTGCCGCGCACGGAGCCGACCACCGGAGTCTCGCGCACATCCGGTCCGGTGAACAGCAGCAGCGTCGCGCCGGAGGTCGCCAGGAGCTGCACCATGGTGTCCAACGTGCGCGCGGTCTCGTCGGGGTCGCCGCCGGGGCGGATGACGTCGTTGCCGCCGGCGCAGAGGGTGATCAGATCCGGTGCGAGGTCCAGCGCCGGGGCGATCTGGTCGTCGCGGATCTGGGCGATCAGCTTGCCGCGCACCGCCAGGTTCGCATAGGCGAAGTCGGCCGTTCCGGCCGCGAGCTCCTCGGCCATCCGGTCGGCCCACCCGTGGTGGTATCCGGGGCGGGACTCGTCGGGGTCGCCGATGCCCTCGGTGAAGGAGTCGCCCAGCGCGACGTAGCGGCTCCAGGGGTGCCGATGGTCCGCCGCGGAGTGCGCGGCGTCGGGCGCGGAGTCATGATCTGCGGGGTGGTGGAGTTCTGACGAGTGCACGTCTTCATTCTGCCGGAGCCGCCTCTGGAGTTCCATGACCGACGGCGGCGCCGTCCCGCACCATCAGCCGAGTCATCGCCGGGGATGAGATCATGGACCGCCGGATGCGTCGACGGCGCGTCCGATCCGTCCTGGTCCCGACCGAGCCCGACCCGAGGAGCCCCCGCCGATGAACCCCGAGCCCGTAGTCGTCTGGTCCCGCGAGCCCGACGAACGCCGCGACACCCACCTGGTCGTGCTGCTGCACGGCTACGGATCCCACGAGCACGACCTCCTCGGCCTGGTGCCGAACCTGCCCGAGGAGTTCACCTACGCCTCGCTGCGGGGACCGCTGACGGCCGGACCCGGGTACAGCTGGTTCTCCCTGGATCCCCAGGACCTGAGCTACGACTCCGCCGAGGTGCTGCAGGCCGCCGAGGACGTGTGGTCCTGGATCGAGTCGGTGCAGGACCAGCACCTCTCGGTGACGCTGCTGGGCTTCTCCCAGGGCATGGCTGTGGCGACGACGCTGCTGCGCACCCGTCCGCACCAGCTCGCCGCCGTCGTCGGCCTCTCCGGATTCGTCCTCGACCCGGGCGAGGACGAGCAGGTCGCCGCCGCCGTCGACGACGAGGCGCTCGCGGCCGCGAAGATCCCCTTCTTCTGGGGGCGCGACCAGGAGGACCCGATCATCCCGGCCGCCGCCGTCGACCACACCCACCGGTGGGCCACCGAGCACGCGAATCTGACCAAGGTCCTCTACGCCGGCGCCGGCCACGGCGTGGTGCCGCAGGAGATCTCCCACGTCGGCGAGTTCCTCACCCACATGGTGCTCAAGCCGGCGCGCACCGCCCGCCGCTGACGACGTCGACGCCGCCCGGGCGGCTCGGCGCCGCGCCGCTCAGTCCTCGAGCTCCTCGGACTCCTCCTCGAGCTCCTCCGGGACCGGCGTGAGGGCCGCCTCGGGAAGGCCGAGCGCCTCGCCGTCGAGCTGGACGATCTCGCCGGGGCGGATCTGCCGGCCGCGGCGGGTCTCGACCTCCTCGTCGACGGTCACCGCCCCGGCGTCGAGCACCTCGCGGGCCATGCCGCCGTGCTCGACGACGTTGGCCAGCTTCAGCAGCTGCCCCAGTCGGATGGACGCGTCCCGGATCGGGATCTGGTCGACCTCGATGAACTCGCCCTCGTCGTGGTCCTCGTCGAGCTCGTGCTCGACGTCGTCCTGGTGCGGCCGCGCGTCCTGGTCCTGGTGCTCCTCGTTCATGCCTCCAGTCTGGCGCATCCGACGGCGCGCCACAGGACGTCATCATCCGGCCGGTCGAATCCTCAGGGACGTTCTACGCTGGGTCCATGTCCACCTCGACCATCACGCAGACCCCCGTCCGCGACGCCGGACAGTCCCGGACCGCCTGGATCCTGTTCCTGGTGATGTCGCTGGTCGCCGGAGCGGCCATCCCCTCGCAGGGACGGATCAACTCCGCGCTGGCCGCCGAGACGGCCGATCCCTTCCTCGCCGCGCTCATCTCCTTCGCCGTCGGCCTGGTGCTGATGCTCGTCATCGTCGCGGCCACGCCTCGCGGGCGGGCCACGATGCGCCGCGTGCGCCCGGCGCTGGCCGCCGGCGAGGTGCGCTGGTGGTACCTGCTGGCCGGCTGCCTGGGCGGCTATCTGGTGCTCACCCAGTCGTTGACCATCGGGATGATCGGCGTGGCCGTCTTCACCGTCGCAGTGGTCACCGGCCAGACGCTGGGTGGGATGCTCTGGGACCGCGTCGGGCTGGGGCCGGGCGGGCGCAAGCGGCTATCCCCGCTGCGCATGATCGGCGCGATCCTCACCGTGCTGGCGGTGCTCTGGACGGTCTCGCCGCAGCTGGGCGCCGACCACGGCGGGCCGGAGTGGCTGCTGCTGGTGATCCTGCCGCTGCTCGCCGGCGTCGGCTCCAGCGCCCAGCAGGCGCTCAACGGACGGCAGTCGGCCGCCTACGGCGGTCCGATCCCCGGAACGCTGATCAACTTCATCGCCGGCACCGCGGTGCTGCTGGTCGCCTACCTGATCAAGCTGGGGGTCGGCGGCGTCGGCGAGGCGCTGCCCACAGCCGGCTGGTACTACCTGGGCGGGCCGATGGGCTGCGTGTTCATCGGCCTTGGCGCCGTGCTGGTGACCCGGGTCGGGGTGCTGCTGGCGGCGATGGGCATGATCGCCGGTCAGCTCATCGGCTCGCTGCTGCTGGATCTGATCATCCCGGCTCCGGGCTCGGTGGTCACCACGGCCACCGTGCTCGGCACGCTGCTGACGCTGGTCGCCGTCGTCGTCGCCTCGCTGCCGGACGGCCGGGCCTCCCGCCGGCGCGGCGCGGGGCACTAGACTCGGACTCCGCCAGCTCCGCAGGGGAGCGGGACCCGTCGGAACGGAGGCGAGCACGATGGACCAGGACGTCCATGTCATCACCGTCGCCGTGGACGACCTCGACGCCGCCCGCCGCTTCTACGTGTCCGGGCTCGGCTGGCGTCCGCTCTTCGAGGAGCCGGGGGAGATCCAGTTCTACCAGTCGGCGCCCGGCCAGGTGCTGGGCCTCTTCGACGCCCAGGCGCTGGATGTCGACATCGGCGACGGCGGCGTCCATTCCCGGCCCGGCGGCTTCACGCTGGCGCAGAATCTCCACGACGCCGACCTCGTCCACCGGACCGTCGACAGGATGGAGCGCGCCGGCGCGACCATCCTCAAGCAGCCTCAGCCCGCGGCGGTGCCCGGCATGATGCACGCCTACGTCCGCGACCCGGTGGGCATCGTCTGGGAGATCGCCCACAATCCCGGCTGGCGGATCGACGACGACGGCGCGGTGGTCTTCGACGCGCCCGACGCCGGTTGACGCGGGGCGTCGCCGCCCGACGGCCGACGGGCGGCCGGAGGCGGCGGCGTCGTCGAAGGACGCGGGCGCGAATCGGCGCACCGGGGCCCGCCGCGGTAGGCTTTCCCCGTCCGTCCGCACGTCGCGGCCCGCAGCCCGACGGCATCCTGCACAGCACACTGCACCCCGACCAGAGGTGAAGCTCTTCCATGGCCACAGAGACCGCACTCGACAAAGTGATCGCCCTGGCGAAGCGCCGCGGCTTCGTGTTCCAGTCCGGTGAGATCTACGGAGGGTCGCGGTCGGCCTGGGACTATGGTCCGCTGGGCACGGAGCTGAAGGAGAACATCAAGGCCGAGTGGTGGCAGACCTTCGTCCGCGGACGCGGCGACATGGTCGGCCTGGACTCGGCGATCATCCTGCCGCAGCCCGTCTGGCACGCCTCCGGCCACGTGAAGACCTTCTCCGACCCGCTGGTCGAGTGCATCCAGTGCCACCGCCGGCACCGCCAGGACCACCTCGAGGAGGCCTTCCAGGACAAGAAGGGCCGGGCGGCCGAGTCCATGGAGGAGATCGTCTGCCCCGACTGCGGCACCCGCGGGCAGTGGACCGAGCCGCAGCAGTTCTCCGGACTGATGAAGACCTATCTGGGTCCGGTCGACAACGAGGAGGGGCTGCACTATATGCGGCCCGAGACCGCCCAGGGCATCTTCGTGAACTTCAACAACGTGGTGACCTCCGCGCGGCAGAAGCCGCCGTTCGGCATCGGCCAGATCGGCAAGGCATTCCGCAACGAGATCACCCCGGGCAACTTCATCTTCCGCACCCGCGAGTTCGAGCAGATGGAGATCGAGTACTTCACCCGCCCGGACGAGGCGCCGCAGTGGTTCGACCACTGGGTCGAGGCCTGCTACGCCTGGTTCGTCCAGCTCGGCCTGGACCCGGAGAACCTGCGGAAGTTCGACGTGCCGGAGGAGGAGCGGGCCCACTACTCGGCCGCGACCATCGACCTGGAGTACCGCTTCTCCTTCCCGGGCTCCGAGTGGGGCGAGCTGATGGGCGTCGCCAACCGCACCGACTATGACCTCGGCTCGCACACCGAGGCCTCGGGCGCGAAGCTGCAGTACTTCGACCAGGGCACCGGCGAGCGGTACACCCCGTATGTCATCGAGCCCTCCTTCGGCCTGACGCGGGCGATGATGGCCTTCCTCGTCGACGCCTACACCGAGGACGAGGCGCCGAGCGTCAAGGGCGGCGTCGACACCCGCATCGTGATGAAGCTGCACCCGAAGATCGCCCCGATCAAGGCCGCGGTGCTGCCGCTGTCGAAGAAGCCGGAGCTGGCCGGCCCGGCGCAGGAGCTGGCCGACCGGCTGCGCCGCCACTGGAACGTCGAGTACGACGAGTCCGGCGCCATCGGCCGCCGCTACCGTCGTCAGGACGAGATCGGCACCCCGTTCTGCCTGACCTTCGACTTCGACTCGCTCGAGGACCAGGCGGTCACCGTCCGCGACCGCGACGAGATGACCCAGGAGCGGGTGAGCCTGGACCAGATCGAGGGCTACCTCGCCGCGCGGCTGCTGGGCTGAGCGGCCGCGTCCTCACATCCGGACAGGGGCATGTGCTGTGTCATGACATAGCGCCCACTCCAGGAACAGCACTTAGTGGACACTTCTGCGGCATGGGACGAATACCCGATCATGTCCGCCAACAAGTAAGTCATCGATCGTCCGGCAGATGACGGCCGGGCGCGGTGCGGGCCTTCTGCGCTGAGCACGGGGTGTCGCGCTCGTGGTTCCACTCGATCCGCCGACTGGCCGCCGAACACGGGCAGACGGCGATGCTGATGGAATCCACCCGGCAGGCCAGGACGTCGGGGACGGTTGAGTCAGTTCGCCCGCCAGGCGGTGCTGGCCGAACGCCGTCGGCTGCAGGCCGAGGGCAAGGACCACGGGGCAGAGAGCGTGCTGTTCAGCCTGCGCCGCAAGCATCGCTGCGACTTCGAGCAACTGCCCTCGCGGTCGGCAGCAGAACGGACCTTCGACCAGGCCCAGGTCGTGGCGCGCAATCGCCACAAACGCCCCAAACGGGCCTATCGCCGCTTCGCCGCGCGATTGCCGAATCAGCGACGGCAGGCGGAAGCGTTCGAACACTGGCTGAGCACCGGCGAGTCGGTGCTGATCTTCGAGAGCCTCGACGATGCCACCCGCTACAGCCCGGCGGCCTCGGTCGTTGCCAGGGGAGACCTCCCCAGCAGTGGTGCAGGCCTTCCGCCAAGCGATCCAGGCCTAGTGCCGACCGGTGCTGGCCGACTGCCGGAGCTGGTGCAACCACGTTCGGGCGCACCAGGGTCCGGGGCGCTGACACCGGTGGAGACCGATGCCCCAGCGGGCACGAGCCGACGAGTCGGTTCCGGGCCAGAGGACTGCTCCACTGCCGCGATCGCTCGATCCGGTGCGGCAGCCGCTGCAGCGGCCACCTGCTGCACCGGATCGAGCACAGCGATCGCCTGGAGAACTTCGATGCCCAGGGGACTTTCCTCGCCGAGATCGCCTCGCCCCGCAGGCAGAATCCGGGCATCTCATCCCAGCTGCCATGAGTGTCCACTATGTCCTGGAGCTGCATACGGACATGCAGCACCGTGACATCGCGAAAACGGCGGGACCATGGAGCGTCGCTCGGTGGCGCCCCCGGCGGCCCGAGATCAGACGGCCTCACACTGCCACGCGCATGAGCTCCTTGGCCCGGATGACCTGGCCGGAGTAGTGCCGCTGAGCCTTGGAGATCCAGCGCCCGTCGGAGACCGTGCCCTCGGCCCCGGGTGCCAGGTGGCTGAGCACCAGGGTCCCGACGCCGGCCTCTTCGGCGACCCGGCCGACGTCCTCGGTGGTGGTGTGGGACTTCTCCAAGTGGCTCAGCACCGCGTCGGGCAGGCCGGCCTGGCGGTAATGCTCCAGGTCGATCGCCTCGTGCACCAACAGGTCCGCGCTTTCGGAGAGCCGCACCACGTTGTCGCTGCGGGCGGTGTCGCCGGAGAACACCACGGAGCGCTCTTCGGTGTCGAAGCGGAAGGCGAAGGACGGGAACATCGGCCCGTGCGGCACGAGCACCGCGCTGACACGGACGCGGTCGTCCTCGGAGACTACGAAGGGCTCCATGGCCGGGGCGGTCTCGCCCAGCGGAGTCGCGCCCACATCGGGCAGTGCGATTTCCTGGACGTCGATCAGCTCGCGGACGTCAGGGATTCCTGAGTCGCGGAGGAACACATTGGTCGAATAGGCATGGGCGGCGATGCTCAGCCGGGTCAGCTCCGCGAGCCCCGGCGTGGGATTCTCCGGTGCGACCGTCGGCGCCTCGCCTCCGCCGAAGGCCGGCGGCAGCGCACCGGCCGGGCCGGGGCCGTGCACCGGGACCGTCTCCGTGATGCCGGCGTCGAGCTCGCCGTCGCCCGGGCCCCATCCGCCGAGCAGGAAGAAATTGTAGAAGTCGGCCATATGGTCGGCGTGGAGGTGGGTGATGTGGATGGCCGCCAGATCCGAGAGCAGCAGTCCGGCCCGGCTGTACTGGGTCAGCGCGCTGCGGCCGCAGTCGATCAGGTAGTTCCGCCCGTGCACGCGCAGCACCGAGGCGATGCCGGTGTGTCCGGTCTCCAGCGGCGGTCCGGCCGCCGTGCCGAGCGCCACGAACTCGACGCCGGAGTCGCGGCCGCCCGCAGACCGTGCAGAGGCTGCCGCCGTCGGGGTCGCGGCGCCCCAGAGGGCAGCGCCGGCGGCACCCACGGAGCCGGCCTGCAGCAGGTTCCTCCGGGAAAGTCCGTGGGGCGCGGAGCCCGGCGGGACGGTGTGGTGCTGATGATCTTCGGACATGTCGTTGCCTCCCTCATCCGTGGACAGTGGAGTATGAGACTAGGGTCGCGACGTGCGGTGCGCCTTGCCCCTGCGTGCAGGGGATTCGTCCGTGCACGCTGAGTGGTGTGGGTCACGAAGGTCGTGGCGAGCTCTTCGACGCCGGACGTGACGGATGAGGCCGATACGAAGGCTCGCTCTCTGCTGTTCGTGGCGCCGTGGGCAACGGTGGCCGGTCGGCGCGCGCGAGGCTCGGGGAACGCAGCCACGGAGCAGCGGAGGCGCTGGATCGCCCTCATCGTCGCACCCTGCGGAACGGCTCGGGTTCCCTGCCGTCGATGGGCGCCCCGAACATTCACCCAGACGGCGCCGGAATGCGCGCTGGAGCATGGTCCCTGTCATGCCCGGCGTGGTGGAATGTGGTCAGTCCCATCGCGTCGTCGCTCTGCCCGGTGCTGTGGGATGTTCCGTTGCGGCGACGTGCACGACGGTGTCAGGGCCCGCTGGGCAGGGCCCATGAAGGCGATCGCTCGCCCATCCTGTGTGTTGGCGCTGTCGAGAGCGACCGCCGTCGGCGCTGCGCGGCCGGCCTCGGCCACGCGCTCGGCGTCGATGCCATCGACGTCGACTGAGCGGCCCCTGCCGGCGGGGATCGCAACGTGGTTCTGGCCGAGGGGTGGCAGGGAACCCTGGTCACGGCCGGGGGCACGATCGGTGGCGGCATCACCGGGGCGGCCGCCGGCTGTCTCGAATGGGGGCGAGCGAAGGAACCCGCCAGGGAGGTGCCGATCCGGACCCCGCCGCCACATGGTCGTTCGTCGGTCTCGTTCTCATAAGGGTGGTCGAGTTCGGCGCCGGAGTCGTCCCGCATCTCGCGTGCTGAGCCTGGACCAGCTCGAGGGCTACCTCGCCGCGCGGCTGCTGGGCTGAGTCCGACGTCGACGCTCCGGCGGCGGGGCACGGGGCGTCGGCGGCACCGCCCCGCATTGCCCCGCCCGGTGGACGGGACTAGAATCGCGTGGCTGACCCGAAGCCGCCTCCCCGATGAAGGACACGCGATGAGCACCATGCCCGAGGACTCCGTCCCGTCGGAGCACGACGACGGCGCGGACCGCCTCACCCTGAAGTCGGGCCTGACCGTCCGGCCGTGGGCCGAGGGCGACGACCTCGCCCTGCTGGAGGTCTGGGGCGACCCGGAGAACGCCCTGCAGCACCAGGACCGGGCGCTGCTGCGGCCCTCCTCCGACGACCCCTGGGCCCGCTGCATCGTCGCCGAGGACCACGGCGTCCCGGTGGCCGCGGCGACGATCCTGCGCTCCTCGCTGCACCCGGACCGGCTCTCCTTCTACGCCGAGGTCGCCGAGGACCACCGGCGCCGCGGCATCGCCGCGGAGATGCTCGAGCTGCTCGCCGCCGAGGCGGGCAACTGCTCGACGCAGAGCCTCAAGGCCCGCTGCGGCAAGCGCACCGCCGCGCAGTGCTTCCTCAAGGACAACGGCTTCACCAAGATCCAGCGGTCCCGCCAGGTCGTGGTCAGCGCCGGCGCGCTGGCCCTGCCGGACCTGGAGGGCACCGGTCTGGACCTGGAGGACCTGGCGACCGGGTCGGTCGCGCTGACCAGCGCCGTCGTCGACTTCTACAACGCCGTCCACGACTGGGACCGTGCGGAGATGACCGTCGGCAAGGCGCAGAAGCTGCTGCTCGGCGACGGCACCGGCGCCTCGGGAGCCGTGGCGCTGCGCGACCGGCGTCCCGGCGCCGACGGCGGCATCCTCGCCTTCGCCATCAGCTACACGCCCGAGCGCACCGAGGATCCGGCCGACGTGCTGCTGGGCTGGAACCCGCAGCTCGCCGACGACGACGCAGAGACCGCCTGCCAGTCGCTGCTGGCGCTGCTCGCGGCCCGCTATCCGGTCAGCGTCGAGGTCGACGACTCGATGGAGCCGCTGACCCGCGTCACCGACGAGCTGCTCTCCGCCGGCCGCGCCGAGTCGGACTTCGAGGCGCTGATCTACGCCCGCGACGCCGCGAGCTGATGCGCCCGCGCCGGAGATGCTCCGGAGCCGTGCCGGAGAACCGCCCTGGAGACCACGACTGAGGGGACCCGCTGATGAACCCCGTCCTGCCGCCGCTGCAGATCGGGCCCATCACCGTCGACACGCCGGTGGTGCTGGCCCCGATGGCCGGCATCACCAACACCGCCTTCCGCCGCCTGTGCCGCGAGCACGGCGGGGGGCTCTACGTCAACGAGATGGTCACCGCCCGCGCGCTGGTGGAGCGGCGCCCGGAGTCGCTGCGGATCATCAAGCATGAGCCGGACGAGGTGCCGCGTTCGGTCCAGCTCTACTCGGTCGACCCGGTGACCACGGGGCAGGCGGTGCGGATGATGGTCGAGGAGGACCGCGCCGACCACATCGACCTGAACTTCGGCTGCCCGGTGCCGAAGGTCACCCGCAAGGGCGGCGGTTCGGCGCTGCCCTGGAAGATCCGGCTCTTCGAGTCCATCGTCGCCACGGCGGTCCGCGAGGCCTCGAGGGGCGGGGTTCCGGTGACTGTGAAGATGCGCAAGGGCATCGACGAGGACCACCTGACCTTCACCGAGGCCGGGAAGGTCGCCCGCGACGCCGGCGTCGCCGCCGTCGCGCTGCACGGTCGCACCGCCCGCCAGCACTATTCGGGCACCGCCGACTGGGACGCCATCGCCGAGCTGCGCGAGGCGCTGCCGGATCTGCCGGTGCTGGGCAACGGCGACATCTGGTCGGCCGAGGACGCGCTGGAGATGGTGCGGCGCACCGGTGTCGACGGCGTCGTCGTCGGCCGCGGCTGCCAGGGCCGGCCCTGGCTCTTCGGGGACCTGCAGGCCGCCTTCGAGGGGCGCGACGAGCGGCATCGCCCGGATCTGGCGATGGTCGTCGAGACCCTTCTGCGCCATGCCCAGATGCTCATCCCGTACTTCGACGGCGACGAGCGCAAGGCCATGCAGGACATCCGCAAGCATGTCTCCTGGTACTTCAAGGGCTACCCGGTCGGCTCGCAGCTGCGCACCCAGCTGGTCACCGTGGAGACGCTGGCCCAGCTGCAGGAGCTGCTCGGCCGGCTGGACCATTCGATCGACTACCCGGGCGCCGACGCCGAGGGACCGCGCGGCCGGGCGGGCTCGCCGAAGAAGGTCCACCTGCCGGAGGACTGGCTGGTCTCCCGGGAGCTCAACGAGGACCAGCGCGAGATGATCGCCGCCGCCGAAGTGGACACCTCCGGCGGCTGAGCCGTGCCCGGCGGCGGCCCGCGGCGTGCGTCGGTCCGCAGAGGGCGGGGGCGCCCCTCGCCGCCGCGCGGGGTCGGGCCGCGGGCCGCTAGGCTGGAGTCCATGGATGTCCAGCCCCACGAGCGTGCCGAAGCCGGCTATGCCGCCCTGCGCCCCGGCTACACCGTCGAGGATGAGGAGCGGTGGCTCCCCGAGCACGGCAAGTCGGTGTATCGCTCCTCCTTCGAACGTGATCGGGCCCGGCTGCTGCACTCCTCGGCGCTGCGCCGCCTGGGAGCGAAGACCCAGGTGGTCTCGCCCGACGCCGACGACTTCGCCCGCACCCGGCTGACCCATTCGTTGGAGGTCGCCCAGGTCGGCCGCGAGCTGGGGCGGATGCTCGGCTGCGATCCCGACGTCGTCGACGCCGCCTGCCTGGCCCACGACCTGGGGCATCCGCCCTTCGGCCACAACGGCGAGAAGGTCCTCGACGAGCTGATGGGCGCGTCCGGCGGATTCGAGGGCAATGCGCAGACGCTGCGGCTGCTCACCCGGCTGGAGACCAAGCGATTCCACGACGACGGCCGCTCGGCGGGGCTGAACCTCACCCGGGCCTCGCTGGACGCGGCGATCAAGTACCCCTGGCGCCAGCACGAGGCGCCGCTGCTCGCCGACGGGACGCGCGGCGCGAAGTTCGGCGCCTACGAGGACGACCTGGACGTCTTCGCCTGGATCCGCCGCGGCGTCGACGGGCGGCGGCAGTCCATGGAGGCCCAGGTGATGGACGCCGCCGACGACATCGCCTACTCCGTCCACGACGTCGAGGACGGGATCTTCTCCGGACAGTTCCAGCTGCGCTTCCTCGAAGTGCCGCTGCAGCGCAAGCGGGTCATCCGGGTGACCCGCGAGTGGTACCTGCCGGACACGGAGGAGGATCGCATCGAGGAGGCCTTCGACCGGCTGGCCTCCATCGACCGCTGGGTGCGCGAGTCCGACGGCTCGCGGCGTTCGCTCGCGGCGCTGAAGAACATGACCTCGGAGCTGATCGGACGTTTCTGCGGGGCCATCTACGAGGCCACCCGCGAAGCCTATGGAGACAGGCCCCTGGTGCGCCACGAGGCTGATCTGGTGATCCCGCGGGAGACGCACGAGGAGATCGCGGCCATGAAGGGACTCTCGGCCTCCTACATCATGACCTCCGAGCAGCAGCGCCCGGTCTATCAGCGCCAGCGCGAGGTGATCGAGTCGCTGATCGAGCTGCTGCGCGACTCCGGCGACCGGTACCTGGAGCCGATGTTCCGCGAGGACTTCCAGCTGGCCGAGGGCGACGCCGCGCGGTCCCGGGCGATCGCCGACCAGGTCGCCTCGCTCACCGACGGCGCGGCCCTGGAGTGGTACTACGCGCTGGTCAGGGGAGAGCCCTTCGCCAATCGCCTGTTCGGCTGATCAGTCCGGCGGTGCCGGCTTGGTGATGTCGGCGGTGACGACGTCGAACGCGGCGAAGAGCTCGTGCGCCTCGACGAAGAGGCTCAGGTCCCGCGCCCCGGATCCCATGCCGATGCGGCCGGCGATGGATGCGTCGGCGTAGACCGGCCAGCGGGTGCCGGCGACGCTCTCCGCGGCGAAGGGCGTGATCGTGCCGGGGCGGTGGCCGGTGGCCTCCACCGCCTCCTCGGGCGCGGTCATCGCCATCTTCTTCATCCCGGCCAGCCGCCGGAGCTTCGCCCAGTCGACCTGCCGGTCACCCGGGATCAGGGCGATGACGTAGGTGTGCTCGTCGGCGGTCTGGGTGAGCTTGGCCCGGGCCACCAGCGTCTTGACGATCTCCCGGGGCGCGATCCCCAGCGCGGCGGCGGCCTCCTCCAGGGAGCCCGACGGTCCGCGGGAGACGAGCTCGATCGCGACGCCGCGGGCGGCGGCGTCGGCGCGGATGCGCTCGACCGAGGCGCGGTCCTCGGCGGAGAGCTCGACGTCGGCGGGGATCGGCGCGGGGGTCGGCATGGCTGAGACGGGGGTGGACTGCTGCTCCATGCCCGGGACAACCGAGACCGCCGCCGGCGGATTCCCCGAGTCGTTCCCCGGGCTGTTCCCCGGGGTGATCCGTGGGACTCCTGCACAGGCGCCTGCGGGGTGGCGCTCATCGGTAGACTCGAGGCGTGGCCGGACTCATCAAGCGCGAAGACATCGACGCCGTGCGCGAACGTGTGGACCTGCGGGAGGTCGTCGAGGAGTATGTGACGCTCAAGAGCGCGGGCATCGGCTCCTGGAAGGGGCTCTGTCCGTTCCACGACGAGCGCACTCCCAGCTTCCACATCCGCCCGCAGGTGGGCACCTATCACTGCTTCGGCTGCGGGGAGTCGGGTGACGTCATCGCCTTCGTGATGAACATGGACCACACCTCGTTCCAGGAGACTGTGGAGCGGCTGGCCGCGAAGGCCGGGATCGAGCTGCGCTACGAGGACGGCGGCACCGGGCCGGACAAGGAGGAGGTCGGCCGTCGTCGGCGGCTGCTCGACGCGCACAAGATCGCCGACGAGCACTTCCGCGAGCAGCTGCACTCCCCGGAGGCGCAGATCGCCCGGGAGTTCCTGGCCGGCCGCGGCTTCACCCGCGACCATGCCGAGCAGTTCGCCGTCGGCTATGCCCCGCAGAGCTGGGACCACCTGCTCAAGCACCTGCGCTCCCGCGGCTTCACCGACGAGGAGCTCTCCGCCAGCGGATTGTTCTCCGAAGGCTCCCGCGGCCTGTACGACCGCTTCCGCGGGCGGCTGATCTGGCCGATCCGCGACATGACCTCCAACACCGTCGGCTTCGGCGGCCGGCGCCTGCACGAGGATGACAAAGGGCCGAAATACCTCAACTCGCCGGAGACGACGATCTATAAGAAGTCGCAGGTGCTCTACGGCATCGAGCACGCCAAGCGGAACATCGCCAAGAAGCGCGAGCTGATCGTCGTCGAGGGATACACCGACGTGATGGCCTGCCACGTCGCCGGCGTGGACACCGCAGTGGCGACCTGCGGCACCGCCTTCGGCGAGGGCCACATCAAGATCGCCCGCCGGCTGCTCTCCGACGACGGCGGCGGGGGAGAGGTGATCTTCACCTTCGACGGCGACGAGGCCGGCCAGACCGCGGCGCTGAAGGCATTCAAGGAGGACCACCAGTTCCTGGCCAAGACCTTCATCGCCGTCGGGCCCGAGGGCATGGACCCCTGCGACGTCCGCCAGCACCGTGGCGACGAGGCCGTCTCCGAGCTGATCCGCGCCCGGCGCCCGCTGTTCGAGTTCGCCATCCGCGCCGGGATGAAGGACTACGACCTCTCCACCGTCGAGGGCCGCGTCGGCGCGCTGCGCTACGCCGCCCCGGTGGTCGCCGGGATCAAGGACCCGGCGCTGAAGCCGGCCTACACTCGTGAACTGGCCGGCTGGCTGGGCATGGACATGGACGACGTCAACCGGGCGGTGCAGGCCGCCGCCCGCCGCGGAGTCGCCCCGCAGCGGCAGGTCGACCCGGCCGTGCAGGCGCACCGGCGCGGGTTCGGCCCGGCCCCCGACGCGGACCCGGCCGACGGCGGCGAGCCGATCCAGCATCAGCCCGGCCCGCAGGACCACGGCGGACCGGCCGGCGAGCCGACGGCGTCGTCGGCCGCGCCGACGCACTATCCCCGGCCCGACACGCGGGACCCGGCGGTGATGATGGAGCGCCAGGCGCTCGAGGTGATCCTGCAGCATCCCACGCGGCTGACCGCCGAACAGTGGGAGGAGATCTTCACCGTGCGCTTCACCGCCCCGGCGCATGCGGCCGTCCATGCGGGACTGCGTTCGGCGGCGGCCTCGGCCACCGACCCGCGCAACTGGGTGCGGGCGGTATCCGACGAGGTCCCCGAGCCGCTGAGGCCGCTGGTCGCCGAGCTGGCCGTCGCCCAGCTGCCGGCGCGCACCGAGGAGGGGGTCGAGACCTACTGCCAGTCGATCCTCAATCGGCTGGTGGAGCTGAAGATCACCCACCAGAAGGCCGATCTGCTCGGGCGGCTGCAGCGCATGGGGCCCGACGAGTCCCCCGAGGAGCACCAGCGGCTCAACCGCGAGCTGATGGACCTCGAGCATCGGCGACGGGCGCTGCGCGGCGACCAGTGAGCCCTCCGCACCGGGACCGCTGAACACTGCGCACGGGGGTCGGTGCGGACGCTCCGCGTCCGTCCGTGTCCTGTCCGCGTCCGTCCGCGGCCGAGGCCCGCGACGACGCCTGTGCGACGCCGCACACCGGGTCCTTGGTACCGTGAAGTGCACGTCCGCGCGTGACGATGGGGTCGCGCTACGCCTCCGCACCCTTGATCGAGGAGACACGCATGCCCCAGCACGACGGCCCCACCGCGCCCGCACGACACGCCGCCGACGACACCCGCACCGCCGCCTCGCATGAGATCCCCGACGCGATGCGCCAGGACGTCGGCCTGCTCGGCGGCCTGCTGGGCCAGGTGCTGCAGGAGTATGGCAGCGAGGGCCTGCTGGGCGACGTCGAGGCCTTGCGCGAGCTGACCATCTCCGCGCTTGACGACGACTCCGGAGACGTCCTCGCCCGCGCCGAGGAGCTGGTGGGCTCCTTCTCCGCCGAGCGGGCCAAGGAAGTCGCCCGGGCCTTCACCTGCTACTTCCTGCTGGCGAACCTGGCCGAGGAGCAGCACCGCATCCGCACGCTGCGCTCCCGCGACGGGCAGGTCCCGCTGGAGGAGCAGCGGCCCAGCGAGTCGGTGGCCGCGGCCTTCACCCACCTGCAGGAGGAGGTGGGACAGGAGGAGGCCGAGCGCCGGCTGGCCGAATTGCGCTTCCACCCGGTGCTCACCGCCCACCCGACGGAAGCTCGCCGCAACGCGATCGCCTCCTCGGTCCGCCGCGTCGGGGAGCTGCTCGACGAGCGCGACGACCCGCGGATGGGCACCGCCTCGCTGGCGAAGAACCGCCGCGAGCTGCTGGAGGAGATCGACAACATGTGGCGCACCGCCCAGCTGCGCGTCTCCGCGCCGTCGCCGCTGGACGAGGTGCGCACGGCCCTCTCGGTCTTCGACTCCTCGTTCTCCCAGGTCTTCACCGAGGCTTACCGCCGCATGGACGACTGGCTGCAGGGCGACGAGGCCGGCACCCGTCCGCCGAAGGCGCCGGCCTTCATCCGGCTGGGCTCGTGGATCGGCGGCGACCGCGACGGAAACCCCAACGTCACCGCCTCGATCACCCGGCAGGCCGTCGGTCAGGCCGCCGACCGCGTGCTGGCCGATCTGGAGGAGCGGGCCCGCGCCGTCGGCCTCTCGATGACCCTCGACGACCGTTACACCAGCCCCAGTACGGAGCTCGACGACCTCTGGGGCCGGCAGAAGCAGCTCTCCGAGGAGCTGACCGCCCGCGCGGTCGAGCACTCGCCGCGCGAGCCGCATCGCCAGGTGCTGCTGGCGATCGCCGGACGGCTGGCCGCCACCCGGGAGCGCGACGCCGACCTGGCCTACACGGTGCCGCAGGAGCTGCTCGACGACCTGCGCGTGGTGCAGCGCTCGCTGGAGGCCGGCGGGGCGAAGCGCGCGGCCTTCGGCGACCTGCAGGAGCTCATCTGGCAGGTGGAGACCTTCGGCTTCCACCTGGCCGAGCTGGAGGTCCGACAGCACTCGAAGGTGCACTCCCAGACTCTGGCCTGGCTGGAGGCCCCGGAGTCGGTGGAGTCCATGGCGGTGCCCGGTGAGGAGGTCATCGAGACCTTCCGCGCGATCGCCTCGGTGCAGCAGCGCTTCGGCGTAGACGCCTGCCGTCGCTACATCGTCTCCTTCACGCAGAGCGCGCAGAACCTCGCCGACGTCTACACCTTGGCGGAGAAGGCCCTCGGCGGCCCGGAGCAGGCCCCGGTCATCGACGTCATCCCGCTGTTCGAGACCTACGAGGACCTGCAGAACGCCCCGCGCATCCTCGACGAGATGCTGGAGAACCCCGCGGTGCAGCGCCGCCTGGAGCAGACCGGCCGTCGCGTGGAGGTGATGCTCGGCTACTCCGACTCCGCCAAGGACGTCGGTCCGGTGGCCGCCACGCTCGCGCTCTACGAGGCCCAGGAGCGCATCGCCGACTGGGCGAAGCGCCACGACATCGCGCTGACCCAGTTCCACGGCCGCGGCGGCGCGCTCGGCCGCGGCGGCGGGCCGGCGAACCGGGCCATCCTCGCCCAGCCGCCGCACTCGGTGGACATGCGGTTCAAGGTGACCGAGCAGGGCGAGGTCATCTCTGCCCGCTACGGCAATCCGGAGATCGCCCTGCGCCATATCGAGCAGGTCGCCGCGGCGACGCTGATGGCCTCGGCGCCGTCCACCGAGGAGCGCAACGCCCGCGCCGCCGAGCAGTTCTCCGAGATGGCCGCGACCATGGACGCCGTCTCCCGCGAGCGGTTCGACGGGCTGGTCGGCGCCGACGGCTTCGCCCCCTGGTTCGCCCAGGTCACCCCGCAGGACGAGGTCGGCCTGCTGGCCATCGGCTCGCGTCCGGCCAAGCGCGGACTGTCGGTGGAGTCGCTGGAGGATCTGCGCGCGATCCCGTGGAACTTCGCCTGGGCCCAGGCGCGGATCAACCTGACCGGCTGGTACGGGCTGGGCAGCGCGCTGGCCGCCGTCGGCGACGTCGAGCAGCTGCGCGGCGCCTATGCGGAGTGGCCGCTGTTCCGCGCGCTGATCGACAACATCGAGATGTCGCTGGCCAAGACCGACCGTCGGATCGCCGAGCGGTACCTCGCCCTCGGCGACCGCGAGGACCTCGCGTCGCTGGTGCTCGAGGAGCTGGACCTGACCACCGAGTGGGTCCTGAAGATCACCGACCAGTCCCGGCTGCTGGAGTCCCATCAGGTCCTCGGCCGGGCGGTCGAGCTGCGCAACCCCTACGTGGATGCGCTCTCGCTGCTGCAGCTGCGCGCGCTGCGGGCGCTGCGCTCCGGCGAGCTGGACGACGAGCAGCTCGACGATCCGCGGAACCTGCTGCTGATCAGCCTCAAGGGCGTGGCCGCCGGCCTGCAGAACACCGGCTGAGCCGCGCACGGCCCGAGACATACGATGGGCTCATGAGTTCCTCGCAGACCCGCCTGATCGATCCGGAGCACGACCCCCACCGCTGGCTTGAGGAGGTCGAGTCCGCCGAGGCGCTGGACTGGGTGCACCGGCGCAATGCCGCCGCCGAGGCGGAGCTGGCCGATGCGGCGTTCGAGCCGCTGCGCGAGGACCTGCGCGATATCCTCGACGCCTCGGACCGCATCCCCGGCGTCGTCCGGCGCGGCGAGCACCTGTACAACTTCTGGACCGACGCCGAGCATCCGCAGGGGATCTGGCGGCGCACCACGCCGGCCTCCTACCGCACCGAGGACCCCGACTGGGAGATCCTGCTGGACCTCGACGCGCTCTCCGCGGCCGAGGGCGTCACCTGGGTCTGGCACGGCGCGGACGTGCTGCGCCCGGCCGCCGACGAGCCGTGGCGGCATGCGCTGGTCTCGCTCTCGCCGGGCGGCTCCGACGCCGACGTCACCCGCGAGTTCGACCTGCTCGAGCGACGCTTCGTCGGCGAGGCCGACGGCGGCTTCGTCCGTGCGCAGGGCAAAGGCTCGGTGAGCTGGATCGACGGCGACACGGTCTATGCGACCGTCGATCGGATGCCGGCCGCACCGGAGGAGACGGCGAGGGTCGACGACGCTACCGCCGCCGACGTCGCTGACGCCCCGGATCCGGCGATGGTCACCTCCTCCGGCTACCCGCGCACGGTGCGCCGCTGGCGCCGCGGCACGCCGCTGTCCGCGGCCGAGGAGGTCATCTCGGTCGAGGCCGATCATCTGACCGCCAGCGCCGGACATCTCGACACCCCCGGCTTCGAGCGCGACGTCGCCGTCCGGGCTCTGGGCTTCCACGACCACGAGACCCATCTGCTCACCGCGGACGGGCCGCGGCGCATCGAGGTTCCCACCGACGTCCGCGTCGGGGTCCATCGGGATCTGCTGCTGTTCATGCCGCGCACCAGCTTCACCGCCGGCGGGGTGACGGTGCCCGGCGGCGGGTTCGCCGTCGCCGACGTCGACGGCTTCCTGGCCGGGGAGACTGCGCCGACGGTCCTCTTCGCCCCGGACGCCTCGACCTCGCTGCAGGCGGTGACCACCACGCGGTCGATGCTGGTGCTCACGCTGATGGAGGACGTCGTCCACCGTGTCGAGGCCTTCTGGCGCGAGGAGGCCGGTGCCTGGACCTCCGTCCCGGTCTTCGCCGAGGTCTCGGGGTCGCTGAGCCTGAGCGCCGTCGACGAGGCCGACTCAGACGAGGTCTGGCTGACCGCCGCCGACCACCTGCGACCGACGACGCTGCACCTCGGCGACCTCTCCGCGCTGCCTGACGGCGGGAGCGAGACGCTGGAGGTGCTGAAGCAGGCGCCGGAGCGGTTCGACGCGACCGGGCTGACCAGCCTCCGGCGCTTCGCGACAAGCGACGACGGCACGCGCGTGCCGTATTTCCTCATCGGTCCGGCTGAGGTGCTGAACCCGGCCGACGGCACGACGCCGGAGCCGGCGCCCACGCTGCTCTCCGGCTACGGCGGCTTCCAGGTCTCCCGGACGCCGAGCTACCTGCCGCTGACGGGGAAGGGCTGGCTGGAGCGCGGAGGAGTCTTCGCCGTCGCCTGCATCCGGGGCGGCGGGGAGTACGGCCCCGACTGGCACCGGGCGGCGCTGCGCGAGAACCGGCACCGAGCCTATGAGGACTTCGCCGCCGTCGCCCGCGAGCTGGTCGACGCCGGAGTGACCACAGTGCCGCAGCTGGCCTGCCGCGGCGGCTCCAACGGCGGCCTGCTGACCGGGATGATGCTGGCCACCCGCCCGGAGCTCTTCGGGGCGGTGGTCATCCAGGTGCCGCTGCTGGACATGAAGCGCTATTCGCATCTGCTGGCCGGGGCCTCCTGGCGCGCCGAGTACGGCGACCCGGACACCGAGGACTGGGAGTTCATCCGCACCTTCTCGCCGTACCACCTGCTGGGAGAGGGGGTCGAGCTGCCGCCGGTGCTGCTGACCACCTCCACCCGGGACGACCGCGTCCACCCCGGCCACGCGCGCAAGATGGCCGCGGCGCTGGAGTCGATCGGCGCGGACGTGCGCTACTGGGAGAACACCGAGGGCGGCCACGGCGGCGCGGCCTCGCCGGCCCAGCAGGCCACGCTCGAGGGGCTGATCCATCGTTTCCTGGACCAGCAGCTGCGCGGCGGCGCCGCGCAGTGATTCTGCGAGGTGACGGTCCCGGGCCGTGACCCTGCGGTCGCCCTCGCGGCGGCCGGAGTCCCGGGGCCGCCTCCGGCCGTCGACCCGGGACGGCGGCGCTGGTCGACGGTTACTCTCAGCGCAGACAAGCTCACCGCCGTCGACGGGGCGAGGACCGTTCCAGAGTGAATCCGGCGGCCTTCCGCGCCGGGCGTCCTCGCGGTGCGGGCGCAGGAGGAGGGAAGCAGGCATGGGACGGACCATTCTGGGAGCGGCCGCCGTCTCGCTGGACGGTTTCATCGCCCACGAGGACGACTCGGTGGACCCGCTGTTCGACTGGCTGGTCGGCGGAGACGTGGAATGGAGCCTCTCGGAGCACGGTCACTACCCGCTCCGCACCACCGTCGCCTCCCGAGACTTCATGCAGGCCGTCTACGCGCACATCGGCGTGATGATGATCGGACGGCGGCTCTTCGACCACACCGACGGGTGGGGAGGCACGCCTCCGGCCGGTCAGCACGTGGTCGTGGTGACCCATGCACCGCCTCGCGACTGGGCCCCGGCGGCGACCGCGCCGTTCACCTTCGTCGCCGAGGGAGTCGACGCCGCGATCGCCACGGCGCAGGAACTCGCCGGAGACCGCGACGTCGACGTCGCCGCCGGACAGGTCGGCGGCCAGGCGCTGCGGCGAGGGCTCATCGACCAGGTGGTGATGAACGTGGTGCCCGTGGTCTTCGGGACCGGGCGCTCCTTCTTCGGCGTCCCCGAGGGCGGGGCGCCGGTGCGGCTGGGTGATCCGACGCGCCTCGTCGCCGGTGACCGGGTGACGCATCTGCTCTACGACGTGCCGCCCGAGAGTCGGCGCGGGGCGCCGCAGGTCGCCTGACCCCGGATCGGAGAGCCGGCGTCGCGCCGATGCGGACAGGATCTGTCCGCATCCGGCCCTATCGTCGGACCCGGGGCCTGTCCCGACAGTACGCCGTGGCGATATCCTCGTCGCAGCGTCTCGGAACCCCGTGTGTCGAGGGATGCGGCATGAGCCGCGGCAGGCTCCGGCGCTCGCACCTCACGACGCTCCGGCCCGCCGGAGGAAGGACACTCGATGACTCTGAGATCAGACGACCTCGCCGTGGAGACGCGCGGTCTGGTCAAGCGCTTCGGCGAGACGACCGCCGTCGACGGCGTCGACCTGTCCATCCGCCGCGGCGGCATCTACGGCGTGCTCGGCCCCAACGGTGCGGGCAAGACCACAGTGATCCGCATGCTGGCCACGCTGTTGCGCCTCGACGGCGGGCAGGCCCACGTGCTGGGCCACGACGTGCGGTCCGAACCCGCGGCCGTGCGCGGCAAGATCGCGCTGACCGGCCAGTTCGCCTCGCTCGACGAGGACCTGACCGGACTCGAGAACCTCGTGCTGCTGGGGCGGCTGCAGGGCTTCGCCGCGCGCGCCGCCCGGAGCCGGGGACAGGAGCTGCTCGAGGCGTTCGGCCTCGGCGACGCGGCCGGACGGCAGGTGAAGAAGTACTCGGGCGGCATGCGGCGCCGGCTGGACATCGCCGGGTCCCTGCTGGTCACCCCGGAGCTGATCTTCCTCGACGAGCCGACCACCGGCATCGACCCGCGCAGCCGCAATCAGGTCTGGGACATCATCCGCACGCTCGTCGACGCCGGCACCACAGTGGTGCTGACGACCCAGTATCTCGAGGAGGCCGACCAGCTGGCCGACCGGCTGGCGGTCATCGACCACGGGCGGGTCATCGCCGAGGGCACGCCGGGACAGCTGAAGGCCCAGGTCGGCGCCGGCGCGCTGAACGTGCGGGTGGTCGAGGCCGAAGACCGCGAGCGGGCCGCCGAGATCCTGGCGGCCGCGCTGTCCGCCGACGTCGTCCGCGAAGCCGACCCGACGGCGCTCACCGCGCGGCTCGACGCCGGGGCGCGGGCCTCGACGGCGTTGACCGCGCTGGAGGAGGCCGGCGTGGAGGTGGAGACCTTCTCCGTGGGGCAGCCGAGCCTGGACGAAGTCTTCATGGCGCTGACCGGCAGGAAACCCGAGCCCGACGGCGACGTCGCGGGCGATGAGCAGGAGGCCGCCGCCGACGGCGGCGATCACGGCACTGCCGGCCGCGCGGTCGACGACGAGGCGGAGGCGAGGACCCGATGAGCACCACGACGAACGGCACGTCCACGGTCCCGGCGGAGGCCGAGCGGATCCGCCATATCCTGGTCAGCCGTCAGGATACCCCGCAGCGGCCCGGAGCCGTCAGCGCCTCGCTGACTTACGGCTGGCGGGCGCTGCTGAAGATCAAGCATGTGCCCGAGCAGCTCTTCGACGTCACCATCTTCCCGATCATGATGACGGTGATGATGACCTACGTCTTCGGCGGCTCCATCGGCGCGGCGGTCTCGGGCCAGGAGGCCGGCGGCGACGCCGTCGGCGCCTACGTGCAGTGGCTGATCCCCGGCATATTCGCCCAGACGCTGGTGATGATCACGATGTACACCGGACTGACACTGAACCGGGACATCTCCAAAGGTGTCTTCGACCGCTTCCGCTCGCTGCCGGTCTGGCGTCCGGCCCAGCTGGTCGGCGCGCTGCTGGGCGACCAGGTCCGCTACACGCTGGCCGGCGTCATCATCCTGGTGGTCGGCTTCATCATGGGATTCCGGCCGGCCGGCGGACTCCCGGGAGTGCTCGCGGCCTTCCTCATGCTGCTGGTGTTCAGCTTCTGCCTGTCCTGGGTGTGGACCACAGTGGCGCTGCTGATGCGCACTGAGCAGGCGGCGATGGGCGTGTCGATGTTCATCATGATGCCGCTGACCTTCGTGTCGAACATCTTCGCCCCCACTGAGTCGATGCCCGGCCCGGTGCGGGCCTTCGCCGAGGCCAACCCGGTCTCCACACTGGTCGGCTGCATCCGCGAGTTCATGGACGGGGTCTACGACATCGGCTCGATCACCGCGGTGCTGATCTACTGCGCGGTGCTCGTGGTGATCTTCGGGCCGATCTCGATGTTCGTCTACAACCGCAAGTCCTGAGCCGGGCCGCCGGTCCCACCATCCCACAGTGCGATGCCGGGACCGACGTCGGCCGGGCGGGACCGGCCCGGCCGACGTCCCGGATCGACCGAGTGGTCAGGAGACGAACCGGATGGAGACCGGGTACCGATACGCCTGGCGCTTATTCGCCGCGACGGAGGCCAGGATGGCGAAGACGATCGAGCAGACCCAGGCGGCGAGACTGATCAGCGGGCCGATCAGAATGATGGTCAGCACCCAGCCGGCCACATAGGCGATCGCCACTGTGATCTGGAAGTTCAGCGCCTCCTTGGCATGGTCGGCGACCATGCGGCTGCGCTCGCGGAAGACCAGCCAGATCACCAGTGCAGGGATGAAGCTGGCGATGATGCCGCCCAGATGGGCGCCGATGCTCCAGCCCTGCTCCTCGCCGGCGGTCAGCGGAGGCACCATCGGCGCGGGTCCGGCCGGCGCCGGGCCGCCGCCGGGAGGGGCCTGCGGCGGACCCTGCGGAGGGGGACCCTGCGCGGGAGGTCCGTGCGGAGGGGAACCCTGCGGCGGCGTCTGCTCGTCCGGACGGTTCTGCGGTGCTCCGCCGGGGGCCTCGCCCGGGGGCTCGCTCGAGGCGTCGTCAGGACCCGTCGGGCGGTCGGGGCCGGGACCGTGGGGTGGCTGCTGAGTCATCGTTCCTCCTCGTGGACGCGCGGCCGCTGGCGGCCTGACTCGGCGGACCGAGTCCTTCCCTCACCCTAGGCGTCCCAAGCCGCGGCGGGGAACGGACGACGGCCTGGTCAGCCGGACGCGCGGGCCGCGACGCTTCAGCTCGGGGACGCCGACTCGCTACGGTGAAGGCATGCGAGAGCTCTCCGTCAGCGAAGAGGTGCCCGACGAGGTCGTCGCGCTGGTCCGCGAGGCCCGTCGCGTCGTGGTGCTCACCGGCGCCGGGATCTCCGCGGAGTCCGGCGTGCCGACCTTCCGGGAGGTCCAGACCGGGCTCTGGGAGCGGTTCTCCGCCGAGGAGCTGGCGACTGTCGAGGCCTACGAGAACGACCCCGCCCTGGTCTGGACCTGGTACCGCTGGCGCCAGGCGCTGATCGCCGCAGTGGAGCCGAACGCCGGGCACCGGGCCCTGGCGCTCTGGCAGCAGCGCCTGGCCGACGTCGACGGCGGATGGCTGGTGGTCTCCACGCAGAACGTCGACGATCTGCATGAGCGCGCCGGCGCCCACGTGCTCGGACATCTGCATGGGCGCATCGCCGCCCACCGGTGCGCCGACTGCGGCGAGCCCGACGAGCTGCCGCCGTCGGAGTTCGACGGTTTCACCGCCCCGCCGGAGCCCGTGGATCCGCCCTTCTGCACCCACTGCGAGGAGGGGCTGATGCGTCCGGACATCGTCTGGTTCGGCGAGATGCTGCCCGCATCGGACTTCGACGCCTCCTCGGCGGCGATCCGCGCCGCCGACCTGGTGCTGGCCGTGGGAACCTCCGGCATGGTCCAGCCCGCGGCCTCGCTGCCACTGCTGGGCCTGGAACGTGGGGTGCCGATCATCGAGGTCAATCCGCAGGAGACCGAGCTGACCGACCTCGTCGACTTCGCGATCCGCGGCCCCTCGGGCGAGGTGCTGCCGCAGCTGCTCCAGGCCGCCGGCATCGCCGGCCGTCGCTGAGCCGGTCCTGCTGAGTCGGTCCTGCCGAGTCGCCTCCGCGGAGCTCGCTCCTCGTCGTCGCGGTGGTCCTGAGCACCCGAGGCGGGTATAGGGTGGAACACATGGTCTGGCTGTATCTGCTGGCGCTCATCGTGCTCGGCGGCATCGTGCTGCTCCTGATGGGCCGCTGGAGCGGTCCGGAGCCGGTCGAGGAGGACCCGCCGGCCGGAGGGGCGAGCGACGTCGACGAGCTCATCGAGCGTGCCCGTGCAGACGGCCTGACCGCCGAGGACCTCGACGAGGTCCGATTCGACTCCGCAGTGCGCGGCTATCGGATGGACCAGGTCGACGCCCTGCTCGACACGCTGGCCGACCGGCTCCGTGACGAGGGGACTCGACGCTGATCCCGGTGAGGATCCTCCGCCATGGGGGATACTAGGAGACAGGATGCCGCGCGCATCCGACCTGATCGGGCGACCGCCGTGCGCGGCGGACGGCCCGATCCGCAGTGAGGAACACCAGAAGGGAAGCACTCGATGGCTGCAATGAAACCGCGTACTGGTGACGGTCCGATGGAGGTGGCCCAAGAGGGCCGCAGCCTGATCATGCGAGTGCCGATCGACGGCGGAGGCCGTCTGGTCCTGGAGATCAACGACGAGGAAGCCCAGGCGCTCAAGGAGTGCCTGATCGACGCCGTCGGGGAGTGAGAGCCCCCCCCGGGCGGCGGACGACGCTCGCCCCCGGGACGGCCGGCGAACGGGCCCTCCTCCTTCGCTCCAGCGCAAGCGCTGTCGCCACAAGGAATCCTCCGGGGCCGTTCGCCGGCCGCCGTCGCGTCGAGCCCCTGCGCCCCGACTCACCGCACGACGGCGACCAGCAGTCCGGTGCCGGTTCCCAGCATCGTGGTCACCAGGCGCTCGTCGTCGCGCAGCATCCGCTCGACCTCGCGCATCATCCGGGTGCTCTCCTCGCGCACGGCCGGCCGCGGCACGCGGTCGTGGTCGAGGGCGTCGTTGATGATCAGCATGCCGCCGGAGTGCAGCATGCGCAGCGCCTCGGAGACGTAGACGGGCACGTCGGGGGTGCCGGCGTCGAGCAGCACCAGGTCATAGCCCGAAGTGGTCAGACGCCGCAGCACGACGGCCGCATCGCCGGTGATGAGTCGCGTCCTCGAGGCCGGGACGCCGTCGTCGGCGAAGGCCTGCCGGGCCGCCTGCAGGTGCTCGGGATCGGGATCGATGCTGGTCAGCACCGCTTGTGCGGTGGCGCCGCGGAGCAGCGAGACTCCGGAGACCCCGACACCGGTGCCCACCTCCACCAGCGCCCGGGCGTTCGAGGAGGCGGCGAGCACCGTCAGCGTCGCCGCCGCGCCCTCGGAGACCGGACGGACGCCGAGATCCTCGCCGCGCGCCCGTGCCGCCTCCAGCACCGGATCCTCACCGCGATGCTGCTCGGCGTACAACCAGCCGGCGTGCTTGGCGGTGTGCGGGGAGTTCAAGGCTTTCATGGCACCTTTCTGCGGCGAGGACGGGGAGAGACGGCGACGGCGCGGCGGACAGTGCAGCCGCGGACTGTGGAGCCGAGGGAACCGGTGGCGTCCGACGCCGCTCCGGCTCATCATATAGACCTCGCGAGGTTCCCACATCTTCGAGGCGACCGACGTATGCGTCTCATCCTGAGCATGCGGAGAGCCCCCTGTCACGGGGTTCGTCTAGAGTCGCAACGGGTCACACTCGCACCGTCGTCTCGGAGGAATCATGTCCAACACCTCGCCTGTTGCCCTGCAGTCTAGACCGCCCCTTGCAGAGAGCACGCCTCTGTTCGTCACCGTCGTCGTTCTCCTGGTCCTGGCGATGGTGCCGGTCGCAGGTCTCGTGCTGGCGCCGGCGGCGCTCGTGTACGTTCTGGTCCTCCGCAGTCAGGCTCGAAGGGACGCGCGTCGTGCCGCCTACGCGGAGCATCGAGCTGCATGGTTCCAGGATGCCGCACAGCGCGTCGGAGGAATGGAGATCGTCCAACGCGAGCATCGCGCGGGGGAACTCCAAGCTGCGATCGAGGACCTCGATCAGCAAGCAGCCCGCGAAGAGGCCCGCGTCGCAGAGCTCAGGAACAGCGTGGTCGACCTTCGGGACCAGGTGGATCTCTCGGACTACGGTCTCTACGACTTCGAGAACCCTGCTGAGGACTCGGTTCGGTACAAGGACGCGCTGAAGGACACGCAAGCCCGGATCAAGGGCAAGGTCCGAGAGCGGACGGCAGCGACCGGGTCGACGAGCATGCAGTACAACAACAGCCTCGCACAGGGCCGGAAGATGGTCGCAGACATGGTGAAGCTGCTCCTGCGCGCCTTCAACGCGGAAGCTGAGAACGCTGTGAATTCGGTCAAGGCGGGCCATCTGGCGGCGGCGAAGAAGCGTCTCGAGAAGTCGGCGTCCCAGGTGGAGCGGCTGGGCAGATCGATGGACATCAGCATCTCGCAGGAGTATCTGTCTCTGCGGGAGCGTGAGCTCGAGCTGACCCATGCGCATCTCGAGGCGGTGAAAGCCGCCAAGGAGGATGAGCGGGAAGCTCGACAGCGGGCCCGTGAAGAGCAACAGGCCCAGAAGGAACTCGCTGCGGCGAAGGCCCAGCAGGAGAAGGAAGTCGAGCATCGGCGGAACGTCCTCGCCCGACTCGAGACCCAAGGGGACGGCGATGAGATCGCCAGAGCCCGTGCTGCGCTGGACGAGGCGGAGGGAGAGCTGTCCGACGTGGAGTCCACGATGGCGAATACGAGGGCCGGCTATGTCTATGTCATCTCGAACCGGGGAGCATTCGGCCCCGGGATCGTGAAGATCGGGATGACACGACGACTCAATCCGGACGACCGGGTGAAGGAGCTCTCGGACGCATCGGTGCCGTTCAATTTCGACAAGCACACGATGATCTTCAGCGAGGACGCGGTCAGTCTGGAGAAGACGCTGCATCGTCAGTTCGCCGACCGACGCGTGAACCTGGTCAACATGCGGCGCGAGTACTTCTATACGACCCCAGGTGCAGTGAAGGACGTGCTGCTCGCCCACGAGGTCCAACTGATCGAGTACCACGATGAGGCGGACGCGCTGGAATACGCCGCCAGCGAAGGACTGCGCGCGGAGCAGTTTCCCGAGACCGTCGGTGCAGCTGAACACTGACGGGCGCTGAGGTTCGGCAACTCGCAGGGCCGCCAGTGTTTCGAGACCCGCCGGCTCATATCCAGCCTACGCTCAGCTGCCCCTCGCATCATGGGCAGTGATGCCACAGGCCCCCGCCCCCGCCCAGCACCGCCGGCCCCGACCGAGTCGTCCGCGTCTCGGCTGGCCCGGGGTGATGTGCCTGGTGGCCCTCACCGCCTGTGCCGCAGTGGTCGCCGCGGCCTGGTACCTCGGCGGGCGGGGGACCGGGCAGGTCTCCAGCGTGGAGGCGCTGACCACCTCTCGCCAGGACGGCGGCAGCTCCGCGGAGACGGGCGATGGCTCCGCCGCGGCGACGGCGCCGGGGGCCGCCGAGGGCGCGTCGTCCTCGCCGGATCCGAGCTCCGTCGACATCACCCGATCCGCGCCGCCGCAGGCCTCCGGCGACGCCGCGAGCTCCGGCCCCGCGCCCGCCTCCTCGACCGCGTCAGACGCCCGGAGGCCGCAGGCCTCCGACGGCGCCGGACTGTCGGGATCCGCGCCGTCCTCCGCGCCGACCGCCTCGCCGGGGGCGGGCGCCGCCGCGGCGTCGACGCCCGCGGCCAGCCTGCCGGTCGGTCTGGAGGAGTCTCGGCGACCGCAGGGCCGCGTCGCGAGCCTCCCCGGCGCCGTCGAGCGGATGCCGGTGCGCAGCGTGCCGCTGGACCAGCTCGACAGGCTGCACCGGCTCGGTTGGAACGTCGCCGAGCTGCACGGGCTCGGGCAGGCGATGCAGGCCGACGACGCTGTCACCGCCCAGGCCGCGGGCGTGCGCACCGTCCAGGTGCACCACACCGACGGCGAGCACGCGATCACCGTCGCCGAGACCCGCCCGGCCGACGAGTCGACCGAGCTGCGGCCGCTGGCCGAGAAGCTCGACGAGATGCTGGACCTCGACGCGCTGGACCGGGAATCGCTCACGCTGCCCACCGGAGAGGACTGCACCGTCTACCGGTCGGCCGCCGAGGGCCGCTGGACGGCGGCCGTCGACGCCGGCCCCGTGCAGTACGTCATCACCTCCGATCTCGACGCCTCCGCCGTGGCCGCGGTGGCCGACTGGGTGATGACCACCGATCGCTCGCGCGTGCAGCAGATGCCCTCCTCGCCGGATGCCGGCGAGCGGCTCGAGCGCGGCTTCCGCTCGCTGCTCGGCTGGATGGACTGAGCCGGCGCCGCAGCGGGCGCCGACAGCAGGTAGATTTGAGCACATGCCTGGTCTCAATGGGTACGAGTTCATCATCCTGGGTGTGCTCGCCGTCGTGCTCCTCGGTCCCGAACGCCTGCCCGCCTATGCGCAGACGCTGGCACGGTGGGTGCGTCAGGCGCGCAGCAAGGCCGAGGACGCCAAGGAGTATTTCCGGGAGGAGACCGGCACCGACTTCGACGAGGTCGACTGGAAGCGCTATGACCCGCGCCAGTACGACCCGCGGCGCATCATCCGTGAGGCGCTGGCCGAGGACTACGAGGAGACGCGCCGGGCCGTGACCGAGGTCCGCGACTCGGCCCGCCTGTCCAGCGAGCGGCGCGGGACGGCGGCCGGATCTGCGCGCGGCGCGGCCGGTTCGGGCAGGTCGCGGAGCACCTCCGGCGGCGCGGCCGCGTCAGGAGCGGCGACGGGCTCCGGCGCGGACGACCCCCGGTCGGTCTTCGGCGGCGCCTCCGCCGCGACGGGCGCGGCCATGGCGGCCGGTGCCGCCGGGGCGGCCGCGGGCACGACGTCGGAGGGACCCGCCGGCGGCTCGGCGTTGGCCGCCGGGATGGCGGGAGCCGGAGTGCAGCCGGGCTCGACGAGCGACGACGGCGCCCCCGAGGTCCCGGGACTGCACCCTGCGCCCTTCGACGTCGACGCCACCTGAGTCGCCGCCGCGGCGTCGCCGCCGCGAGCCGGACGCCGAGTCGTCGGGGGTCAGGCGGGGCCGAAGGGCAGCGAGCGGTCGGCGATGCCGCGCGGACGGTGCGCCAGCGCCGAAGCGATATCCCGCAGCGCCGAGCCGGCCGGCGACTCGGGGGCGGAGAGCACCACCGGATCGCCGGCGTCGCCGGCGGAGCGCAGGTCCATGTCCAGCGGCACCGAGCCCAGCAGCGGGACCTCGGCCCCCAGATCCTCGGTGAGCCTGTCGGCGACGACCTGGCCGCCGCCGGATCCGAAGAGGTCCAGCGAACTGCCGTCGGGCAGGACCATCGGAGCCATGTTCTCGATGACCCCGGCGACCTTCTGCTCGGTCTGCGTGCTCAGCCCGCCGGCGCGCTCGGCGATGCCCGAGGCCGCCGCCTGCGGCGTGGTGACCACCAGCAGCTCCGAGCCGGGCAGCAGCTGGGCCACGGAGATGGCGATGTCGCCGGTCCCCGGCGGCAGGTCCAGCAGCAGCACGTCGAGATCGCCGAAGTGGACGTCGGTGAGGAACTGCTCCACCGCCCGGTGCAGCATGGGCCCGCGCCAGGCCACCGCCTGGTTGCCCTCGACGAACATGCCGATGGAGATGGTCTTCACCCCGTGGGCGACCGGCGGCAGGATCATCTCGTCCAGCCGGGTGGGGGTGTCGGTGATGCCCATCAGCCCGGGCACCGAGAAGCCGTGGACGTCGGCGTCGACGATGCCGACCTTCAGCCCGTCGGCGGCCATCGCGCAGGCGAGGTTCACCGTCACCGAGGACTTGCCGACTCCACCCTTGCCGGAGGCCACCGCGTAGACGCGGGTCAGGCTGTCGGGCTGGGCGAAGTGGTTGATCTTGCCGCCCTCGCCGCGCAGGTCCTCCTTCAGTCGGGCGCGCTCCTCGGGGGTCATCACGTCCAGATGGACCCGGGCGGTGGAGACCCCCTCGGCGCGCACCGCCGCGGCGGTGACGTCGTCGGTGATCGTCTGCTGCTTCGGGCAGGCGGCGATGGTCAGCTTGACGGTCACATCGGCGACGCCCTCGCCGTCCACGGCGACGTCGCCGACCATTCCCAGCTGGGTGATCGGCAGGCGCAGCTCGGGGTCCATGACCTGGGCGAGGTGGCGGCGGATGCTGCCGGTGATGTCAGTGGCGGTCGGATCAGGCACCGTCCCAGTCTAGGCGTCCGAGCCGCCGTCGGTGGAGGGGACTCCGGGGCGGGTCCACTGTGCGGTCGGACGCCCCGGACGTTCCCCATGGTCGCCGACGCCGACGGCGCGACCGGAGACGTCGGTGCGCAGGAAGCTGTGCGTCGGATCCTGCGGCCAGCCGGCCGGGGAATCCTCCCAGACCTCCTGGCGGCCGTAGGGGGTGAGATCGAGGAGGTCCAGTGTCGAGAGCTTCTCCACCCCGCGGCCCGTCGTCGAGTAGGTCAGGAACACCCGGTTCCTCCGCCGCAGATAGCAGGTGATGTGCCCGCCGCCGCCCACGGCCGGATCCTCGACCTGCTGGTTGGAGTACCAGGGGTGGGTGTAGTCCATGAAGGTGCGGAACCGGGCCAGTTCCTCATAGGGCCCGTCGCCGAAGACGGCGAAGCTCACTCCGCGGGCGTTCAGATAGGGCCAGGCATCGCGGATGTTCCAGAGATTGTGCGTGCAGCCCTCGCACTGTCGGTCGAAGGGCTCGCCGTCGTAGAACATGTGTCGATAGACGATCAGCTGCTCGCGCCCGTCGAAGACGTCGACCAGCGGGGTCGGGCCCTCGGGGCCGACGAGCTCCACCGGGGCGACCTCGGTCATCGGCAGTCGCCGGCGCTCCGCGGCGATCGCGTCGCCCTCTCGCGTGTGGGCCTTCTCGCGCAGCAGCAGGGCCTCCCGGCGACGGCGCCAGGTCTCGCGGTCGACGACCGGGGGAACCGCCTCGCCGTCCTCACCATGCCCGTCGGCGCCCGGGTGCTCAGGTGTGCCCGCGTCTCGTCCGCCGCTCATCGTGACCTCCCGCCGTGGGCCCGCACCGGTGACGAGCCCGATCGAGGCCTTCAGTCTCGCGCGGCGACCCGTGGGGAGTCACCCCTGGGGCCGCCGCGCGGACCGCCGGACGCCGCCTCGCAGCACCCGCGATGTTCAGTCGCTCACGGGATCGTGTAGCCGGCGGCCCGGGTGAGCTCGTACCACTCTGCGCGGGTAAGCGGGATCTCGGAGCCCTGGGCGGCTCCGGCGACGCGCTCCGGCGACGTCGTGCCCAGCACCACCTGCATGTCCGCCGGGTGGCGGGTGATCCAGGCGGTCGCGATCGCGATGGGCGGCACGTCGTAGGCGGCCGCCAGCCGATCGACGACGGCGTTCAGCTCCGGGTAGCGGTCCGAGCCGAGGAAAGGGCCGTCGAAGAAGCCCGCCTGGAACGGCGACCAGGCCTGCACGGTGATGTCGTGCAGCCGGCAGTAGTCCAGCAGGCCGTCGTCGCGGCTGACCGACTGATCGAGGTTCTGCATGTTCGCCGCCACGCCCTGGGCGATCAGCGGCGCGTGGGTGATCGACAGCTGCACCTGGTTGGCGATGATCGGCTCGTCGACGTACTTCCGGAGCAGATCGATCTGCCGCGGGGTGTGATTGGAGACGCCGAAGGCGCGCACCTTGCCGGAGGACTTCAGCTCATCGAAGGCCGCGGCGACCTCCTCGGGCTCGACCAGCGCATCGGGGCGGTGCAGCAGCAGGATGTCGATGTAGTCGGTGTCCAGGGCCTCCAGCGAGCCCTCGACGGAGGAGACCAGGTGCTCGCGGCTGAAGTCGAAGTACGGCCCTTCGCGGACGATGCCGGCCTTGGTCTGGAGGGTCCACTCCTCGCGCTCCGAGGGGGTCAGCTGGGTCGCCTCGGCGAAGCGGCGCTCGCAGCCGTGCAGCTCGGCGCCGTAGACGTCGGCGTGGTCGAGGAAGGTGATGCCGGACTCGCGGGCGGTGCGCACCAGCTCGCGGACCTCGTCGTCGGTCTTCTCCTGGATGCGCATCAGGCCCTGGACGATGTTCGGGGCGGGCAGGCGGACGTCGGGCATGTCGATGGTCTTCATCAGGTCTCCTCGGGGATCTCGCGGTGGTCGTGCGGGACAGGTCAGGGTGCAGGTCAGAGGGTCGGACGGGGCCGGAGGGCCCGGCGGTCAGGAGGCGGAGAGCCGGGCGAGCTGCTCGGCGCTCAGCGTCAGCTCCGCCGCGACGGCCGAGCTGCGCACGCTCTCCGGCCGCGAGGCGCCCGGGATGGGCACGACGACGTCGGCCAGCGAGAGCTCCCAGGCCAGCGTCACCTGCTGCGGCGAGGCGCCGGTCTCCTCGGCGACGGCGGCGAGCTCCGCGTGGTTCGCCGCCAGGTCGGCGGCGTTGGCGATGCCGCCCAGCGGACTCCACGGCAGGAAGGCCACGTCCTTCTCGGCGCAGCGCCGCAGCTCCTCCTCGGAGGAGCGGAAGCGCGGGGAGAACTGATTCTGCACCGACGCGAGCCGGCCGCCGAGGACCTCGTCGGCCTCGTCGATCTGCGACAGGTTCGCGTTCGAGATCCCCGCCATGCGGATCACCCCCTCGTCGAGCAGCTCGACCAGCGCGCCGATCGACTCGGCGTAGGGGACCTCCGGGTCGGGGCGGTGGAACTGGTGCAGGCCGATGGCCTCGACGCCGAGGCGGCGCGCGGACTCCTTCGCCGCGGCCTTGAGATGCTCGGGGCGGCCGTCCTGGGTCCAGGTGCCGTCTCCCGGGCGCAGGTGTCCGGCCTTCGTGGCGACCAGCACCTCGTCGGCGTCGGAGCCGCGGCTGCTGAGCGCTGCGGCGATGAGCTCCTCGTTGTGACCGGCCTCACCGGCGTCGCGGTGGTAGGCGTCGGCGGTGTCGATGAACGTGACGCCGGCGTCGAGCGCGGCGTGGACGGTGCGGATCGCCTGATCGCGGTCCGGGCGGCCCTCGATGGACAGCGGCATGCCGCCGAGTCCGATGGCCGAGACGGACCGGTCGCCGATTCTGCGGGTCTGCATGGGGCTCTTCTCCTCCGGGGTCGGGGCGCGCGCCGGCCGGCGACGTCGCGTCGAGGCTGAGGATGCGGCCGCGAGTGGAGTCCTCGGCGTGCCGTGTGTCACTCTATGGAGGCTCGATTGAGAAAGTCCAACAATCGCCGGCACTGGACGGCAGAAGCAGGAGCGATCAATGGATCTGCGGCAGATGGAGTATCTGCTGGCGCTGGCCGAGGAGCGGCACTTCACCCGGGCCGCCGAGCTGGTGGGCATCTCGCAGTCGGGCTTCTCCGCGGCGATCCGCGGGCTGGAGGAAGAGCTGGGCACCGCACTCTTCGACCGGACCACCCGACGGGTGGTGCCCACTGAGGCCGGCGCGGCGCTGCTGCCCCATGCCCGCCGCCTGCTCGCCGAGGCCGCCGACGCCCGCGACACGGTGGTCACCGCCAGTCGCGCGGTGACCGGCCGACTGCGCCTCGGCTCCGAGCAGTGTCTCGGGGTGGTCGACGTCGTCGCGCTGCTCGAACGCTTCCACCGGCGCCACCCGAATGTGGAGATCGAGTTCACCCAGACCGGCTCGCAGGACCTGCTGGCCATGCTGCGCGCCGAGGCGCTCGACGTCGCCTTCGTGGCCGGCGACCGGCATCTGGATCCGCTGCCGCACCGTCGACTGGGGGAGGAGCAGCTGGTGCTGCTCGCCGCTCCGGAGCATCCGCTGGTCGCCGGCCGCGGTCCGCTGGCACGTCGCGAGCTCGCCGACGCAGAGTTCGTCGACTTCAACGACTCCTGGGCGATCCGCGCGCTCAACGAATCGGCCTTCGGCGATCAGGGCATCACCCGCCGGGTGCGCTGCGCGGTCAACGACGTGCACACGCTGCTGGACCTGGTGCGCCGCGGGCTCGGCGTCGCGGTGGTGCCGCGGCACGTCGCCGCCAAGCCGCAGGCGGCCCCGCTGGCGGCGCGGCCGCTGGCGACCGACGCGCCGACGTGGACGGTCTCGGCGGTGTCCACCTCCTGGGATCGCGTCGAGGCGCCGGCGACGCATCTGCTCGAGCTGCTCGACGACGCCCCGGCGTGCGGGACGGAGGCCGCCTGAGCACGGATCGGCACGACGGCGCGGCGGCGTGACGGGACGACGGCACGCCGGTGCGCCCTGTGCGAACGTCCGGGGCCGCGGCGCGCGTCGGGTGCCGCGACCCGGCACAATGGGGCCATGGCGATGAACGCATCCATGACTCCCCAGCAGGCCGGCGGCCTGCCGCGCGGCGAGCTGCTGGGCCGCTACCGCACGTACGAGGAGGCCCAGCAGGTGGTGGACCACCTGGCCGCGTCCGAGGGCTTCGACGTCAAGATGCTGACCATCGTGGGCAATGACCTGCGGTCGGTCGAGCACATCCGCAGCCGACTGTCCTACCCGCGGGTCGCCGGCGCCGGCGCGGCGCAGGGGGCGATGTTCGGCGCCTTCATCGGCTTCCTGATGTACCTCTTCGGCCCGCAGGCGAATCCGCTGGACATCCTCTTCGCCGTGCTGCTCGGCAGCGCGGTGTGGATGATCGTCGGGGTGATCGGCTACGCGGTGCGCCGCGGGCGGCGGGACTTCGCCTCCTCCTCGCAGCTGGTGGCGACCTCCTTCGACGTCGTCTGCTCCTTCGACGCCGCCGGCCACGCCCGGCGGCTCATGCAGGGCGTCGGGGTCTCCAGCATGCAGCCGGCGCCGGGCCCGCAGGCGCCGGTGCAGCAGCCGGCTCCCGGCCCGCAGCAGCCCGTGCCCGGCCAGCCGGGCGCCCAGTCCGGTCCGGACCGCGGACAGCCCGAGGGCGCTCCGGCGGCGCAGGCCGCGGAGCCGCGGGCCGGCTACGGCGATCTGCCCGACGGCCGGCCGCGCTACGGGGTGCGGACCACCAGCGCCTCGAGCGCGAGCAGCGCGACGAGCGCCGCGCCCGCCGCCGAGCAGCAGGAACCGGGGACGCAGACGTCGGAGCAGCAGACATCGGAGCAGACGCCGTCCGAGTCCGCCGAGCCGTCCGCCCCGCAGGACGTGGAACAGCCCGTCACGCGGGACGCCTCGTCGCAGCAGGATGTGCCGACGCAGCAGCCTGCCTCGTCGCAGCAGGCATCTCCGCAGGACGGGGAGTCCTCCGAGGAGACCACCCGCTGAGTGGTCGATTCTGACGACATCTCGGTCCGACACGCCGCGTCGAGCCCGCCGGATGCCGCCATTCGTGACCACTCGACCTCGCCACACCATGAGCTCGTGACCACGTCATTTCGGGATCACGTCAGATCGCGACCCCGCGACGTCGCGGCGGGGGCGTCACGCTTCGGAGCGCCCGCGCCCGGTCAGGGCCTGCCAGAGGAAGGCGACGATCACGCCGCCGGCGATCGCGAAGATCCAGGTGCCCAGGTCGAAGAACGACTCGCCGATGCCGACGCCGAAGAGCGCCGAGGCGAGGAATCCGCCGAGCATCGCGCCCAGCACGCCGGTGATCAGTGCGGCGATCCAGCCGCCGGGCTGCTTCCCCGGCAGGATGGCGCGGGCGATCGCTCCGGCGATCAGTCCCAGGATGAGCCAGCCGATGATGCCCACAGGAGCCTCCCTCCGCTCGATGCGACCCCGGAGAGATGGTCGAGGGTCGCCGATGGGGTCAGCATACGGCCCCGCCCCGGCGCACCGGGAAGGCCTGCGGGCCGGTGACGTGCGCGGACGCGGCCGTCGTGCGACTCCTGCGCAGTCAGCGGCCGCGTCCGTCGAGACCCGGCGCCGGGTCAGCCGCGGGCGCCGGCCTGGACCTCGCGCATCCAGGCCTCGACGTCGTCGGGCTTCCGCGGAAGCTCCGCGGAGAGGTTCTCCGCGCCGTCGGCGGTGACCAGCACATCGTCCTCGATGCGCACACCGATGCCGCGGAACTCCTCCGGCACGGCGAGGTCCTCGGCCTTGAAGTACAGCCCCGGCTCGATGGTGAAGACCATGCCCGGCTCCAGCACGCCGTCCAGGTACAGGTCCCGCTTGGCTTGGGCGCAGTCGTGGACGTCCAGGCCCAGGTGGTGGCTGGTGCCGTGCGGCATCCACCGGCGGTGGTGCTGGCCGGAGTCGGCCAGGACCACCTCCAGCGGCTCCGGCAGCAGGCCCCACGAGTCCAGGTGCCCGGCGAGCACGGTCACTGCGGTGCGGTGGACATCGCGGAAGCGGATCCCCGGGCGCACGACGGCGAAGGCGGCGTCGGCGGCGGCCAGCACGGCCTCGTAGACCTTCCGCTGGACGGGGGCGTAGGTGCCGTTCACCGGCAGGGTGCGGGTGATGTCGGCGGTGTAGAGCGAGTCGGCCTCCACCCCGGCGTCCAGCAGCAGCATCTCGCCGTCGCGGACGGCGCCGGTGTTGCGGATCCAGTGCAGCACGGTGGCATTGTTGCCGCTGGCGGCGATCGTGTCGTAGCCGAGGTCGTTGCCCTCCAGCCGCGCCCGGGAGAAGAAGGCGCCCTCGACCACGCGCTCGCCGCGGGAGTGGCCGACGGCGCGCGGCAGCGCCGAGACGACGTCCTCGAAGCCGGCGATCGTCGAGCGCACCGACTCGCGCAGCTGTGCGATCTCCCAGTCGTCCTTGACCAGCCGCAGCTCGGAGAGCTCCTCGGCCAGCTCGGCGTCGGTGGCGTCGGAGGCCTCCAGATCCATGCCCGTGTTGATCCGCGAGGTGTCGACCAGGGCGTCGACGTCGAAGTCCACCTCGCGCAGCAGCCGGATGCGGGTGCCGCCGAGCTCGGCGGGGCCGGCATCCTTGGTCACCGCGACCTCCAGCTGGGAGACGTCGGCAGTGCGCATCCCCAGCCGCTGACGGAACTCCTCCAGGTCCGGGCGCGAGCCGATCCAGAACTCGCCGGAGCGGGCGTCGGCGTAGAACTCTTCGGTGTCGCGGCCGGCCATCGGCTTGAAGTACAGCGTGGACTCATGGTCGGAGCCGTCGTCGCCGGCGCCCTCCTCGACCGGTTCGAGGACGAGCGCGGCATGCGGCTCGTGGTCCAGGCCCAGTCCGGTGAGGTGGGCGAAGGCCGAGTGCGGGCGGAAGCGGTAGTCGGTGTCGTTCGAGCGGACCTTCAGCGGGCCGGCCGGGATCACCAGGCGCTCGCCGGTGTGGTTCCGGGAGACGCGGGCGCGGCGGCGCGCGGCATGGTCGGCCACCGCGTCGCGGGCATGCTCGACCTGCTCGGCCGGCGCCCAGTGGGAGGCCATGAACTCCTTGAAGGCCTGCGAGGTCGGCTTCTGCGACCGGTTCGACCCGCGCTCCTCGAGGGGCTGACCCTCGGCGTCGGCGGCCTCGTCGGAGGCAGTCTCCTGGTCCGGGCCCGCGGGGGTGAGCGTGGTCCGCTCGACGGAGGAGACGACGTCGAACTCCTCCGCGGGGCCGGCCGATCCGGCGGACTCGGAGGACTCGTGGGAAGACGGATGATTCTGCGAACTGACCATGCTCCATAGTCTGTCACTTCGGTGCGCGCGGTCCCACCGGGGCAGTCCCGCCGGCGCGGGGTCGGCCTGGCTCGTCGTGCCGGATGTCACGTCCGCACCGGGTCGTCACGCCCGGGCCCGGACGTGACGACCCGGTGCGGACGTGACATCCGGGCTGGGCAGGGGGCTGGGCAGGGGTCGGACCGGGGTCAGCCGGCGAGGCGCGACGTCGTCGGTCTGCGCGGCGCTTCCGCGGGGATACAGTGAGGGGCATGGGCGTCGACCTGCATGCGCACTCCTGGTACTCCGACGGCACCGAGCCCCCGGCGGCCGTGGTGGCCGCCGCCGCCCGCGCGGGGCTGGACGGCATCGCGCTGACCGACCACGACACCACCGCCGGCTGGGCGGAGGCGATGCGTGCCGCGGGGGAGCACGGGGTGCTGCTGGTCCCGGGGACGGAGATCACCACGCTCTCTGCGGACGGCATCAGCGTGCACGTGCTCAGCTTCCTCCACGACCCGCACGAGCCCCAGCTCGCGGAGGCGATCCGCGGGGCCCGCGGAGGTCGCTGGGAGCGGGCGCGGCGGATGACCGAGCTGCTCGCCCAGGACTTCCCGCTGACCTGGGAGGACGTCCTGGCGCACGTGGCCGACGGCGCCACGCTGGGCCGACCGCACCTGGCCGACGCACTGGTCGCCGTCGGGGTCGTCGCCGATCGGCAGCAGGCCTTCGACCGTCTGCTGCACCGCAGCTCGCCCTACTACGTCCCGCAGCTGAACATGCGTCCGGACGAGGCGATCCGGCTGATCCGCCGGGCCGGGGGAGTGCCGGTGCTCGCCCACGGGATGGCCTCCGCTCGCGGCCGGACGCTCGCGGCCGAACACCTGGAGGACCTCGTCGAGGCCGGGCTCGGCGGCGTCGAAGTCCGTCATCGGGACAATCCGCCGCAGGGGCGGCAGGTGCTGCTCGAGCTGGCCGCGCGCCACGATCTGCTGGTCACCGGGTCCTCGGACTACCACGGTGCCGGCAAACCGAACCTGATCGGGGAGAACACCACGGATCTGGACACTGTCGCCGAGCTACTCGATCTCGCCACCGGCGTCCCGGCGTACGGACATCTGCCGCGCTGAGGCGCGGGCGAGGTGGGGCCGGAGCGGCTGCTCCGACCCCACGGGCGGACAGCCGCGGGCGAGGTCCCGTAGACTGGGAGGCCATGACCGACGACGTGCTCCCCGCCCCCGCCCCGCAGCGGGCCCGGCGGCTGCCGCGCGCCCAGCGTCGGCGCCAGCTGCTCGACAGCGCGCTGCAGGTCTTCGTCGCCAAGGGGTACCACAGCACCTCGATGGACGACATCGCCGAAGTCGCCGAAGTCTCCAAGCCGGTGCTCTATCAGCATTTCCCGGGCAAGCATGAACTCTTCCTGGATCTGCTGGAGACGCATCTGGGCCAGCTCGAGGAGATGCTGGTCGCCGCGCTGAGCTCCACAGAGGACAACAAGGAGCGCGTCACGGCGACGATGACCGCCTTCTACGAGTTCATCTCCCGCGAGGACGAGGCCTACCGGCTGCTGCTCGCCTCCGGGATGGACAACGACGAGGCTGTCGAGTCCCGGCTGGACCGCTTCTTCGACCGGATCGCCGTCCGGATCGCCGAAGTCATCGTCGACGACACCGGCCAGCCGATGGCCGAGGCCACGCTGCTCGGCCACGGGCTGATCGGCATGGTCACCGCGGCCGCGCGGCACTGGTCCCGGCTCTCGGAACGTCCTGACCTCGACGTCTCCTCACAGCTGACGGCACGGCTGGCCTGGCGGGGGATCTCGGGCTTCCCGAAGGAGGCCGAGGCCGCCTCCGGCGACTCGGCGGCCTCGGCCCCCGAGTGAGTCGGAGACGGCGCGGGCCGACGTCGCGCCGACCGCCGACCCGACCGCTGTCCCGACCACCGACCCGTCCACGGGACCGCTCGCCGGTCCGGTGAGGTGCTGAGCCGACGTGGTGGGTAGTATCGGGGAGGATGACGATGTCGCCCCACTGGCCGTGCGCGGCCGCGGGGGCCGGCGTCGGAGCGGAGACGTCAGGGCCGCGCGGGCTCCGTGCGGCCCTGCAGAGACACGGAGGAGCACCATGGAAGTACGTATCGGAGTGCAGAACGTCACCCGCGAGATCGTCGTCGAGACTGATGCCACCGCCGAGGACGTGCAGCAGCGCGTCGCCGAGGCGGTCGAGCAGAACAAGCCGCTGCTGAGCCTGCAGGACCGTCGGGAGAAGACCATCGTGGTCCCCGTCGCGTCCATCGGCTATGTGGAGATCGGCTCCGACACCAAGCAGACTGTCGGCTTCGCCGCAGTCGCCGAATGAAAGAACCTATGACTGAACAGACCACTGCACCGGCCGATGAGGCCGAGTCCGCTGAGACCGTCGAGGCGCCGCAGACCGCCGAGGAGCAGGTGACCTTCGCCGACTTCGCGGTCCGCCCCGAGATCGTCGAGGCGCTGGATCAGAAGGGCATCGTCACGCCCTTCCCGATCCAGGCGGAGACGCTGCCCATCGCGCTGGGCGGCAGCGACATCATCGGCCAGGCCAAGACCGGAACGGGCAAGACCCTCGGCTTCGGCATCCCCGCGCTGCAGCGGGTGACCACGCCCGATGACGCCGGCTTCGACGAGATGGAGGCGCCGGGCTCCCCGCAGGCGCTGATCGTCACGCCCACGCGCGAGCTCGCCGTCCAGGTCGCCCAGGACATCAGCGTCGCCGGCGCCAAGCGCGGCGCCCGGGTGGCCACGATCTACGGCGGCCGGGCCTACGAGCCGCAGATCGAGGAGCTGCAGCGCGGCGTCGAGATCGTCGTCGGCACCCCGGGCCGGCTGATCGACCTGCACCGTCAGCGCTACCTGAAGCTGAAGAACATCAACATCGTCGTGCTCGACGAAGCCGACGAGATGCTCGACCTCGGCTTCCTGCCCGACGTGGAGAAGATCCTCTCGGCGGTGCCGGAGATCGGCCGCCAGACCATGCTGTTCTCGGCGACCATGCCGGGGCCGGTGGTCTCCATGGCCCGCCGCTACATGACCAAGCCGACCCACATCCGCGCGGCGGATCCGGCCGACGAGGGCGTGACCAAGAAGGACATCCGGCAGGTCATCTACCGGGCCCACCAGCTGGACAAGGACGAGGTCATCGCCCGGATCCTGCAGGCCGAGGGCCGGGGGCGGACGATCATCTTCACCCGGACCAAGCGGCAGGCCGACAAGCTCTCCGCCGAGCTGATCTCGCGCGGCTTCGCCGCCGGGGCCATCCACGGCGACCTGGGCCAGGGCGCGCGTGAGCAGGCGCTGCGGGCCTTCCGCACCGAGAAGATCGACGTGCTGGTGGCCACCGACGTCGCCGCCCGCGGCATCGACGTCACCGATGTCACCCACGTCATCAACCTCACCGCGCCCGAGGATGAGAAGGCCTATCTGCACCGCGTCGGCCGCACCGGCCGCGCCGGGCAGAAGGGCACCGCGGTGACCTTCGTCGACTGGCAGGACGTCCCGCGCTGGAAGCTGATCAACAATGCGCTGGGTCTGGGCGTGGAGGAGCCGGTGGAGACCTACTCCTCCTCGCCGCACCTCTACGAGGACCTGGACATCCCGAAGGGCACCAAGGGGCGCCTGCCGCGCCACAAGCGCTCGAAGACCGGACTGGACGACGAGACGCTCGAGGAGCTGGGCGGCGCCGACGCCGACAGCCGCAAGAGCTCGGCCTCGCGCGGGCAGAGCCGGGACGACGCGGCGCAGAGCGGTTCGGGCCGGGGCGGCTCGGGACGCGGCCGCCGACGGCGCACGCGCCGGTCCTCCGAGGAGGCCGGAGGCCGGAACGGCCAGGCCGAGGGCCAGAACGGCCAGGGCGGTGGCACGGCGGAGACCGGCGAGTCGACCCCGAACGGATCCGGCGGCGGTCAGCGGCGCCGGCGGCGTCGTCGTCGCGGCGGCTCCTCGGGCTCCGGCGCGGAGAGCGGCTCCACGAACGGCGACGGCGGGCAGGCGGGCTCGGGCGCCTGAGCCCGGGGCCGAGTGAGGACCTGCATCGGTGACGACCGCATTCGACCCGGACGGTCCGTCGCTGGTGCTCGAGGGCGAGAACCTCGAGCATCTGCGCGGGCTGCCGGACGGCGGCTTCGCCATGATCTATCTGGATCCGCCGTTCAACACCGGTCGGGCCCGGACCAGCGTCCGCACCAGCACCACCCGGCACGCCGAGGGCGCCCATGTCGGCTTCGGCGGTCGGCGCTATGAGACGGTGCGTCGGCTGCTGGCCGCCTACGACGACTCCTTCACCGACTACTGGGAGTTCCTCGAGCCGCGGCTGCTGGAGGCCTGGCGGCTGCTCGACCGGACCGGCACGCTGTATCTGCACCTGGACTACCGCGAGGTGCACTACGCGAAGGTGATGCTCGATGTCGTCTTCGGCCGCGAGTGCTTCCTCAACGAGATCGTCTGGGCCTACGACTACGGCGGCCGGACGAAGAAGCGCTGGCCGACGAAGCACGACACCATCCTGGTCTATGTGAAGGACCCGCAGGGCTATCACTTCGACGCCGAGGCGGTGGACCGCGAGCCGTACATGGCGCCCGGGCTGGTCACCCCGGAGAAGGCCGCCCGCGGCAAGCTGCCCACCGACGTCTGGTGGCACACCATCGTCTCTCCGACGGGCCGCGAGAAGACCGGCTATCCGACGCAGAAGCCCACCGGTCTGCTGCGCCGGATGGTCACCGCCTCCTCCCGGCCCGGCGACTGGGTGCTGGACTTCTTCGCCGGTTCCGGCACGCTGGGCGCAGTCGCCGCGGAGACCGGACGGCGCTTCGTCTGCATCGACTCCTCGCCGCACGCCGTCGAGGTGATGGGCCGCCGGCTGGGCGCCCACGCCGAGGTGCGTCCGGGCGCGCCGGAGCAGGGCCCCGGCGCAGGGGCGGACGGGCCTGCGGGCACACCGCCCGGACCGCCCACCGAGGGACAGGAGGCGCTGTCGTGATCGAGTTCCGTCAGGTGTCGAAGACCTACTCCGACGGCACCGCCGCCGTGGAGGACTTCAGCCTCACCGTTTCCTCGCACACCACGACCGTGCTGCTGGGCTCCTCGGGCTGCGGCAAGACCACGCTGCTGCGGATGGTCAATCGCATGGTCGAGCCCACGGCCGGCTCGGTGCGCATCGATGACGTCGACGTCGCCACGGTGCGGCCGGTGGCGCTGCGGCGCAGCATCGGTTACGTCATGCAGAACTCCGGGCTGATGCCGCATCGTCGCGTGGTCGAGGACATCGCCACGGTGCCTCGGCTGAACGGCGCCCCTCGGGCCGAGGCCCGCCGGCGCGCGATGGAGCTGATGGAGGTCGTCGGCCTCGATCCGCAGCTCGCCCGGCGCCATCCCGGCCAGCTCTCCGGCGGCCAGCAGCAGCGCGTGGGCGTCGCCCGCGCGCTGGCCGACGACCCGAACATCCTGCTGATGGACGAGCCCTTCGGCGCCGTCGACCCGCTGGTGCGGCTGGAGCTGCAGCGGGAGCTGCGCCGACTGCAGGACGACCTGCGCAAGACGATCGTCTTCGTCACCCACGACATCGACGAGGCGCTGGCCCTCGGCGACCAGATCGTGGTCCTCCGGCCCGGCGGCCGCACCGCCCAGACGGGCACGCCGCGCGAGCTCGTCGAGGCGCCCGCCGACGACTTCGTCTCCCGCTTCCTGGGGCTCGACGCGGGGCGGCGGAAGCTGCGGGCCGCGCCGCGCCCCGGCGGCGGACAGGTGGTCACCGACGACGCCGGTCGGCCGCTGGGCGTGCTCGACGACGCCGACGGCGGACCCTCCGCCGGCGCCGGGGAATGACCGCCGTGCAGTGGATCCTGGAGAACCTCCCGCAGATCCTGGAGCTGACCGTCGACCACCTGCTGCTCACCGTCCCGGCGGTGCTCGCGGCCTTCCTGCTCGCGCTGCCGCTGGGCCGGCTCGCCGTGCGGCTGCCGCGGCTGCGCGAGCCGCTGGTCGGCGGCATCGGGCTGCTCTATGCGATCCCCTCGCTGCCGCTGTTCATCGTGCTCCCGCTGATCCTGGGCACCAGCATCCGGGAGCCGCTGAACGCCGTGGCGGCGCTGACGCTGTTCGGTCTGGCACTGATGGTGCGGTCGGCCGCCGACGCCTTCGGCTCGGTGGAGGAGGACGTGCGGCTGGCCGCCGTCGCCGTCGGGCACTCCGCCGCCGGCCGCTTCCTGACCGTCGAGCTGCCGCTGGCCGGTCCGGCGCTGCTGGCGGGGCTGCGGGTGGTCTCGGTCTCGACGATCAGCCTGGTCAGCGTCTCGGCGGTGCTGGGCATCACCAGTCTCGGCTCGCTGTTCACCGACGGCTTCGAACGGGGCATCGTCGCCTCGATCGTCGCCGGCATCGTGATGACCGCCGTGCTGGCGCTGGTGCTGGATCTGCTGCTGGTCGCCCTCGGCCGGGTGCTGATGCCCTGGCGGCGGCCGGCGCCGCGCCGTGCCGGCTCCCGAGAGCCGGCGCAGGTCGGGGAGCGGGGTGCAGCATGACCTCGCTGCTGGAGGCGCTGGACTGGGTGCTGACCGCCGACTCCTGGACGGGGCCGGGCGGGCTCGGCGTCCGCGCCGGCGAGCACCTGCTCTACTCGCTGCTCGCCGTCGGGCTCTCGGCGCTGGTCGCGCTGCCGGCAGGGCTGTTCATCGGCCATACCGGCCGCGGCCGGGGGATCGCCGTGGTCAGCACCGGAGTCACGCGGGCGCTGCCCACGCTGGGGGTGATCACCCTGGTGGCGTTGGCCGCCGGGATCGGACTGACCGCCCCGATGGTCGCCTTCATCGTGCTGGCGGTCCCCTCGATCCTCGCCGGCGCGTACTCCGGCGTCGAGGCGGTGGACCCGCAGATCGTCGACGCCGCCCGCGCCCAGGGGATGAGCCCGCGGCAGGTGCTGCTCGGCGTGGAGGTGCCGCTGGGTCTGCGGCTGATCCTCGGCGGCGTGCGGCTGGCGACGCTGCAGGTCGTGGCCACGGCGACGCTGGCCGCCTACGTCGGCGCCGGGGGCCTCGGCCGGCCGCTGTTCCTGGGTCTGCGCAACCACGACTATGCCATGATGCTGGGAGCGTCGATCGTGGTGATCCTGCTGGCCGTCGTGCTCGATGCGCTGTTCGCCCTCGGCCAGCGCCTGCTCGCCCGCCGGCCCGGGACCGCCTGATCCACCAGGAAGGGGAACGACCATGAATCATGCCTCGCCTCGCAGCACCCGTCTCCGCGGCAGGTCGGCGAGCGTCACCTCGCTGGCGGCCGTCGCGCTGCTGGGCCTGACCGCCTGCTCCTCCTCGGATCCGCTGGCCGAGGGCGACGGCGGCGACGGCGGGGGAGCGGGCGACGGCTCGGCGATCGTCGTCGGCTCGCAGCAGTACTACTCGAACACGATCATCGCCGAGCTCTTCGCCCAGCGGCTCGAAGCCGAGGGCCACGAGGTGGAGCGGGAGTTCGAGATCGGACAGCGCGAGGTCTACATGCCCGAGGTCGAGTCCGGCGCCATCGACCTCTTCCCGGAGTACGCGGGCAACCTGCTGCAATACCTGGACTCGGAGGCCGAGGCCGCCACGCGTGAGGAGATCCTCGCCGGTCTGGACGAGGCACTGCCCGAGGGCGTCGAGGCGCTGTCCGCCGCCGAGGCCACCGATCAGGACGCCTACGTGGTCACCGCCGAGTTCGCCGAGGAGCACGATCTGTCCAGCGTCGGCGACCTCGCCGACCTCGACGGCGGGGTGCGCATCGCGGCCAACTCCGAGTTCGCCACCCGGCCCTACGGGCCCGAGGGGCTGGAGGAGGTCTACGGGGTCGACGCCGAGGTGGTGCCGGTGGAGGACTCCGGCGGGCCGCTGACGGTGCGCGCGCTGACCGACGGCGACGCCGACGTCGCCGACATCTACAGCGCCGACCCCACGATCGAGGAGAACGACCTGGTCGTGCTCGACGATCCCGAGGAGCTGGTCCCGCCGCAGCCGGTGGTCCCGCTGGCCTCCGAGGCCGTCGGCGAGCAGGCGCGCGCGGCCGTCGAGGACGTCACCGCCGAGCTCACCAGCGAGGAGCTGCTGGCGCTCAACGGGCGCAGCATCGACGAGCAGGCCGCGGCAGAGGACATCGCCGCCGACTGGCTCGCCGAGAAGGACCTCGACTGAACACATGAACATTCATGACGATATGTGACATGTCGTCTTCTCTTCCTCCGGGGACCTGCAGTAGCGTGGGGCCCTGAACAACAGAATGACCCATCCAGAGCGGCTGAGAGATCTGGCTCGACGATGCCGCAGCAACCCGGATGACGTCCCTGCCGAGCAGGGCTTCGTGCCGGGTGCTAACGCCAGGACCGATGGAGGATCCATTGAGCACTGACGTGCCCGCGAAACCCGCAGCGCCCCGCCCGACCAAGCGCCCCAACGGGCAGTGGAAGGTCGACGGCACCGACCCGCTGAACCACAACGAGGAGTTCAAGCAGGAGGACAACGGCCTCAACGTGCGTCGCCGCATCGAGGAGGTCTACTCCAAGCAGGGCTTCTCCTCGATCTCGAACGACGACCTGCGCGGCCGCTTCCGCTGGTGGGGGCTGTACACCCAGCGGCGTCCCGGCGTGGAGGCCGGCGCGCACAACTCGCTGCCGCCCGAGGAGGTCGACGACGAGTACTTCATGCTGCGCGTGCGCATCGACGGCGGCGGGCTGAGCACCGAGCAGCTGCGCGTCGTCGGCGAGGTCTCCCGGGACTTCGCCCGCGACACCGCCGACGTCACCGATCGACAGAACGTGCAGCTGCACTGGGTCGCCGTCGAGGACGTCCCGGAGATCTGGCGCCGGCTGGAGGCGGTCGGCCTGCACACCACCGAGGCCTGCGGCGACACCCCGCGGGTGATCCTCGGCTCGCCGGTGGCCGGGATCTCGGCCGACGAGGTCATCGACCCCACTCCGGTCATCCGCGAGATCTCCGACCGCTACATCGGGGATCCGGAGCTGGCGAACCTGCCGCGCAAGTACAAGACCGCGATCACCGGCCACCCCAGCCAGGACGTGGTCCACGAGATCAACGACTGCTCGCTGGTCGGCATCGACCACCCCGAGCACGGCCCCGGCTACGACCTGTGGGTCGGCGGCGGGCTGTCCACCAGCGCCCGGCTGGCCGAGCGGCTCGGCGCCTTCGTGACCGAGGAGCAGGCCGCCGAGGTCTGGCACGGGGTCACGCGGATCTTCCGCGACTACGGCTACCGCCGGCTGCGCAACAAGGCCCGGCTGAAGTATCTGATGGCCGACTGGGGTCCGGAGGAGTTCCGGCGCGTGCTCGAGGAGGAGTACCTCGGCTACGCGCTGTCCGACGGCCCGGCTCCGCCGACGCCGACCGTCCCCGGCGACCACATCGGCGTGCATCGGCAGAAGGACGGGCTGAACTACATCGGCGCCGCGCCGACCGTCGGCCGGGTCTCCGGCACGCTGCTGGTGCAGCTGGCCGATCTGCTCGAGGCCCACGGCTCGGCCCGGCTGCGCACCACGCCCTTCCAGCACCTGGTGATCCTCGACGTCGCCGACGAGCACGTCGCGGCGGTGCAGGCCGGACTCCGCGAACTGGGCCTGGACCCGGCGCCGTCGGTGTTCCGCCGCTCGACCATCGCCTGCACCGGCATCGAGTTCTGCAAGCTGGCCATCGTCGAGACCAAGGCCAACGCGGCCACCGCCGTCGGCGAGCTCGAGGAGCGGCTGGCCGACGTCGCCGAACAGATGCCGCAGCGACTGACGCTGCACATCAACGGCTGCCCGAACTCCTGCGCCCGCATCCAGACCGCCGACATCGGCCTGAAGGGCCAGCTGCTGCCCGACGGCGACGGCGGCAAGTCGCCGGGTTATCAGGTCCATCTGGGCGGCGGGCTGACCTCCGAACAGCGTGACGACCCGGGACTGGGCCGGACGGTGCGCGGACTGAAGGTCACCACGGAGGAGCTCGTCGACTATGTCGAGACGCTGGTCCGCCGCTTCCTGGCGGAGCGGAGCGCCGACGAGACCTTCGGCGAGTGGGCTCACCGCGCCGACGAGGAGCGGCTGCAGAAGGAGGAGGTGACCGCCGCATGAGCGCCGCGACCGACCGCGCCTGCGCCGTCGCCGAGGCGCCCGTCGGCGTCGACCGACTCCGTGCGCTGGCCGCCGAGGGGGCCGAGACCCTGGGCTGGGAGGCCTCCGCCGAGGAGGTCATCGCCTGGGTGGGCGAGCACTTCTCCGTCGAGGACCTGGCGGTGGCCTGCTCCATGGCCGACGCCGTCGTGCCCTCTCTGGTGGCCGACCAGTTCCCCGGCGTCGACGTGCTCTTCCTGGAGACCGGATACCACTTCACCGAGACGCTGGCGACCCGCGACGAGGTCGCGCGCCAGCTCGACGTGACCGTCGTCGACGTCACCCCGAAGCTCAGCGTCGCCGAGCAGGACGCCGAGCACGGCAAGGACCTCTTCGCCAGCGATCCGGCGGCCTGCTGTCGGATGCGCAAGGTCGAGCCGCTGAACGATGCGCTGGCCGGGTACCGCGTCTGGTTCTCCGGCGTGCGCCGCGAGGAGGCCCCGACGCGGCTGAACACCCCGCTGGTGACCTTCGACGAGGCCCACGGGCTGATCAAGGTCAACCCGCTGGCCACCTGGCGCCACGAGGACCTGGTGGACCACTCGGCCCGGCGGCGGCTGCCGGTGAACCTGCTGCGCGACAACGGCTACCCGTCGATCGGCTGCAAGCCCTGCACCCGACCGGTCGCGCCGGGAGAGGACCCCCGGTCCGGCCGCTGGTCGGGCAGCGGCAAGATCGAGTGCGGCATCCACACCGCCGCCGCGACGGAGAGCTGATGAGCACCGGACACGTCGCCCTGATCGGCGGCGGGCCGGCCCCGAGCGAGCTGATCACCGTGCGCGGCCGTGAGCTGCTGACCGCCGCCGACGTCGTCGTCGCCGACCGGCTGGGTCCGCGGGGCCTGCTGGACGAGCTCGGCGCGGACGTCGAGGTCGTCGAGGTGGGCAAGGAGCCCGGCCGGCAGTCGGCCACGCAGGACGAGATCAACGAGCTGCTCGTCGACCGCGCGCGGGCCGGCCGCCGGGTGGTGCGGCTGAAGGGCGGCGATCCCTATGTGCTGGGCCGCGGCGGCGAGGAGCGCGAGCACTGCCGCGCCCACGGCGTCGACGTCGAGGTGGTCCCCGGCATCACCTCGGCCTCCGCGGTGCCGGCGGCCGCCGGGATCCCGCTGACCCATCGCGGGCTGGCCCGCGGCTTCACCGTGATCACCGGCCACGAGGATCTGGACGTGGTGCCGCGCTCGGCGCAGCACACGCTGGTGATCCTCATGGGAGTCTCCACGCTGCCGCGGGTGAGCCGCCAGCTGATGGCCGACGGCCACGACCCCGAGACGCCGGTGGGCGTGGTGGAGTCCGGCGGGACCGAGGCGCAGCGCGTGACGCTGGGCCGGCTGCACAGCATCGCCGAGACCGCCGCTCAGCGGCAGGTGGCCAACCCCGCAGTGATCGTCGTCGGGCAGGTGGTCACCCTCGCCGACGACTGGACCGACGAGATGACCGGCGTGACGACGCCCCCGCGACCCGCTTCAGACACGAAGGACGGACACAGACCATGACTGCTGACAACCTGACCGCCGCGTCCGAGTTCATCCCCGACGCGGCCCGCCGCATCGCCGTGATCGGCTCCGGACCCGCAGGGGTCTACGCCGCTGACAACCTGGCCCGCTCCGAGGGCGGCGACGCGCTGGCGATCGACCTCTTCGACCGCTACCCGACGCCCTTCGGGCTGATCCGCTACGGCGTCGCGCCGGACCATCCGCGCATCAAGGGCATCGTCAAGGCCCTGCACAAGGTGATGGAGCGCGACGGCATCCGCTTCATCGGCAATGTCGACTACGGCACTGACATCACGCTCGAGGAGCTGCAGCGCCATTACGACGCCGTAGTCTTCGCCACCGGTGCGATCGACGACGCCGCGCTGAACATCGAGGGGATCGATCTGAAGGGCTCCTTCGGGGCGGCCGACTTCGTCTCCTGGTACGACGGCCACCCCGACTACCCGCGCGAGTGGCCGCTGGACGCCACGGAGGTCGCGGTCATCGGCAACGGCAACGTCGCCCTCGACGTCGCCCGGGTGCTCTCCAAGCATGCCGACGACCTGCTGACCACTGAGATCCCGCAGAACGTCTACGAGGGGCTGAAGGCCTCGCCGGTGACCGACGTGCACGTCTTCGGCCGCCGCGGTCCCGCTCAGGTGAAGTTCACCCCGCTGGAGCTGCGCGAGCTGGCGCACTCGAAGGACGTCGACATCGTGCTGCACCCGGAGGACTTCGAGTTCGACGCGGGCTCCGACGAGGCGATCAAGTCGAACAACCAGGTCAAGACCATGGTCAACACGCTGACCAACTGGCTGGTCGAGCAGGACGAGCGCGAGGAGGACCCGGACCACCAGCCGGCCTCGCGGCGGCTGCACCTGCACTTCCTGCAGTCGCCGACCGAGATCCTCGCCGGCGAGGGAGAGGAGACCGGGAAGGTCGCCGGCATCCGCATGGAGCGTCAGGAGCTGGACGGCACCGGCAACGTGCGCGGCACCGGCGAGTTCCTCGACTACCCCGTGCAGGCGGTCTACCGCGCCGTGGGCTACTTCGGCTCGCCGCTGGCCGACGTGCCCTTCGATGCCGACCGCGGCGTGATCCCGAACGAGGCCGGCCGGGTGCTGGACGCCGACGGCGCCGCCGTGCCGGGGGTCTACTCCACCGGCTGGATCAAGCGCGGCCCGGTCGGGCTCATCGGCCACACCAAGGGCGACGCGATGGAGACCGTCGCCTGCCTGCTCGAGGATCTGCCGCAGCTGCCCGGTCGCGGGGCGGCAGCCGGGGACGTCGACGTCGTCGAGGTGCTGGAGTCCCGCGGCGTGCAGACGACGTCCTGGGCCGGCTGGCTGCAGCTGGACGGCCATGAGCGCGGGCTCGGCGAGGAGGCCACTGCGGACGGTCCCGTCGAGCGCGAACGGGTGAAGATCGTCCCCCGCGAGGACATGGTCGAGGTCTCCCGGCAGAGCGCCCGCGTCACGGCCTGAGCGGCGCGGCGGGCGTGATCGGGCCGGTCCCGGTCCGGCCGGGGCCGGCGGGGGCTCAGGGCGTCGCCGTCTGCTGGTACAGCACCAGGCGGGGCACGCCGTCGAGGAAGCGGTAGGTGCTGGTCATCTGCGCCCGGAAGGGCTCCTGGCCGGCGCGCGTCGCCTCGGCCCGGTAGGCCAGCGCGGCGACGTCGCGGCCCAGATCCAGCGCGCGCGGCTCGGCCAGCGCATAGTCGTCCCACGGCGGGGCATCGTCGAGCGAGGCGACGACGGCGTCGCGATCGAGGATCGAGCCGTCGACCAGGATCATCAGCCCGTCCGGGGTCATCAGGGTTCCGTAGTGGGCGCCGCCGCGCTGCGCGCAGAGAGCGCGCCATCCGGCATGCTCGACCTCCAGCAGCGTGGTCAGCAGTTCGTCGGCGCGCGTCATGCCGACGAACGTATCAGGAGGCCTGCGCCTCGGTCAGCCGCTGGGCGACCTCGAGCCGCTCGACCTGGAACTCGCCGGGGCTGTGGTGCCGGCAGAAGCCGCCGTCGGGGACCTTCTGCAGGTGGGCCGCCATCTGGGCCAGCTCGGCGGCGGAGAACTCCTCGGCGCGGCGGCGCTTGGCCGGCTGGCGCCGCTCGGTCTCCTCGCGCGAACCCACTTCCAGGCCGAAGAGGTCCTCCAGGGCCTGGACGTAGTCGTCGGAGCGGCCCTCGGCGGCCATCTCGCGGGCCCGGACCGTGGGAGTGTGCAGCAGCTTGCGCACGATCCGCCGGGCGGCGAACTCGACCTCCTCGGCGGCGGCGGTGCAGCCGTGCTGCCTGCGGACCTTCTCCATCTCGCCGTCGAGCAGCTGCTGGGTGTGCTTGCGCAGCGCGACGATCGCGTCGTCGGCGGTGCGGCGGCGCCGCTCCTCGAGATACTCCCGGACGGAGGCCTGCACGACCTCGCGCGCCTGCTCCACCGAGTTTTCGGTCTCCTGCGGCGCGGCCATCTTCACCGACTCCAGGGTGATCAGCTCGACGTCGTCCAGCTCGGCGACCTCCGGGGTGAAGTCATGGGAGAGCGCGAGGTCGATGACCGTCAGCGGACGGTCGCGGCCGTCGTCGCCGACGCCGGCCAGCCGCCGGATCTCGTCGGCGGTGATCTGCCGGTTGCCGCCCGAGCAGCCGACGATCACGTCGGCGCCGGCGAAGGCCGCCGGCAGCTCCTCCATGGCCAGCGCCCGGGCCCCGCCGCCGCGCTCGGCGACGAACTGCCCGGCGCGTCCGGAGCCGGAGAAGACCGAGATGTCGGAGACGCCGCGCTCCTGCAGCTGGGCCAGCGCGGTGCCGGCGTAGGCGCCGGTGCCGATGAGCACCACGGAGGCCCCGGGGTAGAAGGCGGCGCCGTCGCCGTGCAGATCGCCGGCGACGTCGAGGGCGACCGAGACGATCGAGCGGCCGCGGCTGCCCAGCGCCGTGCGGGCGCCGACGTCTTTGGCGGTGCGGGTGGCCGACTCGAAGAGCCGGGTGAGGGTGCCGTTGACGGTGCCGGCCTCCTGGGCCTCGGCCAGCGACTTGCGCACCTGGCCGGCGATCTCCCGCTCGCCCACTACGGCGGAGTCCAGTCCGGCGCCGACTTCGAAGAGATGGCCGACGGCGTCGTCCTCGACCAGCGTGCGGAAGGAGGAGGAGATGGTGTCGCGGGCGACCCCGGAGGCCTCGGCGACGGCATCGACCAGCTCGTCGCGGCTGGCGGCGAGGTCGTGCTTCGACTCGGAGGGGGCCTCGGCGTAGATCTCCAGGCGGTTGCAGGTCGCCAGCGTCACGGCAGGAACGTCCACAGAACCGGCCACATCGGCCGCTCCTGAGCTGAGGGTGCCGACAGTCTCGAGATCGAGATCGGCATGCGTCGCCACGAGTGAGAAGAGAACCACGACTTCCCGATTCTACAGCCTGGGCGATCATCTGTGGGGAGAAGGTGACATACGAGACGCTCGCGCCCGCGTGCTGTGTGTACAGGGGTGGTGGGGAGCAGGGGCGAGGGTGAGGCCCCGGTGCCGCCGAACCCCGGGGCGCAGTAGGCTGGTCGGCATGACTCCCTCCGCCTTCCACAGCATGGCCGCCTCCTCGCCCTCGACGGTGCCGACCCGCCCGGTCGCCCCCGCCGCCGCGACGCTGCCGGCCGAGCATCCGCTGCGCACCGGGGCCACCGCCGATTCCTCGCTGCTGGTGGAGTACCGCGGCGGACGTGACTCGCAGGGCCGGCCCGCCCGGCCGCAGCGCCGCCCGGTGTGGTTCATGCGCCAGGCCGGCCGCTCGCTGCCCGAGTACCGCGAGCTGCGCGAGGGCACTGCGATGCTCGACGCCTGTCTGGACCCGGCGATGGCCTCGGAGATCACCCTGCAGCCGGTGCGCCGCCACGACGTCGACGCCGCCATCTTCTTCTCCGACATCGTGGTGCCGCTGCGCCTGGCCGGCATCGACGTGGAGATCGTCCCCGACGTCGGCCCGGTGCTGGCGCATCCGGTGCGCACCCGCGCCGACGTCGAGGCGCTGCCGACGCTCGACGACGACGCCTTCGCCCCGGTCGCCGAGGCCGTCCGGCGCACTGTGGCCGAGCTGGGCTCGACCCCGCTGATCGGCTTCGCCGGCGCGCCCTTCACGCTGGCGGCCTACATGGTCGAGGGGCGGGCCTCCCGCGACCATCTGGGGCCGCGGACGATGATGCACGCCGACCCGGAGACCTGGGAGGCGCTGGCCTCCTGGGCCGCCGACGTCTCCGGCCGCTTCATGCGCGCCCAGCTGATGGCCGGCGCCTCGGCCGCCCAGCTCTTCGACTCCTGGGCCGGCTCGGTCGGCCGCGCGGACTACGCCGCCCATGTGCAGCAGCACTCGGCCGCCGCGCTGTCCCACGTGCAGGGACTGGGCGCGCCGCTGGTGCACTTCGGCACCGGCACCTCCGAGATCCTGGACCTGATGAAGGACGCCGGGGCCGATGCAGTCGGCATCGACTACCGGCTGAGCCTCGCCGAGGCCACCCGCCGGCTGGGGGAGGAGACTCCGCTGCAGGGCAACATCGATCCCGCGCTGCTGGCCGCCGGGCCCGAGGCGCTCGAGGCCCACGTCCGCGAGGTCGTCGCCGCCGGATCGTCGGCCGCCGGCCACGTGGTCAACCTCGGCCACGGCGTGCCGCCGTCGACCGACCCCCAGGTGCTCACCGACCTGGTCTCGCTCATCCACCGGATCGAGGACGAGCGCGAGGCATGAGCCGCACGCTGATCGTCGGCGGCGGCATCGCCGGGCTCACCGCCGCCTGGGACCTGGCCGGCGCCGACCGGGCGGTGACCCTGGTCGAGGCCGCCGACCGGCTCGGCGGCGCCGTCGGCGTCCACCACCTGGCCGGACTCGCCGTCGACGCCGGCGCCGAGTCCTTCGCGACCCGGTCGACGGCGGTGCCGCGGCTCGTCGAGGAGCTGGGGCTGCAGGAGCAGATCATCGAGCCCCGCCCCGACGGCGCCTGGCTCCGACTGCCCGACGTCGCCGCGCCGATGCCGCCCACCGGCGTCCTGGGCATCCCCGCCGATCCGCACGGGGACGAGGTCGTGCGACTGATCGGCGCCGAGGCGGCCGAGCGCGCCGCGCAGGACCTGGTCGCCGACGTCGCGGCCTGGCGGGGCCGGGAGGCTGTCACCCTGGGCGAGGTCGTGCGCGACCGGATGGGCGAGGCCGTGCTCGAGCGGCTGGTCACTCCGATCGTCTCCGGAGTGCATTCGGCCCGCGCCGACGACCTGGACCTGGAGACCGCCGCCCCCGGGCTCTTCGCCGCGATGCTGCGCGAGGGCTCGCTGGCCCGCGCCGTCGCCGCGGTCAAGGCCCAGGCTCCGGCCGGCTCGGCGGTGCAGTCGCTGCACGGCGGGCTGAACACGCTCGTCGACGCATTCGCCGAGCAGCTGCCGCAGCGCGGAGCCCGCGGCGTCGACGTGCGGACGGGGCGGAGCGTCGACGCGCTGCCGGAGCTGCTGGCGGAGCTGGCCGCCGAGGACGCCGGGCCGGTGACCGACGTGGTGCTGGCCGTCGACGCTCCGACCGCCGTGCGGCTGGCCGCCGGGCTCGTCGAGTTGCCGGACTCCGGGGAACACGACGGCGACGCCGACCACGCCGCCGACCACGCCGACGGCCGGGACGCGCCCCCGACGGGCCGCGGCGTCGCGCTGGTCTCGATGGTGCTCGATGCCCCGGAGCTCGACGACCGTCCGCGCGGCACCGGCATGCTGGTGGCCCCGTCGACGCCGGGGATCGCGGCGAAGGCGATGACCCACGCCAGCGCGAAGTGGGAGTGGCTCGACGCCGCCTGCGGCCCCGGCCGGCATCTGGTGCGGCTGTCCTACGGGCGGGTCACCGACCTTCCCGGCTCCGGCGCCCTCGGCTTCGCCTCCTCGGACGAGGAGCTGCTCACCGCGGCCGCCGCCGACGTCGGGACGCTCTTCGACCGGCCGATCGCCGCCGCGCAGATCCTCGACGCCGACGTGGTGCGCTGGCAGAAGGCGCTGCCGCGCAGCGCGGCCGGCCAGGCCGGGCAGATCGAGCGGCTGCGCGCCGGGCTGCGCGAGGCCCCGGCCGATCCGGACGCCGGGCTGCCGCGGCTGCATGCCGCCGGCTCCTGGTTCGCCGGCACGGGGCTGGCCCGGGTGATCCCGGACGCGCGCGCCGTCGCCGGCGAGATCCTCGCCACGTGACCCGGTGCAGGACGTCATCGCCCCAGGTCAGAATGGGGTGAGCAGGAATGTGGCGTGCCACGCGCGGTGCGCGCCGGCGGCTCGACGGTAAGCTGGGCCCCGGTGCCGGCGACGACCCGCCGGAGCGTCGAAGGAGGAGCAGATGAGCTACGGCCGCAACGCCGTGAGGACCGCCGAGGACGTCAACGCCTCGGGGCTGGACTGGTACACCCTCTACACCGTCTTCCGCCGCACCGGGCCGCGTCGTGCGGCCGCGGACGGGCAGGCCGGCGCGCAGGTCGAGGAGTTCGACGCCGCCGTCGCCGGCTTCGCCGAGCAGGACATCGTGCTCCGCGGGGTCTACGACGTCTCGGGGATGCGCGCCGACGCCGATGTGATGACCTGGTTGACCGGCCACGACCCGGCCGCGCTGCAGCAGGCGCTGCGCACGCTGCACCGCACCGGGCTGCTCGCCGAGACCGAGCAGACCTTCTCCGCGATGGGCGTCCACCGCACCGCCGAGTTCGCCACCCGGCACGTGCCGGCCTTCAGCCTCGGCGTCGAGGCCGAGGACTGGCTGGTCGTCTACCCGTTCAACCGCTCCTACGACTGGTACCTGATGGATCCGGCCAAGCGCGGCGAGCTGCTGCGCGAGCACGGCCAGCTGGGCCAGGAGTTCCCCTCCGTGCTGGCCAACACCACCAGCGCCTTCGCGCTCAACGACTGGGAGTGGCTGCTGGGCCTGGAGGCCCCGGAGCTGACCGACCTGGTCGACATGATGCGCCGGCTGCGCTCCTCGGAGACGCGCTACCACGTCCGCGACGAGACGCCCTTCTTCACCGGACGCCGCCTGAAGACCACCGCCGAGATCACCGAGGTGCTGCGCTGACCATGACTCCCGCATCCGACGCCGGCTCCGCGTCCGGCACCCAGCAGGCCCGCTGCGACGCCATCCTGCTCGCCTCCTTCGGCGGGCCGGAGGGCCAGGACGACGTCATCCCGTTCCTGCGCAACGTCACCCGCGGGCGCGGCATCCCGGACGAGCGCCTGGAGGAGGTCGCCACCCACTACCGCGCCAACGGCGGCGTGAGCCCGATCAACGAGCAGAACCGCCGGCTGAAGGCCGCGCTGGAGGCCGAGCTGGCCGAGCGGGAGATCGAGCTGCCGGTCTACTGGGGCAACCGCAACTGGGATCCGTATTTCGCCGACGCCTTCCGGCAGGTGCACCAGGACGGGCACCGGAGGGTGCTGGTGCTGGTCACCTCGGCCTACGTCGGCTACTCCAGCAACGACCAGTACCTGGAGGACTTCGACCGCACGCTGGCCGAGACGGGCCTGGAGGGCGAGCTCGAGCTGGTCAAGGTCCGCGAGTTCTTCCACGACAAGGCCTTCACCCGCCCCAACGCGGAGTTCCTGGGCGCCGGCATCGACGACGTGCGCGCCCAGCTGGTCGCCGACGGCCGCGACGGCGAGCCGATCAAGGTCCTCTTCGTCACCCATTCCATCCCGAGGGCGGCGGCGGAGAAGCAGGGCCCGGAGCGGATCCGCGAGCTCTTCGGCACCGACGTCTACACCGCTCAGCACCAGGCGGTGGCCGACCATCTGATGGACGAGGTGCCGCAGGCCGAGGGGCTGGCGCACCAGGTGGTCTTCCAGTCGCGGTCGGGCGATCCGCGGACTCCGTGGCTGGAGCCGGACATCAACGACCAGATCGCCGAGGACGCCGCGGCCTTCGGCGGCGTGGTGGTCATGCCCTTCGGCTTCGTCTCCGACCACATGGAGGTCATGTGGGATCTCGACACCGAGGCGAAGGAGACCGCCGAGGAGCACGGGATGGCCTTCCACCGGGCCCCGACCACCGGAGTGCATCCCGCGTTCGTCTCCGGGCTGGTCGACATCATGGGCGAGTACCTGCGCGGCGAGGACGGCGAGCCGCGGGCCTCCGGCGAGCAGACCGTCGCCGGCGACTGGAGCGACCTGACCGGCGACGGCGGCTGGGGCGCCCTGCGGGAGGGCGAGGCGTCCTGATGCAGACCATCCGCGTCGGCACCCGCGGCAGCCGCCTGGCGATGACCCAGTCCACCACTGTGGCCGAGATGCTCTCGGCCGCGGCGGGGATCGACCACGAGCTGGTCACCATCCGCACCGAGGGCGACGTGCTCACCGGACCGCTGGCCCAGATGGGCGGCACCGGCGTCTTCGCCTCCGCGCTGCGGCAGGGACTCTTCGACCACCGGTGCGACGTCGCCGTGCATTCGTTGAAGGACCTGCCGGCCAAAGATCTCGAAGGGCTGACCATCGCCGCGGTCCCGGCGCGCGAGCAGGTCTGCGACGCGCTCTGCTCGGCCGGGGACCTGCCGCTGGCCGAGCTGCCCTCCGGCGCGAAGGTCGGCACCGGGTCGCCGCGGCGCGCCGCCCAGCTGCGTCTGGCCCGGCCGGACCTCGACGTCGTCGACGTCCGCGGCAACGTCGGCACGCGGCTGGCCCGAGTCCGCGGCCGCGAGGACGCCGCCGAGACCTCCACGCAGGCGCCCGACTCCGCCCGCGGAGACCTGGACGCCGTCGTGCTGGCCGGCGCGGGGCTGGCCCGACTGGGGCTGGCCGACCACATCTCCGAGCTGCTGGACCCGTCGGTGATGCTGCCGGCCCCCGGCCAGGGCGCGCTGGCGGTGGAGGTGCGCAGCGAGGACGCCGCCGAGGCGCCGCTGGGACCGGCGCTGACCGCCGCCGACGACCGCCGCGCTCGGCTGGAGACCACGGCGGAGCGGGCGCTGCTGGCCTGGCTCAACGCCGGCTGCTCGGCGCCGATCGGCGGGCTGGGACGGCTGCTGGAGGCGACGGAGTCCGAGACCAGCTCCGGCGCGGTGCTGCGGCTGGACACTGTCGTCTGCTCGCCGGACGGCACCTCCGCGCAGCGGGCCGAGCAGCAGGTCGAGCTGGGCGCGGAGCTGGGCGCCGAGGAGGAGATCGCCGCGGCCGCGGCGCTGGGCCGGCGCGCGGCCGAGCAGCTGCTCGCCGAGGACACCGGGCTGCTGGCCCACGTCGTCGACACCTGAGCCGCCGCCCTCCTCCACGGGGGTGAACCGGACGGCCGCAGCTCATTCTGCCGGGCGAGGTCGGATTCGCCCGCCGGGCCGATGTGCCGGACCGGCTGTGCGGGCGATGCTGGGGGCATGACGACACCAGCGACGACTCCGACGACGACATCTGTGCCGCCGGTGCTGCACGCCCGCGACCTCTCCAAGACCTATGTCGGCGCCCCGCAGGCTGCTCCGGCGCTGCACGGGGTGGGGCTGACTGTGCGGCCGGGGGAGTCGGTGGCCATCATGGGCCCCTCCGGATCCGGCAAGACCACGCTGATGCATGTGCTCTCCGGCATCCTGACCCCCGACGCCGGAGAGGTGCAGCTGGCCGTGGGCTCCGACTCCGCCGGGCGCCCTCGGGCTGTCCGGCTGGGAGCAGCACCGCCCCGGCCAGCTCTCCGGCGGGCAGGCGCAGCGCGCGGCCATCGCGCGGGCCCAGGTCGCCGGACCGGCCGTCGTCTTCGCCGATGAACCCACCGGCGCGCTGGACTCGACGACCTCCGCGGCGGTGCTCGACGCGCTGCTGGCCTCCACCGTCGGTCGCCGGGCGTCGCTGGTGATGGTCACCCATGATGAGACGGTCGCCGCCCGCTGCGCACGGATCATCCGGCTGCAGGACGGACGCCTGGTCGCCGACTGCGCGACCGGCGCGGAGGGTGCGGACCGCGCGCCTGATGCGGACGGTGCGGCTGCGGCGACGGGGGAGCGGCGATGATCCGGCTCTTCCTCGCCCGGACCTTCCAGGACTGGGGCGTCTGGCCGCTGCCGGTGCTGGCCTGCATGCTGACCAGCGGCATCGCCTTCATGGTCGTCGGCGGCTCCCGCTATTTCTTCACCCTCGAGCATCCGCTGGCCGGGTTCTACGCCGTTCTGGCCGCCGCCGGCGTCCTGGCCGGCACAGTGCTCTACGCGGTCCTGATGCCGCTGGTGGGGCTGATCCCCTTCGCCGGGACGCCGATGGGCGTCTCCGGTCTGTGGATCGGTCCCGGGCTCTGGGGACTCTCCGCGGCAGTCCTGATGCTCCTCGCGGCGGGGGCCTCGCTGGCCGGCATGCGCCGCATCGAGATCACGCCGCTGGGGGTGCGCACGATGGCCGCCCCGGCGCGGGTGCACTGGGTGCGGATCGTCGTCGCCGTCCTCGGCGTGCTGGCGCCGCAGCTTCTGGCCCAGCTGGCCGGCGTCGGCGGCATGGCCGCGGCGATCACGATGATGCTCGCCGTCGTCGCAGTGCCGCTGGTGGTGGTGCAGCTGGTCGGGCCCTGGGTGCTGAAGCTGGTCACCACCGGTCAGCTGCGGCGGGCGAGGACGGCGGAGCGGCTGATCGCCGCGCGCAGCGTGCTGGAGTCCCCGCAGCAGATGTTCAGGCAGGTCGGCGGGGTCGCGATCACCACCTATGCCGGGGTCATCGCCGGCTCCGGACTGGGTCTGGTGAGCCTGGCCGACCCGTCGCAGGCGGATGCGGGCCAGACCCAGCTGATCGCCGACATCCAGCGCGGGGTCTGGCTGACGCTGGCGATTTCCTTCCTGATGGCGGTCTCCTCAGTGGGCATCAATCAGACCGCCCAGCTGCTGGACCGGCGCCGGCTGTACGCCTCGATGCACATGATGGGGATGAACCGCGGCCAGCTGCAGCGCATCCGCACGCTGGCGGTGATGCGCGCAGTGGGCGCCGTGGTCGGCGTCGCCCTGGTCGCCGCGGCGGTCACCGCGTTCCCGCTGGTCGGGGCGGCGGTGCTCCTCGCCCCGGCGGCGGTGGCGACCTCGCTGAGCGTGCTGGGCCTCGGCGTGCTCTGCGTGTTCCTCGGCGCCCAGGTCACGCGGCCGGCGCTGCACAGGGTGCTGGCTCCGATAGGCTGATCACCATGCGTGTGGTGATCACCCGGGACGCGGCGCGCGCCGGCGGGCTCGAGGAGGGCCTGCGCGCCGCCGGCCTCGCCGTCGACTTCCTCCCGCTGACCGAGCAGCGACTCGTCGCCGACGTCGCCGTGCTGCGCGGCGCCGTCGATCGGCTGCGCGCCGGGGAGTTCTCCTGGCTGCTGGTCACCAGTGCGACCACGGTGCGGATGCTGGCCGCCGTCGGCTGGACCGGCGAGGTGCCCGCCGGCACGCGGCTGGCGGCCACCGGCGCGGCCACCGCCGCCGGGCTGGCCGAGCGTACCGGCGTCGAGGAGATCTGGACGCCGTCGTCCGAGGCCAGTGCCTCCGGCCTGCTCGCCGAGATGCCGACGCCGAGACCGGGGGAGCGGGTGCTGCTGCCGCAGTCCGCGCTGGCGACGCCGCAGCTGCGCGACGGTCTGGCCGCGGCCGGCTGGGACGTGACGGCGGTGACCGCCTATGAGACCGTCAGCCGGCTGGACGACGGTGTGCCGCCGGAGGGCGTGCCGCGGCTGCAGGCCGACGACGTCGTGCTGATCACCAGCTCCTCGGCCGCGCAGGCCTGGGTCGAGCTGGTCGCCGGCGCCGAGCGCCGCGGCGACGAGCTCGCGCCGGCGCAGGTGCTGGCCATCGGCCGGCCGACCGCCCGCACCCTGGAGGAGCTCGAGTCTCCCGCCGACGTCGTCCTCGACGCGCCCACGGCCGCCGGCGTGCGGCGCGCCCTGGGCCGGTCCTCGCCGGCGTGAGACGAGAGACAGCCGGCGACGACGCCGGCTCCGGTGCGCGACGGCGGTGCAGGATTAGACTGGGTGCGCCGGTCCTCCGGCCCGCATCCCGCCCGGCGACCACAGGAGTACCCCTCGTGACGTTCCCCGCCGACAGGCCCCGGCGCCTGCGCCGCACCCCCGCCCTCCGCCGTCTCGTCGCCGAGACCCGGCTGCACCCGGCCGACTTCATCCTGCCGGTCTTCGTCCGCGAGGGCCTGGACGAGCCGATGCCGATCAGCTCGATGCCCGGCGTCGTCCAGCACACGGAGCAGAGCCTGCTCGAGGCCGCCGAGGAGGCTGCCGACCTGGGCCTGGGCGGGATCATGCTCTTCGGCATCCCCGCCGTCCGCGACGCCGAGGGCTCGGCGTCGCTGGATCCGCAGGGGATCCTCAATCGCAGCATCGCCGCGGTGAAGCAGCAGGTCGGCGACCGGCTGCCGGTGATGAGCGATCTCTGCCTCGACGAGTTCACCGACCACGGCCACTGCGGCGTGCTCACCGCCGAGGGCGCGGTGGACAACGACGCCACTCTGGAGATCTACGCGTGCATGGGGGTGGCCCAGGCCGAGGCCGGCGCCGACGTCGTCGCGCCGTCGGGCATGATGGACGGCCAGGTCGCGGTGATCCGCCAGGCGCTCGACGACGCCGGCCACCAGGACGCGGCGATCCTGGCCTACTCGGCCAAATACGCTTCGGCCTACTACGGTCCCTTCCGCGAGGCGGTCGACTCGCAGCTGCAGGGCGACCGGCGCAGCTACCAGATGGACGCCGCCAACCGTTCCGAGGGGCTGCGAGAGGCCGACCTGGACCTCGCCGAGGGCGCGGACATGCTCATGGTCAAGCCGGCCACCGCCTATCTGGACGTGCTCTCCGACGTCGCCGAGGCCTCCGACGTGCCGGTCTCGGCGTACCAGGTCAGCGGCGAGTACGCGATGATCGAGGCGGCCGCGGCGAACGGCTGGGTCGACCGCCGTGCCGTCGTGCTGGAGGCGCTGACCTCCATCCGCCGGGCCGGGGCCACCAATGTGCTGACCTATCACGCCGCCGAGGCCGCCCGCTGGCTGCGCGAGGGCTGACCGGCTCGACGGACCGCCGCCGCGCCGGCCGACTTCGACCACTGTCCCGATCACTGTTCCGAGCACCGATCCGAGAGGACCTATGACGACCAACCAGCAGCTCTTCGACGCCGCCAGCGACGTGATGCCCGGAGGCGTGAACTCCCCGGTGCGGGCCTTCGGCTCGGTCGGCGGGACTCCGGCGTTCATGGTCTCCGCCGAGGGCCCGCGGCTCACCGACGCCGAGGGGAAGGAGTACGTCGACCTCGTCGGCTCCTGGGGTCCGGCCCTGCTGGGGCATAAGCACCCGGCGGTCATCGACGCCGTCCACGCCGCCGTCGACTCCGGACTGGGCTTCGGCGCCTCGCACCCCTCCGAGACGCGGCTGGCCGAGCTGGTGCGCTCGCGGGTGCCCGGCGCGGAGATGATCCGCATGGTCTCCACCGGCACTGAGGCGACGATGACTGCGGTGCGCCTGGCCCGCGGGGCGACCGGACGGAAGCTGGTGGTGAAGTTCGCCGGCTGCTACCACGGCCACTCCGACGGGCTGCTGGCCGCGGCCGGCTCCGGCGTGGCCACCCTCGGCCTGCCGGGGACGGCGGGAGTGACCGAGGCCCAGACCTCCGAGACCATCGTGATCGGCTACAACGACCGCGCCGCGCTGGAGCAGGTCTTCGCCGACCACGGCGGGGATATCGCCGCAGTCATCACCGAGGGCGTGCCCGCCAACATGGGCGTGGTGCCGCCGCAGGAGGGCTTCAACGCCTTCATCCGGGAGATCACGCAGAAGCACGGCGCGCTGATGATCTTCGACGAGGTGATGACCGGATTCCGCATCACCGAGGCCGGCCAGTGGGGCGCCTCCGGCCGGCAGGAGGGCTGGACGCCGGACCTGTTCACCTTCGGGAAGGTCATCGGCGGCGGGATGCCCACTGCCGCGCTGGCGGGTCGTCGGGAGATCATGGAGCACCTGGCCCCGACCGGGCCGGTGTACCACGCCGGCACGTTGTCCGGGAACCCGGTGGCGATGGCCGCCGGCGCCGCGACGCTGGAGCACGCCACTGCCGAGGTCTACCAGCACATCGACTCCGCCGCCGAGGCCGTGGCGACCGGGCTGGGCGAGGCGCTCGACGCCGCCGGAGTGGACCACACGATCCAGAAGGCCGGATCGCTGTTCTCGCTGGCCTTCGGCACCTCGGCGACCGGCGTGCACGACTACGCGCAGGCCGGGGCCCAGGAGGCCTTCCGCTACGGGCCGTTCTTCCATGCGATGCTCGAGGCCGGGGTCTTCCTGCCGCCGAGCGTCTTCGAGGCCTGGTTCCTCTCGGCGGCGCACGACGACGCCGCCGTCGAGCAGATCCTGCAGGCGCTTCCGAGGGCCGCCCGCGCGGCGGCCGCCGCGCAGCCGCAGGGCTGACCTGCGGCGCTGTGCTCCACGCGCCCCTCCTCGGTCAGTAGACTCGAGTCAGCAGATGATTCGGGGATAGTGCTGACTGAGGAGGGGTCATGACGCAGGCGGTCACCGATCAGGATGCCGAGCAGGAAGAGCCGGAGGGGGCGACGGAGGAGAAGCCGGCGCGCGGTGCGCCGCATGATGCGTATGCGGCGACGCTGCTGACGGTGGGTCTGGCGGGGTTCTTCGCGCTGTTGCAGCCCGCCATGGACGCTCCGTGGCTCACGGTTCCGTGGGCCGGGGCGGTCGCGGTGGTCATGGCGAGCTTGCCTCACCTCGAGCGGGCCCATCGTCCGGTTGGGGCGAAGAGCGCGGCGCGGCAGGATCAGCGGAATCAGACCATGCCCCTGGCCGTGGCACCGATGATCGCTCCGGCGCTCGCAGCGCACCAGTTGAACTGGCTGGTGCTCCAGCCGCTCCACGACGAGTAGGGTACCGGCTTGCGCTGGGTGTTCGCCTGCCTGACGCTGGCCACGCTGATCGTCGCGCCGGTCCAGGCGGCCACCAGCCTGAATCCGAGGGCCCGGGAGCTGATGACCCGCTGATCGGCGTCCTCCTTCCGGTCCTGCATACGACGACGGCCCCGCCCGAGGAAGTGCTCGGACGGGGCCGTCGTCGTGCGTCACCGCGGGGCGGCGACCCGGCTGATCAGCGGCGGCTCGCGTCGGGGATGGTCCCGTACTTCAGCGCCGACCAGAAGTCGCCGCGGACGTAGCGGGTCTCCGCGTCGGGGACGAAGTCCCAGTGGCGCATGGTGCCCTTGGTCAGGGCCTCGGCCACCAGGCGGCGCTGCGACTGGCTGGTGCGCACCTGGGCGTCCAGCGCGTCGAGGTCGTACCGCCGCTCGAGCTCGGCACGCAGGGTGGAGGCCACCTCGGCGTACTCGGGGGAGCGGGCGACGTTGGTGACCTCGTCCGGGTCGGCCTCCAGGTCGAAGAGCTGATCCGGGTCGCCGGGGCAGATGACCATCTTGTGCGGCCCGCGGACGATGGTCAGCTGCGGCTTCACCGTGCCCTCGGCGAGGTACTCGACGATGACGTCGCGGTCCTCGGGGCTGATGTCGCCGGCGGCTTCGCGCCGGGCGGTCTCCAGCATGGAGCTTCCCTCGGTCTCGAGCGACGGTGCGCCGCCGAGGTCCATCAGCGTCGGCATCAGGTCCAGCAGCGACACCGGAGTCTGGTAGCGACCCTGCGGCACCAGGTGATCCGGGCCGTTGACGATCATCGGCACCCGGGAGGAGCGCTCGTACGGGGACATCTTGTACCAGAGGCCCTTCTCGCCGAGCATGTCGCCGTGGTCGGCGGTCACGATGATCACCGTGTTCTCCGCCAGGCCGAGCTCCTCCAGGTGGGCGCGGATGCGGCCCACGTGGTCGTCGATGTAGCTCACGGCCGCGTAATACGCCCGCCGAGCGTTGCGGACGTCCTCGATCTCCGGGTCCCGGACGTCGAAGCCGGCCATCGCGCGCAGGCGGTGGCTGTGCGGGTCCTCCTCGACGGCGGGCACCTGGGGGTGCTTCGGATCGGGGATCTCTCCCTCGCCGAACCGGTCCCAGTGCTCCCGCGGCGGCTCATACGGGTCATGCGGGTGGATGAAGCTGGTGACCATCAGGAACGGCCGGTGCTCCTCGCCGTGCGCCTCGGCCCACTGGTTCGCCCGGACCCGATCGTTGAGGTGGCGGATCGTCCGGAAGCCCACCTCGTCGTCGAAGTCCTGCTGGACCGTGGCCTTGGAGACGCCGGCGTCGAAGACCGCGCCGGCCTCGTGGTACCACTGCAGCTTCTGGTCGAAGGGCAGGTCCCAGTCCGGGACCATGTCCAGGTCGGCGGGGTAGACGTCGGTGGTCAGCCGCTCCTCGAAGCCGTGGTGCTGGTCGGCGCCGATGAAGTGCATCCGGCCCACCAGAGCGGTGTGGTAGCCGGCGTTGCGCAGGTGGTGCGCGAACGTCGGGACCGAGGACGGGAAGTCGTCGCCGTTGTCGTAGCAGCCCAGCTGCGAGGGCAGCTGGCCGGTCATCATCGACGCGCGCGACGGCGAGCACAGCGGGGTGTTGCAGTAGGCCCGGTCGAAGACCGCGCCCTCGGCCGCCAGCGCGTCCATGTTCGGGGTCTTGGCGGCCTCGTCGCCGTAGGCGCCGAGCGCCTGCGCGGCCATCTGGTCCGCCTGCACCACCACGATGTTCGGAGGGGAGACAGTTCCTGAGTTGTGCGAAGTGTCCTGACCGTCGGACATGCCTGCATCCCTCCTTCTCCAGAGTCGTGGTGTGACGCATCCGTCAGGCTGGCGGACGCGAGCACCAGAGTACATGTCACTGGAGTTGCGTGCGTCTCAGTGCCCGCGGGTGTGAGGAGTCGCTCACGAACACGCCCTCAGCTCGAGGCCGAGGTGGGATCACTCGACGATGAAGTCGTCGAGATCGTAGTCGCCGTGTGGAAGGCGCCTCGCATCGTCGAGGAAGAAGGTCGAAAGGGCATCGGTGAGCCCGGAGCGCTCCCTCCGAGGATCCGCCAAGAGCCTCAGTCGGTTCCTCCGGCGCTGCTGTCGCTGAAGACAGCCATCTCAGCGATCCTCCAGCGGCCCCCGGCGAATGTCAGCTCGGCGTGCCACAGATCGTCGTTCATCTCATCCAGCGTGCGATGTTCGCCGGCGGTGTCGCAGGCGTCGCAGGAAGGGGCCGTGATGAAGGCCGGGCCGTTTGCGGACCCGTCTCGGTCGAGATCCACGCCCTCGGCCTGGACGTCGTAGCTGACGTTCGCATACCAGGCGTCGCCGTCGAGAACTCGGGTGACGTTCTCGATGCGTGCCTCACATGTGCCGCACCCATCTCCCGAGATGACTGAGAGCGGCTCCGTAGCTCCCGTCATCCTGGAATAGGCCAGTACCTCCCACCAGTGCTGAACGGCGGCTTCCGTGCCGGCTTCGGTCTTCTCGGCAACTTCGCCAGGCGCCTGCGGTCGCTCAAGGTGCCGGGCGGGACCTTCGGAGGGCGCGGGAGTCGGCTCGCCGGAGACCTCGGACGTGCCTGTCGTCTTCCTCGGGAAACGTGTCGCCGCAGTGTCCGGCCCGGAACTGTCATCGCCAGACTCGCCAGCTGTGGCCGACGTGCCCGGCTCCTCGGAACCGGCCTGTGCCTCCACCTCGGGCGATCCGCCGCAGGCGCTGAGCAGCAGTGCTCCGGCGAGCACCACCCCCACCAGGGGCAGGCGGCGCACGCGGCCGGCGCCGTCGTCGGTCGTCAGGTCAGTCCCAGTGGCCACAGGTGTCATGGGGCTCCCGCTTCGTCCCGGCAAGGTCAGGGGCAACCAGGCAGGGCGGAGGCCGCTCAGCCCGCCGGTCTAGAGATCACACCAGCCGCCGCAACTCCGCCAGGTCAGCTTGTGGACGAGGCTCCGGGCGCCGGCCGATAGGCTGGAAGCCAACCCGCCCGCACTCGACGCATCCGCCCTGGAGCAGCCCATGGACACCGCCCAGTACGCGTCATCCGACGACGCCCCTCGTCAGTCGGCCAGCCCCTGCTGCGCGCCGAGCAGCAGCGCACCGGCTGAGGCCTCCAGCGACGGGGACGCGGCGTCGCCGTCGGGATCCGTCCCCGGCCCCTCGCGCGAGCTCCTCGAAGTCCTCGCCGCCCACGCCCCGGAGCAGCTGACGATGATCGGGCTGTCCGCGACCACCTTCCGCATGGGATCCGAGGACGAGCTGGCCTACCCCGCCGACGGCGAGGGCCCGGTCCGCGAGGTCGCCGTCGGGCCCTTCGCCATCGGAGCCGCCAGTGTCACCGTCGCCGAGTTCGCCGCCTTCGTCGCCGCCACCGGCCATCGCACCGACGCCGAGACCTTCGGCGACTCGATGGTCTTCGTCGGGCGGCTCACCGACGAGCTGCGGGCGAGCACACCGGCAGTCGCCGAGGCTCCGTGGTGGCGGCAGGTCCGCGGCGCGACCTGGTTCGCCCCCGACGGTCCGGACAGCACCGCCGCAGGTCGCGAAGACCACCCAGTCACCCATGTCTCCCACCGTGATGCGCAGGCATATGCCCAGTGGGTGGGCGCGCGACTGCCCACTGAGGCGGAATGGGAGTACGCCGCCCGCGGTGGGCTGGACCAGCGGCCCTACCCGTGGGGCGCAGTCCGCGACCCCGAGGGCGTGAGGCGGATGAACATCTTCCCGGGCGACTTTCCGGAGGACCCGCACGGCGAGGCGGGCACGATGCCAGCACGGTCCTTCGAGCCCAACGGCCTCGGCCTCTACAACACCACCGGCAACGTCTGGGAGTGGACCGCCGGCACCTTCGGCGCCACGGGGAATCCGGTCGCCCGGGGCGGCTCCTACATGTGCCACGAGAACTACTGCCGCCGCTACCGCACCACCGGACGCACGCAGGCGACGGCGGACACCACCCTGGGCCACACCGGCTTCCGCATCGCCGCCGACGTCGGCTGAGCCAGCAGCGCCGCCGGCGTCACCGGCGTCGCCGCCTCACATCGGCCAGCTGGGATCCACCACGGCGTCGGGGCGGGTGCGGCGGAAGTACTCCTGCAGCGAGGCGGCCTGCTCGGCCTTCCACCCGACCTGCAGCTCGTGCAGCTCCTCGGCCGGGATCTGCAGCTGCGGATACTTCGCCGCCAGCGCGCCGGCGACCTCGACGGCGGCCCAGGCGTCCGGCGTCGCCGAATGGGCGTCGTCGAGCGTGATCCGGTAGTGCTCGCTGACGTGGCCCAGCGTGCGCTTGCCGCGACGGAACCGGTCGACCTGCTTGTCGACCACCAGCGGGTCGATGACCGGGGAGGGGAGCGGCACGTCGATGCCGTGCCGCTCGGCTTCGGCGGCCAGCACGGTGAAGTCGTACGGAGCGTTGAAGACGATCACCGGGTGGCCGGCTTCGAGCTGCTCGCGCACTGCGTGGACGATCTGCGGGATCGCCTCGGCGGCGTCCTGGCCCTCGGCCTGCACCTGCTCGGTGGAGATGCCGTGGACCGCGGTGGTCTCGGCCGGGATCTCCACACCGGGGTCGACCAGCCATTCGCGGGCGCGTTCGCGGCGACCGTCGGCGTAGACGGTCACCACCGCCGCGGAGACGATCCTGGCCACGCGGGGGTCCCGCGAGGTGGTCTCGAGGTCGAAGCCCGCTCGCGGACGGTCGTGCCAGCTCTGGCGGCTGGTCGGGAGGTCGAAGAGTGCCGGTTCATCCACGCCTCCAGCGTATCGTCCGCCGCCGACACGTCCGCGGATGACGCTCGCACAGACGGCGAGACGCAGGATGCCTCTGTGGCAGGTGTGGGAAAGCCCCCCCGTATTCCCACGCGTGCCGCGGAGTCATCCCGTCCGGCGGCGGGGCCGTGTCGGAGGGCTCTGATTGAATGTGGGCCATGAGCTTCGACGTCGCCGTCACCCCGGACGCCGCCCAGCAGGCCGTCCTCGACCGCGTCGCCGCCTGCGACCACGGCCCGCTGCTGGTCACCGGCGGGCCCGGCACGGGCAAGTCCACGCTCGCCGTCGAGCTGGCGCTGCGCTTCCTGCGCGCCGGCGGCGACTCCCACCACCTGCTGCTGCTCTCGCCCTCGCGCGCCTCCTCAGCGGCGCTGCGCGACGCGCTGGAGGCCCGGTGGGCCGCAGAGCCCGACGGCGGCTCGCTGACCGACCAGCCCTCGCGCTCCTTCGCCTCGTATGCCTTCTGGCTGCTCGGCGAGGCCCGCCGCCGCGGCTTCCTGGAGTTCGCCGCGCGGACTCCGCGGCTGCTCTCCGGCGCCGAGCAGGACCGCGAGATCGCCGCGCTGCTGGACTCCGAGCACACCGCCATCGATTGGCGGGTCACCGATCCGATCAGCGGTGCGGTGCGCATCGACCTGCGCGAGGCCGCCGCCACCGCCGGCTTCCGCAAGGAGATCCGCGAGCTCTTCGACCGCGCGGCCGAGTACGGCGTCAGCCCCGAGGAGCTCATCGCCTGGGGCGAGCAGGCCGCCTCCGGCGCCGGCCCGGGAGTTCCGGCCTGGCTGCCGGCCGGCCGGCTCTACGCCGAGTACCTCGAGCAGCTCGGCCAGCGCGCGCCCAATGCCTTCGACCCGGCCGGGCTGATCAGCCGGGCCTGCGACGTGCTGGAGGACAGCCCGCAGCTGCTGCACGAGGAGCAGGACCGGCTGCGACTGATCCTCGTCGACGACCTGCAGGAGGCCAATCCGAACATATACCGGCTGCTGCGGCTCATCGGCGCCGGCCGTCGTGTGGTCGCCTGCGCCAACCCCGACGTCGCCGTCCAGGGCTTCCGCGGCGCGCGCCCGGACCTGCTGGCCCACTGGACCGGCACGACCGGCGACCGTCCGGCCGCGGCGCAGCATGCCGAGGACGCCGGGCAGGCCGAGATGCCGGAGGAGCACGACGACGGGACGGTCACCCTGCGCGGCCGGCGCGGCTCGATGCGCCCGGACGAAGGGCTGCCCGGCCGCATCCCGGAGGTCCTCGCCCTCGACGGCGACCACCGGCTCGACGAGCCCGTCGGCGAGGTCTACGGCCGGGTCGTGCAGCGCATCGGCGCCGTCGGTGACAGCCGAGCCCACCGCGGACGCTGGGCGCAGCTGGCCACCCTGGCCCAGCAGCGCCTCGACGCGCTCGCCGAGGACCAGCGCGCTGAGGCCGAGCGGCGCGCGGCCGCGGGGGAGAAGCCCTCCTCGGGTCGGAGGTTGAACGTCGCCTCCGACGTCGACGCCCGCGGCCGCGGCGTGCACGTCGCCGTCGTCGGCGGCCAGTACCACGCCGAGCAGATGATCCTGCAGGAGGTCCTCGACCGGCACCACCGCGGCGGCGACGCCGGCGAGCCGCTGCCGCTGGACGAGATCGCCGTCGTCGTCCGCAACGGCCAGATGGTCCAGCAGATCACCCGGCTATTCCACTCCCACGGCGTGCCGGTGCGGCGCTCGATGAGCGAGATCGTGCTGCACGAGGAGGTCGCCGTCGCCCCGCTGCTGCGCATCCTGCGAGCGGTGACCGCCGAGGATCCGCTCACCGGCGCCGACGCGAAGCGGCTGCTCGCCGGCCCCTACGGCGCAGTGGACTCGGTGGCGCTGCGCCGCATCCGCCAGCGGCTGCTGACCGCCGAGCGGCGCCTGCGTGCGGAGACCGTCGACCAGCGCGACTCCGAGGAGCTGCTCGCCGTCGGGATCTCGGCTCCGGAGGATCCGACCGTCGCCGAGGCGCTGGCGACCAAGGACCCGGCGCTGGCCGGTCTGCGCCGGCTCGGCGCGATGGTCGCCGCCGCGCGGACGGCGTGGGAGCAGCTGGGAGAGTCCGCCGGCGCCGGCGACCTGCTCTGGGAGGTCTGGCAGGCCTCCGGCCGCGAGGCGCTGTGGGTGCGCCGCTCGACGCGCGGCGGCGAGGAGGCCCGCCGCGCCCACCGCGACCTGGACGCGGTGGTCTCGCTGTTCCAGGCGGCCGAGCGCTACGCCGAGCAGCTGCCCGGCCACAGCATCAGCGGCTTCGTCACCCACATGGAGGAGATGGAGCTGCCCATGGACACCCTCGCCGAGGCCTCCACCGCCCAGGATGCGGTGCACGTGCTCACTCCGGCGACGGCGGCCGGCCAGGAATTCGACACAGTGGTCATCGCCGGACTGCAGGACGGGGTCTGGCCGAACCTGACGCCGCGCGGCGAGCTGCTGGGCTCCTCCCGGCTGGTCGACGTCGTCGACGGCGACGATCCGGCCGCGGCCTCGACACGGGCGAAGCGGCTGCAGGTCCTGCAGGACGAGCACCGGCTCTTCGCCGCGGCGGTCTCGCGGGCGAAGCACCGGCTGGTGGGGATCGGCATCGAGAACACCGACGAGACGCCCAGCATGCTGCTGGATCTGATCCTGCCGCCGCTGCTGCGTCCCTCCTCGGAGCTGGCGCGTCCGCGGGCGATGACCGCGCCGACGCTCCTCGCCGAGCTGCGCCGGCGACTCGAGCAGCACCACAGTGCTGAGGCCCCGCAGACCACTCAGCCTCAGGCGCAGGAGGCCGCCCGGGCCCTGGCGCTGATGGCCTCCGCCGAGGATCCTCACGGCGGCGATCGCATCCCCGGCGCCGATCCCGAGGAGTGGTGGGGGACGGTGGATCCGCGCGAGGTCGAGCCGCTGATCACCGAGGCCGAGCTCGACGACGGCGCGCCGATCCGACTCTCGCCCTCGGCGCTGGACACCGCGTTCAACCAGCCGCTGCAGTGGTTCACCCAGCGTGCCGGCGGCGTCGCCCCGACCGACCAGGCGCGCAGCCTCGGGCTGCTGATCCACTCCATCGCCGAGGACCACCCCGAGCCGCGTGCGCGCCCGCACGAGACCCAGCAGATGCTGCTCGACGCGCTGGCCTCCCGCTGGCCGGAGCTGGGCCTGGACCCCGATTCCTGGCGCGCGGCCGGCGAGTACGCCCGGGCCCAGGAGATGATCAAGCGGATCGCCTGGTACTTGCATGCCGCCGAGGAGTCCGGGCGCAAGCACCTCATCTCCGAGGCGCACTTCACCACTGGTTCCCAGCTGCCGGTGCGCGGCACGATGCGCGAGGTCACCGTCTCCGGTCTCATCGACCGGCTGGAGCGCGAGGTCGACGACGCCGGCGAGCCCACCGGCCGCTTCTTCATCCTGGACTATAAGACCGGCCGCCACGCCCCGCGGCGCTGCGCGCACCACACCCCGCCCGGCAGCTCCCGGACCAAGCCCGAGACCTGCGAGCTCTGCGGCCACCTGCAGCTGGGCATCTACCAGACGATGCTCACCACCCCGGCCGAGGAGAAGACCGTCGTCCGCGGCGAGGACCCGGTGGAGCTGGAGCTGACCGGCGAGGTGCTCGGCGCGGCGCTGCTGCAGGTCGGCGAGGACCGCAAGAAGATCGAGGGGATCGAGTACCGCCAGGAGCCGATCACCGACGTCGACCGCCAGGACGACTGGCCCGACGGCGTCGAGCACTGGCCGCAGCTGGCGCTGCGCGAGGCCGCCGAGGTGGTCTCCGGAGCTCGTTTCCGGGCCGTGCACGGTCCCGGCGACCAGCAGTGCCGGGTCGGGACGCTCTGTCCGCTCTGCTCCTCCGGCGCCGAGGTCACCCAGCCGCTCGAATGACCTGTCAGCCCCAGCACCCCGCCGGAAGCACCCGCCCAGAAGCACCCCGGAGAGGACGCGACGAGCCCATGACCTCCCAGACCGCCTCCGGCGTCGTCGGCTCCGGCCTCAGCGCCGCCGGCCTCGCCGAGATGCTCCACGAGCCGCTCGACGGCACCTTCTTCCCGCCGACCGAGGATGAGCAGGCCCCGGTCATCGAGGCCGGGCTGGAGCCGATGCTGGTCGTCGCCGGCGCCGGCTCGGGCAAGACTGCGACGATGGCCGACCGCGTGGTCCACCAGGTCGCCGCCGGCGCGGTCAGCCCCGACGAGGTGCTCGGGGTGACCTTCACTCGCAAGGCCGCCGGCGAGCTGCGCGAACGGATCGTGGCCAAGCTGCGGCGCCTGGAGCAGAAGGGACTGCTGGACCCGGCCGATCTGCTGCCCGAGGGCTCGGCGGCCGCCGCCGTCGGCGCCGGGGGACTGGTCGAGCTGCTGGCCCCGACAGTGGCGACCTACCACTCGTATGCGAATTCGCTGGTGCAGGAGTACGGGCTGCAGCTGGGCCTTGAGCCGGAGACCACGATGCTCAGCGACGCCGATGCGTGGCAGATCGTGATGCGGCTCGTCGAGGAGCATGAGCCCTCGGACCCGCAGAAGCTGGTCGATCTGGAGGTCAGCCCGCGCAGCCTGGCCGGTCAGGTGCTGAAGCTGGTCGGCGACTGCAGTGAGCATCTGATCGAAGATCTCGACGTGGTGCGCAGCTTCCTGGACGCCGAGATCGCCCGCGTCGAGGCGCTGCCGATGGGGAAGTCCGGCAATCGGGCCAAAAGCTGGGGCGCGGCCGAGGACAAGCTGCTCGACAACCTGACCATCCGCCGGATCGTCGTCGACCTCGCCGAGGAGTACCGCCGGCAGAAGGCCGAGCTGAAGGTCATGGACTACGGCGACCTGCTGGTCCACGCGGTGCGCATCGCCGGCAGCACCACTGCGCGCGGGGCCGAGCAGGAGAAGTACCGGCTGGTCATGCTCGACGAGTTCCAGGACACTTCGCACGCCCAGTTGGAGTTGTTCTCCCGCCTCTTCGCCGGCGTCGAGGGCATCGGCGTCACCGCCGTGGGCGACCCGAACCAGTCGATCTACGGCTTCCGCGGCGCCTCGGCGGGCCAGCTGTTCAGCTTCCTGGACCGCTTCACCTGGACCGAGTCCGTGACGACGGCGCAGCGGGTGCCGCAGCAGCTGCAGCTCACCCGCGCCTGGCGGAACGGGCAGGTCATCCTGGACGCGGCGAACCGGCTGGTCGAGCCCTTCCGCGAGCACCAGCCGCGCTGGGCGCCGTCGTGGAAGCGGCATAAGCAGGAGCAGCGGCGGATCGCACGGCTGCGCGCCGGCAAGGGCCACCGCGGGGCGGTGCGGCTGGGCTGGTACGAGACCGGCGACGCCGAGGCCGCCGCCGTCGCCGACCAGCTCGCCGCCGAGCTCGCCGCCGGCGAGGAGTCCGGCGAACGTCCCACCGCCGCGGTGCTCTCCCGCAAGCGCAGCCATCTGAGCGCAGTGGCCGAGGAGCTCGCCCGCCGTGGGGTGCCCTATGAGTTCGTCGGACTCTCCGGACTGCTCTCCACGCCGGAAGTCGTGCAGGTGATCTCCTTCCTGCAGGTCATCGCCGACGCCTCCCGCTCGGATGCGCTGATCCGGGTCCTGGCCGGGCCGAAGTACCAGGTGCCGCCGCGGGACCTGATGCGGCTGAACCGGCTGGCCTCCTCACTGGTGAAGCGCCGTGAGAAGCGGGCGGCGCGAGCGGCCGAGGAGCGGGCGGCGGCCGGGGAAGCCGGTACGTCCGGGAGCTCGGGGACTGACGACGTCGACGCCGCGGCCCCGGTCCAGGAGGTCGCCGAGATGGCCTCGCTGGTCGAGGCGCTGGCCCAGCTGCCGGAGGAGTCCGACCACGGTGACTTCGAGGGCTTCAGCGCCGAGGGTCTGGCCCGGCTGCGTGCGGCCCAGCGGGATCTGCAGCGGCTGCGCGGTGCGGCGGGCCTGGATCTGTCCTCGCTGATCGAGCGGATCATCGAGGACACCGGGCTCGGCGTCGAGGTCCTCGCCCGGCCGGGGGAGGAGCAGCACACCGCCACCCGTCAGCTGGACGCGCTGATCCAGCATGCCGAGTCATTCGTCGCCCAGGCGCCCGGCCGGGCGGATCTGACCGGCTTCCTCGAGTGGGTCGACGCCGCTGAGGATCAGGAGAACGGGCTGGCCCAGGCCGCGGTGGAGCCGACGCCGGGGGCGGTGCAGCTGCTGACCGTCCACGCCTCGAAGGGGCTGGAGTGGGAGGTCGTCGCCGTCGTCGGCCTGCGTGAGGGCCAGTTCCCCTCGGAGAAGGCCGATCACTGGCTGCAGCGGAACGGCCAGCTGCCTGCGCCGTTGCGCGGGGACGCCGAGAGTCTGCCGCAGTGGGAAAGCGACCAGGAGACGGTGGCGCTGTGGTCGGCCGCCTCCGGAGAGGCTTCGGACACCGCCTACCGCAAGGCCGAGGCCGAGCGGCTGGGCATCGACGAGTCCCAGGTGGCGTCCTATAAGAAGCAGGTCAAGGAGTTCTCCCGGCAGGAGGAGCGGCGGCTGGTCTATGTGGCCGTCACCCGGGCCGAGCGGCTGCTGCTGGCCACCGGGGCACGGTTCTACGGGGCGACCAAGGGGGATCTGCCCTCGGTGTTCCTGCGCGAGCTGGCCGAGGTCGACGGCGTCGAGTGGATGACCGCCGAGGACGAGACCGGCGAGTCCCGTCAGCTGCGGCTGCCTGAGGAGGTCGCCGATCCCGGTCTCGAGGAGTCGTTCGATCCTGATGACGAAGCCGTCGCCAAGGAGTTCACGAACGAGCCCAACCCGCGCGGGGCCGAGAAGCTCGGCGTCGACTGGCCGATCGATCCGTTGGCGACCACGCCGGTGCGTCGCTATACAGAGCGTCGCTTCGCCGACCAGCCCTGGCGCGCCCCGGAACTGGAGCCGGTCGACGACGGCGAGCCGGCCTCGACCACGCGCCGGCCGGCGGTGGAGGCGAGCCTGGAGGCCGTCCGCCGCGCCGTCGCCGAGGGGGTGGAGCCGGACCCGGCCAGCGAGGTGGAGCAGGAGGCCCAGTGGGTGGTCGACCGGTTCCTGGCCGCCCGCCGGCCCGTCGGCCGGCCGCATATGCCGCAGAACTTGAGCACCTCGCGATTCGTGGAGCTGGAGAAGGACAGCGCCGACGTCGCCCAGCAGTATCTGCGGCCGGTGCCGAAGAAGCCCTCCCACGTGATGCGCCGGGGCACGGCCGTGCATGCCTTCATCGAGGACTTCTACGGGCACAAGGCCGGCCTCGACGGCGTGGAGGACCCGCTGGAGGGCGACCAGCACCTGGACGAGGCCTTCGGGATCGCCGAGGTGCGCGAGGCGCTGGAGGTCTCGCCGTGGGGCGAGCGGCAGATGGCGGCGATGGAGATCGCGATGAAGACCTCGCTGGACGGGGTGACCATCAGCGGTCGCACCGACGCGGTCTTCGGCATCACCGCCGACGGCGATGACGTGCTGGCAGCCGACTTCGACCGCTGGCAGGTGTTGCCCAGAGACGAGCGCAACGCGCTGATGAGCCGGTGCAGCTGGCATCTGGTCGACTGGAAGACCGGGCGCGTGCCGACGGGCGACGACCTGCGGAACAAGCAGCTGCAGCTGGCGATCTACCGACTGGCCTTCAGCCTGAACTACGGAGTGGACCTGCAGCAGATCGAGGCCTCGTTCTACTACGTGGATCACCGCACGCCGGTGCACGCGGAGAATCTGCCCGATGCCGAGCAGCTGCGCACGGTGATCCGCTCGGCGCGGCAACACTTCGCGGAGTGAGCAGAGCGGTGTTGTCGACGATGGAACGCTAGCTAACGACGGCATAAGCGACGACGAGGGGCCACCACGTTGGAACAACTAGAGCAACGGTTGCGAGCGGACTTGCAGTTTCGTGAACTGGCATTCCGCTGGCTGCACCTCAAGAGTGAGGCAGCAACTCGATCCCTGCTTCGATCTGAGATTGAGGAGTTCGAAGGGCATGTCCCGGAAGCACGCTATCGACTGATCCTCCAAGAGGGAATCTGGAAGCCGGCAGAGCTTATGGGGGCCTTGTCCCTTACGAGCGGGGCCCCTGGCGGCCGGAAGGGACGCAACGTATATGACGACGTTCTTACGGAGCAGGGTTACGTCGAGTATGAGTTTGTGTCGTCACCGAAGAAGCAGCATCAGAACCAAGCGCTAAGGGACGCATTCCACTACGGGCTCCCGTTGATCTACTTTCGCGGAATTCGTAAGTCACTGTTTGACGCCTACTTCCCCGTGTGGATCGTGCACGTCGATGAGGAGAAGAAGCGGGTCCTTCTAAATATTGTTGATGGCGCCACCCCCGGAGGTCGCCTGGACCTGACATTCTCCGAGCATGGTGCACTCCCCGAGAGCGAGCCGGCCTATGGTGAACACGTCGTGCGGACTAGGCTTCATCAGCGGGACTTCCGGGCCAGCGTTATGTACTCTTACCGCACTCAATGTGCAGTGTGCTCGTTGGGACACGCTCGTCTCTTGGACGCGGCGCACATCGTGCCTGACCGAGATGGCGGGATTCCTGACGTGAATAACGGTCTGTCGCTATGCAAGATCCACCACTCGGCGTTCGACGCGAACATTTTGGGGGTGGATCCGAACTACAAGGTTCACATTCGGCACGACATACTGAACGAGGCCGACGGGCCGATGTTGAAGCACGGCCTACAGGATCACCATGGCCAGCCACTCCGGGTTGTGCCGCAGAACAGGAACGAACGCGCTGGTAAGGACCATCTCGAGTACCGATTTAGCCAGTTCCAGGACGCCTAGGCCGAATTCCCACTAGGAGGAGTTCCCGTCTATCCCCGCACGGGCTTCAGCACCGGCTGTCCGGGGTGCGCGCGGCGGGTCAGCACCACCGCGTACATCGTGATGGCCACGCCGATGACCGCTGCGATCGAGCCGACGTAGCTGGGCGCCCGCAGACCCCAGTCCAGGTCGATCACGGCCGCGCCCATGGCTGCGCCGAGGGCGTTGGCGGCGTTGAACGCCGAGTGGTGCAGCGAGGCCGCCAGTTGCGGCGAGTTCGGCGTGGCGTCGATCAGGTGGGTCTGCATCGCCGGGCCGAGGGCGGAGGCCGAGACGCCGACGAGGAACAGGAAGAGCAGCGCCGGCACCACCACGTGCGCGGTGGCGGCGAAGAGCACCATGAACACCGCCACCAGGCCCATCGCCAGCACCACAGTGCCCAGCACGGTCTTGTCCGAGCTCCAGCCGCCAAGGAAGTTGCCGCAGACCATGCCGAAGCCGTAGAGCCCCACGACCCACGGCAGATACGACGCATCCAGGCCGGTCACGTCGGTCATCACCGGGGAGATGTAGGAGTACAGCGCGAACATCCCGGAGAAGCCGATCACCGAGAGCCCGATGCCGACCCACAGTCGCCGATTGGCCAGGCCCTTGAGCTCGCCGCGCTTCGAGGCCGAGGCATGCGGCTCCTGGCGCGGGGTCAGCGTGGCCACGGCGATCATAGTGATCACCGCCAGCACCATCACGATGGCGAACATCCAGCGCCAGCCGAACTGCTGACCCGCCCAGGTCACGATGGGCACGCCGATGACATTGGCGACGGCCAGACCACCCATCACCACGGCGATCGCCCGGGAACGCTTGGTCGGACCGGCCAGATGCGCGGCCATCAGCGCGGCCACGCCGAAGAACGCCCCGTGGGGCAGTCCAGAGATGAAGCGGGCGACGAGCATCAGCTCGTAGTTCGGCGCGATCAGGCTCAGCAGATGCCCGACGGTGAACAGTCCCAGCAGGATCAGTGCGTAGCTGCGCCGCTCGCGGGTGGCGCCGAAGAGCCCCAGCACCGGAGCGCCGACGACGACGCCGAGCGCGTAGGCGCTGATCAGCAGCCCGCCCTGCGAGCGGGTGACGTCCAGATCGGCCACGGCCTCCTGGAGCAGCCCCATGATCGCGAACTCCGTGGTGCCGATCGCGAAGCCGCCGGTGGCCAGCGCGAGGATCGCCAACACCACCTGCTTGCGCGAGAAGCGCGGAGCATCGGTGACCAGCGGAGCGCCGTCGTGGTCGGGAGTCTGGGTCGAGGTTGCCAAGCAGCAGCCCTTTCATCGGTCGTCGGAGCGATCGCCTGCCCGGCTGATCGCAGCGTCAGAGTCGGAGCCGCGGCACGGCTCGGCCCCGCACACCGATGTGCAGCGCAACAGTCCCCAACCGACGCGGCGGGGACGCCATTCCCCGCACGCGCCCGATGAGAGACAGATCAAACGGACTCCGCCGACGCCTCGGCCGGACGTCGTTGCGGAGACCACGGCCGGCCCGGGGAGAGAGCCGGCCGCAGCAGGGGAGCGGGCCTCAGGACTTCGGCGGTCGCAGACCCGGGAAGGTCGAGTAGACCGAGTCGGAGGTGTCCGTCAGTCGGCTCGGCCGGGAGGAGGACGACGGCGCCTCAGGTTCAGACGTCGTGTCCTCCTGCTCCTCCTGCCGCGACGGCTCGGCCGCGTCCTCCGGCTCCTCGGCGGGCTTGGAGCTCGGCGCCGGGAAGAAGCGCTTCTCCCGGGCCCGCCGGTCGGCGTCCTCGTCGGGGGCGATGGGAAGCTCCCCGGTGGTCGGTCCGGTGGTCTCGGTGGTCTCGGCGTTCTCAGCGGACTCGGCGGTGTGCTCCGGCTCCTCGGCGGCGACGGCGGGAAACGCCCCGGTGGGCTGCTCATCCGGGGCGAGGGCGGCGTCGCCGTTGTCGGGTGCGCCGGTGCCCGGCGGCGGAATCTCGCCGGTGGGCTGCTCCTCGGCCGCCGCAGGCTGCTGCGGGCGCGGCACCAGTGTCGTGTGCTGGGCACCTTCGTGCGCGACGGACGGCGAGGGCTCGGTGTCCGGCTCGGTGTCCGGTTCGCCGTCCAGCTCGGCGTCCGGTTCGGCGTCCGGTTCGGTGTCCGGTTCGGTGTCCGGTTCGGACTGCGGCCGGGGCTCGGCCGCCGGGGCGGCCGTCCCGGCGGAGGACTCGCCCGATTCCTCGCCCGATTCCTCGCCCGCTTCCTCGTGCGGTGCGCCGTGCTCGGGCTCGTCGGCGCTGGCGTCGGTGATCACAGCCGGTTCGTCGTCGCCGACGCCGGAGTCGGACCAGTCGCCGGTGTCGGCCACTGTGGCCGCCGCCCCGGGGCGGGCCACCGGCTTCGAGTCCTGCGTCCCGGCGTGCCCGGTCTGGCCGGCCTGACCGCTCGCACCGACCGGGTCGACGGCGTCGGTCGGCCCGCCGTCCGGCGAGCTCAGCGAGATCGGCTGTCCGCCGTGGGCGAGGACGTCCTCCTCCAGCTGGCGCAGCAGCTCGCGGGCCTCGTCGACCATCTCCTGGTTCTCGGTGGCGTGTCCGCGCACCAGCCACTGGGCCAGGGCGAACTCCGCCGAGAGCGCCGCCCGGCGCATCAGGTGCGGGTCCGAGGGCCCCCGGCGGTGGGAGCGGTAGGCGGCCAGCACCGCGTCGGAGAACTCCACCTCCGGCGAGGCGGTCAGCCAGGCGAAGTCGGCGGCCGGGTCCCCGATGTGCAGGTCGGTCCAGCCGGTCACCGCAACCACGCGCTGCTCGTCGATCAGCAGAGCGTCCTCGTGCAGATCCCCGTGGGTGACCGTCGGGGTGAAGTCCCAGAGCTCGCGCTCCTCCATGGCGTGCTCCCAGCGGCGCAGCAGCGTCGAGGGGATCTGGCCGGTGGTCGCGGCCTGGTCGAGCTCGTTGAGCCGGCGCTGGCGGAAGCGCTCGGCGGAGTAGCGCGGCAGGTCGGCGTCGTCGACGACGTTCTCGTCCAGGTCATGGATCGCGGCGATGGTGGCGCCGATGTCGTCGATCATCTCGGCCGGGCCGCGGTTGAGCTCCTCGAGCTCCGCCGAGTCCCCGGGCAGGTGGTTGTAGACGAAGGTGCGCAGCTCGCCGCGGCGGACGGCGCCGGCCACCGAGGGCAGCCGGAAGGGCAGCTCCGCCCGGATCCCGGTGGAGAAGCCGCGCAGCACCTGCAGCTCGGTCTCCAGGCGCATCGCGGCCTCCTGGTGCTGCGGCGAGCGCACGCGCCAGCGGCCGCCCTCGACGTCGACGACGATCGCCGAGGTGAAGTCCCGCGCATCGTCGGCGGCCGCGGCCACACCCGTGGGGGAGAGTCCCGGCACGGCGGCGGTGGCCATCGCCGCCAGCTCCATCGAAGTCCATCGCACGCACCCCAGCGTATGGGACGTCACCGGCGACGGCACGATGGGCCACGGTGTTTCCCCGAAATCGCCTCCCCGGCGGCGGTCCCGCGGCAGTCGACGGCGCGCCGCGGACGCGGACCATCCGGGTGGCCGTCCGGGAGGCGGTCCAGGAGGCGGTCCGGGAGTGCGCCCGGGCTGGAAGAATCGCAGGCATGAGCGACTCTGCCGTGCCCGCGGACTCCTGGATGCGCCGCCGCCAGGTGCCGCTGTACGTCGCCGCGCTGGTGGTCGGCGCCGTCGTCGGGCTGGCCGTGCCGTCGCTGGCCGTCGTCGCCGAGGTGCTCGTCCACCCGGTGCTGGGGGTGCTGCTCTACGCGACCTTCCTGGAGGTCCCGGCGGCCGCCGTCGGGCGTGCCGTGCGCGACCGACGCTTCCTCGCCGCGGCGCTGGGCGTCAATCTGCTGCTCGTCCCGCCGGTGGTGTGGCTGCTCTCCCGGCCCGTCGCCGACGATCCGGCGGTGCTGCTCGGCGTGCTCTTCGTGCTGCTGACCCCGTGCGTGGACTACGTCGTGGTCTTCGCCGGGTTGGCCGGGGGCGCGCAGGAGCGGCTGCTGGCGATCACGCCGCTGCTGATGATCGGGCAGATGGCGCTGCTGCCGCCGGCGCTGTGGCTGCTCGCCGGGCCGCAGGCGCTGGCCACGTTGTCTCCGGAGCCCTTCCTCGCCGCCTTCGTGCTGCTGATCGTGCTGCCGCTGGCGGCGGCCTGGATCACCCAGGCCGCCGCGCGGCGCACGCGGCCGGCGGCGGCGCTGGAGCAGGCCGGATCCGGGGCGATGGTGCCGCTGATGATGCTCACCCTGGCGACGGTCGTGGTCTCGCAGATCGCCGCCGTCGCCGATCAGCTCGCCGCCCTGCTGCAGGTGATCCCGCTCTATGTGCTCTTCGCAGCGATCATGGTCGTCCTCGGCCTGGCCGTCGGGCGGCTGGCCGGCATGGACGTCGCCGGCCGGCGGGCGGTGATCTTCTCCGGGGCGACGCGCAACTCGCTGGTCGTGCTGCCGCTGGTGCTCGCGCTGCCGGACCGGTTCGCGCTCGCCGCACTGGTGGTGGTGACCCAGACCCTGGTCGAGCTGGTGCTCCTGGTGCTCATGGTCCGGGCGGTGCCGCGGCTGGTGCCGCAGCGCCTCAGGGGCAGGGGATGACCCAGCAGTAGAACGGGTCGCCGGCGGCGGTCACAGTGGACAGCAGGGTGGCCACAGATGTCAGGAGGTTCATCGGACCTCTCCTCTCTGGGGATGCGAGTGCGATGGCGAGACGGTCAGTCTCCGGTGTCAGTCTCCTGCAGGACGGTGACGGGGACCAGACCTGTCGGCTCCCGTCGGGTGACCGGCAGGTGACGATCCGGCGGCCCGACGGCGGCGATCGATGCCGGTGTCGTCGCCGACGGTGCGTAGGATGCCTGCTGTGATCCCGGAGACGACCGCCGCGCCGGAGAAGCCGAGGAAGGGCCGCTGATGGACCCTGTGCTGCCCCGCATCGGCCGCTCGCTGCGCCGCCATCTCAGCGCGCCGCCGCTGAGCTGGCGCACCCGACTGATCATCTGGGGATTCCTGGTCGCGTATCTCGCGCTCGAGCTCGCCTCGGCGCTGGGCATGTTCGGCGAGAACACCGCCGGCGTCGGCCGGGACGGCTTCGCCGAGGTCGCCGTGGTCGGGCTGCTGATCGTGCTGGCCTCGCTCTCCGCGCCGGCCGGGACGCTGCTGATGTTCGTCTTCGCCTTCGGCACGGTGACCGACTGGTACCCGATGAACTTTGCGATGGGCTTCGTGTTCATCGCGGCCTGCCTGACGCGCACCGCGACCTGGGGCTTCACCTGCTTCAGCGCCGTCCTCTATCTGGGCTGGGCGACGACGGTGCTGCTGACCGGCCATCCCGTCGCCGTCGCGCTGGTCTCCTTCTTCCTGGTGCTGCTCGGCACCACCATCGGCTGGTACTTCCGCGCCCACGACGCCCGGGTGCGGCGGATCGTGCAGGACCTGGACCGCCAGGCCGAGATCCGTGAGGAGGCCGTCGCCGCCGAGCGCCGGCGGATCGCCTCGGAGATGCACGACGTCGTCGCCCACGGGATGACGGTGGTGGCCATGCAGTGCTCGGTGCTGGAGACGCTCGACGAGCCCGAGGCCCGCCGCTCGGTGCAGCGCACCATCCGGGAGGCGGCCGGCCAGTCGCTGGTGGATCTGCGGCGGCTGCTGGTCGCGCTGCACGGCAGCCAGCGGTCCGACGGCGAGGACGCGCCCGACGGCGGCGAGGGCCTGGACGCGCTGCGGCGCTTCGGCGAGCGGCTCGAGGAGGGCGGCTACACCGTGCGGCTGCGCCTCGAGGCGCCCGAGGACCTGCAGCGCTCGCTGGAGCTGACCGTGCTGCGGGTGGTCCAGGAGTCGGTGACCAACATCCTCAAGCACGGCCCGGGCGAGGGCGAGGTGTCCCTGGAGGTCGTCGCCGAGGTCGGGCAGGTGCGCGTCGAGATCTCCAGCCCGATCCCGGAGCAGCAGGCGGAGCGCAACACCGCCGGCGCCGGGATGGGGCTGGCCGGCATGGAGGAGCGTCTGCGGGTCTTCGAGGGCACGCTGGGCTGGGGCCCGGCCGACGGACGCTGGCTGGTCTCGGCGACGCTGCCGCTGCGCGGACAGGGCTGAGACGCCGGACGGCCGGCGCGCGACGAGGCGCCGACGAGCCGATCCGCCGCGGTCCTGCACAGTGGCCGGCTCCTGCGCAGCTGCCCTCCGGATGCGTCGGGGGCGCATCGGAGCGATACGCTGGAGGACATGCACGTCGTCAGCTCGGCCCTCGATGAAGGCCCTCTCGCTCTGCCGCAGACCGGCCATCGGATCGACCGGCACGACGCCGACCGGCAGTGCGAGGACTGGCTGGCCGAGGTCTGGCGGCACCCCGGGACGCGGGTGCTGCGGGTGGTCGACGACCGGGTGCGCCGCACCGCCGACGGTGCGCGGCCGGTGCTGGAGCCGGCGCGCGGCGAGCTGCCGGACGGGACCGTCTATCTGGGCGAGGTGGACGCCGCCGATCTCGCCGCCGACGCGTCCGGCGGCGTCCACGTCGTCGCCGTCGAGGAGCCGGAGGACGACCACGCCGACGCCGCCGCGGAGATGGTCTCGACGATCATGCTGCGCCGCGACGCCGCCGAGCTGGCCGCCGTCGACGCCGGGCTGCTCACCCAGGCCGTCGCGATCCTCGCCTGGCATCGTGCCGCGGGCTTCTGCACCGCCTGCGGAGCGGCCACCGAGATCCGCAGCTCCGGCTGGATGCGTGTCTGTCCGCAGTGCGGCGCCCAGTCCTTCCCGCGCACCGATCCGGCGGTGATCACCGCCGTCGTCGACCGCGACGACCGGCTGCTGCTGGGCTCGGCGGTGCGCTGGGACGCCTCCCGCTACTCGACCTTCGCCGGATTCGTCGAGGCCGGCGAATCGGTCGAGCAGGCCGTCGCCCGCGAAGTCGCCGAGGAGGCCGGCGTCGACGTCGTCGAGGTCCGCTACCTGGGCTCGCAGTCCTGGCCGTTCCCGCGCTCGCTGATGCTGGGACATCTGGCGGTGGTCGACGACGCCGAGCGCGCCGTCGCCGACCGCGAGGAGATCCGCCATGTCCGCTGGTTCACCCGCGAGGAGCTCGCCGCCGAGACCGCCGCCGGCCGGATCGGGCTGCCGCCGCGCTCGTCGATCTCCCGGGCGCTGATCGAGCACTGGCACGGCGGCCGGATCGAGGACGCCGATCCGCGCACCGGCCCGCAGCCGGCGTCCCGCAGCCGAGACGGCAGCCGATACAGCAGCCGAGACCACCGACGAGACGAAGGGGGCGATCGCCGATGACGGCGTCCGCGCAGCCCGCAGGAGCAGACGCGCAGGCGGCACAGCCGCCGGAGGCGGTGCTCGCCGGACTCGACGACGAGCAGCGCGAGGCCGCGGCGACGCTCACCGGACCGCTGTGCATCCTCGCCGGCGCCGGCACCGGCAAGACCCGGGCGATCACCCACCGCATCGCCTACGGGGTCCGCTCCGGGGTCTACGACCCGCATCGGCTGCTGGCGGTGACCTTCACCGCCCGCGCGGCCGCCGAGATGCGCTCGCGGCTGAACTCGCTGGGCGCCCCCGGAGTGCAGGCGCGGACCTTCCACGCCGCCGCGCTGCGCCAGCTGCAGTACTTCTGGCCGATGGCCATCGGCGGGACGATGCCCGAGATCCTCGACCACAAGGTGCGGCTGCTCTCCGAGGCCGCCCGGCGGCTGCACATCACCACCGACCGGGCCGCGCTGCGCGATCTGGCCTCTGAGATCGAATGGGCCAAAGTCTCCACGCTGACGCCGGACTCGTACCTGGAGGTCGCCGCCGGCCGCGCCGAGCCCGGGGGAGTGGACCACCGCACCTTCGCCAAGCTGTACCAGTCCTATGAGGACGTGAAGCTGGACAAGCACCTGATCGACTTCGAGGACGTGCTGCTGCTGATGGTCGGCATCCTCGAGGACGACGAGCGCGTCGCCGCCCAGGTCCGCCAGCAGTACCGGCACTTCGTCGTCGACGAGTACCAGGACGTCTCGCCGCTGCAGCACCGGCTGCTCGACCTCTGGCTCGGCGGCCGCGACGAGCTCTGCGTGGTCGGCGACGCCGCCCAGACCATCTACTCCTTCACCGGCGCGACGCCGTCGTACCTGCTGGAGTTCACCCGCCGGCACCCCGAGGCGAAGGTGGTCAAGCTCGTCCGCGACTACCGCTCCACGCCGGAGGTGGTCCAGCTGGCCAACGGGCTGCTGACCGACCGCACCCGCGAGCAGGCGAGCCTGCAGGCGCGCAGCCGCGACACCGGCGAGACGGTGCCGGCCTGGCCGGACCCGCTGCGGCTGGTCTCGCAGCGCGAGCACGGCCCGGACCCGCAGATCACCCTGCACGATGACGACGACTCCGAGGCCGCCTGGATCGCCGACCAGATCGCCGGGCTGCAACGCTCGGGAGTCTCGCTGGGCGAGGTCGCGGTGCTCTACCGCACCAACGGCCAGTCCCAGGCGATCGAGCAGGCGCTGGCCAAGGTCGGAGTCTCCTATCAGCTGCGCGGCTCCGAACGGTTCTTCTCCCGGCGCGAGGTCCGCGAGGCGATCGCGGCGCTGCGCACCTCCTCGCTGGTGGCCGAGTCCGAGGAATCGGTGCCCAAGACCGTCCGCGACATCCTCTCCGCCCACGGCTGGCGGCGCGAGGCCCCGGAGTCCACCGGCGCGGTGCGCGAGCGTTGGGAGTCGATGGCCGCGCTGGTCTCGCTGGCCGACCAGCTCGACGCCGAGCGCGAGGACTTCACCATGCGCCAGTTCCTCGCCGAGCTGGAGGAGCGCTCGGCCGCCCAGCACGCCCCGACGGTGGAGGGCGTCACGCTGGCCTCGCTGCACTCGGCCAAGGGACTGGAGTGGGACGCGGTGTTCCTCGCCGGGCTCTCCGAGGGGCTGATGCCGATCACCTTCGCCAAGGAGCAGCGCGAGATCGACGAGGAGCGGCGGCTGCTCTACGTGGGCATCACCCGTGCGCGGAAGTACCTGAGCCTCTCCTCGGCCCGGTCGCGGCACAGCGGCGGCCGCGGGCGGCGCAGCCCTTCGCGGTTCCTGCGCCCGTTGCGCCGCGAGCTCGGGCTGGAGGAGCCGACGCGGAAGATCGCGCCGTCCTCGGGACGGACGAATCCGAATTCGCGGGTGCGGAAGTCGACGGCGACCTGCTCGAGCTGCGGGGAGGTGCTGACCACCGGCACCGAGGTGAAGCGGCGGCGCTGTGCGGACTGCCCGGCCCGCTACGACGAGGAGCTCTTCGAGCGGCTGCGCCAGTGGCGGGCCGAGCAGGCGCAGAGCCTCGAGGTGCCGGCCTTCGTGGTCTTCACCGACGCCACTCTGGAGGTCATCGCCGAGCGGCGCCCGACCACCCGCGCCGAGCTCCTCGAGGTCCCCGGTGTGGGGGAGCGGAAGTTGGAGAAGCACGGCGAGGCGCTGCGTGCGGTGCTCGAGGGCCGCGGCTGAGCTGATCGCGCGGGCCGCTCAGCCCTGCGGGTTCCGCCAGCCGTAGCTGACGCCCTCGAGGAAGGCTTCGGCGGCGACGGTGTGCGGATAGGCCGCCACCAGCCGCTGGAACTCCGCGCCGTGATCCGGTGCGATCAGATGCGCCAGCTCGTGGACCAGGACCGAATCCTGGACCCAGACCGGCATGCCGCTCAGCCGCGAGGACAGTCGGATGGTGCCCTCCAGCGCCGTCGTCGACCCCCAGAGCGTGTTCTGCCGGTCCGACCAGGTCACCGACCGGACCTCGGCGGGATCCAGAAGCCCGCCGAAGTACTCGGCGACGAGCTGGCGCGCCCGCCGCATCAGCTCGTCCTCGGAGCGCTCGCCGCGAGCGGCGCGCCGCTCCAGCTTCTGGCGGAAGGCCCGGGCATGGCCGTCGACCTGGCGGCGGGTCAGCCGCATCGGCACCCGCAGTCGCAGCACGCCGTCGACCTGGTCGGCCGAGACGGTGCGGGTCCGCCGGGAGGAGCGCACCACGATCACCGGATGGCCGTCGACCTCGACCTGCTCGGTCTCGCGCCGAGTCTGCGCCGGCTTCCGCCCGGGCCCGCTCCCGGGGCGCGGACGCCCGCGGGAGGACGACGAGGAGGCCATCGACGCGGCGCTCAGGAGGTCGGAGTGCCGCCGGAGCCGCCCGGGCGGTCGGAGTCGTCGCCGGACTCGCCCGACCCGTCGGCGTCGCCGGTGTCTTCGTCCTCGGCGGAGGCGCCGGACTCGGACGGGCCGTCGTAGCCGCCGGCGAGCAGCTTCTCCAGCGCCTCGTCGAGCTCGGCCGACTCCGCCTGCCGCTCGGCGCGGCGACGGTGGAAGCCCTCGGGGTCGTCCAGGTCCTGCTCATCGGGCTGCACGTCCGGATGCGACCAGACCTCGTCGCGGCCGGAGAGGCCGTCGGCGGTGCGCAGGTGCGCCCACAGGGCGGCGGCGTCACGCAGCCGGCGGGGGCGCAGCTCCAGGCCGACCAACGAGGCGAAGGTTTCCTCGGCCGGTCCGCCGGCGGCCCGGCGGCGGTTCATCGTCTCGCGCAGCGCGCCGAGCGACTCGAGGTGCTCGGCGGCCTGGCTGACGACGTCGTCGACCCAGCCCTCGACCAGTGCCAGCGTGGTCTCGATGCGGCGCAGTGCTGCATCCTGCATCGGGGTGCGCTCGGAGGAGAACAGCCCTTCGCCCATGATCTGCTGCATCGCCTCGGGGTTGCTCGGATCCACCTGCGAGGCGGCCTCCTCGATCCGGCCCATGTCGATGCTGATGCCCGCGGCATACTGCGCGACGGCGTTGAACAGGTCCTGCTCCAGCCAGGGCGCGTGGGTGAACAGCCGCATCCGGGCGGCCTCGCGCAGCGCCAGATAGAGCACGATCTCCTGGCGGTCGACCTGCAGGCCCTCGCCGAAGTCGGCGATGTTCTTCGGCAGCAGCGCCAGCGTCCGGCCGGCCAGCGGCAGCCCGATGTCCGAGGAGGAGTGGACCTCCTTGGCGAGCTCGCCGACCGCCTGGCCGAGCTGCATGCCGAAGGCCATTCCGCCCATCTGCTCGAGCATGCCGGTGATCTGCTCGGAGCCGGCGCCGCCGAGCATGCCCTGCATCTCCGGCGGCAGCCCGGCGGTGAGGTCGCCCTGCTCGCCGAGCTGGTCCTTCATCGTCTGCGACAGCGCGGAGGAGACCGACTCGGCCACCGGCTCGGTCAGCCGCTGCCAGGAGTCGAAGGTCTCCTCGATCCACTGCGCCCGCGACCAGGCCTTGCCGAGCTGGCCGGTGGAGGCGAAGGTGGTCGCCGCGTCGAGCCACATGTCGGCCAGCCGCAGCGCCTCGTCGATCTCCCGGGACTCGCTCGGGGAGACGCTGGGGTCGTCGCCGGAGGCGGCCTGGCGGGCGGCGTTCTTGGCCATCGACCAGTTCACCGGACCCTGCCGGTCCTCCTCGGAGGAGTTCTGCATGGCGCTGAACATCGCCTGCACCTGACCCATGATCTGCTGCATCATCTGCGGGTCCATGCCCGACATGCCCATCTGCGAGGGGTCGAAGCCCTGCGCGCCGGACTGGCCGGACTGCCCGGAGCCGGGCGTGCCGGTGAAGCCGATCGACGGGCCCTGAGACGAGTCGCCCGTCCCGCTCTGATTCCCGGAGGGGTCGGAGCCGAAGAGCTGCTTGAACAGCTCCTCCATGGGGTTCTGCGGGTCCTCGCCGTCGCCGTCGCGGCGCTCGGAGTTGTCGCCATTCATCGGGTGCTCCCTGACTCGTCGCTGACCATGGGTCTGTGGAGTCTCCAGGGTATCGAGCCGTCGAGCGCGGTGTCCGCTCCACGGGCCCGAGTTCGCGCTCGGTGGACGGGAGGCGGCACGGCGCCCGCAGCCTGCCCGAGCAGGACGCCGCGGCATGGCCGACGGCGCGTTCGTCCCGTCATGGCCAGGATGAGACAATGTCCTTCGATCACCATGACAGACCAGCATCAGTCGCCGCGTGCGGCGCAGCCTGCGCCGCCGGCCCAGGATCCCGGCCTCGCGCCGGCTTCCGCCGCGCCCGGGTCCGAGTCCTCCGACGACCGCCCCGCCGTCAGCGTCCCCGGCCCGCCGCGCCGTCGTCGCCTGCGCCGCGGCGTCCAGCTGGGCGCCGGGGCCTCGGCGCTGCTGCTGGGCGCGGCGTCGCTCTCGGTGCCCAGCGCCTTCCTCATCGAATCGCCGGGGCCGACCTTCAACACCATCGGCGAGACCGACGGCGACCCGATCATCACCGTCGACGGCGCCCAGACTTATGAGACCGACGGCAATCTGGATCTGACCACGGTCTACGTCAACGGCCAGCCCACCTCGACGGTCCGTGTGCCGGACATGATCCGCGGCTGGTTCGACCCGTCGGTCGACGTCGAGCCGCATGAGCTGGTCTACCCGTCGGGCACCTCCGCCGAGGAGGTCGAGCAGCAGAACGCGCAGGCGATGACCAGCTCCCAGGACCAGGCGGTGGCCGCCGCGCTGGACGAGCTCGGCATCGAGTACTCGCAGCGCCTGGAGGTCGTGGAGTTCACCGACGGCGCGGCCGTGTCCGGCGCCGACGACGTGCTGCAGATCGGCGATGAAGTCGTCGCGGCCGCCGGCGAGCGGGTGGCCGGCGTGCCGGGACTGCGCGATGCGGTCACCGACGCCGCAGGTCAGCCGGTAGGATTGGACGTGATCCGGGACGGCGAGCGGCAGGAGGTCGACGTCCCCACCTACGAGGAGTCGGACGGCCAGCACTACATGGGCGTTCTTCTGCAGGGGCGTTTCGAATTTCCGGTCGAGGTCGACATCCGGCTCGACGACGTCGGCGGGCCCAGTGCGGGGATGATGTTCTCGCTGGGCGTGATCGACACGCTCACCGACGGGTCGATGACGGCGGGGGAGCACTGGGCCGGAACCGGCACAGTGGAAGCTGACGGGACGGTCGGCCCCATCGGGGGCATCGCGCAGAAGGTCCGTGGGGCCGCGGCCGAGGGCGCGGACCATTTCCTGGCCCCGGCCGGGAACTGCGCCGGGCTCGACGGGCGCGTCCCCGCCGGCATCGACGTCTACAGCATCGAGGACGTCGGCCAGGGACGGTCGATCGTCCAGGCGGTTGGCGACGGCGACGAGGCCGCGCTGGACGCCGCGGAGACCTGCGGATGAGCGGTCCGCCGGCCTCGAGCACCACGCAGCATCACTGAAGCACTGAAGCACCGACGAGCACACCCACGACGCTGTGGGCCCCTCGGGGCCGCGGCAGAGGCGAGGAGAGGGTAGACGTGAGTTTCTCCCAGGGATTCGGTTCCACGAACCCCTTCAGCGGCGGAGGCCTGTTCGGCTCCGGGAACGACGACGACAGCTCCGGAGGCTCCGGCGGCGGGCGAGGAGGCGACGGCGGCGGCTCGAACAGCGCGCACAGCGGCTCGCGCCGGCCGTCGGCGCTGACCCTGACGATCATCATCATCGCCCTGCTCATCGGGGCGTTCATGATCTTCTCGGGGTTCTACGCCGAGATCCTCTGGTACAACCAGGTCGGATACTCCGACGTCTTCTGGACCGAGCGGCTGGCCCGGCTCAGCGTCTTCGCCGCCGGATTCGTGGTGATGGGCGCCTTCGTCTGGCTGAGCCTCTTCCTGGCCTTCCGCCATCGCCCGCAGACCCTGGGGCGGCAGGTCAACGAGTCGGTGCAGCGCTATCAGCGCACGCTGGACTCGATGCGCCGGCTGTTCATGATCGGCCTGCCGGTGCTGATGGGCTTCTTCGCCGGCACGGCGGCGTCGGGCGCCTGGGACACGGTGCTGCTGTTCTTCAATCGTGAGCCCTTCGGCGACAGCGACCCCGAGTTCGGCCTCGACTACGCCTTCTACGTCTTCAACCTGCCGTTCATCGGCTTCCTGACCGGATTCCTGGTCTCGGTGGTGCTGGTGGCCGGCATCGCCGGCATCATCTGCCACTACCTCTACGGCGGCATCCGGATCGAGCCCAACGGGCGCTTCATCATCGAGAAGGCCGCCCGCTGGCACATCGCGGTCACCGCCGCGCTGTTCGTGCTGCTGCAGGGGGCGAACTGGTGGCTGGACCGCTACTCCACGCTGCAGTCGCAGGACGGCGATTGGGCCGGTGCGATGTACACCGACGTCCACGCCGTCATCCCCGCCCAGGCCATCCTCGCCGTCGCCGCCGTGCTGGTGGCCGCGATCTTCATCGTCACCGCGGTGACCGGCCGCTGGCGCTTCTCCGTCATCGGCGTCGCGATGCTGCTGGTCACCGCGATCGTCGGCGGGGCGATCTACCCGTTCCTGGTGCAGGAGTACCAGGTGCAGCCGTCGGAGCGGACGCTGGAGGAGGAATACATCCAGCGCAACATCGACACCACCCGCTACGCCTACGGGCTGCAGGACATCAGCCAGGACAGCTACGACGCCGACGTCACCGCCGAGGAGGGCGGGCTGAGCGAGGACTCGGCCAATACGCAGAACGTGCGTCTGCTGGACCCGAACCTGGTCAGTGCCTCCTTCGGGCAGCTGCAGCAGTTCCGCCAGTACTACCAGTTCCCGGAGACGCTCAGCGTCGACCGCTACAGCATCGACGGCGAGGCGGAGGACACCGTCGTCGCCGCGCGTGAGGTGAACGTCGCCGACGACGCCTCCTGGGTCAACGAGCACCTGATCTACACCCACGGCTACGGGCTCGTCGCGGCCAACGCCTCCTCGGTGACCGCCGAGGGCCGGCCCGACTTCACGCTGCAGGGCATCCCGACCCGAGGCGAGCTGGCCTCGGACGAGGACTACGAGCCGCGCATCTACTTCGGCGAGAACGCTCCGGACTTCTCCATCGTCGGCGCCCCCGAGGGCGCGGACCCGATGGAGCTGGACCGTCCGGCCTCGGGCCAGAACGAGGAGGACGCGACCTACACCTTCGACGGCGACGGCGGCCCGTCGGTGGGCGGCCTGTTCAACCGGCTGGTCTACGCCATCCAGTTCCAGTCCCCGGAGATCCTGCTCTCCGGCGACATGAACTCCGAGTCGCAGATCCTCTACGACCGCGATCCCCGGCAGCGTGTGGAGAAGGTCGCGCCGTTCCTGACCGTCGACCAGAACGCCTACCCGGCGATCGTCGACGGCCGGGTGAAGTGGATCGTGGAGGGTTACACGACCTCCGACGACTTCCCCTACTCCGCGCAGCAGCAGCTCGAGTCGGCCACCACCGACTCGCTGACGCAGGGCCAGCCGGTGCTCTCCGGCCAGGTCAACTACATGCGCAACTCGGTGAAGGCCACCGTCGACGCCTACAACGGCTCGGTGGACCTCTACGCCTGGGACGAGGAGGACCCGATCCTGAAGGCCTGGGAGAAGGTCTTCCCGGACGCGCTGCAGTCCTACGAGGACATGAGTGCGGAGCTGATGGACCACGTCCGCTACCCGGAGGACATGTTCCGCGTCCAGCGCGAGCTGCTGGGTCGGTACCACGTCTCCGACGCCGGGGCGTTCTACGAGGACAACGACGCCTGGTCGGTGCCGGACGACCCCACCGAGGACGACAGCTCGGTGAAGCAGCCGCCGTACTACATGACGCTGCGGATGCCGGGCCAGGACGAGGCCGAGTTCTCGCTGACCTCCACGTTCATCCCGCAGGTGACCGAGGGGGCCCAGCAGCGCAACGTGCTCTACGGCTATCTCTCCGCCAGCGGCGACGCCGGCACCGGCGAGGACGGCGTGAAGAACGAGGACTACGGCAAGCTGCGGCTGCTGGAGCTTCCGCGCGACACGGCGGTCCCCGGACCCGGCCAGACGCAGGCGAACTTCGACTCCAACTCGGTCATCTCCCAGGAGCTGAACCTGCTGCGCCAGGGCGCCTCCGAGGTGATCAGCGGCAACATGATCACTCTGCCCGCCGGCGGCGGCATCCTCTACGTCCAGCCGGTCTACGTGCAGTCCACCGGCACCACCTCCTACCCGCTTCTGCGGAAGGTCGTGGTCTCCTACGGCGAGGAGGTCGGCTTCGCCGACAGCCTCGACCAGGCGCTGGACCAGGTCTTCGGCGGCGACTCCGGCGCCGAGGTCGCCGACGGCGCCGGCGTGCAGGGCGAAGAGGTCGAGGAGGAGGCCGGCGTCGACGGCGAGGGCGAGGGCGACTCGTCCGACTCCGGAGAATCCGGCGAGACCTCAGGCTCCGAGGAGTCTCCGTCGCCGTCTCCGGACGAGTCGACCCCCGCGCCGACCGGCCCGGCGGGCGAGCAGCTGCAGGACGCCCTGGACCGGGCGAACCAGGCCATGCAGGACTCTCAGCAGGCGCTGCAGGACAACGACTTCGCCGCCTACGGGGAGGCGCAGGACGAGCTGCAGCAGGCTGTCGAGGACGCCATGGCCGCCCAGGAGGAGATCGACGGCGGGTCCGGTGGCTCTGGAGGCTCCGAGGGCTCCGGCGGCGAGTGATCCTCCGCCGCTGAGCCCGGCCGGTCGACCGGTATGAGAAGGGCCCGGGAGCTGACTGCTCCCGGGCCCTTGCTCGTCCCGCGGCCCGGATCTGGGCCCCTCCGCACGTGAGCGGTCGATTCTGACGGCTCCGGGGCGGCGACACGCCGTCGGAGGCCGCAGAGTGTCGTCAGAAGTGACCACTCAGCGTGGGGCAGGGCCGGGAGGCTCCGCTCAGAGCATGTTGCGGATGTCTCCCCAGACGGCTTCGGCGCCGGTGTGGCCGGAGATGAGCGTCAGGCCGACGGCGGCCAGCGCGGCCAGCACGGTCAGCGCGCCGAGGACTCGGACCGCGGGAGAGCCGCGTCGCCGGCGGCCGGCGCGACGCTGGCCCAGGTGCCAGACGACGGCCAGCACGGCGAAGACTGCGCTGGCGATGAGCGTCGGGGTTCCCCAGGGTTCATGGTCGGCAGGCACTCCGACCGTCTCGGCCAGGGCGCGCCCGCTGCGCTCGGCGACCAGCGCGGAGATCGCGCCGACGACGGCGAGGACGGCTCCGACCGGCGCGCAGCTCCGACGCAGCGGCGGCACGAGCACGGCGAGGAGCACCAGCACGGCGGACAGCGGCACCAGGACGACCACGGCGTGGACGATCAGCGGGTGGAGGGGCAGATCCAGGATCATGGGCTCTCCCTGCGGTGGTGGTCGGAGGGGACGCCGGCCGGGACGTGCCGACCCTGCGGAGGGCCGAGCCCGGGCGTCTGCGGGTGGTCGCAGACTACCCGGCGGCGAGAGGGGGTGTCAGGTGGACGGGGCCGATCTGACGTGGTGCGGAGGACCTCCTCGAGGTGTGCTGCAGATCACGCAAGGAATCGTTCATCTCGATTTTGCGCCGCGCTCATCCATGGGTAGAGTGGAGCATGTCGCCGCGGGGTGGAGCAGTTCGGTAGCTCGCCGGGCTCATAACCCGGAGGTCGCAAGTTCAAATCTTGCCCCCGCAACGAAGAAGGAGGCCCCCGGCCTGGGAGAGATCCCAGGCCGGGGGCCTTCTGCATGTCCGGGGGTGGAGGCCAGCCCGCCGACCCGGCCGCTGCAGGTGCCGGGGCGTGGCAGTGCCGTCGCATGGACTCCGGGGACATTCGCACCGAGCCGGCTGGACGAGAACGCATCAAGGGTTCTCGTCGTGTCCCGCGCCGGCACCATGAATCCGAGAAGCCATCGGACGAGGGGACCGCTATGTCGATCATCCGGCCGCAGCCTGTCCAGGAGGCGCCTGTGCTGTCCTGGCTGCGCGACCATCCGCAGAACCTCGCCGAGGTCCACCGGCAGGCGTCCCAGGGCGCGCAGGGTCCCGTCCCGCGTCCCGCCGCACTGGTGCAGGAGACCGGCAACCCCGACGACGCCGTGCTGATCGTCGTCGACGGCCGTCCCGTGGGCTACATCGACCGTGAACTGGCCGCGACCTGCGCCCCGGCGCTGCGGTCGCTGTGAGCGCAGGGGGTCGACGTCGAAGTCCCCGTGATGCTCCACGGCCCCGGTCAGGACAGCGTCGGGATCCCGCACCCCGCCTCGCTCGCCGCCACCAGCAGGCTCCCTCGGCATCGGTCGCTGGCGCCCCGGCCCCGGTCGGCCAGGGTGGGGTCACCGTGGTGAACACCGTGTCCAGCCCGGCGGGCGCCGGCTACGCACCCGGGCCGCCCAAGAGCTTCGCCGCGGCCGTCCTGCTGTCGCTCTTCCTGGGGACCCTCGGCGTGGATCGCTTCTACCTCGGCCATGTGGGACTGGGCGTGGCGAAGCTGCTGCTGAGCTGGATGACGTTCGGCATCTGGCAGATGATCGATCTCATCGTCATCATCTGCAAGGGCACGCCGGCGCTGCGGGCGATCTGCTGGGAGTAGCGGACCACGAGGTCCGCCGCGGCACAGCTGCCGGCGTCGGAGCTCAGTAGGTGCTGTGCGTGCTGCGCGAGAGGTTGAAGCCCTCGCCGGTGATCTTGTTCCAGCAGGAGAGCTTCGACCGCATCGACTGGCAGGCGAAGTACTCGTTTGTCGTCGTCTGCCCGTAGGGGAGGATCTCCCGGTCGGCCTCCTCCACGGGATCCTCGCAGTCGGGCGCGGCCGTGGTGCGCAGGGTGCTCTGGTAGGTGATCAGGTCCGCCTCGTCGCAGCCCTCCGGCGCGGAGAAGTCATGCTCGACGATGCTGCAGTGCAGCCGATCGCCCATCTCGCAGCGGACGTTGCCGCTGGGCGTCATGAACGAGGCCAGCTCCATCGCGCCCTCGGCGGGGGCGTTGATCTCGATCCATCCGGTGCCCATGTCCTCGGCCGCCGCGGCGATCCCCGCGGAGGACTCGCCGGTCAGCTGCTGATGCACCTGGGCGCTCTGCAGCGCGCCGCATTCAGCCTGCAGGTCCTCCACGGTGCGCTGCACCAGCTCATCGTCCTCCGTGCTCCAGGAGTCCTCGTCGGCGGCGCGCTCGGCGTAGGCGGTGAACACGTCGACGTCGTCGGTGACGTCCTCGCAGGAGGAGGTCTGCGGCAGCTCGGACACCGCGGTGCGCAGCTCGTCGAGCGTCGGCCCGGTGGGCGAGGGGCTCGGCTCCGGCGAGGCCTCCGACGGCGAGGAGCTCGTCTCGCTCGCGGCGTCGCCGCCCGGCTCGGCCTGCGGGTCGCCGCGGTCGTCGAGGAGCATGATCACCAGCGCGGCGATCGCCACGACGGCGATGATCGGCAGGACGACGGCGAGCAGCACCAGTCCGACTCGTGAGCGACGACGGCGGGCGCGCTCCTGCAGCGCGGCCGCGCTGATGCCGGTGCCGGCTCCGGCGGCGAGCGTCGAGGCCGGCAGCGCCGGAGCAGGTTCCTCGGCTCCGTCCCCGCCGTCGGCTTCCGGCCCCGGAGATGCCGCGCCCGCGGCCGTTCCGGCCGTTCCGGTCGCTCCGGCCGTCTCGGTCGGTTCGGGTGATGTCGGCGGCTCGTCCGTCGCCTGAGTCGGAGCCGATGTCTCGGCAGGGCCCGTCGCCGCCGCGGTGTGCGCCGCCGTCGCCGCTCCGGCCGCCTCCGGCGCGCTGTCGCCGGCGTCGCTGCTCTCAGCGCTCCCAGCGCCCGCGTGCTCGTCGGGGTGCTCGTCGTCCCCGGGCTTGGCGTCGGGCTCGTCGTCCCCATGCTCGCCGTCCTCGTGCTCGGCGCCCTCCGCGGGCGCGGCCTCAGGATTGAAACGACGCATCAGCGCCGCGGTGATCGCGGGGTCTTCGAGATCGGCCAGCGCTTCCAGCAGCTCGGGATACGTCGCGGGGTTCGCCGCCACGGCGGGGCGCAGCTCAGGGTACTCCTCTGCGATCCAGTGCAGAGTGTCCCACTCGGACTCCGGGTCGGAGGCCAGGCGGCGGACATCGTCGTAGCTGAAGGTCATGATTCCTCGGCGCCGGGAGGCAGTCGGGGCTCGGGTCGTCGTGAGAGAGCTTACAGCGCCGAACGGCGGCGCGGCACTCCGATCCCCGGCCGACGCGCGGGAGGCCGGCGGAACCCGCCCGCGGGACGCCTCGGGCCGCCCCGAGGCGTCCCGCGGGCGGGTTCAAGCTCCGGCGAGCTGCACGAACAGCGCGTGCAGGCGGTGGTCCTCGGTCAGCTCCGGGTGGAAGCTGGAGGCCATCATCCGCCCCTGGCGCACCGCCACCGGTCGCTCGGCCGCGGAGGCGAGGACCTCGACCTCGCCGCCGGTCGACTCGACGACCGGCGCGCGGATGAACACCGCCGGCAGCGGAGAGTCCAGTCCGACGACGTCGAGGTCGGCGGTGAACGAGTCCAGCTGGCTCCCGTAGCCGTTGCGCCGGGCGACGATGTCCAGGCCGCCGATCCGCTCGAAGCCCTCCAGTGCCGCGGCGTCGGAGACGTCGTCGGCCATCAGGATCATCCCCGCGCAGGTGCCGAAGAGCGCCATGCCGTCGTCGTGGGCGGAGCGGATCTGCGGCAGCAGCCCCGTCGGGGCGGCCAGCCGGGCCATCGTGGTCGACTCCCCGCCGGGGACGACCAGTCCGTCCAGACCGGCCAGCTCGGCGGGGCGCCGCACGGTGCTCACCTCGGCGCCGACGGCCTGCAGAGCACGGACATGCTCGGCGACGGCCCCCTGCAGCGCCAGGACTCCGATCCGCGGGCTCACCAGCCGCGCTCGGCCAGCCGGTGCGGCTCCGGCAGGTCGGCGACGTTCAGTCCGACCATCGCCTCGCCGAGGCCGCGGGAGACCTCCGTGACCACCGACGGGTCGTCGTAGTGGGTGGTGGCCTGCACGATGGCCTTCGCCCGGCCCGCCGGGTCGCCCGACTTGAAGATGCCCGAGCCGACGAAGACGCCGTCGGCGCCCATCTGCATCATCATCGCCGCGTCGGCGGGCGTGGCCACGCCGCCGGCGACGAAGGTCACCACCGGCAGGCGGCCGTCGGCGGCGACCTGCTTGACCAGGGCGTGGGGAGCCTGCAGCTCCTTGGCCGCGACGTAGAGCTCGTCCTCGGCCATCGAGGTCAGCCGCGCGATCTCGGCGTTGATCGTGCGCAGGTGCTTGACCGCCTCGGAGACGTCGCCGGTGCCGGCTTCGCCCTTCGAGCGGATCATCGAGGCACCCTCGGTGATCCGGCGCAGCGCCTCGCCGAGGTTGCTGGCCCCGCAGACGAAGGGCACCGAGAACTTCGACTTGTCGACATGGTTGACGTAGTCGGCGGGGGAGAGGACCTCGGACTCGTCGATGTAGTCGACCTTGAGGTGCTCCAGCACCTGGGCCTCGACGAAGTGGCCGATGCGCGCCTTCGCCATCACCGGGATGGAGACGGTGTCGATGATGCCCTGGATCAGGTCCGGATCCGACATCCGGGCCAGTCCTCCGGTGGCGCGGATGTCGGCGGGGACGCGCTCCAGGGCCATGACGGCGACGGCGCCGGCCTCCTCGGCGATCTTCGCCTGATCGGGGGTCACCACGTCCATGATGACGCCGCCCTTGAGCATGTGGGCCAGGCCGGTGTTGACCGTCGTCGCGCCCTGTCCGGGCGACTGGGTGTTCTCAGGGGTCACTGATGGGCTCCTCGATGATGGATGCGGATCACGGATGCGCAGGCATCCATTGAAGCAGAGATCCGCGCGGTTTCGGCGGGATGGGGCCGCAGAACGTCATCCGCCGTCGGGCCGGGAGCGGGGGCACGCTCGGGGCACGCCCGTCGTCCAGCGATGGTGCGCCGGGTCGAGGGGGCGACGGCGGCAGGCGACGCGGCGTCAGCGCTGCTGCTCGGCCTCCAGGGCCGCCAGGTCGTCGGCGAGGTCGAGGTCTTCGGAGGTGGTGTCGGCGCCGTCGTCCTGACCGGCGCCCAGCGACTTGGTGTCGCCGCCGCCCTTCAGCGCCGCGAGCCGGGCGTCGACCTCCGCCTGCTCGCCGAGGTCCTCGAGGTCCTCGAACTGCGCGTCCAGGCTGGAGGCGGCCAGCTCGGACTGTCCGCGGACCTTGGCCTCCTCCCGGCGGATCTTCTCCTCGAAGCGGCCCACCTCGGAGGTCGAGTCCATGATGTCGATCGACTTCACGGCGTCGTGGACCTGGGACTGCGCCTCGGCGGCGCGGGACCGGGCGACGAGCTCGTCGCGCTTGGAGACCAGCTGCTGGCGCTTGGTCTTCATCTGCTCCAGGCCGTTCTTGAGCTTCTCCACGATCTCCCGCTGCGACTGGATGGTCGGCTCGGCGGTCTTGGCCGAGCTCTCCGCATCCATCTGACGCTGGATGGCGACCTTGGCGAGGTTGTCGAACTTCGCGGCGTCCTCGGTGTCGCCCTCCGCGCGGAGGTCGTCGGCCTTGCGCGAGGCGGCCAGCGCCTTCTGGCCCCAGGAGCGCGCGGTCTCCAGGTCCTCCTTGTGGTCGTCCTCCATCATCCGCAGATTGCCGATGGTCTGGGCGATGGCCTCCTCGGCCTCGGCGATGTTGTTGGTGAAGTCCCGGACCATCTGGTCCAGCATCTTCTCGGGGTCTTCGGCGTTGTCGAGCATCGCGTTGATGTTCGCGCGGACCAGCTGGGACATCCGGCCGAAGATGGACTGCTTGGACACGGTGATCACCTTTCATGGAGGGGGCGGGACCAGTCTAGTGAGTCCGTGGCCCGCGGCACAGGGGTGTGAACGGGCCGACGGCGGGCGGGGACGGGTGCAGGACGGGCGGGGACGTGGCCGGGCCGGGCCCGGACGGTGCTGGGGTCAGAATCGGCGTCGCCGGCGGCCATGACCGGGAGAGCCGAGGACGCCGCCGAAGCCGCCCGGGGCTCCGTAGTCGCGTCCGCCGCCCATGCCGCCGCCCATGCCGCCGCCCATGCCGCCGCCCATCCCCATGCCGCCGAAGCCGCCGCCACCGGTGAGATTGCCCTCGGCACGCTCCCGTTCGGCGATCTGCGCGGCCTGCACAGCGAGCTGCTTGGCCTGGGTCGCCGACTGCAGGGCCTTGGCCGGTTCGGTGTTCTCCTGCGCCTGAGCCTCGGCGAGGCACCGTTCGGCCTCGGCCATGCGTGTGCGCGCGGTGCTGCCGACCTGACGGCGGCGCGAGCGCAGGAAGTCCACCGAGGACTGGACCTGGTTGCGGGCGGAGAGCAGCTCGGTCTGCAGCGAGGCGCGCGCCCGGCGGTCCTGGGCCTGACGGTCGCGGACCTCCTCGAGCGGTGCGTCGAGCTCGCGGTGGGCCGTCTCGAGCTGGTCGCGCAGCTCCAGCGGGTTGATCGGGGCCTCGCCGTCGAGCGCGGCGCGCACGCGGCGCACGGCCTGCTCGGTCGCGGCGATCGGACCGGCCAGCTCCGGAGCCTGCCCGGCGTCGAGGATCGCTCGGGCCTGGGCGACGTCCTGCTCGGCGTCGGCGACTTCGCCGTCCAGCCCGCGCCGGGCCTCGGCGAGCCGTCCCGAGGTCGTCTCCATCGAATCCAGCAGGTCCGCGGCGTCCGAGGCCTCCTCCTCGCCCTCGTGCAGGGCCACCACGGCGTCGGACGCCCGCGAGGCCTCCACCGCCTCGCGAGCGCGCGCCAGCGCCGCCTCGGCCTCGTCGAGCTCCTCTCCGGTGCGCCGCAGATTCGCGACGTACTGCGGGAAGGCCGACGGGTCGTAGTTCTCCCGCAGCTCGGCCAGCCGCTCCTCGGCCGCGGCCCGACGGTCCCGCAGCCGCCCCAGCTGGTCGGCCAGCTGGTCGGCGGCCGGTCCCGGGTCGCGCTCCAGGCTGCGCAGGTCCTCGAATTCGCGGCGATGCTGCTCGAGGGTCGCGTCGATGCGCCGGCAGTTCTCCACGATCTCCTTCAGCGGGCCGCGCAGGGCCGCCTCCCGCGCCTGGTCGAGATCCTCCTGGGAGGGGTCCAGATCGCGCTCGGCATGGTCGGCCTGCTGCTGCAGGCGGAAGGACTCGGTGAGCAGCCGCCGGGCTTCGTCGATGTCCTCGCGGAAGACGGCCACCTGCTCGTCGCCGTAGGAGGCCTGGGCGAAGAGCACCTCCTGCTCCGAGGAGCGGACCGCCTCATCCGCGCCGACCAGCAGCGACCCGGCCCGGCGGCGCAGCGCATCCAGGTCTTCGGCGTCGAGCGGATCAGTCTGCTGCTGCTCGACCTCGCCGCCGTTCCGCGACCGGTTCGCGGCGGCGATGCGGCGCGACTGCGCCCCGCCGCGCGTCAGGTAGAGGGCGCCGACGCCGATGAGCGCCAGCACTGCGGCGCCGATGATCAGCGGACCGACGATCACGGCACCGACGGGCGGCATCAGGGGCATCGCGGCGGCTGGAACCATGTGGTCAGTCTATGGTGCGCCCCCGAGGCCGTCCACGGAGATCAGCGCCTGGGCAGGATGCCCGCCGAGACGGGCGGAGGGGCCGGCGGCGGGGGCGCTCGCCGGACTGCTGACCGGGCTGCTGGCCGGGGCCGTCAGCGGGGTGTTCGCAGGGGGTGAACGCTCGTCGGGGAATCGTTCAGCACATATTCAGCAGGTTATCGTCGTCATCACAGGGTGCCGACGCACAATGCTGGAGGTGCACCCGGGCAGGACCGTCCGTCGCGACGACCCCCGTCCGCTCCGCGCAGGAGGTGCACCGCCCCTCGAGCAGGGTCGTGGCCGATGCGCCCACGACCGCACCAGACTGAAGGCAGGTACACCATGACGTCCGGTCCGTACGATCCGCATTCCGACGACGACCGCACCGGCCCGTCCGGGCCGCAGGGCGAGCAGCCGCCGCAGCAGCCCCGCGAGGAGACGGACGGCCCGGAGCAGGCGCCGTCGACGCCGTCGTCGGGACCCTCCGGCGACGCTCCCGGCGCCGGGCATGGAGCACCGGATGCAGTTCAGCATGGCGCCGAGTACGGCGCCGAGTACGGCGCCGAGCACGGGGCCCAGCACGGCGCCCAGTACGGCGCCCAGCACGGGGCCGGGTATGGAGCTGAATACGGAGCTCAGCACGGTTCCCCGTACGGAGCTCAGCACGGCTCCCCCTACGGCTCCCCCTACGGCGCCTCATACGGGTCTGCCTACGGCTCCGACTATGGGGGCTCCTCCCCGGACCCGCACGGCTACGGGCAGCGGCCGACGGAGCCGGCGTTCGCCGCTCCGCAGGCCGCCGGCCCGCCGTCGGGCGGTCCTGATGACCGCGGGTCCCGCCGTCCGGCGACGGTCGGACTCGGCGCGCTGGCCGCCGGCGTCGTGGTGGCCAGCCTGCTCGGCGGCGGCGTCGGCGCCGGCACCGTCGCCCTGCTCAACGATCAGCCCACAGTGCAGACCAGCGGCAGCACCGGCGAGGGCGTGACGATCAATGACCCGGAGAGCGCCACCGCCGTCACCGCCGCGGCGGCGAAGGCCTCGCCGTCGGTGACCACGCTGCAGGTCAGCGCCGGCGGGCAGGGCGGCTCCGGCTCGGGGATCATCCTCGACGACGAAGGCCACATCCTGACCAACACGCACGTGGTCACCCTCGGCGGCGCCGCCTCGGACCCGCAGATCAGCGTGCGGCTGAACGACGGCAGCACCCGCTCGGCTCAGGTCGTCGGCACCGATCCGGCCTCGGACCTGGCCGTCATCAAGGTCGACGACCCCTCGGGGCTGCAGCCCGCCGAGCTGGGCTCCTCGGGCGATCTGAACGTCGGCGACCAGTCGGTGGCCATCGGCGCCCCGCTGGGCCTCTCCGGCACGGTCACCGACGGCATCATCTCGGCCAAGGAGCGGACGATCTCAGTGGCCTCCTCGGCGACTCCCGAGGAGTCAGAGTCTGACGCGCCCCAGCAGCAGGAGCAGCAGGAGCAGCAGGAGGGCGAGGGCTTCGAGTTCTACTTCCCGGACATGGAGGATCGGTCGGCTCAGAGCCAGATCCACCTGAACGTGCTGCAGACCGACGCGGCCATCAACCACGGCAACTCCGGCGGCGCGCTGGTCGACGGCGAGGGGCGGATCATCGGCGTCAACGTCGCCATCGCCTCCGGCGGCGGGGGAAGCACCACCGGCCAGAGTTCCGGCAACATCGGCGTCGGCTTCGCCATCCCGATCGACTACGCCCAGCGCGTGGCAGAGGAGCTCATCGCCGACGGCGAGGTCTCCCACGGGCTGCTCGGCGTGACGGTCGGCCCCTCGCAGGACCAGACCCAGCAGCAGGCCGCGACCGCCGGCGCCACGGTTCAGGAGGTCGCCTCCGAGTCGCCGGCCGCGGAGGCCGAGCTGCAGTCCGGCGACGTGATCACCGGCGTCGACGACCGTTCCATCCAGGACAGCACCGACCTGACCGCCACCATCCGGGAGTACCCCGCCGACAGCGACGTGACCATCACCTACCGGCGCGGCGGCGAGGAGCAGCAGGCCGACGTGACCCTGGGAGCGATGTGATCGCCGCATGACGCCGCTGTCCCGCTCCGCCGCCCCCGCCCCGTCGGCCGATGAGCTGGTCGACCCCGACCAGCTCGTCGAGCGTCTCGGCATCTCCCGCGTGCTGGCCGTGGGCGCCCACCCCGACGACGTCGACTTCGGCGCCGCCGCGACCGTCGCCGCCCTGGCCGAGCGCGGCGTCGAGGTCACCCTGTGTCTGCTCACCGCCGGCGACGCCGGCGGTTTCGAGGGCGGGCACGACCCGTCGGAGATGGCCCGGCGCCGGGAGGCCGAGCAGCGCGAGGCCGCCGAGGTGCTGGGGATCTCCGACGTCGTGCTGCTGGACGAGCGCGACGGCTGGGTCGAACCCTCTGCCGACCTGGTGGAGAAGCTGGTGCGGGTGATGCGGCAGGTGCGCCCGGACGTGGTCATCTCTCCGCATCCGGAGCGGGCCTGGGACCGGCTGCAGAAGTCGCATCCGGATCATCTGGCCTGCGGCGAGGCGGTGGTCCGCGCCAGCTACCCGGCGGTGGAGAACCCCTTCGCCTTCCCGCATCTGCGCGAGGACGAGGGGCTGGAGGCCTTCCGGATCGCCCATCTGCTGCTGATGGCCGCTCCGCAGGAGCGCATCGATGCACGGGTGGAGGTCACCGCGCAGCTGCCGACGAAGCTCGCCGCGCTGCGCAAGCACTTCAGCCAGCATCCCGACCCGGGGCAGATGGAGGAGCGGGTGGCCGACCAGATGCGCGCCGCCCATCCTGCGGGGCCCTCCGGCGCGCTCGCGGAGGGCTTCCACCACGTGGTGATCAACGGCCCGGAGACCTTCGCCGGGTTCTGAGCTCGTCGGGTACTGAGTTCGCCGGCTCCTGAGCCGCCGTCCGACCGGCGGGCGCCTCGCGCCCGCCGGATCACTCGCCGTCGGCGGAGTCTCCCGGCGAGTCGTCGCCGGAGCCGTCCTCGGCGGGCGACTGAGTCGTGTCCGGTCCGCCGTAGTTCGGCCCCGAGGCCCCGTCCTGCAGCGGGATCTCGACGACGACGTCGCCGGCCGGTCGCTCGCGGCCGGTGACCTCCTCCGCCGTGACCACCAGGGAGCGGTGCTCGGCGAGGTCGCTGATCTCGATGATCTCCTCGTCGAGCTCCTCGGCGGTGTAGCTGCCCAGCGAGGACGGCTGCGCCTGGGCGTCGGCGGGCATCAGCCACACCATGTAGGCCGCGCCGTCGGGCGTGCCGACCTCGGAGAAGTCCGCGTAGCCGAGGTCCTCGGACTCGGCCAGCACCGCCGTCGCGGTCCCGCCCTGCGCGAGCTCCAGGTCCTCGAGCCGCTCGGCGTCGGGGGCCTCGTCGGCGATCTGTCGGACGTCTCCGCCGGCGACGACGCGCCAGATGAGCACGCCGGCGACGATCACGACCAGCGCGAGGGCGGCGAGGACCATCCACCGCTTCATCAGCGGCTCGCGGCGACCCTCCTCCTCGGTCGCCTCGGAGAACTCCTCGACCATGCCCATGCCGACCTCCTGGTCGCCCAGGTCCAGCAGCACCTCCTCGATGAGGTGCGACGGCGGACGCACCGGGTGGACGGTGAACACCTCCGCCAGCGAGCGGCGGGCGGCGAGCACGCGCGTGTCCCATTCCTGGGCGACGTCGGACGCGGCGGTCAGCGCCGACTCGTCGAGCAGGGCGCGCTGGCGCTCGTCGATGGCGTCCAGCGCGTAGACCTCGGCGAGCTCGACCAACAGGCCCTTGTCGAGATCGGCGGAGATCTCCCGGGTGAAGTTCCGATTGGACCCGGAGGACCGGAGCACGTCCCGACGGGTCACCGCGGCCCGCAGGACCGGGTCGACCTGCTCCTCGCGGGCGGTGCGCCGGCTGTGCACACGGGTCATGCCGTCGCGCAGCCGCGACTTCACCGCCGGGACCGCCGCGCCGACGGCCTCGGCGATCTCCAGGTGCGTGGCCCCGACCAGATAGCTCAGCGCGATGACCTGGATCTGCGAGTCGGAGAGTGCCGAGAGATCGTCGACGACCTCTTCGGGCAGCCCGCTGATGCCGCCCTCCTCGGCGACGACCTGCAGCCGGATCGGCGTCGCCTGCCCCTCGCGGAATCGCTCGACCATGATGCGGTGCGCCAGCGGCACCAGCCACTCCAGCACCTGCTCGTACTCGTCAGGCCGGTAGCTGGCCTCGGCGTCGGCGTGCTCGTCGGTCAGCGACTGCGAGGCCGCCGTCTGCAGCCGCAGGTCGCGGGCGCGCTCGCCGGCCTGGTCCCAGAGGTGGCGGTAGACCGCCACTGTGGCGGTGTCCGCGCCGTCGGAGTGCTCGTGCATCAGCATCGCCAGTCCGTGCACGACGTCGGCGGTGGCGTCGTAGAAGGCCGCGAAGGAGGCCTGGTCGCCGGCAGCGGTGGCGCCGAGCATATCGGCCAGCGACGGCTCACCGTCGGTCGCGGACTCTGCCGCCGGGGAGCCGGGGGAGCTCGCGGGGTCGTGGACCGAGCGGTCGTCGGCGTCGTCCCGGCCGCGGTCGTCAGGACGTGAGGAAGGGGTCTCCATGATTCGCGAGTCTAGCGACCCGCGCCGGCGCCTGCGGGGACCGACGCGGACCGCGGCGGACCTCAGGAGGCGCCGTCGAAGCCCTGCTGCCGCCAGGCCTCGTAGACGGCGACTGAGACCGAGTTCGCCAGGTTCAGCGAGCGGCGGGAGGGCAGCATCGGGATGCGCACCAGGTCGGTGACGCGGGGATCGGCCTTGACCTCGTCATCCAGTCCCGTGGACTCGCGGCCGAAGAGCAGCACGTCGCCGTCGCGGTAGTCGATCGCGGTGTGGCTCGTGGTGCCCTCTCCGGTGAAGGCGAGGAGCCGCTCGGGGCGCAGCCGCTGCAGGGCGGTCTCCAGGTCCGGGTGCACGGTCAGCACCGCCAGATCGTGATAGTCGAGCCCGGCGCGCTTGAGCTTGGCATCGGCGAAGTCGAAGCCCAGCGGCTCGGCCAGATGCAGCTCGGCGCCGGTGACCGCCGCCAGGCGGATCATGTTGCCGGTGTTGCCGGGGATCTCGGGCTGGTCGACCAGCACCCGCAGGCGGGGGCGGGCCGTCGGGGCGTCGGCGGAGGCGGCGTCGGGGGCGTCGGAGGTCTCAGGCACGCCCACGATCCTAGCGACTCGGAGCGGGCGGACGCGCCTCAGCGGGTCACCGGCGACGCCAGCTGGCCGCGCAGCACGGACAGCAGGGCACGGTCGACGACGTTCGCCCGGGAGGAGATCGCCAGCTGGCCGGTGATCGCCCGCACCGCCCGGCCGGCGGCCAGCGGAGCGCGACCGCCGGGCCGCAGGGTCTCCACGACCGGGGAGAGCAGTCCGCCGTCGGGCGAGTGCAGGATCACCTGGTGGCCGACGGTCAGCTCCGCGCGCCGGCCGTGCTCGTCGGCGAGCCGGCGGAAGAGCGTCTCCTGCAGCTGGGCGGCCTGGCCGGCGAGGTCCGGCAGCGTGATGGCCCGCCCGGCCGCGCGCAGCGTGGTCCCGTCCCAGGAGGCGACCGACGCCGGCACCTCCAGCGAGAAGACCACCACCAGGGCATCGCCGCAGACCAGCACGTGCTCGGCGCGCTCGCCCTGCTTCGGCGGCCGGGCGCGGCCTCTGCGGTCCGGCCGGGGCGGCAGCAGATGGACGTCGTTGAACAGCCGCGCCGCCGGCAGCTCGGCCAACACCTGGCGTTCCAGCAGCTCGACGGTGCGGCGACGACGGCGCAGCGCCCTGCCGCCGACGAAGAGCCCGCGGGAGGCGAACTCGCCGTGGACCTTCTGGCTGGTCAGCGGCAGCGAGAGCGGCTGCGGTGAGGACAATTCCGGCTCGTAGACCACCGCCCGGTGCGCCGCGCCCGAGGGGGTCGCCCGCTCGGCCCCGCGGGCGGCGCCGGCGGCCGTCGGCGCCGTCCAGGACGGGACGTCCTCGGCCGGTCCGGCGCCGCCGGCCCGGCTGCGGCGTCGGTCATAGTCGGCCCGGGCCTCGGCCGATCCGAGGACCTCCCAGGCGTGCTGGACGTGCTGGAACTGCTCGTCGGTGCCGCCGCGGTCCGGATGGGCCTCCCGGGCGCGCCGCCGGTAGGCGGTGCGGATGGCCGCGGGGTCGGCGTCGGGCGCGACGCCGAGCACCGCGTAGAGGTCGGGATCGGGGGAGGGGGAGCTCATCTCCCGTTCACGATAGCGTCTCCGCCCGTAGAATCGGTGGCACGATGACGACGACCTCCCGGTACTTCGACCATGCCGCGACCACGCCGATGAAGCCGGCGGCGCTGGAGGCGCTCACCGCGGCGCTGACCGAGGCGGCGCCGCGGCTGGCCAATCCCTCCTCGCTGCACGGCTCGGGACGTCGCGCCCGACTGGCGGTGGACTCCGCCCGGGCGCGGCTGGCCGCCGCGCTGGGGTCCGACGCCTCCGAGGTGATCCTCACCTCAGGCGGGACCGAGGCCGACAACCTGGCGCTGAAGGGGCTGTACTGGCATCGCCGGGACCAGGACCCTCGGCGGACGCGCATCCTGCTCACCGGCATCGAGCACCATGCCGTGCTGGACACCGCCGAGTGGCTCCAGGCCCATGAGGGTGCCGAACTGGTGTTCGCCCCCGTCGACGCCGAGGGGATCGTCGACGTCGAGGCCTTCGCCGCGCGGCTGGCCGAGGCGCCGGAGGCGATCGCGCTGGCCACACTGATGTGGGCGAACAACGAGATCGGCGCGATCCAGCCGGTGGCCGAGATCGCCGCGCGCTGCGCCGAGCACGGCGTGCCGCTGCACACCGACGCCGTCCAGGCCTTCGGTTCCGAGCCCGCCGGCGCCGCGCCGGTGGACTTCGCCGCCAGCGGGGCGGCGACGCTGGCGGTCAGCGCGCACAAGATCGGCGGGCCGGTCGGCGTCGGCGCGCTGCTGGTGCGCCGCGACGTGGCGCTGACCCCGGTGCTGCACGGCGGCGGACAGGAGCGCGACATCCGCTCCGGGACCCTCGACGTCGCCGGACTGAGCGCCTTCGCCGTCGTCGCCGAGGAGGCTGTGGGTACCCGTGCGGAGGAGACCCGGCGGGTCGCCGGGCTGCGCGACCGGCTGCTGGAGGCCGTCGAAGGCCTCGACGGAGTGCAGCTGCGCGGGCCGGACCCGCGATCCCGCCCGGAGCGGCGGCTGGCGAACAATCTGCATTTCACCGTCGACGGCGCCGAAGGGGACTCGCTGCTGTTCATGCTGGACATGGCCGGGTTCGACACCGCCACCGGCTCGGCCTGCACCGCGGGGGTGCCGCGCCCCTCGCACGTGCTGCTGGCGATGGGGCTGGGCGAGGACGTCGCCCGCGGCGCCCAGCGCTTCACCCTGGGGCACACCACCACGGAGGACGACGTCGAGGCGCTGATCGCCGCGCTGCCGGAGATCGTCTCCCGCGCCCGGGCGGCGGGGATGGCCGGCGACCGACGCTGAGCGGGACCGGCGGGCCCCTGCCCGCCCCCGCCAGGTGTCACGCCCTCGTCCTGTTGTCACGTCCTCACCGGGTCGCCGCCGGCCTCTCTCCGGGCCCCGGCTCACGTGTCACGTCTGCACCGGGTTCTCACGTCCGGACAGGGGCATGACAACTCGGTCAGGATGTGACACCTGGGTCAGGGCCGCCGGGCCGAGCGGAGCGGGTCAGAGCGGGTCGAGCCGCGCCTTCAGCAGGCAGAACTCGTTGCCCTCCGGGTCGGACAGCACATGCCACGGCTCGGCTCCGGTCTGGCCGACGTCGGCCCGCCGCGCGCCGAGGGCCAGCAGGCGATCGAGCTCGGCGTCATAGTCCCGATCGGTGGCGTTGACGTCGATATGCAGCCGCGGCTTGCCCGACTGCGGAGCGCCGTGGCGACTGAGGATGATCGTCGGCTGCGGCCCGCCGAAACCGTCCCGCGGGCCGATCTCCAGGCTGCCGTCCCCCTCGTCGCCGAGCACCACGAAGTCCAGCGCCTCGCACCAGAACTCCGCGAGCCGCGCAGGGTCGACGCATTCGAGCACGAGTTCGCTGATCCGGCATGCCATGGTCCATCACCTGCTCACGGAGTCGGGGTCCGGGCACGCCGCGACGCATCCGGAGGCGAGGTCGTCATCTCGACGCTACTCGGAGCCCCGTCCGGGGCCAAGACGACGCGTCCGAGCCCTCGGCCGCCGCCGTCAGCGTCCCATCCGGTCGGTCAGCGCCTCGGCGGCGTCGCGGGTGCGGGTCGCCGCGCGCAGCGCCTCGACCTCGCCGGACTCGGCCAGCCGGTGGTGGTGGGCGGCGTCGAAGGGGGCGAGCAGCATCGCCGCCAGCGACGACGGCGCCATGCCCAGCCGGCGCCACGGCTCGGCGAGCCGGTCGGCCAGGGTGCTGACCTCCGGCGCCGCCGCCGGAGCCGCGCCGTCGACGCCGACGACCTCGCCGGGATGCAGGAGTCCGGCGAGGAACTCCACCCCCTGCTCGGCCAGCGTCGCCGTGCGCTCCCAGTCGGCGGTGTCCAGGCGGGTCACCGGCAGGCCGAAGCCGTCGACGCGCTCGTCGCCGCGGGTCGGATGATCCTCGAGATGCTCGGCGGCGACCGGGGCGCCGAGATCCAGCAGCACGCGGTCGGCGCCGGCGGCGCGCACTGCGGCGGCGACCTCGCCGATCATCCGGCGGGTCTCGTCGCGCGGCAGCGAGCGGATCGTGCGATACCCGCTGACAGTGGGCACGGCGCCGGCACGGACTCGGGAATGGTCCGGCTCGTCGATCACCACGGTCAGCGAGGAGGGCTGACAGGCGCGCCGCACGTGGGCCAGATGCTCGCCGAGTCCGGCGGCCAGCGAGGCGGCGATGTCGCGGCGGGCGCCGTGATCGACCAATACCTTCTCTCCGGAGGGCACGGCCAGCTGGGCGGCCAGGCTGACCGGACCCAGCAGATGCAGCACCAGGCCGGGCGCGCCGTCGGCGTGCGCGCCGGATTCGGCGGCGGCTCCGCGCACATCGGCGACGGCGTCGACGTCGGCGCTCAGCTGCCGCTCGGCCCGCTGCCGGTCGGCGCCGGGGCGCTGGGTGAGCCGCCAGCCGTAGGAGGTCAGCTCGGCGGGCAGCTCGCTGAGCAGCGCCGTCGCCCGGCCCAGCTGCGTGCCGTGATGGCCGCGGCGGGGCAGCGCCGGCACGGACGGCAGATGCGGGGCGGCCAGCTCGGTCTCCAGGCGCTCGACGACCTCGGGCATGGCGAGTCCGGGCATGGTCGCCGGCGCGGACGCGGACACCCGCGTCGCGGGGGAGGGGCGTGTGCTCATCGGGCGTCGTCGGCGGCCGGCTCGGCGGAGGAGGCCGAGAGCGCCTGGTGGTGGCGGATGACCTCGTCGATGATGAAGTTCAGGAACTTCTCGGCGAAGTCCGGATCCAGCTGCGCGTCCTCGGCCAGGCGCTTCAGCCGCTCGATCTGCCGGCGCTCGCGGGCCGGGTCCGCCGGCGGCAGGTCATGGGTCGCCTTGAGCACGCCGACCCGCTGGGTGGCCTTGAACCGCTCGGCGAGCAGATACACCAGGGTGGCATCGATGTTGTCGATGCTGGCGCGCATGGCCACCAGCTCGTCGAGGACCTCGGGGTCGACGCGACCGGCGACGTCGCCGCCGCGCGCATCCGGCGAATCAGGCGTGGAGCTCATGGCCCCCAGCCTAATCGGCGCCGACCGGTTCGTAATGCCGTGACCGGGCGGTGTCGATGGTCGCCTGCCCCAGCACGCGCGTGTCCTGGTACATGACCGCCGTCTGTCCCGGCGCGACGCCCGACAGCGGCTCGACGAGCTCGACGACCAGCCGCGGCGCGCCGTCCTCGGTCTCCGGCTCCTCGGCCTCCACACGGGCGCGGGCCGGGACGGGGTCGGCGTGGGCGCGGATCTGCAGGTCGACGTCGAACCAGTCGCCCGCGACCGCCTCGGCCACCGGCTCGCCGGCCCAGGAGAGCCGGATGCCGGTGAGCCGGTCGATCTCCAGCATCTCCTTCGGCCCGGCGACGACGGTGTTCTCCTTCGGCCGGACCTCGAGCACATAGCGCGGCTTGCCGTCCGGGGCGGGACGGCCGAGCTGCAGGCCGCGGCGCTGGCCGACGGTGTAGGCCTGCGAGCCGCCGTGCTCGCCGATGGTCTCGCCCTCGGGATCGACGATGGGCCCGTCGTGCAGGTCGATCTGCTCGGCGAGCCAGCCGCGGGTGTCGCCGTCGGGGATGAAGCAGATGTCGTGGGAGTCGGGCTTCTTCGCCACCGTGAGTCCGCGCTCGGCGGCCTCGGCGCGGACCAGCTCCTTCGACGGCGTCTCGCCCAGCGGGAACCAGCAGTGGCGCAGCTGCTCGTGGGTGAGTACGCCGAGCACATAGGACTGGTCCTTCGTCCAGGTCGCCGCGCGGTGCAGCTGCCGGTCGCCGTGCTCGTCGGTGAGCACCGTGGCGTAGTGGCCGGTGGCGACGGCGTCGAAGCCCAGCGCGATGGCCTTGTCCAGCAGCGCTTCGAACTTGATCTTCTCGTTGCACCGCATGCATGGGTTCGGCGTGCGCCCGGCGGCGTACTCGGCGATGAAGTCGTCGACGACGTCAGCCTTGAACCGCTCCGAGAAGTCCCAGACGTAGAAGGGGATGCCCAGCGTCTCGCAGGCCCGCCAGGCGTCGGAGGAGTCCTCGATGGTGCAGCAGCCGCGCGAGCCGGTGCGCAGCGTGCCGGGCATGCGGCTCAGCGCCAGATGCACCCCGACCACCTCGTGGCCGGCGTCGACGGCGCGGGCGGCGGCGACGGCGGAGTCGACGCCTCCGGACATGGCAGCGAGAATCTTCACCCTTCAACGCTACGCGGGCGGCACCGCGGGCGGCAAAGTCCCGTCGCCGGGGTGGGAGCCGGACGACGTCGCGACTCCGACCGGCCCCGGGAGTTCCGGCTCGGCGTCGACGTCAGAGCCGCCCGGCGGCCTTGAGCCGGATGTAGGCGTCGGCCAGCTGCGGGGGCAGCTCGTGCGGGGAGGCGTCGACGACTTCGGCCCCGAGCGCACCCAGCTGGCTGATCAGCGCCTGCCGCTCGATCATCGCCCGTTCGGCGGCCGCGGCGCGGTAGACCTCGCCGAGGTCGTCGCGGGCCAGCGAGCGACGGTCCAGCTCCGGGTCCCGGACGGCGGCGACGAGCACCAGGTGCTTCTGCGTCAGCTGGGGCAGCACCGGCAGCAGGCCCTCCTCCAGGGAGGCCGAGTCCAGCGAGGTCAGCACCACCACCAGCGAGCGCTGCGAGGTCAGCTTCTGCACGTGGGCCGGCAGCTGGGAGAAGTCAGCCTCCACCAGCTGCGGCTCGAGCTCGGCCATGGCGTGGACGAGCTGGTGGAGGAAGTCGCCGGAGGCCGCCGAGCGCGCCCGGGCGGAGACCTCGCGGTCGAAGCCCAGGAAGTCGACCCGGTCCCCGGCGCCGGCGGCCAGCACGCCGAGCAGCAGGGAGGCCTCCATGCCGGTGTCCAGCACCGGCTCGTCTGCCATCCGCGCCGCCGAGGTGCGCGAGGTGTCCAGACAGAGCACCACCCGCCGATCGCGTTCGGGCCGCCAGGTGCGGACCACCAGCTGCTGGCCGGCGGCGCCCTGCCGCCGGGCGGTGGCGCGCCAGTCGATCGAGCGCACGTCGTCGCCGCGGACATACTCGCGCAGAGAGTCGAACTCGGTGCCCGCCCCGCGCAGCTGCACGGCGGTCTGGCCGTCCAGCTCGCGCAGCCGCTGCATCTTCGAGGGCAGGTGCCGGCGCGAGCCGAAGGCCGGCAGCACGCGCAGCTCGTGCGGGACGCGGTGAGTGACCTGCCGGCCGGCCAGTCCCAGCGGACCCAGCGAACGGATCGTCGCCGAAGGGCTGACCAGCCGGCCGCGGCGCGTCGGGCGCAGCGCCGTGGCCACGCGGCGGCGCTCGCCGGGCGACAGCGCGATCCGGTGCTCGGGAGCCTCGGCGCCGGCGCTGGGCTGCCATCCGTCGCGCAGCCGGCCGCGCAGCCTCCGGCGACCTCGGTGATGCACCACCGTCGTCGCCGTCGTCGTCCGTCCCAGCCGGACCGCCTCGGCCGCGATCCGCTCGACGCGGACCCGCCGCGGCGAGCCGGCCAGCAGCAGGTCCACGACGACGAGCACCACCAGCAGCGCCAGGCAGACTCCGATCGTCGCGGAGACCGGCACGGCCACCACGACGATGCTCAGCGCCAGGGCGAGGCCCAGCAGGCGGCGGGTGAGCACCATCAGCGCGGCACCGCGACAGTGGCCAGGATGCCCTGCAGCACGTCGTCGGCGCTGACCCCGTCCATCGAGGCCTCCGGACGCAGCGAGACGCGGTGGCGCAGGCAGGGCAGGGCCAGCGCCTTGACGTCGTCGGGGGTGACGAAGTCCCGGCCGGAGAGCCAGGCCCAGGCCTTGGAGGCGTTGAGCAAGGCGGTCGCGCCGCGCGGCGAGACGCCGAGCTGGAAGCTGGGCGTCTGGCGGGTGGCCCGGGCGATGTCGACGATGTAGGCGACCACCTCCGGCGCGATGGAGACCCGCCAGACCGCCCGGCGGGCGGCGAGGACGTCGTCGGCGCCGGCGAGGGGCCGCACTCCGGCGTCGGCGAGGTCGGAGGGATTGAATCCGGCGGCGTGGCGGCGGACGACCTCGATCTCCTCGCCGCGCTGGGGAAGCTCCATAGTGACCTTCAGCAGGAAGCGGTCGAGCTGGGCCTCCGGCAGCGGGTAGGTGCCCTCGTACTCCACGGGGTTCTGCGTGGCGGCGACCAGGAACGGATCCGGCAGGCCGCGGCCCAGCCCGTCGACCGAGACCTGGCGCTCCTCCATGGCCTCGAGCAGCGAGGCCTGGGTCTTCGGCGGGGTGCGGTTGATCTCGTCGGCGAGCAGCAGATTGGTGAAGATCGGCCCCTCGCGGAAGCTGAAGTCGCCGGTGGTCGAGTCGTAGACCAGGGAGCCGGTGACGTCGCCCGGCATCAGGTCCGGGGTGAACTGCACCCGGGCGGTGTCCAGCGAGAGCGACGCCGAGAGTGAGCGCACCAGCAGCGTCTTGGCCACGCCGGGCACACCCTCGAGGAGCACATGGCCGCGCACCAGCAGGCCGATGAGCACGGCGGTGACCGCCCCGTCCTGGCCGACGACGGCCTTGGCGACCTCCTGGCGGACCCGGTGGAAGCGATCGCGCAGCACGTCGTCGCTGGGTTCGGCGCTGGGTTCGGCGCTGGGTTCGGCGCCGGCTGAGGTGCCGGATCCGGCGTCCGTCTCGGCCGGGGCGGAGGCGGCGGGCGCCGGGTCGCTCAGCTGCTGGGGGAAGGGGGGCTGGTCGTCAGTCACGGGAGAGTCCATCGCTTCCGTCGCGTCGATCGGCAGGTTCGGCAGGTTCGGCAGGTTCGGCAGGTTCGGCAGGGCCGGCGGGGTCGGCGGAGTCCGGTCGGCGGGGCCCCAGGCCGCTGCGGATGCGCACCTCGTCCTCCAGGACGGCCAGCTCCTGGGCGAATCGCAGCAGGTCGGAGCTGGAGGTCACGGCGGCGGCGTCGAGCATGCCGGCGACGGCGCGGGGCTCCCGGCCGGTGGTGGTCGCCGTCGCGTGCACGACGGCGGCCTCCTCGGCGGCCGGGCCGAGGCGCAGCAGCCGGGCGAGCCGCAGCATGTGCGCCGAGCGCAGCGTGCGCGCGGCGGCGTCGACGGCGTCGGCCTGCTGGTAGAGGCGGGCCCGGCCCTCGGCGGTCTCCGCGGCCGGGACCTGCACCGGCAGCGGTTCGGAGACGATCGGACCACGGCGTCGTCCGGCCACCAGGATCAGCAGTCCGGCGACGATCACCAGCCACCAGCTCAGCGTGGTCACCCAGTCCGGCAGGTGGTCCCAGGCGGAGCCGGGGGCGGTGTCGGAGACCTCGGCGGCGGTGCTGCGGTACCAGATCAGGTCCTCGTCCTGGCCGAAGAGCCAGACGCCCAGCGCCGCGTGGCCCTCGTCGGTGATGGTGCTGTTGGTGAAGGCGTCGGGGGAGCCGAAGACCACCCCGTCGTCGGTGAGCACCATCGTCGCCGCCGGTGCCGTCTCCGGGGCGGTGTCGTCCGGGGAGGAGGCCGCGGCGGCCTCCTCCCCGGTCTCGGCCGGTCCGCCCCCGTCGCCCGGCGCGGACCGGGCGAAGCAGGAGGGCAGGTCGGTGCGGTAGAGGTCGCCGGAGGCGGCTATGCTGCCGGCGCTGCGGGCGGCGGGCGAGGGGCATGCGGGGCCGGCGGGCAGCACCGGCGGCTGCGCGCCGAGGCCGGCGCCCGGCCCGCGGACCAGGTCGTCGCCGTCGAGCTGCGAGGAGCCGACGGCGTCGAGAGTCTCGCCGGAGGGGGAGAGGAAGACGGTCTCGCCCTGCCAGTCGGTCTCCTCGGGGAGCGTGCCGTCGACGAGCTCGGAGCGGATGCGGCGGTCCATCGGCCAGTCGGCCTCGAAGCCGACCAGTGTGGCCTCGGGATGCTCGGAGAGGCTGCTCCGCAGCTGCTCGGCGTCGCTGACCTCGTGGATGGTGACGCCCTGATCCTCCAGGACTTCGACGACGGCCCGGTAGCCGTCCTGCTCCGTGCTGCCCAGGCTGTACGGGGCGACGTCGGGGGTGGTCAGCAGCTGCTGGGCGAAGGCGAGCGTCGTGCCGAGCACGACCAGCAGCACCCAGAACTGCCAGCGGCGCCAGGTGCTGCGCAGGGCGGCGCGGCCGCTCTCGACGGTGGCGTCGGAGCGGTCGGCGCTCGCGGCCGGCGCGGCGGATCCGGCGGCCTCGACGGTCCGGGCGGTCTCGTCGGTCATCGCGGCGCCACCACCTGTGTCGCCGGGGACGACTCGGCGCCGTCGTCGGGTCGGCTGGTCTGCAGCGCGGCGTCGAGGGCGGCCAGCTCCTCGCAGTCCTGGGCGGAGAGCGGGTGTCCGCCGTAGCGCGAGAGGTTGAACAGATCGGCGGCGACGCGCAGCCGGCCGCGCTGGGCGGCGAAGACCGCCCCCAGCCCGACGGCGGCCTCGGTGGCGGTGCGCCCGGCGCCGGCGGGGATCAGATCACGTTCCTCGGCGGCGCGGACGATCGCCCGGAAGCGGTCGCGGAAGGCCGCGTCGGGCTCGCCGGCGGCCAGCCGGCGGGCGGACCGGTCGCGCAGCTCGTCGGCGGTGATCCCGTGTTCCTCCTCCAGGACCCGGTCCTCGACGGAGGCATGCTGCAGCCGGGGCCGGACCAGCAGCACGACCAGCACCACCACGACGGCGAGCAGCACCAGCAGCAGCACCGGTCCGTAGGGGATGTCCACGCCGGTGAGGGTGACCAGGCGGTCGTCCAGCCATGCCAGCACATCGCCGATCAGCCGGCGGATCGGACCGGCGTCGGCCGTGTCGTAGCGATTGTCGCGGAGCTCCTGCTCGAGCAGCTCGCGAGCGCCGTCGCGGGTCGGCCGCAGCGGCGGCGAGTCCGCGGCCGGCGTCGTGTCTCCGTCGACGGAGACGGCCGGCGGCGCGGAGACGGGTGCGGTCCAGGGCGCGGCCCACGGTGGAAGCGCGGTCATCAGCACCAGTGTCCTACTGCGGCCTCGCCGGGCCGCCGTCGTCCGGGCCGCCGGGCTGATCGTACGGACCCGGCTGGCCGTATGGACCGGGCTGGCCGTATGGACCGGGCTGGCCGTATGGACCGGGCTGGCCCGGCTGGCCGTACGGACCGGGCTGCTGCGTCGGCGGGGCGGCCCCCCGGGGCCGGCCCAGATGCTCCACCGAACCCGGCACGGTGACGCCGTCGTCGTGAGCCCCTTCGGCCGCGGACATCAGCGCGACGTCGAGCCCTTCCCGGCGGTGGCGGGCGTCGAGGTACATGACCGCCACGACGGCGCCGACCAAGGCGACCACCAGCGAGCTGGTCATCGTGGCGATCAGCGTGCTGACCGCCTGGAGGATCGTCGACCCCATCCCCTGCTCGGTCACGCCGCCGGGGGCGACCGAACTGCCGGTGCCGGCGGCGCCGATCAGTCCGGCGACGATCCCCAGGATGGTGCTGGCGACGAAGGCGATGAGCAGCACCAGCGCCAGCGTGCCGATCGTGGCCCACCGTCGGCCGGTGCCGAGCGCCCAGGAGCGGCCGAGGGACTCCAGCGGGCCGCGACGCTCGACGAGCACGGCCATCGGCGCGTACATCAGCCCGGCGGTCATCCAGAGGCTCAGCAGCAGGAAGCCCGGCAGGGCGAGCAGCAGGCCGATGCCGAAGGTCATGACGGTGACCAGCACGGCCACCGTGCCCGCGACGATGGTCACCAGCACGCCGATCACGGCGAGCAGCAGCACAGTGCCGATCAGCGCCCCGATCCGGTCGCGGCGCAGCGTCAGCATCTGGAGGAACTCGGTGCGCCAGCCCCAGGCGGCGCGCATCGTGGGCAGCACGATCAGCGCGAAGCCCACAGTCAGCAGCAGGTTCTGCAGGATGGTGATCACCACAGTCGCCGTGTAGTACGGCACCGACTCCGCCAGGGCGGAGAACACCTGGTCGTCCGACCAGGTGGACATCATCATCTGGTTCTCGAGGGTCGCCAGCGGCGCGGGGAAGAGCACCTGGGCGAGCATCAGCATCAGGAAGGTGACCAGGCCGGCCAGCAGGGGCAGCCCCAGCACCGCCTTCGGCGCGTGGCGCAGCATCGCAGTCCCTCCGCCGAGGATCTCGCCGAGACTCATCCGGCGCAGCGGGAAGACGGCGCCGGGGCGGGCCGGCTCCCCCGGGGCGGAGCCCGGTCCGGCGTGGGGGCCCTGCGGGCCCCAGGACGAAGGGGGCTGGGTCACGTCATCCTCCTGAGTGGACTCCGGCGCCGTGGGCCGCACAGCGTCCAGGTCATCCGTATCTTCCATGTCATCCGTGTCCTCGGCCCCGTCAGAGTCCTCTGCGGCGGGTCCCGGAGCGACGCCGGCCGAGGCGGGCGGAGCCGGTCGTGCGGCGGCGCGGGGTCGCCGTCGTCCCGGGCCTGCGGCCGTCTCCGTCCCGCTCCTCACTCTATAGCCCGCCGGGTGCAGTTCGCAGGCGACGCGTCAGGGTTGTGGAGGAATCGACTCCACACACGACCCCGTCGCCGGTTCCGCAGGGGCGCGGAGTCCGCGCCGGAGTCGCCGATGGCGCGGGGTCGTCATATATCCTGACCGCACACGTCAGCTGAGCCAGGGGACTGAGGAACAGGAGTTCGGATGAAAGCCAGGATTCTGGTCGTCGACGATGACGAGGCGCTGGCCGAGATGATCGGCATCGTGCTGCGCAACGACGGCTTCGAACCCACCTTCTGCGTCACCGGGGACGAGGCCCTCGAGGCCTTCCGGACGACCAGGCCCGACCTCGTCCTGCTGGACCTGATGCTGCCGGGCAAGGACGGCATCGAGGTCTGCCGGGAGATGCGCGAGGAGGCCGACACTCCCATCGTCATGCTCACCGCGAAGTCCGACACCGCCGACGTCGTCCGCGGTCTGGAGGCCGGCGCCGACGACTACGTGCCCAAGCCGTTCAAGCCCGCCGAGCTCGTCGCCCGGGTGCGGGCCCGGCTGCGGCCGACCGAGCATGTCGAGCGCCACGGCGACGAGCCGCTGACCATCGGCGACCTGAGCATCGACGTCGCCGGCCACGAGGTCCGGCGCGGCAGCACCCGCATCTCGCTGACTCCGCTGGAGTTCGACCTGCTGACGGCGCTGGCGCGCAAGCCCTGGCAGGTGTGGAACCGCGAGATGCTCCTCGAGGAGGTCTGGGGCTATCAGCACCAGGCCGACACGCGGCTGGTCAACGTCCACGTCCAGCGGCTGCGCTCGAAGATCGAGAAGGACCCGGAGAATCCCGAGATCGTCCAGACCGTGCGCGGCGTGGGCTACAAGGCCGGAGGGCAGGGATAGGCCATCGCTGAGGAGGAGTCCAGGGCCTCCGCCTCTCGCGCCGTCGCGATCACCACAGGCTCCATCCCGGTGGTCCCGTCGGCCGAGGCGGAGGAGTCCGCCCGCGCGCCGGAGGGGACCGAGGACGAGCCCCGCCCCGGCGCCGGGCGGCGCCTGTGGCGCGCCGTGGCGCGGCTGCCGCGGCTGTGGGGGCGCTCGCTGCTGTTCCGCGCCGTCGCGTTCACCGGCGTGCTCACCCTGGTCAGCACGCTGCTGGTCGCGGCCTTCCTGACCCAGCAGGTGACCACCGGGCTCTTCCAGGAGCGCTTCGACCAGGTCGAGCGGCAGGCGGTGGGCGGCCTGGAGCAGGGCCAGCAGCTGTTCAGCGAGCTGTCCGCCTCCAATCCCACCGAGGCCGAGCGCAGCGTCGACGAGACCATCGGGGTGCTGGGCGACGAGGGCTCCGAGCTGCGCCGCGGGATCCTGCTGGAGCCGCTGAACCCCGAGCAGCGATCCTGGGTGCAGGCGACGGCGACCGACGACGCGATCAGCGACGTCGTCTCCGACGAGCTGGCCTCCGCACTGGCCGACGGCGACTCGCAGTACTGGCAGTCGGTGTCCATCAGCGACGACGGCGAGGAGGAGCCCGGCGTCGTCTTCGGCACCCGGGTCAACCTGCCGCCCGGCGAGGCCTGGGGCCTGTACTTCGTCTACGACTTCTCCACGGTGCAGGAGACGCTGGCCTTCTTCCTGCGGATCCTGCTGCTGGCCGGCCTGAGCGTGCTGGTGCTCAACATGGCCATCGTCGCCTGGGTGACGCGTTCGGTGGTCAAGCCGATCTCGCACGCCGCCGAGGTCTCCGAGCGGATCGCCGCCGGCCAGCTCGACCAGCGCCTGGCGGTGCGCGGCGAGGACGAGATCGCCCGGCTGGGCATCTCCTTCAACCGGATGGCCTCCAATCTGCAGGAGCAGATCACCCGCCTGGCGAACCTGTCGAAGATGCAGCAGCGCTTCGTCTCCGACGTCTCCCACGAGCTGCGGACCCCGCTGACGACTGTGCGGATGGCCTCGGAGGTGCTGCACCAGTCCAAGGACGACTTCGACGTCGTCAACCAGCGCTCCGCCGAGCTGCTCCACCACCAGGTCGAGCGCTTCGAGGCGCTGCTGGGCGATCTGCTGGAGATGTCGCGCTTCGACGCCGGCGCCGCAGAGCTGGCGCTGACCGACGTCGACCTGCGCAGCCTGGCCGGCGAGGTGCTGACCTCGGCGCTGCCGCTGGCCGACCAGCAGGACGTGCAGCTGTCGATCGTCGTCCAGGGCGAGGACTTCGTCGCGCGGGTGGACCCGCGGCGCATCGATCGGATCCTGCGCAACCTGGTCAACAACGCCGTCGAGCATTCCGAGGGACGTCCGGTGGACGTGGTCATCGCCTCCTCGCCGACGGCGGTGGGTCTGGCGGTCCGCGACCACGGCATCGGGATGAGCCCCTCGGAGGTCGGCCACGTCTTCGACCGCTTCTGGCGCGCCGACCCGGCGCGGGCCCGCACGACCGGCGGATCCGGGCTGGGGCTGTCCATCGCCACGGAGGACACCCGGCTGCACCAGGGCGCGCTGGACGCCTGGGGGCAGAAGGGGCAGGGCGCCTGCTTCCGGCTGGTGCTGCCGCGTCGCCAGGACGTGCCCTACCGCGCCTCGCCGCTGGCGCTGCCGCCGGTCTACCGCGCCTCGGACCGCCGATCGGTCAGCGGGTCGGTGATCGGCGGGCCCTCCGCCGGGGCGACGGCGTACGATCGGCTGACCGAGCAGTCGCTGGGCGAGCAGTCGTCGCATGTCGAAGCTGGCGGCGCGGATGACACGACGGCCGTCGCCGCGGACCATGGGGAGGGCGACGAGCGCGCGGAGCGCGGCGGCCGGCCGCGCGCCGACGACGACCCGCAGGACCCGACGGCCGAGGAGGCGGAGGCATGAACGAGCGACGCCGTGTCCGTGCGACCACGCTGCTGGCCGTCGTCCTCGCGGCGGCGATGCTGCTCGTGTCCGCCTGCGCGCCGATGATCCCGACCAGCGGACCGGTGGGCACCTCGCGGCCGGAGTCGGAGGACGACACCCAGTACCTCAGCCAGCCCGCCTCCCCGCAGCCCGGCGCCTCGCCGGAGGACATCATCCGTGACTTCATCAAGGCCGGCGTCGGCGCCGAGGACGACTTCGCCGTCGCCCGCGAGTTCCTCACCGACGAGGCCTCTCAGCAGTGGCGCCCCACCGAGCGCACGCTGGTCTACACCTCGGATCCGGCGATCTTCTCCGAGGGGGACGACGCCTACTCGGTGCAGGTCGGCGTGGACTCCTCCGTGGACTCGAACGGCATCATGACTCCGCGGACCTCCTCTCCGGACTCGGTGGAGTTCACCCTGACCCGCGAGGGCGGCGGGGACGGAGAGGGCAGCGAGGACGGCGAATGGCGGATCGCCGAGGCGCCGCAGGGGATCATGCTCAGCAGCACGGCGTTCTCGCAGACGTTCCGAGCTCACACGCTCTACTTCTACGACCGGCAGCATGACTACGCCGTGCCCGATCGCCGATGGTTCATGGAGCGCGGCCGCGACGTCGCGGCCGAGACGATGCGCGCGCTGCTCGAAGGGCCCGCCCCCTATCTGCAGTCCGCCGTGGATTCGGCCTTCCCGGACGGCGCGGTGATGACCAGCGGGCCCGTCGAGGGCGAGGACGGGGCGACCACGATCGAGCTGGACTCCGAGCGCATCGCCGGGACCACCGCCGAGGAGCGGAGCCTGATGCGTCACCAGGCCAGGCTGTCGCTCGAAGGGCTGCCGGAGGTCGGCGACGTCGACCTGCGCGCCGGAGAATGGACCTTCGACGGCTCGAGCAGCCTCGAGGCGCTCGGCATCACCCACCGTCCGGAGGTCCAGTCGCTGCAGGTCGGTGTGCATGACGGGCGGCTGAAGCTGCTGGAGGGGCTGCAGACGCTGTCGATCGCAGGGCTTCCGGACATCTCCCATCTGGAGCCGCAGGCTCCGGCGATGCCTGAGGCCGCCGACGACGTCTACGCCTTCCTCGACGGAGACCGCGAGGCGCTCTATCATGTGCGCCCGGACCGGTCCGCCGTCTCGGTGGCCGAGGGGGAGGCGCTCACCCGGCCCTCGATGGACAACGACGGTTGGACCTGGACGGTCAGCAACTCCGACTCCGGCGCCACGATCCATGCGGTGCCCTATGACGAGTCGCTGGAGGCTTCGCCGGTGAAGGTCAGCGCCGACTGGCTCGACGGCCGGGAGATCACCTCGCTGCGCATCGCCCAGGACGGGGCCCGCGCGGCGATGGTCGTCGACGACGGCGGCGAGCGGACGCTCTACGTCGCCGGCGTCGTCCGCGACTCCGAGGGGATCCCGCGGGGGGTGGCCACTCCGATGGCGCTGCCGACCACCGTCGACGTCGAGCAGGTGCGCTGGGACGCCAACGATGCCCTGGTGGCCTGGGAGCCCGGCGGCGTCGAAGATGAGGCGGTGCAGATCCAGCGGGTCACGCTGGACATGACCACCGAGAACGTCGGCGACGTCCTGCTGGCGGTGCGCAACGTTTCCACCGGCGAGGGGACCGATCCGGAGCTGATGGCCGAGGCGGCGGAATCCTCCGTGGTGACCCTGCCCGGAGACGCCTGGAACCTGGACAATCAGGACGTCGCCCTGCACGACTACGCCTACGCGGGCTGAGCGCGCGGCCGGCGGCGACACTCCGGGCTCTCCACAGCGGCCGCGTTCGGGTTGGCCCCCAGTTCCGCCGCGGGGCAGGCTGGCCGTCATGGTGCCCCGTCCGTCCGAGCCTCAGGATGCCGGGCGCGGTCCGCGCGAGGGGTCGCGCCCCGCCGTGCTGCTCGACCGGCTCTGGTTCTCCCGCCCCGGCCACGGACTGCGGCGCGCCGTCGACGACGCCGCGGGTCTGTTGGTGCCGGTGTGGTGCCTGGGGTGCGGAGCCGAGGGGCGGCAGCTGTGCCCGCCGTGCGCCGAGGACCTCCGCGGCGCGCTGCGCCGGCCGCGCCCCGCCGAGCGTCAGGCCATGGCTCTGCCGATCGTCCACCGCCGCGACCCGGAGGGAGGCACGCACTCCGAGGTGCTCCCGGTCACCGCCGCCGGGCGCTACGACGGCGTCGTCGCCGGCGCCGTGCTGGGCTTCAAGGATCACGAGCACATCGGTCTCACCCGCGTGCTGGCTCCGGCGCTGGCCCGCGCCGTCGAGGCGGCGCTGGCCCGCGCCGACGCGGCCGAACGGGGTCCTGCCGAGGCAGCTGAGCGCGGCCCTGTCAGCGCGGGCGCGGACAGGGCCCGGCCGCCGGAGCTGGAGGAGCCGGTGAGGTCGGTGACGCCAGTGACGCCGGTGACGCCGGTGGTGCCGCCGCCGTCGGCGGCCTCGCGGCTGCGTCGCAGCGTCGACCCTGTCGAGCATCTGCTCGCCCATGCCGGGGTGCCGGCCGCCCGCGGTCTGCTGCGCCGTCGCGCGGCTCTCGCCGGTCTGCTGCCCGGGGGCTCGCAGAAGGCGCGCGGCGCGCGCGAGCGACGCCGGCGGCTGGCCGGCAGCCTGCGGGTCGCCCGACACGGGGCCGAGGCGCTCGCCGGGCGGGAGGTGCTGCTGGTCGACGATGTGCTGACCACCGGGGCGACGCTGGCCGAGATGCATCGGGCGCTCGACGCCGCCGGAGCGCGGGTGCTGGGGGCGGCGGTGCTCGCGGCCGCGCCGCGGCCGGTCGCGCCGTCGGCGACGCGGTTCTGAGACCGCCGCCTCGGATTCCGCCGGACCGTCGGGGCTGAGCAGGTCGGGGGAGATCCGGTCGGAGCGATGCGGATATTCGTCGCGCGGATCGGGTGACGTGCGCGGCGAATCGTCCTAGTGTGGAGTATGGGAATCTTCACGATGGGTCCCATCGCAGCGGCGACGGGACGAGCGGCCCGATCGACCGTTGTGCTGTCATCGGACACGAGGAGGTCGCCATGACCCTGCAGGTCAGCTACATCGGACGCAACATCCAGATCCCCGACGCCTTCAAGGAGCATGTCGAGGACAAAGTCGGCAAGATCGACCAGCTCGCCGACAAGGGCCACGAACTCGAGGCCAAGGTCGTCGCGGAGAACTCCCATCGGCGCAGCGAGACGACGATGACGGTGGAGCTCACCGTGTTCGGCCGAGGCAAGGTGGTGCGCTCCGAGGCACAGGCCGGCGACAAGTTCGCCGCCTTCGAGATCGCGTTCAACAAGCTGACTGAGCGGCTGCGCCGGCAGCGCGACAAGAAGAAGTCGCGGGCCCACGCGCCGCGGCACAACGGCGCTCCGGACGTCGCCACCGCGATGGCCGGGCTGGAGCCGGTGTCGACTGACCGTCCGCTGTACGAGCAGGTGCTCGAGGCCGAGCAGGCCGACGACGCCCCGCCTGCCGAGGAGGACTGGGACGCACCGATCAAGATCCGCCGGAAGGTGTTCCCCGCCGAGCGGATGAGCGTCGACGCCGCCGTCGACGCCATGGAGCTGGTCGGTCATGACTTCTTCCTCTACGTCGACGCCGAGACGGGCCAGCCCTCGGCGGTCTACCGCCGGCGCGGCTGGACCTACGGCGTCATCTCGCTGGACAGCGAGCATGCGGTCGAGGCGCAGGTGACGGAGGAGCGCTCCTACCGTCCGGAGAACGGCGCGACCCACGCCGCGGTCGGCGCCGCCTGACCTGACGACGGACGCCGGAGAAGCGGCCCGCCGGGGCCCGGATCGTCGCGGTCCGGGCCCCGGCGGCCGTCCGGGGACTGATCCCTGCGACCCGACGGATCCCAGGTGTCAGCCGGGGCCGTCGTGGGCCGGGATCCCGGCGGTGCGCCGGGGCGAGGCCCCCGCCCGGCGTCGAGACAGGACCCGGGGAACCTTTAGGCACAGTTGAGACGGACGGCGTAGACTGACCGAGGCTCCCGCGTGGCCCTCAGCACACGGCACTCGTGCGCGACCGCGTCCGGACCGGGCGCCGAGGGCGACGTCGACGGTGCGCCGGCCGGTGCCGGCGGCGTCGATGTCGGGGCCGTGCCCCAGTACGAACCTGATGGAGAACCGGCTGTGCCTACTCTGCTCGAACGAATCCTCAAGACCGGGGACAAGAAGATCCTCAAGACGCTGCGGTCGCAGACCGACGCCGTCAACCTTCTCGAGGACGAGTTCAAGGAGCTGTCCGACGGCGAGCTGCGTGCCGAGACCGAGCGCTTCAAGGAGCGCCATCGCGACGGCGAATCGCTGGACTCCCTGCTGCCCGAGGCCTTCGCCGCGGTCCGCGAGGCCGCCGACCGCACGCTGGGCCAGCGGCACTTCGACGTCCAGGTCATGGGCGGCGCCGCGCTGCACCACGGCAACATCGCCGAGATGGGCACCGGCGAGGGCAAGACGCTGGTCGCCACGCTGCCGTCGTACCTGAACGCGCTCACCGGCAAGGGCGTGCACGTCATCACCGTCAACGACTATCTGGCCAAGTACCAGTCGGAGCTGATGGGGCGTGTGCACCGCTTCCTGGGGCTGAACGTCGGCACCATCACCAACGACATGCAGCCCGCCCAGCGGCGCGAGGCCTACGCCGCCGACATCACGTACGGGACGAACAACGAGTTCGGCTTCGACTTCCTGCGCGACAACATGGCCCAGTCGCTGGACGACCTGGTCCAGCGCGAGCACCATTTCGCCATCATCGACGAGATCGACTCCATCCTCATCGACGAGGCGCGCACCCCGCTGATCATCTCCGGCGCGGCCACCGGAGGCATCTCCCGCTGGTACTCCGACTTCGCGACGCTGGTGACGAAGCTGGAGAAGGACGCCGACTACGAGGTCGATGAGAAGAAGCGCACCGTCGGCGTGCTCGAGGCCGGGATCGACAAGGTCGAGGACTACCTGGGCATCGAGAACCTCTACGAGTCGCGCAACACGACCCTGATCCAGTACCTGAACAACGCCATCCGGGCCAAGGAGCTCTACAAGCGGGACACCGACTACGTCGTCGTCCGCGGCGAGGTCCACATCGTCGACGAGCACACCGGGCGCATGCTCAAGGGCCGCCGCTACAACGAGGGTCTGCACCAGGCCATCGAGGCCAAGGAGAGCGTGCAGATCAAGCCCGAGAACCAGACGCGGGCGACGGTCACGCTGCAGAACTACTTCCGCAGCTACGAGAAGCTCTCGGGCATGACCGGCACCGCCGAGACCGAGGCCGCCGAGTTCATGTCGACCTATCAGCTCGGCGTGGTCCCGATCCCGCCGAACAAGCCGCGCCAGCGGGAGGACCACAATGACCTCGTCTACAAGAACGAGGTCGTGAAGTTCGACGCCGTGCTCGAGGACCTCGTCGAGCGGAACAAGAAGGGCCAGCCGGTCCTCGTCGGCACCGAGTCGGTGGAGAAGTCCGAGTACCTGTCGAAGCTGCTGGCGAAGGCCGGCATCCGCCACGAGGTCCTCAACGCGAAGAACCACGAGCGCGAGGCCGCGATCGTCGCGCAGGCCGGCCGCCGCGGAGCGGTCACCGTCGCGACCAACATGGCCGGCCGCGGCACCGACATCATGCTCGGCGGCAACGCCGAGTTCAAGGCCGTCCACGAGATGGAGAAGCTGGGTCTGGACCCTGTGGAGGACTCCGAGCAGTACGAGGCGAAGTGGCGCGAGGTCTTCGAGCAGGCCAAGGAGGAGGCCGAGGCCGAGGGCGACGAGGTCCGCGAGCGCGGCGGCCTCTACGTGCTGGGCACTGAGCGTCACCAGTCGCGCCGCATCGACAACCAGCTGCGCGGTCGCTCCGGCCGACAGGGCGACCCCGGCGAGTCCCGCTTCTACATCTCGCTGACCGACGACCTGATGCGTCTGTTCAACCAGGCCGCCGCCCAGCGGATCATGAACTCCAAGGCCATGGACGATCAGATCCCGGTCGAGCACAAGTTCGTCTCCAGCGCCATCGCCAATGCCCAGCAGCAGCGCGAGGGCCAGAACACCGAGATGCGCAAGAACGTGCTGAAGTACGACGACGTGCTCAACCGTCAGCGCCAGGCGATCTACTCCGACCGCCGACGGATCCTCGAGGGCGACGACGTCCATGAGAAGGTCCAGCACTTCATCGAGGACGCCGTCGGACTCATGATCGACGAGCACACCACGGCGAGCTCCTCCGAGGACTGGGACCTGGAGGCCCTCTGGGAGGAGCTCTCCGGGCTCTATCCGATCGCGCTGACGATCGAGGACGTCGTCGAGGAGGCCGGCGGCGTCGACCAGCTGACGGTGAAGATGCTCAAGCGCGAGATCATCTCCGACGCGAAGGTCGCCTACGAGAACAAGGAGAACGAGCTCGGCGAGGACGCCATCCGCCAGCTCGAGCGTCGCGTGCTGCTCTCCGTCATCGACGAGAAGTGGCAGGAGCACCTCTACGAGATGGACTACCTGAAGTCCGGGATCGGCCTGCGGTCGATGGCCCAGCGCGACCCGCTGGTCGAGTATCAGCGGGAGGGCTACCAGCTCTTCCAGACGATGGCCGACACGATCCGCGAGGACTCGGTGCGCTACCTCTTCAACGCCGAGGTGCGCACGGCCTCGCCGCAGGTGCAGGCCGCTGCGCGGCCCGGCACGACGGAGAACGCGGGCGACTCCGCCGATCAGCAGGTCTCCGTGCCCGGCATGGAGGATGCGCAGAGCGGCGAGGACGACGCCGAGCTGGAGTACACCGCGCCCAGCGAGACCGGCGACTCGACCACGGAGACCCGCCCGACCCGCTGAACGAACCGGGACGCCGCCCCGGGCGCCGTCCTGACGCACTGAGGAGACCAGCGATGTCCCGGACCCCGGCCCGTCCCGACCCGCTCGACGTCGCACCGGTCATCCCGGTGGTCGAGATCCGCGAGCGGGCGCAGGCCGTGCCCCTGGCGCGCGCCCTCGCCTCCGGCGGCGTGCCCATCGTGGAGATCACGCTGCGTACTCCGGACGCCCTGGAGGCCGTCGCCGCCGTGGCCGAGGAGGTGCCCGAGATCCTCGTCGGCGCCGGCACGGTGACCGCCCCCGATCAGGTCCGTCGAGCCTGCGACGCCGGCGCGCAGTTCCTGGTCTCGCCGGGCACGACGCCGGCGCTGCTGGCCGCGATGCTCGACTCCCGGCTGCCCGTCCTGCCGGGGACCGCGACCGCCTCGGAGGTGCTGGCCGTGCTCGAGGCCGGCGTGACGTCGGTGAAGTTCTTCCCGGCGGAGGCCGCGGGCGGAGCGGAGCAGCTGCGCGCGCTCGCCGGGCCGGTGCCGGAGGCGCGGTTCTGCCCGACCGGAGGCATCACCGCGGCCTCCGCTCCGCAGTACCTGGCGCTGCCGAACGTCGCCTGCGTCGGCGGCACCTGGCTGACGCCGCGGCAGGTGGTCGAGGCCGAGGACTGGGACCGCATCGAGTCGCTGGCCCGCGAGGCGGCCGCGCTGGCTCCGCCGCAGGACGACTGACCCCGGCAGGGTCCAAGATCCGGCGCGGGGCGTTCAGCCCATCTCGAGGGCGACCACGCGCCAGCGCCCGCGGTGGGCCTCCATGCGCATCGCGCAGGCGCGGGTGCGGGCGTCCTCGGTGAAGATCACCGAGGCCTCCCAGATCCCGCCTTCGACATGGTCGGCGCGGACCTGCCGGATCTCCAGCGGCCGCGGGGTCGGAGCGGGCGCCTGCTCGTCCGGACCGTCGGTGCGGCGCCGGGCCATCAGCTCGGCCCGCTCGCAGACCTTCTGGTAGACGCAGGCCTCCAGCCAGTGCTGCATCTGCTTCACCGGCCGGGCGCCGCTCAGCGACTCCATCGTCGCCTGGCAGACGATGCGCGAGATCGCCACGATCTGCCGCCGTTCCTCACGCAGTCCGGCCAGCTGGGTCGGACGGCGCCGGTCCCCGTCGGTCTCCGCCGTCGCGGCGAGCTCTGCCGATCCCTCCAGCTGACGCAGCAGCGTCGGCGTGGTCGTGCCGCGCCGGGCGGCCAGCGGGTCGACCGGGGCCGGTCCGGGACGCTCGGCGGCAGTCTCGCCGGCGAGGTGCGCATCGTGCCGGATCAGCGGGTCGCCGTGGGGCATCCGCACGTGGCGCCGCATGCGGCGACGTTCCGGCTCGTCGGCTCCGGTCCGGTTCTCGAGGGCGGTCGCAGTCATCGGCTCGTCCTTTCGCTCGGCCGTCGCGGGCTCTCCGTCGGCGGCGATCGATCGTGCTCAGTCGGTGCTCAGTCGGTGTCGGTCGTGGGGCGAGGTCGGCGCCCCGGTGCTCAGCCGCGGGGACGCTCGTCGGGCAGCTCGAGCACCATGCCGGGCCGCAGCTCGGAGGGATCGTCGCCGATCGTCGCTCGATTGGCGGCGTACCAGCGCGGCCATTCGGCCGCGATCTGCGCGTCGGCGGCTTCCTCGCCCAGCTGCTCGGCGGCGATGCTCCAGAGCGTGTCGCCGGACTGGACGACCACGTGGTCGGCCTCGTCGGCAGCAGTGCGGGTCTGGCCGCCGGTGAGTCGATCCCCGGGCTCGGGGGAGGTCGTCCGCTGGGACCCCGCGGGCCGCGACGTCGTCGACCCGTCGGATCCGGCGGACTCCTCGGCTCCCTCGGAGGAGCTGTCCGACGGATCCTCCGACGGGGCCTCGGAATCGGGGCTCGACGCGTCGTCGGCCGTGTCGTCGGCCGTGTCTCCGGCGCCGTCGGCCGGCCCCGCGTCCTCGTCGTCGGCCGGTGCCGGAGCGAACAGCGGGTCCGGGAACTGGTCCCCGCGGTCAGCCACCAGGTCGGAGTCCGCGCCCGCCGTCGAGCCGGCCGCTTCGTCCTGCTCGTCCTGGGCGGAGGCGGCGCTGGGCGTCGGGACCGTCGTCTGGGACGCCACGGAGCTCGAGACCCCGGCGGCGGTGCCCATGACGGCCATCTGGGCGCCCAGAGCGACCACCAGCGCGCGCCGCATGAAGCCGGGGGAGAGGAGCTCCAGCAGCGCGGTGCCGCGCCGGACGCCGATGCGTCGGCTGAGCTGCAGCAGGGCGGTGGCGGCCACGGAGAGCGCGGCGAGCAGGCTCAGCAGCACGCCGAGTGCGACGCACAGCAGGCCGATGAGCTCCTCGACGGCCTGCAGGTCTCCGACGGCCAGGTCCTGCCGCTGCTCCTCGAGGGTCGCACCCCAGACCTGCAGCGTGGACGCCTCCGGCCGCAGCAGGCGGGCCGCGGAGATCTCGGCCCCGGACATCAGCACAGCGCCGAGCACCAGCAGCAGCGGACCGCTGACGACGACCAGCAGCGTCAGGACGACGTCGGCGGCGGAAGCCCGCGAGGGGGCGGGGCGGCCGGCGACCGGCGGCGGGGCCGGTGCATGGATCGCGGACATCGGCGAGCTCCTTCTCCTCATCGGACGGCGCCGGTGCGTTCTTCGGCGAGCGACCGTCGTGAGGAAGACTGTACACCGATCATGCGGTTTGATGCGATTTGGTCGAGATGAGACTGGATGCGGCGATCTGGGTGTCCCTTGGTGCCCGTTCTCAGTCGATAGGTGTCGTCCCTGGTCAGCGTCGTCGGACGGCGGGAGGAGAGCGCGCGGCTCGGTGGGGAGCGGATCGTGGGGCGGATGCGTCATGATGTCCACTGCACGCGATCATGCGTGCCGCGCCGCGTCCGGCCGGACGACGGGCGAGCACCGTCGAGCGCGTCGCCCGGGCCGGGGCGAGGCGGGAGGGGAGGCCGAGAAGATGCGTTGGGATGCGCTGTTCGCCGATCTGGAGGCTCAGTGGGAGGCCGGTGCCGCCGAGGAGCGTGATCGGGAGATCGCCGAGGCGGTGCGCGCCGAGCGCGCGACGGTGCCCTTCGCCGACCGGCTGCGTGCTCAGCGGGGCGCGCGGGTGAGCATGATCGTCGCCGGGGCCGGCTCGATGGTCGTGGACGTGGACACCGTCGGCGAGGACTGGCTGGCCGGCGCGGAGGGGCACGTCGGCGTGCTGGTGCCGCTGGAGGCGGTGCTCGCCGTCGACGGTCTGCCGCGGCGGGCGCAGGAGGAGACCTCGCCGACGCGACGGCGGCTGCGCATGACCAGCGCGCTGCGGGCGCTGGGGCGGGATCGTGCCGTGGTCTCGCTGCTCTCCGCGCAGGCCGACGTGCTGGCCACCGGACTGCTGGCCGCCGTCGGGCGTGATCACGTCGACGTGGCGCGCACGCGTCCGGGCGAGACGCCGCGGGCGCGTGAGGGCCACGGGTTGCGCACTGTGCCGCTGTCGGCGATCACGCTGGTCCGCAGCGAGGACGGCCCGGTGATGTGAGCCGGGAGGTGGGCCGGCGCGTCAGGCGGTGGATTCGTGGCGGCGCTGCTCGCGCGCCTCGCGCTGCAGGGCGTACTGGTGCTCGATGTACTCGTCGAGCTTGGCCTCCTCCACGCGCCACTGGCCGCGGCCCCCGACCTGGATGCCCTCGAGCTCCCCGCTGCGCACCAGGCTCCGGGTCTGATCCATCGAGATGTTGAGCACCTCGGCCACATCAGGAAGGGTCAGGAAGCGGCGCATCGGATACCTCCGTCGGGTCGCCGCCGATCGGCGGGGGATCGGCGCATTTCATGGGATTCGCGGTCGGACGATGCGGATCGTTCCTTGTTCGTCCGCTGTGGTCGATTGTGGCACAACGGCCGAGACGACGGGATGTTTCATCCACAAGCTCGGCGCCGACCTGGGTTTTCCACAGCCGGAGCTCGACGATGGGTCAGCCCCGCCTCCCGTCGTCTACCCTGTCGGGTGCACAGGCGGGACGGGCAGACCCGGCCCGGAGAGCGACGCGAGGAAACGCATGACGTCTGAGATGGAGGGGACGGCCGAGTCGGCCGCGGACCGGCTGAAACGCCCCAGCTGGAAGGACCCGCGCCTGCTGGTGGGGATCGTGATCGTGCTGGCCTCGGTGGCCGGCGTGGTCGCGCTGGTCTCGGCCCAGGACCGCACGACGCCCGTCTACGCGGCCGCACACACGCTGAGCGTGGGCGAGTCGGCGGACGAGGATGATCTGCGCGTGGTCAACGTGCAGATCGACGAGGTCCGCGACGACTACCTGCTCGCCGACGAGGAGCTGCCCGCCGAGCAGCAGTTCGTCTCCGTCGTCGAAGAGGGCGAGCTGGTCCCGCGACGGGCGATCGACGACGCCGACCCGCAGGGTCGGCAGGCCCTGACGCTGATGGTGGAGCACCCGCTGGCCCAGGCGGTGGAGACCGGCCGACAGGTCGACGTCTGGGCGGCCACGCCCGGGCGGATGGCCGGCGACGAGGCCGCCGTCGAACAGCTGACCGCCGGCGCCGAGGTCTCCGAGATCTCCGAGTCCAGTTCCACCTTCGGCGCGCAGTCGGCGCTGGAGGTCGAAGTCCTGGTGGATCCGGAGCAGGTGCCCGCGATCCTCGCCGCCGGCAGCTCCCAGGCCGTCGTCTCGGTGCTCCCGGCGGGCTCTCCCGAGCCCGAGCCCGAGGCGATGGTCGAGGGCGACTCCGAAGGCGGCTCCGGCGAGTCCGGCGGCGGATCCGGCGGGGAGGGATCCGAGTGAGGCGCTGCTCGGTCGTCACCACCGGACAACTCCACCGGGACCACATCGCCGCGATCGAGGGCCTCCACAGTGATGTCACCGTCGACCGCCGCTGCTCCGACCTGGTCGAGCTGATCGCCGCCGCCCGAGCCGGGCGCGCCGATGCGGCGCTGATCATCGGCGGGACCGAGGAACTGACGGGCAGCCGTCTGGCCGAGCTGCGCGGGGACGACGTCGTCGTGGTGGCGATCTCCGACCTCGCCGACGAGCGCCGGCGGCTGGCCACGCTGGGCATCGCGGCCCTGCCCGACGACGTCGGCGTCCATCTGCTGGTCCCGGCGCTCCGCGGTGAGGAGATCGAGCCGCCGGAGGAGCTCGACGCCGAGCTCGAGGCGCTGGTCGCGGCCGAAGGTCCGCCGGAACCGGAGGGCGAGGACGCCGCCCTCGAGGCGGGGGCCGGCGATTCATCCTTCGGTGCTGGGCGCAAGGACGGCAGCGACGGCACCCATGGCTCGGACGGCACCGCCGGCCGCGAGCCGGGGGCCTCCGCCGCGGAGCGTCCGGAGGACACGGCCGTCGACGTCGCAGGGAGCGACGCCGACGGGACCGGCGTCGGCGGCGACCGCGGCGAGGCGGGGGACGTCGACGACGCGGCGTCCGCCGGAGCGCCCGGTCCGCGACGCGCGGCGAGCGGCGAGGCTCCCGCCGACGCCGACGGCGACGTCGGCGCAGATGGTGCGGAGAGGGCGGAGGCCGCGGACACTGCGGACAGCGCGCCGGCGGACTCCGAGGATTCCCCGCCCGAGCAGTCCGACTCCCCTGTGCAGGGCATCACCGTGGTCTGGGGCGCGCCGGGAAGTCCGGGGCGGACCACCACCGCGGTGAACATGGCCGCCGAGCTCGCCGGCACCGGGCGCCGCGTGCTGCTGATCGACGCGGACACGGTGGCCGCCTCGGCGGCGGTGCAGCTCGGTCTCATCGAGGAGTCGGCGGGGCTCGCCCAGGCCTGCCGCCAGGCCGATCTCGGACGGCTGGACGCCTCCCGGCTGCGGCGGATCGTCACGCTGGTCGACGTCGCCGGCTGGCGCCTGCACCTGCTGACCGGCCTGCCGCGCGCCGATCGCTGGCGCGAGCTGCGCGAGCGCGGCCTGCGCCAGGTGCTGCGGATGGCGCGGGACGAATACGACCATGTCGTCGTCGACGTCTCCGCCTCCATCGAACAGGACGAGGACCTCACCTATGACACCTTCGCCCCGCAGCGGCATGCCGCGGCGGTGGCGGCGCTGGAGGAGGCCGACAGCGTGCTGGCCGTCGGCGCCGCCGACCCCGTCAGCTTCCCGCGGCTGGTCAAGGCCCTGGAGGAGCGGCGGCTGCTGGTTCCGGAGACGCCGGAGCCGCAGGTGGTGATCAACCAGCTGCGCGCGCAGGCGGTCGGGCGGTCGCCCGAGGAGCAGATTGCCGAAGCCTGGGCCCACTGGGGCGCGGCGGCGACGATCGTCCGGCATCTGCCGTGGGATCGCGAGGCCTGCGACGTCGCGCTGCTGCGCGGGCAGGTCCTGGCGGAGGCGGCCCCGGGATCGGAGCTGCGTCGCGGCATCGCCGCGCTGGCCGGTGTGGAGCTGGCCGAACGGCGGCGCGGGCTCTTCGGCCGGCGCCGGGGCGGAGAGCGGCGCTCCCGTCGCCGGGCGGACCGTCGCGGCCGCGGCGGCCGACGCGGGACGGAGGCCCCGGAGGCCGAGACGGCCGTCTCCGCCGATGCGGCGACCCGGAGCGCGGAGGCCGACGACGGCGTCGCCGGCGGCGCGGACGGCGCGGCCGACGTCGGTGGCGACGGCACCGCGTCCTCGGGGGCGACTGAGCAGGAGAGCGCGCCGGCGCGTGCCGACGCGGGCACGGATGCTGAGACGGATGCGGGCACGGACGCCGACACGGGGGCCGGCGCCGAGTCGCGGTGACGCACCGGCTCACGCGGCGGACGCGATAGAGTGAGGCTCGGAACCTGGACGACGTGGTCCGGCTCCGCACTGCTGAGCCGCGGCACATCCGAGTGAGCGAGGGGCACATGGCCGAGACAGTTCTCTGGACGCGCGACGACTCTGAGGTGGAGACGCTGCGGAGCGCATACTTCGCGCATGTCGCCTCCGATGATCTGCGGGCGGTCAGCCGGGCCGACCAGCGTGCCCGCGTCGAGGAGCATCTCCAGCTGGCGGGGCGGCGCACCGACGCCGCTCCCGAGGCCGCAGTCGTCGTCGGCGAGCGGCGCAGCATCGCCATGGTCGTCACCGACGACATGCCCCACCTGGTCGATTCGGTCACCGCCGAGGTCTCCCGGCACGGGCTGGCGATGTCCCTGGTCGTGCACCCGATCGTGCTGACCACCCGGGAGACGACGAGCGGCGAGCTGCTCGCCGTCCGGGAGGTGCCCACCGCCCAGCCGGGGATGTCCTCCGGCGACACGCAGACGCTGCCCGACCTCGCCGTGCTCGTCGACGACGAGTCCCGGCGCACCGCCGTGGAGTCCTGGATCGCCGTCGACATCGATCATCCGATCGACGAGGAGCAGGCCGACGAGCTCGCCGAAGGGCTGCGGCGGGTGATCGGCGACGTCGCCGCCAGCCACCGCGATCAGGACCGGATGGGCGGGCGGGCCCGCGGGGCGGCGGGGCTGCTGCGCGAGAACGACAGCATCGATGAGGCCGCCGAATCGGCGGACCTGCTCGACTGGATGGCCGACGGCAATTTCCTCTTCCTCGGCTACTGCGAGTACGTGCTGGACCGCGACTCCGCCGACGGCGCCCAGCTCGTCCCGCAGCCCGACAGCGCGCTGGGGATCCTCGCCGAGCGCCACGGGCTGGAGGCGCTGCATCGTGAGCCGGCGCGCGAGCGGAGCCCCGAGGCCTCCGCCGAGGAGTCTGCCGAGGAGGCGGCGCGGGATCGGGCGCTGGTGATCACCAAGGCCAACACCCGCTCCAGCGTCCGGCGCCGGACCTACATGGACTACGTCGCGGTGAAGACCTTCGGCTCCGACGGCTCCGTCGCCGGCGAGCGGCGCTTCGTCGGACTGTTCAGCCAGAGCGCCTACACCCAGTCCATCGTGAACATCCCGCTTCTGCGCTCGCGCGCCGACCAGCTGCTGCGCCGCTCGGGCTTCAGCCCTGACTCGCACTCCGGCGCCGACCTGCTGCAGATCCTGGAGACCTACCCGCGCAACGAGCTGCTCCAGATGGACATCACGGAGGTCGAGGAGACCGCCTGGCAGATCCTGCAGCTGCAGGAGCGGCGTCGGATCAAGCTGTTCCTCCGCAAGGACCTGCACGGGCGGTTCATGACCGCGCTGCTCTACATGCCCCGCGACCGGTTCAACACGGCCGTGCGGCGGCGCGTGCAGGACGAGCTGATGCGGCACATCGATGCCGAGTCGATCGACTTCAACGTCCGGCTGACCGAGTCGGTGCTCGCGCGGCTGTTCTTCCGCATGCGGCTGTCCGACGACGCCGCGGAGATGGCGCTGAGCATCGAGGAGCTCCAGGCGAAGCTCGCCCGGACCATCCGCTCCTGGGCCGAGGGCATCGCGCAGGAGGCGGCGGAGAACCGCCCCGAAGGAGAGACCGAGCGCATCGCCGCGCGCTGGGGCGAGGCCTTCCCCGACGACTACCGCGTGCTGTACGAGGTGCCCGAGGCGCTGGCCGACATCGCCGAGCTCGAGCAGCTCGAGGCGCATCCGGAGGCCGGCCCGCGGATGCAGTTCTACGCCCCGGGCGGCGAGGACCCCGCCGACATGCGGCTGAAGCTCTACCTGACCGAGCCGAAGACGCTGACCGAGACGCTGCCGGTGCTCGACGATTTCGGCCTGTCCATCCTCGACGAGCGCTCCTACACGCTGACCTGCGGTGACGGATCGGTATTCCACCTCTACGACCTCGGCCTCGGATACCCGGAGGGGATCGAGTCCGGCTCGGTGGACATCGGTCTGCTGGAGGAGGCTTACTCGCAGGTGCTGCTCGGCACCGCCGAGTCCGACGTCTTCTCGCGGCTGGTGCTGCGCCTGGGCCTCGACATCCGCACCGTCATCGTGCTGCGGGCCTACGCGAAGTACATGCGCCAGCTCGGCAGCTCGCACTCCTACGACTTCCTCGCCGAGACGCTGCGGCAGAATCCGGAGGTCGCCCTCGCCCTGGTGCGGCACTTCGAAGCCCGCTTCGACCCGACGGCCGAGGCCGGAGGCGAGGACGGCGGCGCGGAGGACCGCGAGGAACTCATGGACCGCCGTCGTCAGGAGGTCCTGGACGCCCTCGAGCAGGTCCGCACTCTCGACGCCGACCGGGTGCTGAGCGCCTTCCTGAACCTCATCGACGCCACGGAGCGGACCAACGTCCATCAGGGCCATGTCCGGGTGGCGCTGAAGATCGCCCCGGACCGCGTCGACTCGGCGCCCGAGCCGCGGCCGGCGCACGAGGTCTTCGTCTACGCCCCCGACGTCGAGGGCGTGCATCTGCGCTTCGCCAAGGTCGCCCGCGGCGGGCTGCGCTGGTCGGACCGGCAGGAGGACTTCCGCACCGAGGTCCTGGGGCTGGTCAAGGCTCAGATGGTCAAGAATGCGGTCATCGTGCCCTCCGGGGCCAAGGGCGGCTTCTATCCCAAGCAGCTCCCCGACCAGTCCGTCGGCCGCGCCGAGTGGATGGAGGCCGGCAAGGCGGCCTACCGGACCTTCATCCGCGGACTGCTCGACGTCACCGACAACCAGGTCGAGCGCGACGGCGTCATGGAGATCGTCCCGCCGCGCGCCGTCGTCCGCCATGACGGCGACGATCCGTACCTGGTCGTGGCCGCCGACAAGGGCACGGCGACCTTCTCCGACACCGCCAACGCGATCTCTCAGGAGTACGGCCACTGGCTCGGCGACGCCTTCGCCTCCGGCGGCTCGGTCGGCTATGACCACAAGGAGATGGGCATCACCGCCCGCGGAGCCTGGGAATCGGTGAAGGCGCACTTCTCCGAGATGGGCCACGACACCCAGTCCGAGGACTTCACGGCCGTCGGCATCGGGGACATGGCCGGCGACGTCTTCGGCAACGGGATGCTGCTCTCCGAGCACATCCGCCTGGTCGCCGCCTTCAACCACCTGCACATCTTCATCGACCCGGACCCCGACGCCGCGGCGAGCTTCGCCGAGCGGAGCCGCCTGTTCGCCGAGCGGCCGTCCGGCTGGGACGCCTACGACGAGAGCCTGATCTCGGCCGGCGGCGGCGTCTTCTCCCGCACGGCGAAGACCATCCCGATCAGCGAACCGATGCGGCGGCGCTTCGACCTGCCCGCCGACATCGAGCAGATGACCCCGCCGGAGCTGATCGGCGCGCTGCTGAAGGCCCCGGTCGACCTGCTCTACAACGGCGGCATCGGCACCTATGTGAAGGCGGCCGAGGAGAGCCACGACGACGTCGGCGACCGCGCGAACAACGCGGTGCGCGTCGACGGCCGCGAGCTGCGCGCGCGGGTCGTCGGCGAGGGCGGCAACCTGGGCCTGACCCAGGCCGGCCGCATCGAGGCCGCCCAGCAGGGCGTGCGGCTGAACACCGACGCGATCGACAACTCCGCCGGCGTCGACTGCTCCGACCACGAGGTCAACATCAAGATCCTGGTCGACCAGCTGGTCGCCTCCGGCCACCTCGACGCCGACGAGCGGCCCGAGCTGCTCCACAGCATGACCGAGGAGGTCGCCGAGCTGGTGCTGGAGACGAACCGGGACCAGAACGTGGTGCTGCTGACCGACCGGCACCGGCTGGGGGACTGGTCGCCGAGCTTCCACCGGCTGATGGGCTGGCTCGAGCAGACCGTCGGGCTCGACCGCGAGCTCGAGGGACTGCCCACCGACGAGCAGCTCGCCGCCCGGCGCGACGCCGAGGAGCCGCTGACCTCCCCGGAGCTCGCCGTGCTGGTGGCCTGGTCGAAGATCCAGCTCAAGGGCGCCCTGGTGGAGTCCTCGCTGCCCGACGACGACTGGTTCACCGCCACACTGGAGGAGTACTTCCCGTCGGTGCTCACCGACCGCTTCGCCTCGCAGCTGCCGCGGCACCCGCTTCAGCGCGAGATCATCGCCAACGAAGTCGCCAACGACGTGGTCGACATGGGCGGGGCGACATTCGTCTTCCGCGCGATGGAGGAGACGTTCGCGACCGAGGAGCAGGTCGTGCGCGCCTTCGTCGCTGTCCGCGAGCTGTTCCGGCTGGGGGAGTTCGACGCGGTGATGCGCGAGCTGCCGGTGAGCTTCCCGCGCGACGAGTGGGCCCACACGTACCTGGACATGCGCCGGCTGCTGGACCGGGCGGTGCGCTGGTTCGTCAACCATGCCGCCCGCGGCACCTCGGTCCAGGAGGACGTCGAGGCCTTCGCCGAGCACATCCGGCCGCTCTACGGCCGGCTGGAGGAGCACATGCGCGAGGAGGACCGCCGGCGGGTGGCGGCTAAGCGCGAGGCCGCCCGCTCCGCCGGGATGCCCGAGCAGCTGGCCGACTGGGTCGGCGAGGTCTTCGAGAGCTTCTCGCTGCTGGACATCGCCGCGCTGGCCGCCGAGCTCGACGTCGACTCGGCCGACGTCGCTGACGTCTACTTCGCCGTCTACGCCGAGTTCGACATCGACGCGCTGCTGGTGCGCATCACCGACCAGCCGCGCCGGGACAAGTGGCAGGCGCTGGCCCGCGGCGCCCAGCGCGACGAGCTGTACCGTGCCGTGCGCGAGGTGACCGAGTCGGTGCTGACCACCACGGAGCCCGGCAACGCCGAGACGCGGCTGCTCAGCTGGCGGGAGGCGCATGAGGCGAAGATCAGCCGGGTGGAGAAGCTCGTCGACGAGGTCAACCAGGTCAGTCGCGACAACGTCGCCTCACTGACGGTGCTGCTGCGTCACCTGCGCGGCATGATCGGGGCCTGATCCGTGGCCGTCTTCGACGACCCGCTGCGGGACCATCAGCACCTGGACGCCGCCGACGTCGACCATCTGCACCATCTGGTGGGCGACTGGCAGATGCTGGCCGACCTGGCGTTCTCGGATCTGGTCCTCTGGTTCCCTCCCACGGAGGAGGGCTTCGTCGACGAGGAGCAGCGCTCCTTCATCGCCTTGGCCCAGGCGCGGCCGTCGACCACCCAGACCGTGGTCCACCGCGACGTCGTCGGCGACCGGATCCGGGCGGATCTGAAGCCGATGGTCGCCCGCGCCTGGAAGCACCAGGTGGAGACCAACTCCTCCGACCAGGGGATGCCGGCGCCGGCGCGGATGCGCGTGCAGGCGGTGCCGGTGCTGCGCGGCGGGCGCACCCTGGCGGTGGTCACGCTGCACTACTCGGTGGCCGCGCTGCGCACCCCCTCGCGGCTGGAGCTGACCTATCGGCGCTGCGCGGCGGACCTGCTGACGATGATCGTGCAGGGGCGCTGGCCGCAGGGCCCCTACGAGTTCAACAGCTTCGGCGGCGCGCCCCGGGTCGGCGACGGGCTGCTGCGCCTCGACGCCGAGGGGCGGATCTCCTTCGCCAGCCCGAACGCGATCTCCGCGCTCTCCCGGCTCGGAGTCGCGGACTCGCTGGAGGGGCGTTCGCTGGCCGGCATCGGCGCCGAGCTGCAGCGGGCCACCGGAGTGGCCGTCGACGAGACCCAGCCGATGCTGCTCACCGGGAAGAAGGCCAGCCGCACCGAGCTGGAGGCCCACGGCGCCGTGGTCACCGTGCGGTCGGTGCCGCTCTACCGCGACGACGAGCGCTTCGGCGCGCTGGTGCTCTGCCGCGACGTCACCGAGCTGCGTCGCCGCGACCGGCAGCTGATGAGCAAGGACGCCACGATCAAGGAGATCCACCACCGGGTGAAGAACAATCTCCAGACAGTCTCGGCGCTGCTGCGCATGCAGTCCCGGCGGATGGACGGAGAGGAGGGCCGCGGGGGCCTGCAGCGGGCGATGCGCCGGGTGGAGACCATCGCGATGGTCCACGACTCGCTGTCCAAGGGACTGGAGGAGAGCGTCGACGTCGACGAGCTGATGCGCCGCCAGCTGCATCTGGCCGCGGAGATGGCCCAGTCGGAGCGCTCGGTGGCCACGCGTCTGACGGGCAGCTTCGGGCAGCTGCCTCCGGACATGGTCACGCCGCTGGCGCTGGTGGTCACCGAAGTGGTGGCCAACGCCGTCGAGCACGGGCTGGGGACGCTCGTCGACGACGCACCGCTGACGGTGGAGCTGCGCGCCGCGCGCTACGCCGACGCCGCGGGGCGGCGCCGGCTGGATCTGGAGATCGTCGACGACGGCGTCGGCGTCCCGGAGCAGGAGTGGACGCCTGGTCTGGGGCTGCAGATCGTGGAGACCCTGGTCCGCGGCGAGCTCTCCGGCGGCATCGAATGGGTCCGCGGCGAGGGGCAGGACCCTCGGCCGGGGACGAAGGTGGTGCTCCACGCGCCGCTGGTCTCGGGCTGAGCGGCCTGTCGTCGCGGCATGAGGAGACCCCCGTCGCACGCGGCGACGGGGGTCTCTCGTCCGGTCGGCCGCCCGTGGGCGGCCGGAGGACTGCTCGGCCGGTCCTCGCTGATCAGGAGGCGCGGCGGGCGCGGGCGGCGCGCCGCTTGAGGGCTCGGCGCTCATCCTCGCTCATGCCGCCCCAGACGCCGGCGTCCTGACCGGTCTCGAGAGCCCACTGCAGGCAGGTGTCCAGCACCGGGCAGCGGCGGCAGACGCTCTTGGCCTCCTCGATCTGCAGGAGAGCCGGACCGGTGTTGCCCACCGGGAAGAAGAGCTCGGGGTCCTTGTCCAGGCAGGCGGCTCGGCTGCGCCAATCCATGCGAATCACTGCTCCTAGGCGCCCGCTCGGGGCGAGATCACTCGGGTGTCGGGCTGCGGCGGGACCTCGACCCGAGACTGTGAAGTCGCCAGGGAGGCGGTGCCGCCGACCGGGGCGCAGGGAAGCTCGGTTGCGGACGCGGGCACGACCGCACAGGTGCAACGAGACGATGCGGGGACTGCGCTCCCGGATCAGTACGTGTTCAAGGCTGACACGTTAACAGGGCGCAAACAAGATCTCCGATCCTGGAAATCAGTCGGGAGCCATGTGGAATCACTCACAGCGCAGACGCGGTTTCGTGCGGCGCCGAGGTCTGCTGCGCCGCTCGCCGCCCGGCCGCTCGTGCCGGGGATCGGCCGACGGCGGCCCGTCGTCGGCCGGCCGGCACGGAGCACTCGCTCCGGTGCGTGGTGCAATGGTCCCATGGCCTCAGAGGACTCCATCCAGCCCGACGTCCACGCCGCCGGCCGGCCCCGACCCTTCACCCGGGCGCGGGCGCGCCCGGTCACGGTGTGGCTGCTCTTCCTCATCCTCTTCGTCCAGGGAACAGCCACGGCCTTCACCGCACTCGGCTCGTTCTTCGGCTCCGATACCGCGGTGCTCGACGCCGCGGGCGTGGCGGTGATGCTGGTGGTCTACCTGCTCGCCGCCGTCGCGCTGGTGCTGCTGGGCTTCGGCCTCTTCCAGGGAGCGCCGGCGGCGCGCACTCCGGCGATGGTGATCGAGCTGCTGCTGGTGATCGTCTCGGTGAGCTATCTGGCCCAGGGGGTGCTCGTCGTCGGGCTGCTGCTGATGATCCCGGCCGCCGCCGCACTGGTGCTGGGCTACGTCGGACCCACCCAGCGCTGGATGGAGGCGGGCCGCCGCGACCGGCGGCGCTGAGCGACCGGCGCGTCCGCGGGGAACCGGCTCCGGGCCCGCGGATGAAGGAATTCTCATGCGCCGCAGGGCCTGACAGTGCGTCGGCGGTGACAGACTGGTGGCCATGGAACGCCTCGCCGACTCGTCCGCCGACCCGGCGAGCGGCCGCCGTCGACGACTGCTCGGTCCGCTGCTCGACCGGCTGCTCAGCGTGCGGGCGCGCATCCTCGCCGCCGTGGTCGGGCTCGCCGCCCTGGCCCTGGCGGCGGCCGGCACCACCGCCTTCGTGATCCAGCAGGTCCAGGTCGAGCAGCGCATCGACGCCGAGCTGGAGGCCGACGCCGAGCAGTTCCGCGTGCTGCACGAGGTGGGCATCGATCCGAGCACCGGCGAGGACTTCTCCTCGCCGACGGATCTGGTGCGCACCGCCATGCAGCGGATCATCCCCACGCGCCACGAGGACGTCGTCGGGATGGTCGACGGTCAGGTCGCCTTCACCTCGCCGGTGACCCCGATGGACATGGAGCACGACGCCGAGCTGGTCGAGGCGCTCTCCGGTCCGACGACGGCGGAGCGGGCGAGCCTCTCGACGATCACGACCGAGCAGACCACCTATCGCGTCGCCGTCGTGCCGGTCCATCCGGAGGGCGACGAGGAGGGCGGCGTCGCGGCCTTCGCGATGGCCCACGACATCGCCGCGGAGAAGGGGGTCTTCGCCGAGGGCTTCGTGACCTACGGGATCGTCGCCGCGCTGTCGCTGGTCGTCGTCGCGGTCGTCGGCTCGGTGATCGCCGGCCGGCTGCTGCGTCCGGTCGGGGTGCTGGCCTCCTCGGCCCGGCGGATCGGCCGGGAGGACCTCTCCGAGCGGATCCCGGTGACCGGCAGCGACGACCTCGCCGAGATGACCCGCTCGGTCAACGAGATGCTCGATCGACTCGAGGATTCGGTGCGCGCCCAGGACCGGCTCATCCACGACGTCTCCCACGAGCTGCGCACTCCGCTGACCATCCTGCGCGGGCATCTGGAGGTGCTCGACGTCGGCGATCCCGAGGACGTGACCGCCACGCGGCGGCTGACCCTGGACGAGATGCAGCGGATGAACCGCGTGATCGACGACCTGACCACGCTGGCGCAGGCCGGTCACCCGGAGTTCGTCCACCCCGTCCCCGCCGACGTCGGCCGGCTCACCGACGAGGTCTATGACAAGGCCGTCGCGCTGGGGGAGCAGCGATGGGTGGTCGACGCCCGCGCTGAGGGCGAGGTGTCGCTGGACCGCGAGCGGATCACCCAGGCCTGGCTGCAGCTGGCGGCCAACGCTGCGAAGTTCTCCCCGCCCGGCGCCGAGGTCCGCCTGGGCTCGGAGCTCGTCGGCGGTGAGCTGCGACTCACCGTCCGCGACCAGGGCGCCGGCATCGCCGAGGAGGACCGGGAGCGCATCTTCGAACGGTTCGGCCGCGCCGACGCGTCCACGCCGGGCTCGGGCCTGGGCCTGCCCATCGTCCGGGAGATCTCGCGCGCTCATCGCGGCCGGGTCGAGGTCGACTCCGAGCTCGGCGTCGGCACCATCGTCACCGTCGTCCTGCCGACGGAGGCTCCGCGGCGTCCGGAGCCCGGAGCGGCGCGGTCCCGGGCCGAGGGCGCGACCGACGATGGGCATGACCACCACGACAGAGAGGCAGATCGATGACCCGGATCCTGATCGTCGAGGACGAGGACCTGATCGCGTCGTTCGTGGAGAAGGGGCTGCGCGCCGCCGGCTACACGGTGGTCCGCGGCGCCACCGCCCGCGAGGGCTACGAGCTGGCGATGAACAATGCGGTGGACTTGGCGGTCCTGGACCTGCGGCTGCCCGACGCCGACGGGTTGGATCTGCTCTCCCGCCTGCGCGGGGACGGCTTCCGGGCGCCGGTGGTCATCCTCACAGCGCGCAGCACGCCGGCCGACACGGTGGTGGGGCTGGAGTCGGGGGCCGACGACTACATGGCGAAGCCGTTCAGCATCGACGAGCTGCTCGCCCGGATCCGGCTGCGCCTGCGCGGCACCACGGGCGAGGAGCCCAGCACGCTCTCCGCCGGCCGGCTGACGCTGGATCTGCACGCCCGGCGCATCGCCGTCGGCGACGCCGAGCATGAGCTCTCCTCCCGCGAATTCGCGCTGGCCGAGACCTTCATGCGGCATCCGGGGCAGGTGCTCTCCCGCCAGCAGCTCCTGGAGCTGGTCTGGGGATACACCTTCGACCCCGGGTCCAATCTGGTCGACGTCTACGTCCGCTACCTCCGCGGCAAAGTCGGCGCCGCGGCGATCACCACGGTGCGCGGCGTGGGCTACCGGCTGGAGGCCTGAGGGGCGGCGCAGTCGGCGGCCGCGAGGGGTCCGGCTCAGTCATCGTCCTCGTCGTCCTCATCGTCATCGTCGTCCCAGTCGTCATCGTCCCCGTCGTCGTCCACCGTCGTCGGCGGCGCGGGGTCCACTGTGCTGGGCGTGGTCCAGGACCCGTCGCTGCTGCTTCCGCCGGAGCCACCGCCGTCCTTTCCGCCGGTCGTCCCGTCGTCGTCCGGGGAGGGCGTCGGCGAGGCCGCGGGGGAGGGCGTCGCCGTCTCGGTCGGCGACGGGGAGGACGCGTCGGAGGAGGGCTCGGCGGATGACGCGGCGGAGGACGTGGCGGAGGACGCCGACGGCGTGCTCGGCCGGGCGGTCTCGGCGCCGACCTCCACGGCCGGGCCCAGATCGCGGCCGCCGTCGTCGCCGGCGAGAGCGGCGAACGCCGCGGCACCGCCGACGGCGATGATGCTCAGCGCGCCGGCGACGGTCCAGGTGCTCTGTCGACCCATGGGGGCTGGTCCTTCCTCTCCGCCGAGGACGGGGGTCCTCGGCCATTCTCCCCGACGGTCGGCGACGATCCGTCGGGATGATGTGCCTCCATCCTCTCCGGTGCGCATGAACACTCGATGAGGCGACGATGAGAGAGCTCTCACTCCCGCCGGACGCCGTCGAGGAGCACCGAGTCGACGGAGCTGTCGACAGAACCGGAGACGGCGGCGCGCAGTGCGGCCGCGACCTCGGTGTGCCGGGGGCGCACGGCGTAGACGCAGCCCAGTCGCAGCAGCGCGGCCAGCTCGTAGGTCGCCAGCGCCTCCTCCGGCACGCCGCGCCGCGCGGCGGCGTCGGTCACCGTCGCCGCGACGGTGCGGCTCTGCGCGGGGGCCCAGATCCCCTGGCGCCGACGCAGCGTCGCGTGGGCGCGCAGGTTGCCCAGATCCAGGGCCGGGTCGGCGAGACAGGCGGTGTCGGCGTCCAGCAGCCCGGGCGCGGGGCCGCCGTCCTCGCCCTCGTCACCGTCGTCCTCGTCCCGCTCGCCGTCAGCGACGGCGACCAGCAGCTGCTTGTCGTGCAGGTCCCGATGGGCGGGGGCGAGCGGGCGGTCCGGCAGCCGCCGCAGCCGTCCGGCGAGCAGCTCGGCGGCCGCGCGGGTGCGTTCGACGTCGGCGATCCAGCAGGCGACGCGATCGACCCAGCCGGTCAGCACCGCGGCCTCGGCGGCGGCGTCGTGGACGGGCGCCGCCGGATCGGCGGGAGCCGAGGAGGCCGTGATCCAGGCGGAGCAGACCGTCTCCCAGGCCCGCCGCCAGCGCCGCGGCGAGAACGGCGTCGGATCGTGCAGGCCGATGCCCGGCAGCGCGGCGAAGGTCACCGTCGAGGCGTCGTGGTCCAGCACGGCAGGGGTGCGGAACGGCCCGTCGAAGGCCGCCGCCCGCTCGATCCCGCGGAGGATGCCCGCGGCGCGGCCCCGCCTGACGACCTTGACGAATCGATCGTCGAGGCGGACCACCGCCCGGCGTCCCGGCCGGTGGGAGACGACCTCGCCGAGGTCGGCCGGCCGGGCCAGGGCCGCGAGCTTCGGGTCGCGGCCGGGGGGCAGCAGCTCGAGGCCGTCGGCGCCGAGGAAGCCGGCCCGCCGGGCGCCGCCGTCGTCGAGCTCGACGGCCAGGCGCGCGCCGTCGGCGGCGGGCCAGGCCCGGGTGACGGCCAGGCGCCGGCCCTCGACGAGGAGCGCGGCCGGCGGGAGGTCCGGCACGGCCTGCAATGCTGTGCTCGGCGGCGCCGCAGCAGGGGGAGTCGCAGCTGGGGGAATCATCGTCATCCTCTCCGGGTCCGGGGCGGTCGCCCCCTGTCGAGACGTCCTGGGGCGGTCGCGGCGGAGTCCTCCTCCGCGCGGTCGGCCGCTCGTCGGGCATGGTCCAGCGTCCGGCGCATCGCCTGCGGCCAGTCGCGGTCGCGGCGGCGGAACGGCTCCCCGGCGGCCTCCAGGTGGGCGTGGGCCTCCCAGCCGGCCAGCCGCGCCGGATCCACCGGAGCCTCGGCGGCGTAGCCGTCCAGGAAGGCCTTCGCCAGATGCGGCAGGGTGAGCCGGCGGCAGGCGGCGAGCCAGGAGCCCGCGTCGCGCATCGGGTCGCCGAGCCCGCAGCGGTCGAGGTCGACGAGCCGGATCTCCGGGGCCGCGGCGCCCGCGGGCTCGCCGATCAGCAGCTGGTCGGGCGAGAGATCGCCGTGCAGCTCCGCCACGCCGTCGGCCGCGGAGCCGTCGGAGGGCAGCGTGGCCGCCAGGCGCCCGGCGAGGTCCCGCGCCTCCGCGGCGACCCAGGGGGCCGGCACCGCGAGCGACGCGGCGGCGGCCTGCGGCCCGGGCTCCAGGCGGCGGAGGCCCCGTGCGCCGTCGGCGGGCGCAGTCCGGAGGGTGCGACGATGCAGCCGTCCGATCGCCGTCCCGGCGGCCGCGGCGGCGGAGACGACGGTGCGGGGGCTCGCCGCCGCGGACGGGGCCAGCAGGTCGCCTGTTCCCCACAGCGGCGAGGCCACGGCGGTCCCGCGCCGTCCCACGATCTGGTGATCGAGGACGGGCACGCCCGCAGCCCGCCAGCGGCCGGCGGCCGCGACCAGGTGATCCTGGCTCCGGGCGGCGACCCGGACCACGGTCGCCTGCTCGGCGTCGGTCCCGACGACGCGGCGGCGCGGGTTGTAGCGCAGGATCTGCGCGACGAGTCCGGGCATCCGCTCGCGGGCGGCGTCGAGTTCGCGGGCGAGCTCCGGGTCGTCGAGGATCTCCCCGCTGAGCAGCCGGAGGCCGTCGAGCCGTCGGTCCAGGACGGTTCCGCCGCGGCGGGAGGCGCGGCGGTGCGCCGCGGCGACCTTGTCCGCGTCGTCGGTCAGCAGGACCCACGCGTGACGGCCGTGGTCGTCCACCACGGAGGCGACCAGCGACCGCCCCGGCTTCAGGCGCAGCCGACGGACCTCCACCGACCGTCCCAGCACCTCGGAGAGGGCCGAGGCGTCCAGGACCGTCGCCGCGCCCGGCAGCCGGATCGCCGCGGCGGCGACGGCATCGGCCTCGGTGCGCGTCGGCGCGGGCACCCCGGCGGGTCGCGGCGCGTGCGGCGGCCGGGTCGGGCCGGTCATCGGTCGGCTCCGGTCACGGCCGGTCGCGCGACGGGCCCCGTGTCCGGCCGGTCGGCCCCCGCCGGAGACGACGCCGAGGCGGTCTCGGCCGCGCGCTGCTGGGAGGCGGCCCAGCAGGAGAGCCGCGAGCCGGGATCGGCCAGCAGCTCCTCCGGCGCGCCGTCCTCGAGGATCCGCCCGCCGTCGAGCCAGACCACCCGGTCGAGCCCGGCGATCATGCTCAGGTCGTGGGTGATGGCGATCGTGGTGCGGCCGGCGGTGAGCTCCCGCAGCGAGGACTCCACCACCTCGCGGGAGGCGGGGTCCAGGCCGGTGGTCGGCTCGTCGAGCAGCACGATCGGCGCATCGCGCACCAGCGCCCGGGCCAGCGCGATCCGCTGCCGCTGGCCGCCGGAGAGCGTGTCGCCGCGGGCGCCCAGCTCGGTGTCGTAGCCCTCGGGCAGCCGGGAGATGAATTCGTGGGCCCCGGCGCGGTGCGCGGCGGCGACGACCTCCTCGTCAGCGGCCTCGCGGCGCCCGTGACGGATGTTCTCCCGCACGCTGCCGGTGAACAGCACCGACTCCTGCAGCAGCACCGCGACGGAGGAGCGCAGCTCGGCGCGGGTCACGTTGCGGGTGGAGATCCCGTCGACCATCACCGACCCGGCGTCGGGGTCGGCCAGGCGCAGCAGATAGCCCGCCAGCGTCGACTTGCCCGCGCCGGAGGGGCCCAGCAGGCCCACGCGCTGGCCGGCCGGCACGTGCAGCGACAGCTCCTCGAAGAGCCGGGCGCCGCGGTGGTCGTCGGCGGTGATCCGCCAGAAGCTCACCTCTCCGGAGGGCCGGCCCAGGGACAGCGGGCGGCGCGGATCGCGGATCTCGACCTCCTCGGCCAGCAGATCGGCGATGCGCTCGCCGGAGGCCGCCGCCCGGGCGATGCGGCCGGTGTACTTGGCCATGTCGCGCAGCGGCTTCATCGCGATCTTCAGATACATCAGGAACAGCACCATGTCGCCGGGAGTCATCGTGCCCACCAGCACCTGCCAGCCGCCGACGCCGAGCACCACGGCTGTGGCCAGACCCACCAGCAGGTCGGTGGAGCGCTCCAGCCGGGCGGCCAGCCGGCGGGCCCGGATGCCGGCCTTCAGCGCCTCGGCGTTGCCGGCGGCGAAACCGGAGGCGACGGTCTCCTCGAGCCCGTAGGACTGGACGACCCGGATGGCGCCGAGCGCCTCGGCGGCGTCGCCGACCAGCCGGCCCTCGCCCCGGCGGGTCGAGCGCGAGGCCGAGGAGATCTTCGGGCTCAGCAGCCGGCTGGCCAGCAGATAGCCGGAGCCGGCGGCGATCAGGATCAGCGCCAGCAGCGGGTTGAGCACGGTGACCACGACGAACAGGGCGACCAGCGTCAGCAGGTTGCCGACCAGCGGCAGCCCGGCGGTGACCGCGACCTCCTGCAGGCGGCCCATGTCGCCCACGAGCCGCTGCGAGGTGTCGCCGACCGAGGCGCGCGAGTGATACCGCAGGGACAGCGCCTGGATGTGCTCGAACACGCGGGTGCGCAGGCGCGTGGTGACTTTCACCCCGGTCTGGGCGAAGGCGATCGTGGAGGCGTAGTTGCACAGCGCCCGGCCGCCGACGATCAGCGCCAGAGCGCAGGACCAGAAGACCAGGACTCCGACGACTCCGCCGCCGGCGCCCGGCGCGCCCGTCACGTCGGCGCCCAGGGCGCTGGAGACGGCGTCGACGGCGATCTTCACCGGCCACGGCTCGAGGATGCGGAAGGCCACGTCGCCGAGCAGGGCGAGCAGTCCCAGCGTCACGGCGAGCTTGTGCTCCCTCAGGTGGGGCAGGATCATGCCCAGCGTCCGTCGCAGGGCACGACGGTGCTGGGTGCGGCTGCGCCGGGCGTCGCTGCGGCTCATCGCGGCGCCACCTCCTGACGAGGCACGGCGTCGCCCCCGACGGCGGCCAGCACGTCCTGCGCGCGGCGCGCCCAGCTGTGCCGGGCGACGACGGCGCGGCGGCCGGCGGCGGCGAGGTCGTGCCGAAGGTCGGCGTCGGCGACGAGCCGGTCCAGGGCCGCGGCCAGCGCGTCGACGTCGCCGGCGGGCACCAGCAGTCCGCGGGGCGGTTCCGCGGAGCCGCCGGCGAGCAGCTCGGGCAGCTCGCCGACGTCGGAGGCGACCACGGCGGCGCCGGCGGCCAGGTACTCGTAGACCTTCAGCGGGGAGAAGTAGTGCTCCTCCGGGGCGGCCGGCGCCGGGTACGGGGCGACGGCGACGTCCAGCGCCGCGACCGCCCGCGGCATCTGCTCCGGGGCGACCGCGCCGGTGAACTCCACCTGCGCAGCGATCCCCAGCCGGTCGGCGAGCTCGCCCAGCGCCGTGCGCCGGGGCCCGGTGCCGATGATCTGCAGCCGCGGCCGGGTCCTCTCCTCCGCGGCGGCGACCGCCTGCGTGCGGGCGAAGGCCTCGAGCAGCAGCTCGGTGCCGTGCCAGGACTTCAGCGTGCCGACGAACCCGATCGTCGGGGCCTCGCCGCTCGCCGGGCTCGTCGGGCGTCGGGCGGGACGGAAACGGTCGACGTCGACCCCGTTGGGCACGAGGCGGATCGGGGAGCCGGCCGCGGCGTCGCTCCGGGCCTCGGCGCCTGCGGCCTCGCGCATCTCGCCGACCCATCGGGCCACCGGGGCCGAGACGCAGGTGACCAGGTCGGCGGCGGCCAGCGTCTCGCCGGCGGCCTGCTCGGCGGTCGCGGCGTCGTGCAGCCGGCGGTGGGTGCTCTGCTCCGCGAGCAGCGGCGCATTGACCTCGACGACGAGGCGGCTCGCCGGGGCGCGGCGGACTGCGCGGGCGCCGGCGCGGGAGAACAGCGAGAAGCGCTCGTAGAGCAGATCCGGACCGTGCGGGCCGTGGGCCGCGGCCTGTTCGGCCATCCGCTCCGCAGTGCGGACCACCGCCTGTTCGCGTCCGGCGGCGCCCTTGACGCCCTCGACCGGGAGCACGACGGTCTCCAGGTCCGCCAGATCGGCGGGCACGGCGGCGGTGGAGGGGTCCTGCGCGTCGTCGCCGAGCTTGGTGCAGAAGACGGTGACCTCGTGGCCGAGGGCGCGGAAGGACCGGATCATCTCCTGGGCGTGGACGGCGGCGCCCTTGGTGCCGAAGATCCCGATGCCGGGGTCGGCCAGCAGATAGGCGATCCTCATGCCGGCACCTCCGTTCCGCGTCGGGCGGTGCCGACGAGGGCGGCGGCGGGTGCGGCCGGGGTCGACTCGGTGACGACCGTCGTGTCGGACGACTCGAGCTCCGCGGCCGGGGCGTCGACGAGGGCGCGCAGCCGCAGCGCCTGGCCGGTCGAGTCGAAGCGCTCCTCGACCAGCCGACGGGCCGATTCGAGCAGCTCGCGGTGCTCGGCCGCCGGGGCCGCCGTCGCGGCCACGATGGCCTCGACCAGCGCGTCGACGTCGCCGGAGGGCACCAGCCAGCCGGTCCGACCGGGGCGGATCACCTCGGCGACGGCGGCCACGTCGGCGGCCACGCAGCGGATCCCCCGGGCCATGGCCTCCAGCAGCACTGTGGGAAGCCCGTCGACGTTGCCGTCGTGGCCGACGACGAACGGGGCGACGAAGGCGTCGTGGTCGTCGAAGAGCATGCTGATCTCCCGCTGGGTCCGCGGACCCAGCAGTCGGACATGCTCGGTCAATCCGGCCGCGGCGATCTGCTCGCGCAGGCCCTCGGCCAGCGGCCCGTCGCCGGCGATGTCGGCCTCCGCCCGGAGCCCGCGGGCGCGCAGCCGGGCGACCGCCTCGACCAGCAGGCCGAAGCCCTTCTTCTCCACCAGGCGCCCGACGCCGAGCAGCCGGATCGGCCCGTCGTCGGCGTCGCCGGTGTGGTCGGCGCCGCGGCCTCCGTCGGCCTCGTCGTCCGCGTCCCGGCGGTGCACCCGCGGGCGGAACGGGAAGCGCTCGAGCTCCAGGCCGTTGTGCACCAGATGCAGTCGGCGGGTCGCCGCGGGGAAGCGGCGGCGCAGGTCGTCCAGGTTGTGCGCCGAGATGGTCACGGCGTGGTGGGCCTCGGCGAGCTTCGTCTCCAGCGCCCGCTGGTCGACGTCGTCGTGATGGATGTCCTTGGCGTGGGCGGTGAAGGAGTAGGGCACTCCGGTGATCCGGCTCGCCAGTCGGGCGACGGTGGTCGCCATCGAGGCGAAGTGCGCGTGGAGGTGGTCGACGTCGTGATCGCGGGCGGCGGCGGCCAGGTCGACCGCCTGCTGGGCGTCGTCGTGGCCGTGGGCGAGCAGCTCGGGCATCTCGGCGGAGAGGCCGGCGGCGATCTGCGGGTCCTCGGCGGCCGCGGCCAGCCGCTCCCACAGCCGACCGCCCGAGGTCGCCCGCGGCAGATGCACCACCGGGGCCTCGACGCGGGCCAGCTCAGGATGGAACCGGGCGTCGGCGGTGGGGCGCAGCGAGAAGATCACCACGCGCTCGCCGGCGGCCTCGCGGGCGAGGATCTCGGAGACCACGAAGGTCTCGGAGAAGCGCGGGTACATCTTCAGCACATAGCCGATGGTCCGCCGGCGCGCGGCGCCGGGCGTCGAAGGCGCGGGGCTCGTCGGCCCCGTCCCAGTCTCCGTCTCACTCTCAGCGGACATGGTCGAGGATCCTCTCCGTGCGGTGGTCGGGGGCGGATGCGGTCTCGCCGCGGCCGGGGTGGGCGGCGTGCGGGGCGGTCTGCACGGTCTGTGTGGTCGGCGTCGTCGTCGCCGGCGTCGTCGGGCGCAGCTGGCGGGCGGCGATCCCGGGCAGACGGGCGAGCCCGTCGCGGTCGATGTGCTCGCGCGTCGTCCGGCGGGAGACGGCTTCGGCGAGCCAGTCGCCGAGTCGCTGGGGAGTCGCCGCGGCGGCCTCGAGCATGTCGGCGGCTCCGGAGGCGGCCAGCGCGGCGGCGCGTCGGGGCTGTTCGGCCCGGCGCGTGCTGCGCGGCACGAACAGTGCCGGCGTGGTGGAGTCGAGGATCTCGGCGGCGGAGTTGTAGCCGGCCATGGAGATCACCGCCCGCGCGTCGCGGATCAGCTGCGGCAGGTGGGGGCTGCGGCGCTGCACGCGGACCCGGCCGACCGGTCCCGGGCGTCGTCGCGCCTCTGCGGCGGCGCGCACCACTGCGTCGTGGTCCTGCCGGGACATCTGCGGTCCGGTGATGATCAGATGCCGGTGGCCGGCCGGCACCGGGGCCGCCGCGGCGGCCGCGGCGAGGCGGCCGCCGTCGGCCCCGCCGCCGACGGTGGTGAGCACGGAGGGGACGGCGGACGCTGCGAGCACGTCGGCTCCGTCCCCGTCGTCCTCGTCGACCGCGTCCTCGTGGGCGCCGTCCTCGTCGGCGGGCCCCGAGCAGGCGTCGGCCGGGCGCCCGCGTGCGAGATACCCGGTGAACTCCGTGCGGTCGGCCAGCGTGCGCGGGACCTCGCCGGCGGCGATCGGATCGTGGACCCGCGGGTCGCCGTAGATCCAGACGGCGTCGTAGGAGTCGGCGACGGCTCCGGCGCCGACGGCCGACCATTCGCGGGATGCCGCCTCGGGGGAGTCGAGGACCTCGCGCAGTCCGAGCACGCAGCGGGTCCCGCGCAGTCTCAGCTGGTCGAGGGAGGGGGCGAGCTCGCCGTCGATGCCGAACGGGTGCCGGTCCACGATGAACAGGTCCGGCGCCAGCGACTCCAGCGCCGCGGCGACGGCGCTGCGGCGCAGGCGGGAGAGTCGGGCGGAGCTCATCTCGAGGTGCCGAGCGGCGTAGCCCTCGACCGCGGGGGAGAACCCCGGCAGCACCATCCAGTCCCAGCCCGGCGGCAGAGAGTCGGCCGCGGCGCCCGGGTGGCCGGCGATGAGCAGCCCGCGGACCCGGTGCCCGGTGATCCTCGGCAGGCCGGCGGCCAGCGCATGGGCCACCGCTCGGTTCCTGCGGGCATGCCCCAGGCCGACGGAGTCGTGGGAGTAGAGCGCAACGGTGATCGTCATGCATCCCACCGTCGTGCGCCGCCATGAAGCAACGGTGAGACGCGGATGAGAATCCGCGGGCGGGATTCTCATCCTGTTCTCATGGACCTCTCATCCGCGAGGTCCGCGGGGCGGTCAGCTGACCGGGCCGGTCCACTTCTCGCCCGGGCCCTGGCCCGGGGCGTCGGGCACCGAGGACTCCTCGCGGAAGGCCAGCTGCAGCGACCGGAGCCCGTCGCGCAGGGGCATCGCGTGCTGCGAGCCGACCTCCGGGGCGGCGGCGGTGACCAGGCCGGCCAGCGCGGTGATCAGCTTGCGCGCCTCGTCCAGGTCCTTCATGGCCGCGGCCTCGTCGTCCTCGGCCAGGCCGGTCTTCACCGCCGCGGCGCTCATCAGGTGCACCGACACGGTGTTGATCAGCTCGACGGCCGGCACCTCGGCGATGTCGCGGGCCTGCTGGTCGACCGCCTGCTGCAGGGCGTCGACGGAGCCGGCCTCGGACGCCGCCTCGCCGGCCGCGTCGGAGGCGCCCTCCCGGTTGTTCTGCTCACTCTGCATGCTGGTAAGCTTGTCATAGTCTGGATGTGCGCGCGACCGCGGTCGCGGCACCCCATCGACACCACGGCCATCGCCTCACACAGGAGCTAGACAGATCAGCGAACCACGCATCAACGAACGGATCCGCGTCCCGGAAGTCCGCCTGGTAGGACCTCAGGGTGAGCAGGTGGGCATCGTCAGGATCGAGGATGCCCAGAGACTCGCCTCGGAGGCGGATCTGGACCTCGTCGAGGTGGCGCCTCGCTCCAAGCCTCCGGTCTGCAAGCTGATGGACTTCGGCAAGTGGAAGTACGAGGCCGCCGTGAAGGCGCGCGAGTCTCGGAAGAACCAGACGACCACGGTCCTCAAGGAGGTCCGCTTCCGGCTGAAGATCGACGAGCACGACTACGAGACCAAGGTCGGCAACGCGCGTCGCTTCCTCACCGCCGGCGACAAAGTCAAGGCGATCATCCAGTTCCGCGGACGCGAGCAGCAGCGCCCCGAGATGGGCGTGCGCCTGCTGCGGCGCTTCGCCGCGGACGTCGAGGACCTGGGATCCGTCGAGTCGACGCCGCGCCAGGACGGTCGCCACATGGTCATGGTCGTCGGTCCGCTGAAGACCAAGGCCGAGAACAAGAAGCAGCAGGCCGCCGAGGCCTCCGACCAGGACGACGCGGAGAAGGGCAAGGGCGAGTCCCGCCGGGCGCGCAAGAACAAGGAGCGCGTGTCCACGGAGCAGAAGGACGCCAAGCCGCTGTCCAACTCCATGGCCGACTACCTGCCGGACGAGCTGAAGGACCTCTGAACCCGTCCCTCCGGGGCGGGCATGGAGCATCGACGGGTGGGGACCCCGGGATCACCCGGGTCCGGATCCGTCCGCGTCCCGGGGAGGACGGCGCGCCGATGATGGCGTAGACTGTCTCCTCGGGTTCTCGGCAGAGACCTGCGTCCTCGTGCGCCCTCGACGGGCGGGCCGGGGCCGCGCGCCTGCCGATCCTCTGACAAGGGGGCCGTGGGAACGCCGCAGGGTCGACGACGTCGGCCCGGCGATCCCGGACGGCCCCACCTCTGTGCCGCCGCCGGGCAGGACCCGGCACAGGCGCAGCAGGTCCGGACGATGTAAGGAGAACGGCACCATGCCGAAGATGAAGACCCACAGCGGGGCCAAGAAGCGCTTCAAGCTCACCGGCTCCGGCAAGATCAAGCGCCAGCAGGCCAACCGTCGCCACTACCTGGAGCACAAGTCTTCGCGCCTGACGCGTCGTCTGGCCGGTGACCAGATCGTCACCAAGGCCGATGAGAAGCGCATCAAGCGCATGCTGGGCATCTGAGCGTCCGTTCCCCGGACGGCGGATCCCGCCGCGCCGGCGCCGTCGCTCTGCGGACTCGCCGCGGAGCCTGACGCCCGGCCGCATCCTGACAGCGAACGAAGACTGACAGCCCCCGCCGCGTCGACGCGGTCGCGCGGCCCGGAGCATCCGGGCCGGCGCCGGACGGGCGGGGGAGCACGGGGCTCGGCCCCGACGACTCCAAGGAGAATCACGTGGCACGTGTGAAGCGGGCGGTCAACGCCCACAAGAAGCGCCGCAAGGTCCTCGACCGGGCCTCCGGCTACCGCGGTCAGCGGTCCCGCCTGTACCGCAAGGCGAACGAGCAGCTGCTGCACTCGTTCACCTACAACTACCAGCACCGCAAGAAGCGCAAGGGCGACTTCCGCCGCCTGTGGATCCAGCGCATCAACGCTGCCGCCCGGGCGCACGGCATGACCTACAACCGCTTCGTCCAGGGCCTGAAGGCCGCCGGCGTCGAGGTGGACCGTCGCATGCTCGCCGAGCTGGCCGTCTCCGACGCCCAGTCCTTCGGCACGCTGGTGGAGACGGCGCGCCGGGCCCTGCCGCAGGACGTCAACGCGGCCCGCGCCTGAGTCGCCCGACTCGCGCAGCATCTGCGGCCGGCTCCGCTCGACGCGGCCGGTCGGACGACGGCGCCCGTCCCCTGCTTCGGCAGGGGGCGGGCGCCGTCGTCGTGCGGGGCGCCCGCCCCGCCGCACCCCGCGCCAGTGAGCGCCAGTGAGGAAGGATGGACGCCATGACGGACACCGATGTGCTGACCAACCCCGGCGCCGACCGGGTGAAGAAGATCGCCGCGCTGGCCACTCGCGCCGGCCGACGGAAGCAGGGCCGCTTCCTGGCGGAGGGCCCGCAGCCGGTGCGCGAGGCGCTGGCGCTGTGGCTGCGGCGCTGGGAGGACGGCGCCGCCGTCGGCCCGCTGCCGCAGCTGGACGCGCTCTACTTCACCGCCGAGGCGCTCGAGGCCCACCCCGACGTCCAGGCGCTGCTCGACCGCGCCCGCGGACTGCTCTTCGACCCGCAGGACCCGGTGCCGCGCGCCTCGAAGTTCTTCCTGCGCGAGGCCACTGCGGAGGTCGTCGCGGCGATGGGCGACGCCGAGACCTCGCAGGGGCTGGTCGCCGTCGGGCGGATCCCGCGCGGCGAGGCCGATCTGTCCCCGCTGGAGTCTGCGCGGCTGGCCGCCGGCCTGCTCGGGCTGAAGGATCCGGGCAACGTCGGCACCATCATCCGCACCGCCGACGCCGCCGGAGCCGGCGCCGTCGTGCTCGCCCCCGGCACCACCGACCCCTGGGCGCCGAAGGTGGTCCGTGCCGCGGCCGGCTCGCACTTCAACCTGCCGCTGTTCGTCGGCATCGACCCGGAGGATCTCGTGACCTCGGTCCGGGGGCAGGGCACGCGCGTGCTCGCCGCCGACGGGGCCGGGGAGGTCGCCCTGACCGACGTCGAGCGTCCCGGCGAGCCGGCGCTGTGGCTCTTCGGCCATGAGGCCCACGGGCTCAGCGCGGAGCAGAAGGCGCTGGCCGACGCCCGGGTCTCCATCCCGCTCTACGGGCGGGCCGAGTCGCTGAACGTCGCCACGGCGGCCACCGTCTGCCTGTACTCCACGGCGATGGCCCAGCACGCCGGAGCGCCGCACGCCGACGGGAGCAGCGGGGGAGCGGACCGGTGAGCCGCGAGGTCGAGAACACCGGCTTCGAGTGCGGCCACTGTCGTCGGCGCGTCTCCCGGCAGTCCGGCGGAAGCTATCGCAACCACTGTCCGCACTGCCTGTGGTCCCGCCACGTCGACGTCGCCCCCGGCGACCGCGCCGCCGACTGCGGAGCGGCGATGGAGCCGGTCGGCGTCGACCACTCGGGCAAGAAGGGCTTCGTGCTGATCCACCGCTGCAGCGCCTGCGGCGCCGAGGACCGCAACCGACTGGCCCCCGACGACGACATGGACGTGGTCATCGAGCTGCAGCGCCCGCGCTGAGGCGTCGCACGCACCAGTGATGGCCCCACCTGCGCACGAGGTGGGGCCATCGCCCTGCTCATCTCACTGAGCCCAGTTGCAGTGCCTCCCAGCTCAGCTCCTTGAGCCGTGTATGCAGTTGTCAGCGCCGGTCGCGCCGCCTCGGCGGACGCCGGCGGAGGATGCCCGGTGAGGCAGGGTGGCGACGGTCTCGCCGTCGTCGATCAGCCGCGGTCGGTCGGCGCTCAGCGGCCGGCCGGGGTGACGTCCGTGCTGGCGATGTGCTCCGGACGCGGCTTCGGCGCGGCGAAGGGCTCGCCGCAGGTGTTCTCCACCGAGTTGTAGACGATGAAGACGTTCGACCGCGGGTACGGGGTGACGTTGCCGTTCGAGGCGTGCATGCAGTTGCTGTCGAACATCACGGCGCCGCCGGCGGGGCCCTCGAGCACGTCGATGCCGAAACGGTCGGCGAACTCGGTCAGCGTCTCCGGGTCGGGGACGCCGGCGCCCTGCATGACCAGCGACTGCCTGTGGTTGTCCTCCGGAGTCTTCTCCTGGGCACTGATGTAGTGCTTGTGAGACCCCGGCATGATCATCAGCGGACCGTTGTAGGAGTAGTTGTCGGTCAGCGAGATGGAGATGGACAACGCCCGCGGCGTGGGCATGCCGTCCTCGGCGTGCCAGGTCTCGAAGTCCGAGTGCCAGGTGAAGTCCTTGCCCACGAACTCGGGCTTGTAGTTGATGCGGCTCTGGTGGATGTAGACGTCCGAGCCGAGGATCTGCCGCGCCCGGTCCACCACGCGCGGGTCGTTGGCGATCTTCGAGAAGATCTCGTTGCTGCGGTGGATGTCGAAGATGGAGCGGACCTCGTCGGACTTGGCCTCGACGACGGTGCGCTCGTCGGCCTTGACATTGGGGTCCTCGGACAGCCGCTTCAGCTCGGCGCGGAAGAGCTCCAGCTCCTCGCCGGTGATCAGCTCGTCGACGGTCAGATAGCCCTTCGTATCGAAGCCGCGCAGCGTCTCGGCGTCCATCGGGCCCTGCTCGGCGGTGCCCTGCACCACCGGATCCCGGCGCTCGATGACGCGGGTGCGCTCGCCGTCGCGGGTGGGGTAGAGGTCCGTCACGTCCTGGACGGTCGTCGTCATGGGGTCGACCTCCTGTCTCGTCGCAGACGTTCCATTCGTGTCGAGTCGACGGCGGCCGGGCTCCCGCTGCGGGGTCGATTCCGTGGCCGCCGCCACTTCCGGACCGTACCCAGGAGCGTGCGGGACTGCAACTGCTGTCGTGCCGGAAGCTGAGCCGCGTCCGCTCAGGGTCAGGCAGGCTCTGAATATGGTTGCTCCGCGGCACTGTGCCATCACCGAGGCCCATATCGTCCCCGTCACCGCCGAGTCGTTCCACGGCACCGTGGTGGTCACCGACGGGCGGATCGCCGCGCTGGGCCCCGACGTCGAGGTCCCGGCCGGCCACGAGGTCGTCGACGCCGCCGGCGGCCGGGTGCTGCCCGGCCTGGTCGACGCGCATGTTCACCTCGGCGTCCACGAGGAGGGCGAGGGCTGGGCCGGCGACGAGACCAACGAGACCACCGACCCGGTCACCGCCGCCGCCCGGGCGATCGACGCGGTCAACCCCGACGACGTCGGCTTCGACGACGCGCTGGCCGGCGGCGTCACCAGCGTCAACGTCAACCCCGGCTCGGCGAATCCGATCGGCGGACTGAGCGTGGCGCTGAAGACCCACGGGCGCCTCGTCGACGAGATGGTGCTGCGCTCGCCGGCGGGGCTGAAGGCCGCGCTCGGCGAGAACCCCAAACAGGTCCACGGCGAGCAGAAGCGGACGCCGAACACCCGTCTCGGCGTCGCGCTGACCCAGCGGCAGGCCTTCTCCGCGGCCCGGGCCTGGATGGACAAGCCGGAGGCGGAGCGCGAGACCGACCTGGTCTCGGAGGCGCTGGCCCGGGTGCTGCGCGGCGAGATCCCGTGGCGGCAGCACTGCCACCGAGCCGACGACATCGCCACGGCGCTGCGCGTGGCCGACGAGTTCGGCCACCGGCTGGTGCTCGACCACGGCACCGAGGCGCATCTGATCGCCGACGTCGTCGCCGCTCGGGACGTGCCGGTGCTCTACGGGCCGATGATCGTCTCGCGCAGCAAGGTCGAGGTCCGCCGGCGCAGCCCGGCGGCGCCGGGCATCCTCGCCGCGGCCGGGGTGAAGGTCTCGCTGATCACCGACCACCCGGTGGTGCCGATCGACTTCCTCGTCCACCAGGCCGCGCTGGCGGTGCGCGAGGGGATGGAGCCGGCCGAGGCGCTGAAGGCGGTGACCATCCACCCCGCCGAGGTGCTCGGCGTCACCGATCGGGTCGGGTCGCTGGAGGTCGGCAAGGACGCCGACGTCGTGCTCTGGTCCGGCGACCCGCTGGACACCCGTCATCGCGCGCTGCGCACCTGGATCGAGGGAGCCGAGGTCTACTCCTACGACGAGCAGACCCGCAGCGGCACAGTGGCCGCCCGCGGTTGAGCCCGCCGGGTCAGGGACGCGGCGGCGGCGTCGGGGCGCCGCGCGGCGGGGCGAGCTTGCGCACCCGCGGGATCGTCGACGTCGTCTGCTGGTTCCCTCCCCGCTCGCCGGTGCTCTGCTCCGCGGCCGCGCCTGCGCCGGCCGGGCGGGCCCGATGCGGCGAGGGATCCCAGCCGCGGTCGACCACGCGGCGCTGCATCAGGATCGCCGCGGCCAGGATGAACAGCCCGATCAGGGCGATGACCACCAGTCCGGCGACGGTGCCCAGCTGGGCGCCGTAGCCGATGAGCAGGCCGAACCAGCCGAAGTCGGTGTCGCCGAAGGTGGTGTTCAGATCGCCCATGTCGCCGAGGACGCCGAGCAGCAGCGCCGGCAGGAAGGTGATCATCAGCCCGTTGACGAACCCGCCGGCCACGGCGCCGCGCCGCCCGCCGGTGGCGTTGCCGTAGACCCCGGCCGCACCGCCGGTGAAGAAATGCGGCACCAGCCCGGGCAGGATCAGCGCCAGCCCGAGGATCGGGTTGAGCCACAGCGAGAGCGCGGCCAGGCCGAGCAGGCCGCCGACGAAGCTGGAGAGGAAGCCGACCAGCACTGCGTTCTGCGCGTACGGGAAGACGATCGGCGCGTCCAGCGCCGGGATCGCGCCGGGGACCAGCTTCGCGGCGATTCCCTGGAACGCCGGCACGATCTCGCCGAGGATGGTGCGCACCCCGAAGAGGATCACCGCCACCGCGATGCCGAACTGCAGCCCCTGGGTGACCGACTGCATCAAGAAGTTCCCCGGCCCGGAGGCCCCGTCGTCGAAGGCCGTGTAGGCGGCCTCGCCCTCGCGGACCAGCGAGATCAGCGCGACGACGACGTACATCAGCACCATCGACAGCGCGGTGGCGACCATCGAGTCGCGCAGGAAGCGCAGCGACTCCGGCAGCCGCAGCTCCTCGGTGGAGCGGCTGGAGCGGCCACCGACGGCGCGGCCGACGGCGCCGGCGGCCACATAGCCGGCCGTGCCGAAGTGCCCGATGGCCACGCTGTCGTCGCCGGTGATGCGCCGGGTCCACGGATGCGCCAGCGCCGGCAGCGAGACCATCAGGATGCCCAGCAGGGCGCCGCCGAGGAGCACGGTCACCGTGCCGGAGAAGCCGGCCGTCGCCAGCACGATGGTCAGCAGCGTGGCCATGAAGAGGATGTGGTGGCCGGTGAGGAAGACATAGCGCAGCGGGGTGAAGCGCGCCAGCACCAGCGAGATCGCGAAGCCCAGGATCATCAGCCAGGCCACCTGCGCGCCGTGCTCCTGCTGCGCGATGCCGACGATCGCCTCATTGGTCGGGATGACTCCCTGGGCGCCGGTGGCGCCGCGGATCATCGACCCCAGCGGATCCAGCGAGGCGGTGACCAGCGTGGCCCCGGCGCCGATGAGCAGGAAGCCCAGCGTGGCCTTCAGCCCGCCGCCGATCACCTGGCCGACGGATCGGCGCAGGGCGATGAGCCCGACGGCGGTGATCAGGCCGATGAGGAACGCGGGGACGCTGAGGATCTCGTTGACGAGGAACTCGGCGAGGGCGACGAGCCAGTCCATGGTGTGAGACTCCTGGGGCGTGAGCTGGCGGGTGTGCGGTGTGCGGGGCGCGTCGGTCAGACGTCGTAGAGGTCGCGCAGCGCGGCGTCGAGCTCGGCGGTGCTGGTGAAGTTCTCCACCACGCGGACCGGCACGTCGACGGCGCCGAGCGTCTTGGCGATCTCGCCGGAGGTCAGGATGGCCGTAGCCTCGGAGGTGCGGCCGCGCGCAGAGATGGTGTCGGTCGCCTCGACGGTGACGAACGGAGCCCAGCGCCAGGTCTCGAGCACCTGCTCGAGCGTGTTCTTCAGGAACAGCGAGGTGCCCAGCCCGTTGCCGCAGACGGTCAGGATCAGGTGCTGATCAGTCGTCCGCGCGGCGGCGTCGGAGCCCTGAGCCGACTCCTCGGCGGCTTCCTCCGCGGCGGGGTCTGCGCTCGCGGCGGCCGGCGTCGCGGGCTGCTCGTGCCGGCTCTCCGGCTGTTCGGCGGCGAGCAGAAGCTCGCGCAGCCGCCGCGGGGAGTCGGCGGCCTCCAGCTCCGCGCGCCGTCGCGGGTCGGCGAGCAGCCGGGCCAGCCGCGCCATCGCGCGGGTGTGGGCGACGTCGTCGTCGGCGGCCAGGCCGACCACCAGGCCGACCGGATCATGGCTGCCGTGGCCGAAGGGCACCGGCTCGGCCAGCCGCACCCAGGACAGCCCGGTGCGTGCCACGCCGGCGGTGGGGCGGGCGTGGGCCAGGGCGAAGCCCGGGGCGACCACGATATAGGGGCCGTGCTCCTCGACCAGCCGCCGCATCGCCGCGGTGTAGTCGTCGTCTGCGACGCCGGCGGCGACCAGCAGCCGGCCCGCCTCGTCGACGGCCTCGCGCCAGTCGGCGGCGGCGACGTCGAGTGCGATCGACTCCTCGGCCAGCAGGGCGGCCGGCGAGTCGGCCTGCTGGTCGTCGGACGAATGTGAGGTGGGTGACGCCATGGAGGGAACGGTAGCACCGGCTGACAGGTCATCGGCACCGTGGTTCACTGGGTGACATGGAGATTCGGCACATCCGCGTGACCGGCACGGTCCAGGGGGTCTTCTACCGGGCCTCGGCCCAGTCGCGGGCGGTCCAGCTGGGACTGGCCGGCTGGGTCCGCAACGTCGCCGACGGCGCCGTCGAGCTCCTCGCCGCCGGCGAGCCGGAGGCGGTCGAGGAGCTCGTCGCCTGGTGCCGCCGCGGCCCCGAGCACGCCGTCGTCGACGAGCTCGCCGTCCGCCCGGCCACCGAGGAGGAGCGCTCCGCGCTGCCGGAGGCGGACTTCGAGATCCGGCGCTGAGCCGCCCCGCCCGGCCGTCGTCGCCGGGTGGGGCGTCCCGGGCGGAGTCACTCCGCCGGCGGGGTGAGCCCCAGCGTCGTCGGCAGCTCCGGAGCCTCGCCTCGGACGTGCTCCGCCAGGAACGCGATGACCACCTGATACCAGAGCTTCGCGTGGTGCGGGGTGAGCACCCAATGGTTCTCCTGCGGGAAGTACAGGAACCGGTGGACGGTGTTCCCGTCGGCGTCGGCGGGCAGGCCCGACTGCTCCAGCAGCTCGTACCAGAGCCGCAGCCCCTCGCCGATCGGCACCCGGTAGTCCTTGTCCCCGTGGATGACCAGCATCGGCGTGCGGATCTCGGACACGAAGCGGTGCGGGGAGTGTTCGGCCTCCATCGCGGCGTCGATCTGCCGGCGCCAGAACGGCGACATGTCGGTGGTCGGGCCGAACTGGTCCAGGGCCCACAGCGAGGCGTGGGCGACGATCGCGTCGAAGCGGTCGGTGTGGCCGGCGACCCAGTTGGCCATGTAGCCGCCGAAGGAGCCGCCCATCGCCGCGGTCCGGGTCGCGTCGACGTCGTCGCGGGCCTCGGCGGCGTCGGTGATGGCCAGCAGGTCGGTGTAGGGCTTCTCGCCCCAGGCGTTCCAGCCGCGCTGGATGAACTCCTGGCCGTAGCCGGTGGACAGCGCCGGGTCCGGCAGCAGCACCGCGTAGCCCCGGGCGGCCAGCAGCCACGGGTTCCACCGCCAGGACCAGGCGTTCCAGGAGTTCAGCGGCCCGCCGTGGATCCAGAGCAGCAGCGGCGCCGGCGACGACGGAGCGTCCGGCGCGCCCTCGGCCTCCGTCCCGGGCAGCGCCAGCCAGGCGCGCACCCGGGCGCCGTCCTCGGCGACGGTCTCGATCTCGGTCAGTCGGCCGGGCAGCTCGGGACGGCGCACCGGGTTCTCCAGCCGGGTGACCGTCCCGTCGGCCAGGTCCAGGCGGGCGACCTCGTTCGGGAAGGCGTAGCTGGCCCGCAGGCCGTAGACGTGGGCGCCGTCGGGGGAGACGACCGCCTCCGACCAGGTGGCTTCGTCGTCGGCGAGCACTGTGACCGTCCCGTCGGCGACGTCGAGCCGGAACACCGGGCCGCGGCCGTCGCGGTCGGCCAGGGCGATCACCGCCGAGCCGTCGGGCATCCAGTCGGCCGGGGTGAACCACAGCTCGGCCTCGGCCGAGGACTCGTCGACCAGCGGCGTCAGCGCGCCGGTCTCGAGGTCCAGGATGTGCAGCACCGGCCGCAGCGCCCGCTCGGGCACCGGTCGGCGGGTCACGGTGACCACGGCGGTGCGACCGTCCGGGCTGATCGGCCCGGGGGAGTACGTCGAGGCCGGGGCGTCGGCGAGCATCCGGCGCTCGCCGGCGGCGACGTCGACGACGGCCAGCCCGGTGCGCTGGTCGGCGGCCGGCTCCGGCAGGGTCACCGCGATCAGCGCGCGGGTGCCGTCCGGACTGAGGAACGCCTCGTCGCCGTAGTGCGTCCCGAGGTCGGCGGTCAGCGCGCGCAGGCGTCGCCGGGGCGGCTCGACTGTGGCCGGGGCGGCGGCGTCGTCGGGAGACTCCTCTCCGTCGACGGCGAAGAGGTGCGGCCGCGCCGGGCCCAGGTCGTGGTCCCAGTGCCGCACGGGGTAGCCGGTGTGCAGGATCGCCTGGACCTCGCCCTCGGCGCGGGCGGTCTGCAGCGCGGCGTGCTGGTCCTCGTCGGCGGCGCCCGGCAGCAGCGGGGCGGCGGCGAGCACGACGTCGGCGTCGGCGGCGCAGTGCACCGAGCTCACCCCGCCGGGGCGCCGATTCACCACCTCGGCCTCGCCGCCGTCGGCGGGCAGCCGCCAGAGCGCGGCGGTCTTCGCGTCCTCGGCGGAGCCGGACTCGTCGGGACGGGAGGAGGTGAACCAGAGGTCGCCGGCGGCGGAGAAGGTCGGTCCGGACTCGGCGGCCGAGCCGCGGGTGAGTCGGCGGGCCGCGCGCCCGCCGCGCGGGTCGACCTCCCAGAGGGCGGTGGTGTAGCCGGTGCCCTGCGCGTCGAGCGTGGAGACCGTGGTGACCAGGCGCTCGCCGTCGGGGCTCATGGCGAGTCCGGCCAGTCGTGGGAAGGCGACGTAGTGGTCCAGATCGTGGAACTCGCGGGCGCCGGACGGGCCGGCCGCCGCAGGCGACGTCGATGTGGTGTCAGTCATAGTCCGGTTCTATCATCACGGCGGGACGAACAGGTTGCATCGAGCAACTGATGGCGCGCTGTGTCGTCGTCGCGCGCCGTCCAGCGTCGCCGCCGGGGCGATACGCTGGTCGGATGAGCCAGCCGCACCGCACTCCCGACGGCCTCGAGTCCGCCGGCACCGGCGTCGCCGTCGGCGAGGACGGGCTGGCCCGCACGCCCTGGGCGCTGGGCAGCGCGATGCTGCGCGAGTACTACGACCACGAATGGGGCATGCCCGTCCGCGACGAGCGCGGGCTCTTCGAACGACTGAGCCTGGAGGGCTTCCAGTCAGGGCTGTCCTGGGCGACGATCCTGGCCAAGCGGGAGAATCTCCGCGCCGCCTTCGCCCGCTTCGACCCGGACACGGTGGCGGCCTTCGACGAGACCGACGTCGAGCGGCTGCTGGCCGACGCCGGCATCATCCGCCACCGCGGCAAGATCACCGCGACGATCGGCAACGCTCGCGCGACGGCGGCGCTGCGCGACCACAGCGGCCTCGCCGAGCTCATCTGGTCGCATCAGCCGGCGACGACGCCGCGACCGCGGGTGGTCGAGGAGATCCCCACACGCTCGCCGGAGTCCGAGGCGCTGGCGAAGCGGCTGCGGGCGGCCGGGTTCCGCTTCGTCGGGCCGACGACGATGTTCGCGCTGATGGAGGCGGTCGGAATCGTCGACACCCACCTGATGGGCTCGCACCGGCGCGGCGCCTCCGGAGTCTGGTCGGAGTGAGAGCCGGGCCGGTCGGCTCAGTGGGCGTGGGCCTCGCCGGCGGCGACGTCGGCGGTCTCCAGCTGGAACGTCGCGTGCTCCAGCGTCACGTCGAAATGCTCGGCGACGCAGGTGCGCAGGTCCTGCAGCACCTGCGGGGCGTGGCCGTCGTGGAAGCAGTCGTCGTCGAGGACCACGTGCCCGCTGATCACCGGCAGGCCGGTGGCCACGGTGGAGGCGTGCAGATCGTGGACCTCGCGGACGTGGGGCATCGCGAGCATATGCTCGCGGACCTCCTCCAGATCGATGCCGCGCGGGGCGAACTCCAGCAGGATGCGTCCGGTCTCGCGCAGCAGCAGCGCCGCGCGCGGGACGATCAGCGCGGCGATGGCCAGCGCGGCCACGGCGTCGGCCTGCTGCCAGCCGGTCAGCGCCATCACCGCCGCGGCGATGATCACCCCCAGCGAGCCGAGCGCATCGGCGGCGACCTCCAGGAAGGCCGCGCGCAGGTTGAGGTTCTCCCGCCGTCCGGCGGCGAGCACGCCCAGCGAGACGGTGTTGCCGACCAGTCCGACGACGCCGAAGACCAGCAGCTCCATCGGCGGCACATGCGGGGGAGCGGCGAGCCGGCCGACGCCGTCGACGGCGGCGTAGATGCCGATGCCCAGCAGCATCAGCGCCTGCACCGCCGCGGCGAGGACCTCCAGCCGGCGGAAGCCCCAGGTGCGTGTCGACGTCGCCGCCGCGCCGACGAGCATCGCCGCGGCCAGCGCGACGACCAGCCCGACGGAGTCGGTCAGCGAGTGGACCGCGTCGGTCAGCAGCGCCAGCGAGCCGGTCAGCCAGGCGCCGACGAACTGGGCGGCGACGACGCCGAGGGTCACCAGCAGCACCAGCTGCAGGCGACGGCGGTGGGACCGGCCGCCGCCGGCGACGTCGTCGACGCCGCCGGCGTGGGAATGTCCTGCGCCCATCGGTGCACCTCCTCGGCCGGCCCGTCGTCCGCGCTGTCGTCCTCGTCGTCGCGCCGGGGCGCGGGCGAGAGGGAAAAAGATCATGCCTGCGTGATCATTTTACGGCCGGGAGGGTGCGCGAGCATAAGGTGCGACTGCTGTCCAGAAGCATTCTCAGCACGGGCGGGCCCGCTGCGAGGGCCCGGTCTCCTGGGCGGGACGCCGGCGGCTCAGGCCGAGTCGGCGGTGAACCAGCGGTTGGCCGAGGGCAGCCAGAGCAGGGCCACCATGGCGGCCATGAGGAGCAGGTCCCAGCGGAAGCCCATCTCCAGCACGCTGGGATAGGCCCAGTCGCGCAGCACCGCCTCGAGTCCGGCGACCAGCACAGTGACGGTCAGCGCGGCGCGGACCCACTCGAGGCGCTCGGGCACTTTGAGCGCGAGCACGATCTGCAGCCCGGCCAGCACGATGTTGACCCCCAGGGCCAGCAGGCCCGCGAGGCCGGCCAGCACCCCGTCCAGCCGCATCAGCGACTGCAGCCCGGCGAGGTGGATCAGGAAGCTCGGCAGCAGGAACAGCGCCGTGATGCCCACGACGCCGAGCAGGCCGAAGCAGGCGATCCGCACCGTCAGCGGCAGCCGCCCCGCGTGCAGCAGCACGCTCGGGCCGATGGTCGGCACGACGTCGGAGACGCGGCGCGGCCAGTGCGACGGCAGCCGGTAGGCGGAGCCGGCGCCGGAGGTGTCCTGAGAGGTGTCCATGATGCTCCACATCATAGCCGCGCGACCGCGTCCCCGTGGGGATCCGCCGGGCGCGCCGCTTCCGTGGCCGGGGCGGCGAATTGCCGCGGCTGTGCGCGGATCGGTAGAGTCGTCGTCGGTGTGCCGGGAAGACTGGTCGGCGAATCTGAGCGCGTCCGCGGAGCCGTGATCCGCAGTCCCCGGAGTCCGGGAGGCCGCCCTGCGGCGCCCGCTCCGCGTTCCACCGCACCGACAGGAGGCACGATGCATCCGCCCGCCCGATCGACGTCCCGCCGCCAGGCCGGGCGCCGCGCCGCGCCCCTGACGCCGGGGGCCCCGGTGCTCGGGGCCCCGGAGGCCCGCGGCCTCCTCGAGCCCCGGCGGACGAGCGCCGCGACGCGGGCGGGGGCGATCCGATGACGCTGATCCTGCTGCTGCTGATCGTGCTGGTGCTGGTGCCCGCCGCGGCCTCGATGCACCAGCTCCTGGGCCGGAACACCGGCTGGGCCGCCGCGGCCGTGCTGCTGGTGGTGGGACTGCTCACGCTGCCCTGGCTGCAGTCGGTCCACGACGGCGGCGCCGTCGTCGAGACCATCCCCTGGATCCCGACGCTGAACGTCTCGCTGGCGCTGCGCCTCGACGGGCTCGGCCTGGTCTTCCTCTTCCTGGTGCTCTTCATCGGGGCCCTGGTGATGGCCTACTCGGCCCGCTACTTCTCGACGGCGGCGAAGACCGGCGACTACTACGTCTGGATGCTGCTGTTCGTCTTCTCGATGACCGGCATGGTCGTCGCCGACGACCTCATCGTGCTCTTCGTCTTCTGGGAGTTCACCACGCTGTGCTCCTTCTTCCTGATCAACCGGTCCGGGGAGAAGGCCCCCGGTCCGGCGCGGCGCTCGCTGCTGCTGACCATGGGCGGCGGGCTCGGCCTGCTGGCCGCGGCCCTGCTGATCATCAACCGCACCGGCACCACGCGGATCTCCGAGGCGCTGTCCTCCGAGGTATGGAGCACCGACCCGGGCTTCACCGCCGTGATCGCGGTGCTCGTCGCCGCGGCGGCGCTGTCGAAGTCCGCGCAGTTCCCGTTCCACATCTGGCTGCCCGACGCGATGGTCGCCCCCGCGCCGGTCAGCGCCTATCTGCACGCCGCGGCCATGGTGAAGGCCGGCATCTACCTGATGCTGCGCTTCTCGCCGGCGCTGGCGGACTCGACGACCTGGCAGGTGCTGCTGATCAGCTCCGGGCTGATCACGGCGGTCATCGGCGCGCTCTTCGCCCTGCAGCGCCATGACATCAAAGAGATGATGGCCTTTTCCACGATCAGCCAGCTGGGCTTCCTCACCGCGGTGATCGGCGTGGGGACCGAGAAGGCGCTGGCCGCGGCGGTCGTGCACGTCATCGCCCACGCGCTGTTCAAGGCCTCGCTGTTCATGATGGTCGGCATCGTCGAGCACGAGTCCGGCAGTCGCGACATCCGCGTGCTGAACGGTCTGCACCGCACGATGCGGGTCTCGCTGGTGATCACCACGCTGTCCTCGCTGTCGATGGCCGGAGTGCCGCCGATGCTCGGCTTCGTCTCCAAGGAGGGGCTGCTCGGCGGCTTCCTCTCGGCCGAGTTCTCCTCGGTGATGACCTGGGGGATCACGCTGATCGCCGTCGTCGCCGCAATCGGCACCTTCGCCTACTGCGGCCGCATCGTGCTGGGCAGCTTCAGCTCCTTCACCGGGGCCGGCCCGCGCGACGAGGCCCGCGATCCGATGGCGCCCGAGGCCTCCCACGAGGCCGCCTGGACGTTCTGGCTGCCGGCGATGCTGCCGGCCGCCGCCGGCCTGCTGCTGGGCTTCGTCCCCGGGATCTTCGACGGGCTGGTCTCCGACGCCGCGACGGCGTCCTCCGGCGCAGAGCACCATGCGCATCTGGCGCTCTGGCACGGCTTCTCGGTCGAGCTGCTGCTCTCGGCGGCGGTCCTCGGCGGCGGGCTGCTGATGGTCCTCGGCCGCGCCCGGGTCGACGCGGCGGTTCCGCGCCGGATCCTGCCGTTCACCGGCGTCGACGCCGTCGAGTCGCTGCGCCTGGCGCTGATCCGCGGCGGCCGTCGCATCGGCGACCTCACCCGCACCGACGTCCACGGCCTGCACCTGACGCTGCCGGGCATCCTGCTGCTCGGCGTGCTGATCGCCGGGCTGGTCGCCTCGCCGACCGTCGGCTCGCTCACCGCGGGGAACACGCGGCCGGCCGACTGGATCCTGCTGACCCTGCTGGCGGCGTTCCTGCTCGGCACGGTGCTCTCGACCGACCGGGCCGCCGCCGTCGTGCTGGCCGGCGGCGCCGGCTTCGTCGTCGCCTCCTTCTACTTCATGCTCGGCGCGATCGACGTCGGCATCACCCAGCTGTTGGTGGAGATCCTCACCGTCGTGGTGCTGGTGCTGGTGCTGCGCAAGCTGCCGAAACGCTTCCACCGGGTGCCGCGCTCGCGCACGGTCGTCTCGGCGATCGTCGCGATCGGCTTCGGCGCCGCCGCCTTCCTGGCCACCTACGCGCTGACCGGCCGCCGCGGGCAGTCGGACATCGCGCAGTACTACCAGGAGAACACCTACGAGCAGACCGGCGCGGACAACATCGTCAACTCGATCCTCGTCGACTTCCGCGCGCTGGACACCTTCGGCGAGCTGACCGTGCTGGGCATCGCCGGCTTCGCGATCCTCGCGGTGCTGAACTCGACGTTCTCCACCTCGGACAACGAGCCGGAGACCTCCCGAGCCTGGGTGGGCACTCCGCTGGACGACGCCGTGGACAACACCACGTCGATGCGCACCCTGTTCAACTGGGTCGCGCCGCTGATCGTGCTCTTCTCGCTGATCCTGCTGGTGCGTGGCCACTATGAGCCCGGCGGCGGCTTCATCGCCGCGCTGGTCGCCGGCGGGTTCTTCGCCCTGCGCTACCTGGTCGCCCCGTCCGACTCCGCGGTGAAGCTGCGCTGGGACTACGCGCTGGTGATCGTCGGCGGCATCCTCGTCGGCGCGGGAACCGGCCTCGCCGGCCTGGTCGAGGGCTCCTTCCTGAAGCCGCTGACCACCGACATCCCGCTGCCCGGCGGCGGCCACTACCACTTCACCACCGCGATCATCTTCGACGTCGGCATCTACCTGGCCGTCATCGGCGCGGTGCTGGTGGCCCTGGACCGCCTCGGCCAGGTCCAGCGCTACCCCGCGGAGCTGCTCCAGAAGTACCTGAGCACCCACCCGGAGGCAGCCGCCCGCCGGCGGAGCGGCACGCCGCTGGATCCCGGCGACGTCCCGCCGGAGGTCGCCGAGGAGTCGACACCGCTGTACACCACGTCGAGCGGCCGCAGTGACGGCCAGGAGGGGGAGGCCCGATGAGCATCGCGCTGATGGTCGGCATCCTCACCGCCGCCTCCGTCTACCTGTTCATGCAGCGCGGCATGGTCCGCATCGTGCTGGGCTTCGTGCTGATCTCGCACGCGGCGAACCTGCTGCTCTTCTCCGCCGGGAACGTCGCCTTCCGCGGGGCGCCGTTCTCGCACGTCGACGATCCGGCCCAGCGGGCCGACCCGCTGCCGCAGGCCTTCGTGCTGACCGCTATCGTCATCGCCTTCGCGATCTCGATGTTCATGGTCACCCTGGCCATCACCACGACCACCGACGACGACACCGAGGCCGCACCGACCGCCCCGGCGAAGCTCGCCGCGGCGGCGCATCTGAAGCGCACCGGTCACCACCCGACAGTCGCCACAGCCGCCGTCGGGCCCGGCGACGAGCCCGACGGCCCGCCCTCGGACGCCGAGCTGCTGGGCACCCAGGCCGGCACGGAGGAGGACGTCGACGCCGACGTGGCGACGACCGCCGAAGAGGGCCGCCGGCCCGAGGAGACTCCGCAGGAGGACGTCCAGGACGAGGGCGTCCGCGCAGAGGACGCGGCGAAGGACCCGGACGGCACCTGGGCCGCCCGGGGCCGCGCCGCCGACGAGGGGGAGGACCGATGAACGAGATGCTGTCCACCCTGCTGCCGGTGCTGGTCGTCGGCCCGCTGTTCCTCGGGGCGTTCTCCGCCGCGCTGCGACGCAGCCAGAAGATCCGCCATGCGATCAGCCTGATCACGCTGCTGGCGATGCTCGCCGCCGCGATCCTGCTGGTGGTGACCACCGCCGACGGCACGGTGCTGGCCCACCAGGTCGGCCTCTGGGAGGCCGGGGTGGCGATCCCCCTCGTCGTCGACACGCTCTCGGCGCTGATGCTGGCCTTCGTCGCCGTGCTGGCGCTGGCCAGCGTGCTCTTCGCGATGGCCACCCATGAGGCCCGGGCGCGCTTCTACCACCCGTTCGTGCTGATCCTCATGGCCGGTGTGGCCGGGGCGGCGATGACCGGCGACATCTTCAACCTCTTCGTGTTCATCGAGGTCATGCTGCTGCCCTCCTACGGGCTGATGGCGATGATGGGCGCGAAGCTCGGCGCCGACAGCGCGCGGATCTTCGTCACGGTGAACCTGATGGCCTCCACGCTGCTGCTGGCCGGAGTCGGGCTGGTCTATGCCACTGCCGGCACGGTGAACCTGGCCGAGCTGCAGGGCGCGGCCGCCGAGGACCCGGCGATCGCCATCGCCGGGGCGGTGGTGCTCACCGCGATCTCCATCAAGGCCGCCGTCGTGCCGGTCCACGGCTGGCTGACGCGCACCTATTCGATGACCTCGCCGGCGGTGACCGCGCTGTTCTCCGGCATCCACACCAAGATCGCGGTCTACGCGATCTACCGGATCTACGCGATGCTCTTCGACGGCGACCAGCGCTTCCTCTGGGTCGGGCTGACGATCGCGGCGGTGACCATGGTCGTCGGGGCCCTGGGTGCGGTCGGGGAGAACTCGACGCGTTCCATCCTGGTCTTCCACATGATCAGCCACATCGGCTACATCATGATCGGGGTCGGACTGTTCACCACGCTCGGACTGACCGCCGCGATCTTCTACCTGCTGCACCACATGATCGTGAAGGCCTCGCTCTTCCTCTCCACCGGCGCGCTGGAGGAGACCTACGGCACGGCCCGGCTGGACCGGCTGGGCGGGATGCTCAGACGCGAACCGCTGGTGGCGGTGATCTTCATGGTCGCCGCGCTCTCGCTGGTGGGCATGCCGCCGTTCTCCGGCTTCGTCGCGAAGTTCTCCCTCATCGGGGCGACCTTCGAGGCCGAACAGTGGATCATCGGCGGCGTCGCCGTGCTGGTCAGCCTGATCTCCATGGTCGCGATGCTCAAGATCTGGACCTCGGTGTTCATGGGGCCGGAGCCCGAGGGGCTGGAGCGTCGGGCGCTGACCTACCAGCAGGCCATCCATGGCAAGCGGTACCTGCGGGTGGAGGCCCAGGCCGAGCAGCCCACGCTGCAGATCGGGCCGCCGACGACCGGCACGGCGGCGGTGCTCAGCGGCGAGCGGCATGCCCGCGTGACGCCGAAGCTCATCGTGCCGGCCGCGCTGCTGGCGGTGGTGACCCTCGGCCTCGGCCTCGGCGCCGAGGTGCTGATGCAGCTCGCCGAGCAGGCCGCGCAGGGCCTGATGGGCCCCAGCGACTACGTGAAGGCGGTGATCGGCTGATGAACAGCTGGCTGACCTGGCCGGTGCGGATGATCGGCTTCCTGCTCTGGTACGCCAAGGAGTTCCTCCTGGCGAACCTGCAGGTCACCGCCGACATCCTGCGACCGAGCGCGCGCATGCGCACCGACCCCGCGATCGTCGCGGTGCCGGCGGCCTCGCGGACGGCGAGCGAGTACACGCTCATCTCCTCGCTGATCACGCTGACCCCGGGCACGCTGACGATCACCTACTCCCGCGACCACGCGGTGCTCTACGTCCACGGGATGTTCGCCGCCTCCCGGGACGGGCTGGCCGAGGAGATCCAGGAGATGGAGGACCGGCTGCTGCGGGCGATGCGCCGCGAGCCCGGCGACCTCTCCCGCCCGCTGGCCCGACCGACGGTGCGTCCGGCCGAGGACGCGGCGGCCGGGGCCGGCGACGCGTCCGCGGGGACCGCCGAGTCCGAGAACACGGAGAACGACGCCGGACGTCCGGCAGGAGGTGACGCATGATCGCCGAGCACCTGCTGGAGGTCGCGCTGGTGATCCTGGCGCTGAGCATGCTGCTGGCCGCCGTCCGCGGCTTCCGCGGCCCGCGCACGGCCGACCGCGCCGTCGCCGCTGATCTCATCTTCTTCGCGATCATCGGCTTCATCACGCTGATCTCGCTGCATCAACAGATCGAGGCGCTCTTCGACATCATCCTCATCGCGACGCTGCTGGGCTTCATGTCGGCGATCTCGATGGCTCGCCTGGGATCGGGAGGACGACGCTGATGCTGGACCTGACCAACCCCGCCCACATCGTCGGCGCGGTGCTGATCTTCCTCGGCCTCGCCGTCCTGCTGATCTCCGCGATCGGGCTCTATCGCCTGCCGGACCTGTACCTGCGCGCCTCGGCGGTGGGCACCTCGGCCGGCCTGGGCGTCGCGCTGATCGTGATCGGCGCCCTGCTGATCGACTTCAGCGGGCCGAATCTGGTCAAGGCGATCATCGCGGTGCTCGCCCAGCTGCTGACCTCGGCGGTCGGCTCGATGGCGATCGCCCGCTCCGGGTATCTGCACGATTCCCCGCCGGCGGCGATCACCATCCCGGACGAGCTCCGCGAGACCCGCCGCGACGACGTCGAGGTCTGATCCCGGCGCCGGTCCCCAGCCGATGTGACCTGCGGCGCGCGGATCGTCGCTGATCACCGGCGGTGCTGGGCTACTCTGGGCGCATGAGCGCAGAGGAGACCCAGGATCGCCGCCCCGGAGCCGACGACGACCGCGACTCGCGTGATGCCGCACTCGCCGAGGAGGCCGCCGCGGACGGCGCGTGGTCGACGTCGGCGGAATCCGCCGATCCGGCGGCCGGCGGACTCGCCGCGCATCGGGCGAGCCGGCGCGAGGCGACCGGCCACGACATCCTCGGCGAGAGTCTCGTCTCCGCCGACGCCGACCGTCCCGGGACCGTCGCCGCAGCGGCCGACCAGCCGGATCGGCTGAAGACCCGTCAGCGCGAGGAGCACGCCGCCTCCGGGCGCGACGCGGCCAAGCCGCGCACCCCGTTCAGCCTGCGGCCGGCGACCTGGTGGTACTCCTTCCGCCGGGCGATCGCCGAGTTCGGCCGCGACCAGTGTCCGGACTCGGCGGCGGCGCTGACCTACTACGCGGTGCTCTCGGTCTTCCCCGCGCTCATCGCGTTCGTCTCGCTGCTCTCCGTGGTCGGTGAAGCACGACGCACCCAGGAGTTCCTGCTCAACACGCTGGACGAGCTGCTGGAGTCCGACGTCCGCGACATGAGCGTGGTGCAGACGATCCTGCAGGTGCTCACCGAGGCGCCCGGCGCCGGCATCGGGCTGGCCGTCGGCATCCTCACCGCGCTGTGGACGGCGTCGAACTACGTCAACGCCTTCTCCCGGGCGATGAACCGCATCTTCGAGGTGCCGGAGGGTCGCTCGCCGCTCGTGCTGCGCCCGGTGCTCTACGGCGTCACCGCCGCACTGATCGTGCTGGTGGCCGTCTCGGCGATGATGCTGGTGGTCTCCGGTCCGCTGGTCACCGCGCTCGGCGAGGCGGCCGGACTCAGCCAGACGGCCGAGCAGGTCTGGAACTATGCGCGGTACCCCGCGCTGCTGGTGATCGCCGCGGCCTGCATCGCCCTGCTCTACTACACCACGCCGAACATCCGGCAGCCCGGGGTCCTGTGGATCACCGGGGGAGCGCTGCTGGCCATCGGCGTGCTGATCCTCGCGACGATCGGCGTCGCCGTCTACATCAGCGGCTTCAGCAACTACCAGGCGACCTACGGCGCCCTGGCCGGTGTGATCGTCTTCCTGCTCTGGATCTTCATCGCCAACGCCGTGCTGCTCTTCGGCGCCGAAGTCGACGCGGAGCTGGAACGCGGTCGCCAGCTGCAGGCCGGCATCGAGGCCGAACGGACCATCATGCTGCCCCTGCGCGCCACGGCCGCCGCGGACAAGGCGGCGATGAAGTACGAGAAGCTCGTCGCCCAGGGGCAGGCGCTGCGCCTGACCGAGGGGCGGACGGCGAAGCCCGACGACGTCTGGCGGGAGTGATCCGTCGGGCGAGCGCCCTCACGACGAGGAAGCGTGTGGCCTGCGACACGGAGTGTCGTCGAGATCTGAAACACTTGTGCAACGAATCGTTGCTAGACTCTCCATCATCCGGTGACGTGGATAACACTCCCGGGCGACTGGGAGCGTCGCTCACGTCATCGCCGTCATGAGCCCTCCTGCGAGGGCGCTGACCACGAGGATCTCGGGACGGCGTCGGTGAGACGTCGTCCCGCGCACCCCTGATGAGGAGATGACCGACTATGCGACACAACGTGACGATGCGCCGCGCGGCCGTGGCCACCACGGCCGCCGCCGCGCTGACGCTGACCGCCTGCGGAGGCGGCGACGGCGGCAGCGAGGCCGCGGCCGACGGCGGCACGGTGAGCATCTACAACTGCGAGCCGCAGTACATGATGCCGGGCAACTCGTCCGAGGTCTGCGGCTCGAAGGTGCTCGAGCAGCTCTACACCGGGCTGACCGGCGTGGACTACGACACCTACGAGGCCGTCCCCGGCGTGGCCGAGGAGTGGGAGACCGAGGACAACGAGACCTGGACCTTCCACCTGGGCGAGGACTGGACCTTCCACAACGGCGACGAGATCACCGCTCAGACCTTCGTCGACACCTTCAACTGGACCGTCGACCCGGACAACGCCCAGCAGAACGCGGACTTCTACGACAAGATCGCCGGCTACCAGGCGGTCGTCGACGGCGAGGCCGAGGAGCTCGAGGGTGTGCGCGCCGTGGACGACTACACGCTGGAGATCGAGCTGAACGAGCCGTTCTCCCCGCTGCCGCTGATGCTCTCCTACACCGGCTTCTACCCGCTGCCGCAGGAGGCCTTCGAGGACCCGGACTCCTACGAGCAGGCGCCGGTCGGCAACGGCCAGTACCAGATGGACGGTGAGTGGGTGCACGACCAGCACATCAATCTCACCCGCTATGAGGACTATGCCGGCGAGGAGGCCGGCAAGCCGGCGAACATCGAGTGGCGGATCTACGCCGAGGCCGAGGCCGCCTACCTGGACGCACAGTCCGGCGAGCTCGACGTGATGGACGCAGTGGAGCCGAACCGCTTCGCGCAGCTGGAGGAGGACTTCGGCGACAACCAGCAGTCCTTCGACACTTCCTCCTTCAACTACCTGGGCTTCCCGCTCTACCAGGAGGAGTTCCAGGACAAGGACGTTCGTCATGCGCTGTCCATGGCGATCGACAGGGAGCAGATCATCGAGCAGCTCTTCGACGGTCAGCGCACCGCCGCGGCGAACATCATTCCGCCGATGCTCCCCGAGGCCCGCGAGGATGCTTGCGAGTACTGCAGCTTCGATCCCGACCGGGCGGCCGAGCTCTACGAGGAGGCCGGCGGCCCTTCCGAGCTGTCCATCTACTTCAACTCCGGAGCCGGCCACGGGGAGTGGACCGAGGCCGTCGCCAACCAGTGGCAGGAGAACCTGGGCATCGACTCGGTGCAGTTCGAATCCATGGAGTTCGCCCAGTACCTGGATCTGCATGACAACCAGGAGGTCGGCGGGCCCTTCCGCCTGGGCTGGGTGTTGAGCTACCCGTCCGCCCAGTACGCCATGGAGCCGATCTACACCACCGGTCAGTCCTCGAACTACACCGGGTTCTCGAACGATGATTTCGACTCGCTCATCGACCAGGCCAACTCGGCGGTGGACGAGGGAGAGGCCAGCGCCCTCTACCAGGAGGCCGAGGACATCCTGCTGGAGGAGATGCCGGTCATCCCGCTGTGGTTCCAGAGCTACCCGGTGGTGACCAGCGAGCGCATCGACGACAGCTCGGTGCAGATGGACGCCCGCAGCTTCACCCGCGTGGAGGACATCGTCGTCACCGAGTGACGCTCTGCCCTTCCGGCGGGGGCGCGGCCCGCGACGTACCACCCGGCCTGATGGTCGGGGTCGCGGGTCGCGCCCTGCGGCGTGCGGATCACCCGCCGCCCCTCGATCCAGTTCCTCGCCGACGGCTTCTCTCGTCGGCGGTCGCACTCCAAGGACACCTATGACCCGTTACATCATTCGGCGTCTGCTCCAGTTCGTCCCCGTGGTGATCATCGCCACGCTGATCGTCTATGCGCTGAACTTCCTCATGCCGGGCGACCCCATCCGCGCCCTCGCCGGCGACCGCCCGATGAGCGAGGCGGCCATGGAGACCATCCGCGAGGAGTACAATCTCAACGATCCGTTCCTCGTCCAGTACGGCAAGTACGTCTGGGGCATCATCACCGCCGGCGACTTCGGCAGCACCTTCTCCGGCCGGCCGCTCTCCGACATCATCGCGCAGCGGTTGCCCACCACGCTGATGCTGGCTGCGGTGACCTTCTCCATCCAGGCGGTCATCGGCATCATCGCCGGCATCCTGGCCGGGCTCTACAAGGACCGCTTCATCGACCGCCTGGTGCAGGTCACCACTGTCATCATGGTGGCGCTGCCGACGCTGGTCATCGGCTTCCTGCTGCAGCTGATCTTCGGACTGAACCTCGACTGGTTCCCCATCGCCGGCACACGAGACGGCCTGGTCAGCTACATCCTGCCCGGGATCGCCCTCGCCGCGGTGTCCACCGGCATGGCTGCCCGCATGGTGCGCGGCGAGCTCGTCGACGCGCTGCAGTCGGACTATGTGCGCACCGCCACCGCCAAGGGTCTCTCCCGGCAGCGCGTGGTGCTGAGACACGGGCTGCGCAACTCGCTGATCCCGGTGGTGACCTTCCTCGGTGCGGACCTGGCGACGTTGCTCGGCGGCACCATGGTCATCGAGACGGTGTTCAACATCCCCGGGCTCGGCGCGATGATCGTCGATTCCATCAAGGGGCAGGAGGGCACTGTCGTCGTCGGCATCGTGACGTTGTTCGTGCTGTTCTTCGTGACGATCAACCTGATCGTCGACCTGCTGTACGCCCTGCTCGACCCGAGGATCCGCTATGAGTGAGAAGACCGAGCTCGACGAGACCACGACCCGCGACGCGCGGGCCAGCACGACGCCGCCCTCCGAGGTCAAGACCTCGGCCCCCGTCGGCGCCGGGGACGGGGGCTCCGGGCGCAAGGAGGCCGAAGCGAGCCTCTGGGCCGATGCGTGGCGCTCGCTGCGGCGGAACCCCTGGTTCCTCGTCTCCGGCGCGCTGCTGGTGGTGATCATCGCCATGGCGGTCGTACCCCAGCTGTTCACCTCGGTGAGCCCGCATGCCTGCGACCTGTCGCAGAATCGCCAGGCGCCGACGGCCGACCAGTGGTTCGGCACCGACATCCAGGGCTGCGACTACTACTCCCGGGTCATCCATGGAGCGCGGAACTCGATGATCGTCGGAGTCGTCGTCTCCGCGGGTGTCTTCGTCATCGCCGTCCTCGTCGGCCTGCTGGCCGGGTACTTCGGCGGCTGGATCGACGGCCTGCTCTCGCGGACGACCGATATGGTCTTCGCGATCCCGTACATGCTCGGCGCGCTGGTCTTCCTGAACATCATCGAGGACCGCGGACCGATGCAGGTCGCTCTGGTGCTGATGCTCTTCACCTGGCCGACGTCAGCCCGCCTGATGCGCGGCTCGGTGATGTCCGTGGTCAACTCCGAGTACGTGATGGCCGCCAAGGCGTTGGGCGCCGGACATGTGACGATCATGCGTCGGCATATCCTGCCGAACTCGCTGGGCCCGCTGATCGGCTACTCGACGGTGTTCATCGGCATCATCATCGGCGCCGAGGCGACGTTGACCTTCCTCGGCGTCGGCCTGCAGCAGCCGGCGATCTCCTGGGGCCTGCAGCTGACCGACGCGCAGAGCTATGTGACTTCCTCGCCGCATCTGCTGCTCTTCCCGGTGATCTTCGTCGGCGTGACGGTCTTCGCGTTCATGACCCTCGGCGACGCCGTCCGCGACGCCCTCGACCCGAAGTCGAAGCGTTGAGGGGAGCATCGATGGACGCCGCCCAGCCCACATCCCGGAAGTCCCCTGCGAAGGACGAGACGATGACCAGCTCCTCCACCGCCGAGCCGCTGCTCGAGGTGCGCGACCTCCAGGTGGAGTTCCGCACCAAAGCCGGCACGGCCCAGGCGGTCAACGGCCTGAACGTCACGCTGCACGCCGGCGAGACGCTCGCCATCCTCGGCGAGTCGGGCTCCGGCAAGTCGGTGACCGCTCAGGCGATCATGGGCATCCTGGACATGCCGCCCGGGCACATCGCCGGCGGCGAGATCCGCTACCGCGGCGAGGATCTGCTGCAGATGCCCGCCGAGCGGCGTCGGCGGCTGCGCGGGATGAGCATCTCGATGATCTTCCAGGACGCACTGTCCTCGCTGAACCCGGTGCTGCCGGTCGGCTGGCAGATCGGCGAGATGTTCCGCGTCCACCGCGGGATGAAGCGGCGCGAGGCACGGCAGAAGGCCGTGGAGATGATGGAGCGGGTCGGTATCCCGGCGGCGGAGAAGCGCGCCGGGGACTTTCCGCACCAGTTCTCCGGCGGCATGCGCCAACGCATCATGATCGCCATGGCGATCGCCCTGGACCCCGATGTGCTCATCGCCGACGAGCCGACCACGGCTCTGGACGTCACCGTCCAGGCCCAGGTGATGCGGCTGCTGAAGCAGCTGCAGGAGGAGTTCAACATGGGGCTCATCCTCATCACCCATGATCTGGGCGTGGTGGCCGACGTCGCCGACAAGATCGCGGTGATGTACGCCGGCCGGGTCATGGAGGCCTCCGGCGTGTACTCGATCTACAGCAGCGCCGCGCATCCCTACACGCGCGGTCTGCTCGCCTCGATCCCGCGGGTCGACGGCGCCGACGAGCGTCTCGACGCCATCCCAGGGCTGCCTCCGGCGCTGACCGACATGCCGCCGGGCTGTCCGTTCAGCCCGCGCTGTGCCTTCGCCACCGACCGTTGCCGCACCGAGCGGCCGGAGCTGCGCGAGATCGCCGAAGGGCACACCGCCGCGTGCCACTACGCGGAGGACTTCATCACCGCCGAGGAGGACCCAGCATGAGCCTGCCTGAGACGACGTCCGCGGCCGCGGGCCGCGGAGAGGATCCGTTCGCCGACGCTGAGGTCGTCCTCGACGTGCAGAACCTGGTCAAGCACTTCCCGCTGACCCAGGGCATCGTCTTCCAGCGCAAGGTCGGAGCGGTGCAGGCCGTCGACGACGTCAGCTTCCAGCTGCGCCGCGGCGAGACTCTGGGCATCGTCGGCGAGTCCGGCTGCGGCAAGTCCACGCTGGCCAAGCTGCTGATGCGGCTGGAGGAGCCCGACGCCGGCGCGGTGTCGTTCCGCGGCGAGGACTTCCTGGTCGCGAAGGGCGAGCACCTGCGTCGGCTGCGGCGGAAGATCCAGATCATCTTCCAGGATCCCTACACCTCGTTGAATCCGCGGATGTCGGTCGGTGACATCATCGCCGAGCCGTTCTCCCTCCACCCGGAGGAGAAGCCGGCCCAGGGCGTGCGGAATCGGGTGAAGGAGCTGCTGGCGCTGGTCGGGCTGAATCCCGACCACATCAATCGCTACCCGCATCAGTTCTCCGGCGGACAGCGGCAGCGCATCGGCATCGCCCGCGGGCTGGCGCTGAACCCGGACGTCATCATCTGCGACGAGCCCGTGTCGGCGCTGGACGTCTCCGTGCAGGCTCAGGTGATGAACCTGCTCGACGACCTGCAGCAGCAGCTGGGACTGTCCTACATCTTCATCGCCCACGACCTCTCCGTGGTGCGGCACATCGCCGACCGGGTCGGGGTGATGTACCTGGGGCGGATCGCGGAGCTGGGCACTGAGGAGGAGATCTACCGCGAACCGTCGCATCCCTACACCCAGGCGCTGCTCTCAGCGGTGCCGGTGCCGGATCCGACGCTGCGCGGCCAGCAGGAGCAGATCGTGCTGGCCGGCGATCCGCCGAACCCGGCGGATCCGCCGTCGGGATGCCGCTTCCGCACGCGCTGCTGGAAGGCCACCGAGATCTGCACGACCCAGGAGCCGCAGCTGGTCTCCCGGCCCGGCGTCTCGCAGCTGTCGGCCTGTCACCATGCCGAACCC